>CAIYVZ010000171.1 GCA_903929755.1 uncultured Acidobacteriia bacterium
CAGTTCGGCCCGGACCATCCCAACGTGGCGGTGTGCCGGTCGAACCTGGCCAACATCCTGAGCGACCTGGGCGAGCACGCCGAAGCGCGGCGGCAGATCGAACTGGCGCTGGAGTCGGACTTAAAGCAGTTCGGCCCGGACCACCCCACCATTGCTGTAATCCGGTCGACCCTGTCCATCATTCTGCACGACCTGGGCGAGCACGCCGAAGCGCGGCGGCAGATCGAACTGGCGCTGGAGTCGGACTTAAAGCAGTTCGGCCCGGACCATCCCAACGTGGCGCGATGCCGGTCGAACCTGGCCAACATCCTGGGCGCCCTGGGCGAGCACGCCGAAGCGCGGCGACAGATCGAACTGGCGCTGGAGTCGGACTTAAAGCAGTTCGGCCCGGACCATCCCAACGTGGCCGCGCACCGGTCTAACCTGGCCAGCATTCTGCACGCCCTGGGCGAGCACGCCGAAGCGCGGCGACAGATCGAACTGGCGCTGGAGTCGGACTTAAAGCAGTTCGGCCCGGACCATCCCGACGTGGCGTTGCGCCGAATAAACTTGGCGGCCATCCTCTGCCACCAAACCGACTTGCCCCGAGCCCTGACCCAAATCGACCAGGCCCTCGCCATTCTCGCCAAATCCATGCCCCCCGGCCACCCCCATGCCGTCACCGCCCAGTACTGGCGTCAGCGCATCCTCGAAGCCATGAATCCCCCATCCGCCTGAGCCCACCGCCGGGTACGGGTTAACTCAAACCTGCGCCGTTGATCGTGGGCTGGCCGACTCCCAGACGATAAGCCCGTGCTTAACCCGGCTTCGCAGGGGTGAAATGTGTTATACGCTATGTATAACGCGATGCTCTTTGAATGAGACGCGGAAAAGAATCGGACGAACCAGACGAAGCATTCCGGCGTGGATTTTGAGACGGCGTCGCGGGTTTTCGCTGACCCGGATCTCCTGCTCCGCAAAGACCGCGTGATTGATGGCGAGCAACGCTGGCATGTCATCGGCGCAATTTCGCAAAGCCGTATTGCTGGTGGTGCATGTCTATCTTGAAGAGGAGCCAAATGGTGAAGAAACAATCCGAATCATCTCGGCCCGCGAAGCCAATCCGCGTGAACGCCGAGTCTGTTTGGAGCAAGCCACTGACTAAACGCCAGAAGGCCGTGCTCGACGGAGTGGCGATGAGTCAATCGCGCGGCAGCGATGCCCATATTGACTACTCCGCCATTCCCGCGCTGTCAGAGAAGCAACTGGCGCAGTTCAAACGCGCCCCTAAGAAGTTGGTGGCCGTGCGTTTGGATGCCGACGTGTTTGAGTGGATACGACAGTTCGGTCCCGGATATTCGACCAGGATCAACAATGTTTTGCGAGTGGTGATGGCGGCCAGCCAGCTGCCCCCGGCCAAAAGCCGTAATCGAAATAGCAAGAGGATCGAACACCCGCGCCAACAGTCGCTTCGACCCCTCCCGCCTGAAGCAACCCAGCAGTTCGTCGTCGTCGGAAAATAGCAGCGACTACACCAACCTGGCTCTCCAGCCAAGCCCGGATCTTCCCGATCTGGATCATCATCCCCACCAATGCTGCACCCCTAACCCGCAAACGCCTTTCCTGACGTAAGATCAAGAAGACAGGAAACCGCCATGGAAGTCCATTTTCCCCCGGAAACGCAAGCGCAGCTGACGAACTCTGCAATCCAGCAGGGCAGGCGTCCCGATGAACTCGCCCTTGAGATCATCTCCCGGCATTTTCAGGAAGAATCGCGCTTCATGGAGGCTGTAAACCAGGGAGACGGTGCCCTCGCACGTGGCGAATTCCTTACTCACGAAGAAGTCGGCCAGCGTCTTCAGCGCTATCTCCAGCCTTGAAGCAACTTCGCTGGTTCGGTGCCTGCCGCTGACGACCTGGTCCGAGCTGTTTCACGATCGCCTTCAGCGTGCCCTTCGGAGTCTCCCGCGAAGGGTGGCGAGGAATCGTGTGCTGGCGAATCATCCCAACAGCTCGATGAACTCCTCTACGGCAACTCCGGCGCCACGGAGGATCGCTCGCAAGGTGCCCCGATCCAGTTCCTTGTGATCAGGAACCACTCGCCTGCCCAAATGGTTGATCGCGGCGTAGCACCATATGACTCCCTTCCTGGCGACGCAAACGAAAGCCCGCCTTCCCCAGAGCTCTTGCGCATTCGCGGCCAGAGACGCCGGGAAGCTTGCTCACACCGCAACCAGCAGCGTATCGAATTGCTCGTCGGGAATCGGAAGCTGATCTTCCTGCAGCACCGCGATGTAAAGTCGAATCGCCTCGCGAATCTGGCTAACCGCTTCCTCGCGGGTCTTACCCTGGCTCACGCAGCCCGGCAGACTCAGGCATTCGGCCACCCACTGCCCGTCTTCGCCTTTGAAAACCACAGCTTGTCTCATTTACAGCCATCATAGCCCAACGGTGGCAGGCACCCGGCAACAAAGTCACGTGTCAGGATTACCTCGCCGTCACACTCCGTACCGTACGTCCGATCTTCGGGTCACAGCAATTTTCAGAAATCGCACCCCTGAAATCAACAACTTCCAGCCCACCCCCCCAGTTCCTGCACGCCCCACATGCTAACTCTCCAATCAGGAAGCCCTCCCTCCGGGCCACCAGAAAGCGAGAACTGCAATGTCGAAACCAAACACCGCCGGCACCAACAACAAACTCCCCCTCTCCCAATCCAAACTCCTGGCCAACATAGCCAACTCCCTCCTCTCCACCGGCCCCAAATCCGAAGCCGGCAAAGTCCGCGCCGCCATGAACGCCCGTCGTCACGGCCTCACCGGCCAGTTCTACGTCATGAATGACGCCGACCGCCTCGCCTATAACACCTTCGAAAAAGGCTTCCTCGACACCCTCGCCCCCGTCGGCCCCGTCGAAACCCAGTTCGCCATCTCCATCACCCAGGACCACTGGCGTCTCAACCGCTCCCGCGCCATCGAATACAACACCTACGGCCTCGGCCACCACGAACACGAAGGCGACCTCGA
>CAIYVZ010000172.1 GCA_903929755.1 uncultured Acidobacteriia bacterium
CCAGCCCACCACCTGGGGCGCAAAACCGTACGCCGGTCAGGTCTTTCAGGAATCCGCCACGGTCGTCCAGAAGCTCGAAAACACGTCCGCCATCCTCATTGGCAAACTTTCCATGGTGGAACTCGCCGGGGGCGGCGATTACCGCATCGCCGGCGCTTCCCTCTTCGGTCCCGGCCTCAACCCGTGGGATCGCTCCCGATGGTCGGGCGGCTCCTCCAGCGGCTCCGCCAGTGCCGTCGCCGCGGGCCTCGTGCCCTTCGCCCTTGGTTCGGAAACTTCCGGCTCCATCATTGGCCCCGCTACGCTCTGCGGCATCACCGGCCTCCGCCCCACCTACGGCCTCGTCAGCCGCTACGGGGCCATGGCACTTTCCTGGACCATGGACAAAGTGGGCCCTCTCTGCCGCACCGCCGATGAATGCGGCATCGTCCTTCAGGCCATCGCCGGATCCGACTCCAAAGACGAAGGCTCCGCCGGCAAGAGCTTCTACTACTTCCCTCAATACGCCCGCAAACTCTCCGACCTCACCGTCGGCTTCTCCCCTGCCGACCTCGAATGGGCCGACCCGGTTCTCCGCCCCGCCCTCGAAGCCGCCATTAAGGTCATCGGCGAAACCGGTATCAAAATGAAGGAGGTCGAGATCCCCGACTTCCCCTATGGCGCTCTCGCCGACATCGTCATCGGCGCCGAAGCCGCTTCCATCTTCGAAGACCTCATCACCAGCGGCCGCGTCGATCAACTCGCCGACCCCAGTCAGGCCGCCGGGCTCCGCGCCAGCCTTGATATCCCCGCGAAGGATTACCTTCGCGCCATGCGCATTCGTACTCTCATTAAGCAGAAATTCCACGAGATGTTCGCCGACGTCGATCTTCTCGTCTGCCCATCCCGTTACGGCCTCGCCCCCAAAGTTGCCGAACCTTTCGATCTCCCCGACCCCCCGCGAACCACTCCGCCCCCGGCCACCCGCGGCCTGCGCGGCATTATCCCCGGTGGCAATCTCGCCGGCCTCCCGGCCATCACGATGCCCTGCGGCTTCGCGGCAAATCTGGAGCCGAGCCTCCCCGTGGGCCTGCAAATCGTCGGCCCGGCCTTCAGCGAGAATATGATCCTCGCGCTCGCCAACGAATTCCAGAAACGCACCGACTGGCATAAACGCCGCCCTCCACTGGTATCCTGAGCGCATATGGCTTGTGGCTCCGGCGCTACCCCCGACCAGTTCGCCCCCATCCCCGATGGCGCGCGCAAAGTCTTTTGCGTGAAGTTCCAGAAAGAGATGCAGGGCCTCGATGAAATCCCGTTTGAAGGCCACCCCCTCGGCCTCCGCATCTATGAAAATGTTTCCAAAGACGCCTGGAAACTCTGGGTCGAGCACATGAAAATGCTCATGAATGAATACCGCCTCAACCTCGGCACCAAAGAGGCACAGGAATTCATCATCCAGCAGATGGATCAGTATTTCTTCGGCGAAGGCGCGGCTCTCCCGCCCGACTTCGTCGCCCCCCGCGAAAAATAGCCGGGCGCCGCGCCCTTTATTGAATCAGCGAAGAGCCTCCGCTTGAGCCAACGCAAAGCTCTCATCATCGGCGCAGGTCCCGCAGGGCTCACCGCCGCTTTTGAATTCCTGAAGCGCTCCGACATCACGCCCCACGTCCTCGAAAAAAGCGAGTACATCGGCGGCATCTCGCGGACGGTCCGCTTCAAAGGCAACCTCATCGATATCGGCGGCCACCGCTTCTTCTCCAAGTCCGACCGCGTCATGAAATGGTGGATGGACGTCATGCCCGTCGAGGGCTCCCCCACCGGCGCGCACCAAATCACGTACCACCACCAGTCCCGCGATATCGCAGCCCCGGCGTCCCCCGCCGCCGCCCCCGATCCCGTCCGCGACGACCGGGTGATGCTCATCCGCAAGCGCAAATCGCGGATCTACTTCCTCCGCCGTTTCTTCGACTACCCCATCAGCCTCAGCGCCGAAACTCTGAAGAACCTCGGCATCGCCCGCACCATCAAAATCGGCCTCAGCTACACGGCCAGCATGCTCCACCAGATCAAGCCGGAGAACACGCTGGAGCAGTTCCTCATCAACCGCTTTGGCCGCGAACTCTATCTCACCTTCTTCAAGTCCTACACCGAAAAGGTGTGGGGCGTCCCCTGCGACCGCATCAGCGCGGAATGGGGCGCGCAGCGCATCAAAGGCCTCTCCATCCTCAAAGCCGTCAGCCACGTCCTGAAAAAAACATTCGCCTCAAAGCCCGATGCCGGCCTGTCGCAGAAGGACACTGAAACCTCCCTCATCGAGCGCTTCATGTACCCCAAATTCGGCCCCGGCCAGCTTTGGGAATACGTCGCTGACGACGTCCGACAAAAAGGCGGCGCTGTCGAAACCGGCTGGACCGTGGAGAAGATCCAGACCTCCGGTTTCCGCATCACCTCCGTGGATACGGTCCACCTCGAATCCGGCCAGCGCCGCCGCATCGAAGCCGATTTCTTCTTCTCCACCATGCCGGTGAAGGAACTCCTCCGCGCTCTCGAAGCCCCCGTGCCGAAGAATGTGCTCGAAGTCTCCGACGGCCTCCTTTATCGCGACTTCATCACCGTCGGCATACTCCTCAAAAAACTCAAAATCCGCGAAGAAACCCCGCAGGGCTCGCGCCTGCTTTCCGATAACTGGATCTACGTTCAGGAGCCGGACGTCCAGGTGGGCCGCATGCAGATCTTCAACAACTGGAGCCCGTACCTCGTCGCCGACCCCGCCAACGTCTGGATCGGCCTCGAATACTTCTGCTACGAGAGTGACGCCCTTTGGAACCTGCCCGACGCTGAAATGATCGCGCTCGCCAAGAGTGAAGTCGCGAAAATCGGCATCATCGATGAAGCGGACGTTCTGGACGCCTGCGTCATCCGCATGCCCAAAACCTATCCCGCCTACTTCGGCGCGTATGAACGTTTCAGCGAGGTGAAGGACTACATCAGCCAGTTCGAAAACTTATTTCTGGTCGGCCGCAACGGCATGCATAAGTACAACAACCAGGACCA
>CAIYVZ010000173.1 GCA_903929755.1 uncultured Acidobacteriia bacterium
ACCTTCTCAACCTCCTGACTTGTGCGTCAGTGACCATTTGTGTGCGCTCCACAGCGCTTCAAAATAGTCTTCTATCGTTGTCGTTTTTTGGGGAATTTTAGTTGTCGTTGATGGGTACTTCTAATTGTCGCCAATCACTTGCATCGTAGCGCTTCGAAAGAATGACAAACAAAGTTGCCATCAGGAGTGTCGAACTTACCAGTATTTGCATCATACGTCGTTATAGAGATTCATTCGACGGGTTAAAGTGGAAACCGGCGGCTACATGTACGAAATATCATATATCTTGATTGCTGCAGCATAACGTCCTTCCGCTGGTGAGGCCCAACCCGCCTATAATGATGGCCCCCCCCCAGGTCCGATGAACTAAACCGCTTCGCGGTATGAGGCGTTGCAACCGTGCGCGGGCTCAGGTGGGGAATTGGCTCAATGTTAGAAGAGGTTGTTCGCGCAACCGACTTCAGCAAGGAGCGCTCCAATGAGCCAATTACGCACCCGCATGATCGAAGACATGCGCCTGAGAAACTTCTCCCCTGCAACAGAGAAGCTACGTCCATTATGTAGCCGAATACGCCCGGCACTTCAACACCAGTCCGGAAAGGCTCGGGATGGACGATATCCGCAGCTACCAGCTGTATCTGGTGGAGCAGCGGCAGTTGTCTCCGGCCAGCATCAACACCTTCGTAACGGCTGTTCAGTTCCTCTACACCGTGACCCTGGAGATGCCCGGGGCAACCAGCGGTTCACCCGAATGAAGGTACCCAAAAAACTGCTGGTGGTCCTCAGCCAGGAGGAAGTCACGGCCCTGTTCCGGTATGTCGGCATCCTCAAACACCGCGCCGTCCTGATGCTCTGTTACGGTTCCGGCCTCCGCATCTCCGAAGCCGTCTCCCTGAAAGCCAGTCACATCGATTCGTCCAGAATGCTGATCCGCGTCGAGCACGGCATGGGAGCTAAAGATCGTTACACCGTGCTCAGCCAGAACCTGCTGAACCTGCTGCGCCTGTCCTCGAAGCAGCAAAAACCCCGCGATTACCTGTTCCCCGGCTCGCGGTTGGGAACTCACGTCCAGCCCGGCACCATCCAGGAGATCTGCCGGGACGCCTGCCGGATGGCGGGTATCGAAAAACGCGTCACTCCGCACACCCTGCGCCATAGTTTCGCCACCCATCTTCTCGAAAACGGCACAGATACGAGGGCCATTCAGGTTCTCCTGGGACACAGCCGAATCGACACCACCGCCCGCTACACCGCCGTAGCCCCGCGCACCATATCGGCTATTGTCAGCCCGCTCGATCAGCTTCAGGCAAAAAACGCGGGCACGGTAAAGACCCTCCGGCGTCGGCGGAACAAAGCCTTAGCCGCATAACCGTGTCCCGGCCCGCCTTCGAGGTGGCCGATATCTTCCGTCTCCATGGCCCCGGGTACCGCCAGCAGCATGATCTGCCCTTCCATCAGCTTCGGCTGATGTATGACATCGAAGCCTGTCGAACCGCGGTACTCGGGGGCCACGTGGAGCGCTGCGACCACTGCGCCGAAGAACGAATCTCCTACAACTCCTGCTGCAACCGCCATTGTCCAAAATGCCAGCATCGGGCGCGGACAAAATGGGTCGAAAGCAGGAAGCGAGAACTGTTGCCCATTGACTATTACCACGTGGTCTTCACCATCCCCGAACAGCTGAACGACATCGTTCTGCGCAACAAGTCGCAGCTATACAAGATGCTGTTTGCCGCCAGCGCCGAGACCCTGCAGACCATCGCCGCCGATCCCCGTCATCTCGGCGCACAGATCGGCTTCTTCTCCATCCTGCACAGCTGGGGGCAGAATCTGCTGTTTCACCCCCATATCCACTGTGTGGTTACCGGCGGCGTCGTCGGTCCCGACCGCGCCCGCTGGGTTTCCTGCCAACCCGGGTTCTTCCTGCCGGTGGAAGTTCTTTCCCAACTCTTCCGCCGCCTCTTCCTGGAGGTAGTGGAAGAGGCGTACCGGAACAACCTCCTGAGCTTTCCCGGCGCCATCGCCAAGCTCCATGTTCCCGCAGCCTTCCACGGCCTGATCTCATCGCTAAGGTATATCGATTGGGTTGTTTATGCCAAGGCTCCCTTCGGAGGGCCACAGCGAGTACTTGAATATCTGGGCCGCTATACCCACCGGGGGTGCCCATCGACAACCGGCGTATTCTCAACGTCACGGACCACGAAGTAACCTTCCAGTACAAACAGTATCGTTCCGCCGAAGCCCACAAGTCCCGCACCATGACGGTCGACGCCGACGAGTTCATCCGCCGTTTCCTGCTGCACTCTCTGCCCCCGGGACTTCCGCGTATTCGCCATTACGGCCTCTTCGCAGGACGCACAAAGAAGCAGAATCTGGCGCTCTGCCGCGAACTGCTCGCTGTTCCCGCCGACACCCCTCTTCCATCAGCCGTTGAGGTTCGGGAAGCTCTCTCCCAGGTTGAAGAGCATTCCCGCCAGTGTCTGGTCTGCCAAATCGGCCGGATGTTCCGGATTATGGCAATCGCACCGCAGGGCCACAACTCCTCATGAGAGCAAGACCTTCAAACCGGCTCCTTCCCGCAGCCACCCCTGCGGCAGCGCCGAGGTGTGTTCTCCCAGTGAAAAGTCGCTCAAACCGCCCACGGCGCACCCCGAAAAACGGTCCGGCAGCCCTCACCCTGTCGTTCTTTCATCCTCGTCATCCCGGGCGTGCCCGTCCAAAACCACTCCCGTGCCTTACGCTTCAGCTGTCGGCAGACCTGTTCGGCCACCCGAACCGATGCAAAACACATAACACGTAACCGGCCTCTCCCCAAGCGTTCAGTTCACTGCACGTTCTCATCACCCGGCGGCCCGATTACGTCACGTTTCTGCCCCGCCCGCCGATGAGAACTTAAACAGTAACGCCGAAAATCGATTTTTATTCTCAATCCCCACAACGACTTACCGAAAATCCCGCCCCAAACCGTTTCCTCCCCCTGTTATTCCTCAAACCAGGAAGGAAACAAAAATGTCAACGAAATCTCCGGTCTCCACCTCGCAGCTCCTGGCCAATATCGCCAACAGCATGCTCTCCACCGGGCCCCGCACCGAAGAAGGCAAAGCCAAAGCCCGCTACAACGCGCGCCGCCACGGCCTCACCGGCCAGTTCTACGTCATGGACGAACCCGACCGTCTCGCCTACAACGAACACGAAAAGGAAATGCTCGCCGTCCTCCAGCCTGCCGACTACTACGAACGCCAGCTCTCCATCGACATCGCACAGGACCACTGGCGTCTCAACCGCGTCAAGGGCATCGAATTCAACTCCTACGGCCTCGGCCACCACGAACGCGCCGCCGAAACCAACGCCGATTCCGCCGAAACCGAAGTCGCCGTCACCCACGCCCAAACCTGGCGAGCCGACAACAAAGCCTTCTCCAATATGGCCCTCTACGAAACCCGCATCCACCGCATGATCACGAAGAACAAGCGCGATCTCGAAGACCTCCAGGCCAAACGCCAGGCCGCCGAGGCCATCGCCCGCGAAGAAGCCGAACTTCTCCTCGCCGATCAACTGGCGGAGGAGGAAACCATCGATCAGTCCGGCCTTATCGCCACTGGCCTCCTTTCGCAGGACACAATTCAGGTCAATGGGTTCGTTTTTTCCAATGCCGTTCTCCTCGCCCAAATGGCCCACAAACAAGCCGTCGCCGAGGCCCGCTGGTACAAATCCCGCGACTGGGACCGCTCCCAACCGCCTCCCTTCGTGCTCCTCACCTTCCCCAAAGCCGCCTAAAACCCCACCCAACCCGCCATCGCCATGAAACTTACACCTGAACTGTCGAAAATCCGCCGATCTCCTCGCTTTCGCCATCAGACGGTGATAATCTTCAAGACGCCGTCTCAAGAAACGCCGCTGTCTCAAAAAACACCGCTGTCTCAGAACTACCACTCGTCCAGGAGCCCCCGATGAAGCTGTTCGCCTCAACCATATCTCTCTTAGCCCTCTTCTGCCTCGCCCCCAGCCTGCCCGCGCAGCAGAAAAAGCTCTGGCTCGACTACGGCGGCGGCCCCGACAACTCCCACTTCACGCCCCTCACCCAAATCAACAAAGCCAACGTCGGCAAACTCGAAGTCGCCTGGTCCTACCCCCCCGGCGTAACCGGCTTCAACCCCATCGTTGCCGGCAACTCCATCTACGTTCTCGGCCGCGGCAGTTCCCTCATCGCGCTTGACTCCACCACCGGCAAAGAAATCTGGGTCCACGAAAACCTCCAGGGCATCACCGCCCGCGGCGTCAACTACTGGGAAAGCAAGGACCACAAGGACCGCCGTCTCATCTTCGAAATGAACAACTTCATTCAGGAGATCGACGCCGCCACCGGAAAATCCATCCTCACCTTCGGCGCCAATGGCGTCGTCGATCTCAAACCCGGTCTTGGCCGCGACCCCGCCAGTATCAACCGCATCCAGTCCAACAACCCCGGCAAAGTCTTCGAAAACCTCATCATTCTCGGCTCCGCCCCCGGTGAAGCCTTCCTCTCCGCCCCCGGCGACCTCCGCGCCTGGGACGTCCTCACCGGCAAGCTCGTCTGGCAGTTCCACACCATCCCCCGCCCCGGCGAATTCGGCTACGAAACCTTCCCGAAGGACGCCTGGAAATACCTCGGCGGCGTCAACACCTGGGGCGAACTCACCGTCGATGAGAAGCGCGGCATCGCCTACTTCCCCCTCGGCTCCCCCACCTATGACTTCTATGGCGCCGACCGCCCCGGCAACGGTCTCTTCGGCGATTGTCTCCTCGCCCTCGACGCCCGCACCGGCAAGCGTCTCTGGCACTTCCAGATGATCCACCACGATCTCTGGGACTACGACAACGCCGCCGCCCCCCAGCTCATCACCGTCAAGCTGAAGGGCAAGACCATTGACGCCGTCGCCCAGCCCGGCAAGACCGGCTTCCTCTATGTCTTTGACCGCGTAACCGGAGCCCCGCTCTGGCCCATCGAAGAGCGCCCCGTGCCCCAAAGCGACGTCGCCGGCGAAAAATCCGTCCGCACCCAGCCCTTCCCCACAGCGCCCCCACCCTTTGGCCGCCAAAAGTACGGCGTCGACGACATCAACCCCTACCTCCCCGACGAAGAACGAGCCTATATTAAGGACCAGATCCTCAGTTCCCGCAACGAAGGCATCTTCACTCCCCCTGCCTTCAAAGGCACCGTCTCCATGCCCGGTAATCAGGGCGGAGCCAACTGGGGAACCTCCGCCGCCAACCCCGGCAGCGGCATTGTCTACATCCTCAACGTGGACGAACCCGCCTTCCTGAAGCTCGACAAGGATCCGCCCATCGGCGGCGGCACCGGCCCCGTCTTTGGCTATGGACGCGGCGGACGCCCCGGCTCCCAGCCTGCCCCCACCAGCCCAGGCCAGGCCCTCTATCAGACCAACTGCGCCTCCTGCCACGGTGCCGACCGCGCCGGTTCCGGCTCCATCCCCTCGCTCTACAACATCGGAGCCCGTCTCGCCGTCGATGCCTTCAAGACCACCGTCTCCAATGGCAAAGGCCAGATGCCCGGCTTTGGCACTCTTAGTTCCGATGACCTCGAGCAGATCCTCGGCTACATCGCCAACCCCAATGCTCCCGTGGGCGGACGTGGTGGAGCAGGTCGCGGACGCGGTATTGCCTCCTCCGTCACCGGTGGTCCCGTCGTCGCTTCCGGTGGAGCTCCCGCCGGTCATCTCACCAGTCCCGGTCGCGGCAGTGTCTATGGAGGCATGCAGGGTCCCCCCTATCCCACCGGTCTCGATGTCCCCTCTGACCGTTTTTTCAGTGGCTGGGGCGTCTCCGCCAACGCCATCAAGCCCCCCTTCTCCACCCTCGTCGCCTTCGACCTCAACAAAGGCACCATCAAGTGGCAGGTCCCCACCGGTGACGACCCCGAACTCGCCGCCAAAGGCATCAAAAACACCGGAGCCCGCGGCCTCCGCACCGGCATCATGCCCACTGCCAGCGGTCTGGTCTTCCTGGTTGGAGGCGATGGCAAAATCCGCGCTTATGACGAAGAAGATGGCAAAGTCGTCTGGGAAAAGACCATCGGCGGGGCCTCCCGTGGCATTCCGGCCATCTATGAAGCCAACGGCCGCGAGTATCTCGTCATTTCCGCCAGCCCCGCTCCCCAGCCGGGAGCCCCCGATGCCGCCCCCACCGCCGCTCCCTCACCTGCGAGCGACCTCCCCAGTGGCTACATCGCTTTCGCCCTGCCAAAGTAGCCCTAATGGCAATCTACTATTGAGCTGATATCGGTATTTCGATTACGCTTGGCGGTATCCGTATGGTTAGCCTCAAATCGAAACTTCTGAGCGCTGGAGCCGCTTTTTGCCAGCTGGCGTTCCTCTTCTCTTTCGCGCATCCGGCCGCTGGCCAGGGTTGAGTCGCCGCTAGAGGCAGCGCGCCCGTGCTTGGCGCGCTTTGTGGGACCTGGCACCCGAAGTCCAGAACAGATGTAGAAAATACGGCCGGCCCGGAAGTTCCCGAAGGGGAACGCATTACCGCTGCCGAAGTGCAAAAAACCTCGCCGTGGACCTTCTCCATGGGCTATCGTTTCCAGCCCTCCTCCCGCCATTTCGTCGGGACCGTGGAACAGGTTCAGCGCGAAATTACCGGCAATCAGATTCAAAACACGTACCACCTTTTTGACTTCGCAATTGAGCGCCAGTTATCGTCGCGGTTTAGCGTCACCGCCAGCCTCCCCGTCGTTCTGGCCTACCGCAACCAGCTTTATGCGCCCAAAGGTGAATATCGCGTCCGGGGTATCGGTGATATGACGGCGGGCGTTCGTGGCTGGGTCCTGAAGCCGTCGTCCGAACGTCGCGGCAACATTGCGTTCGGTGTCAGCCTCAAGATGCCCACCGGCAAGCCCGATTCCACCGGAGCAGCGCTCGATTCGAAGAACAACCCCATCATCGCCACTGCCGACCAGTCCATCCAGCTCGGCGACGGCGGCTGGGGTTTCGCCCTCGATTCGCAGGCCTATATCCACCTCAAGTGGGGTTTCATGGCCTACGAAACCGGTTCCTACCTGTTTAACCCCCGCGACACCAACGGGGTTGCCAGTTTCCGGACTCGGCCTCTCGAAGCCGTGTTCTCGGTCTCCGATCAGTATCTGGCCCGCGGTGGTATCGCACGCGCTGTTCCGAAGGTTCCAGGCCTGATCATCACCTTCGGAGGCCGCATGGAAGGCGTCCCGGTCCGCGACCTTCTCGGCAAGAGCAATGGCTTCCGCCGTCCTGGGTATGCCATCTCCGGCGATCCGGGCTTCATGTACACCCGCTGGGGCTACGTCTTCAGCGTCAACGTTCCGTGGGCGATTGAACGGAACCGCCGCACCAGCGTTACCGATTATCAGGCGCATATTCACGGGGACGCCGCTTTCGCCGATTACGCCGTCAACCTGGGCTTCTCGAAAAGGTTTTAATGAACAAACTCGTCGCGACGATGCTGCTCGCAGTCTCGCTTTCCCCGGCCTGGGCCGTCACTCTGAAGAAGGAAGCGGAGCGTAAAAATGCGCCCGCTTTCGAACTCAAGAATTCCGCTGGCGAAACGGTCAAGCTCTCTGACTACAAGGGCAAGATCGTCCTGATCGACTTCTGGGCAACCTGGTGCGCGCCCTGCAAGGCCTCCATGCCCTGGATCAACGAGCTTTCCGAGAAATACAAGGCGGATGGCGTCGAAGTTCTCGGTATTTCCATGGACGAGGAAGGCTGGAACGTGGTCAAGCCCTTCATCGAACAGATGGGCGTCAAGTACCCCATCGTGGTGGGCAACAAGCGCGTCGGCTACCTCTATGGCGAAGTCGATAACCTGCCCGTAGCCTTCTTCGTGGACCGTAATCAGAAGGTCGCCGGCATCCACCTCGGTGCCGCCACAAAGAAGCAGTTCGAGTCCACCCTGCAGCAGCTGTTGAAGAAGTAACTCCGCTAATATCGAGGTGAGTGCGCACCGTCTTTCACCTCGACATGGATGCCTTCTTCGTCTCCGTCGAAGAACTCTTTGACCCGACCCTGAAAGGGAAGCCCGTGGTCGTCGGCGGCAAATCCACCGAGCGCGGTGTCGTCTCCGCTGCCTCCTATGAGGCCCGCAAGTATGGCATCCATTCGGCCATGCCTCTTCGGACCGCTTACCAGCGCTGCCCGCAGGCCATTTTCGTCGAAGGCCACCCCGAGCGCTACCGCGAGTATTCCGGCCGGGTCTTCGACGTTCTGAACCGTTTTTCGCCCGTTGTCGAAATGGCCTCCATTGATGAGGCTTACCTCGACATGACCGGCACCGAGCGCCTCTTCGGGCCCCCGTTGAAGGCCGCGCACCTTCTCCACGAAGAGGTCGGCCGGGCCACCAATCTGCACTGTTCCATCGGGATCGCCACCTCAAAGCTGGTTGCCAAAATCGCTTCCGATCAGGCGAAGCGAAACGGAGTTCTCTGGGTCCTGCCCGGCACCGAAGCCCGCTATCTGGCGCCCCTTGAAGTCCGCAAGATTCCGGGTGTTGGCAAGGTTACGGAAGCCAATCTCCACTCCATCGGCATCTACCGCATTGGAGACCTGGCAGCCCTCGAAGACAAAGTCCTGGAATCCCGCTTCGGCAAGTGGGGCCTGGCGCTGGCGGGTAAGTCCCTGGGGCGGGACGCGGGGGGCTGGTTTGACGCGGAAATCGGGTCCCGCGGCGCCCCCAAATCGGTCAGCCACGAGCACACTTTCAACGAAGATACGCACGACCAGGCACGCCTCGAATCGACCCTCGCCCATCTGGCTGAAAAGGTCGCCCGCCGTCTCCGCGAGCACGGTTTGAAGGCCCGAACCATCCAGTTGAAGCTCCGTGACACGGACTTCAATACCATCACCAGGGCCCAAAGCCTGCCGGTACCCACCCAGCTCGATATCGCCCTCATCGAAGCCTCCCGCCGCCTCTTCCGCGCCAATTGGGAGCAGGGCAGAGACATTCGGCTGATCGGTATCCACGCTTCGGGTTTCGACTATGAGGACGGGCAAATGGGGCTCATCGACGGGGAACGGGACGAACGCTGGAGGCAGGCGCTGACCGCAGCAGATAAGCTGCGCGACAAGTTTGGAGAGTCGGCCGTCTCGCTCGGCTCCGGCATGCAGGGTAAGTTCCGGGAACGGGTCCACGAGAACCCCGCCGCGCTGCCCGGCAAAGAGCCGAAGCGTTAAGGGTGTTCCATCAGATACTGCACGCCGGTATCTTCCCCACGGCGAAAACCAAGGCGTTCATACAGGCGCTGGGCGGCAATATTGGTCCCATTTACATGTAGCCGGACCGGTTTGCCCGCCGCCAGAACTTCCCGGATCACGGCGGTCCCGATACCCTTGCCCTGCAGGCTCCGGGAGACCATGATCTCCACCAGCCAGATGCCTTCGGCGGTCGGCCTGGTCAGCAGCCAGCCAGCGTCCTGGCCGTCCACCTCGATCACCAGGCTTGAGGCGTCAGGCCGAGGGCTTCGGCGGTTGTTATATTGCATGCCAAGCAACTGACTGCGGATCGGTTCCGGCCAGTGGTCCGCGCCCAGCTCCCCGGCAATCGTGTCCATTACAAGTGCCCGCAGAAAAGCGTCGTCTGTGGGTTCCTCAGGTCGCAAGCGGAGGGTCATTTAGCCGTAAGGGCTGCCAGTGACCTCTCCAGGAAGGCTGTCACCTGTTCCACAAACTGATCCATAGTGGAGAATTCGCCGTCCGGTGTGGGAAACCCTTCGGGCAGGGCCGGTTCGGAAGGGAATCGCTTGTGGAGCACGCAGACTTCGGCCATGGGGAGCTTTGGATCCGCCTGGCATTGCAGGGCCAGCAGATAATCCTTGCGGAAGTTTCGTTGTTCGGGCCCCCAGCTGTCGGTAAGCACCAGCAGGTAGTGCCGGCAGGCCTCAATATTCTCGTCAATTACGTACTGAACCGGCCGTTTGTCGCCGATGTTGATCAGCGATACCGGAACAAAAAGGACCTGATGCGGCAACGCACGGGTCTCATTAAATTCGCCAATCAGCTCGGTAAAACGGCGACGCTCGCCTTCCAGTTCCCAAGGGGTCGCGCAAAATACTCTGTGGAGTTGGAGCATAGAGGAAATTATGGCAGGGCCGGAACGGGTCCGGCCCTGCCAGGGGAATGCAGCTTGCTTAATTGCGGCTGGGGAAGATCCCCTCAATCGCGATGATGTAGAGCAGGCCGAGAGCCGGATTGCGAACGTCGACAGGGCCGCCTCCGGAACTGCTGATTGAGACGCCGTTCAGGGCCGCAGTGGGCGGGGCATTGCTGGCGAGCGCGAAGCCGGGTAAGGAACCGCCCTGGCCGTCGCCGGTGGTAGCAAGCAAATTGCCACTCGGAGTGGCAGTATCCCCCACCGTGGTGGCGGCTACCAAACCATGGGTGTGGGCGGGCACCTGGCTAATGGTCTCCGTGCCCTGGATTCCGCCCTGGGTAACCGGAGTCAGGCCAGCCGGGCCGCTACCTAAAGAGGCGCCGATCGGAACGCGGCTTCTCAGGTCAGGAAGCGCGAAGGTCGTTCTCCCGTCGCCGCCGTAGGTCGTCCCTAACAGCGAGAACAGGGCCGTGAACTGCGAAATCGGCAGTAAGCTGCCGTCGCATACCTTGTAGCCACGGGGTGCAAAAGTAGGAGCGAAAAGAAAGATAGTGCCGAGAAAAGGTTCACTTGCCATAGTAAAGTTCCTTCCAGTTTTGGTTTCGGGTGAGTCTGAGAACGAGTTTTTGGCAGGGCCGGAAAAGCTGGCTCCGCCGTTTGGGGTGGCTGCTTAGTTGCGGCTCGGGTAAATACCCTCGGTCGCAATGATGTAGGTGACGCCGAGGTAGGGGTTGCGGATGCCGACTGGTGTCCCGCCGCCCGCATTCGCGCCGATTGAGGCTGCCGCCATGGCCTGGTTCGGTGCTGTGGTGGCGAAGGACGGAAGACTGCCGCCCTGACCATCGCCGGTCGCAGCGAGAGCGTTACCTGTTGGGGTTGCCACGGTTCCGGTGCCGGCCGCAGCCAAAAGGGGGTGGTTGTGGGCCGGCACGTTGGCGCTCGTGAGGGTCACGGTCTGCGACCCCGCCTTTTCGCCCAACTGAACAGGGCTCAGGCCAGCACCACTACCGGCGCCGATCGGGGAGCGCCCCTGCAGATCGGGGAGCCCGAAGGTGGTGGTTCCGTTGCCGCCGAAAGTGGTGCCCAGGATCGAGAACAGAGCGGCGTTCTGGCTGATCGAGAGGAGCGCTCCGTTACAGCTCGCATAGCCTCTGGGGGCGAAATTGCCGGCAAAAAGAAAGATGCTGCCAATTAAAGGCTCACTTGCCATGATGATAAATCTCCTTTGACGTTGCTTGGCTCCGGCGCAAACGGAGCCGGGAAGCTCAGCTTATTGTATGGGATAATTCCCGCAGATGGTATGTGTTTGTTTGGTCTTTGTTGTTTCGGTTTGCCAGCGGTATTCTCTTCAGGCGATGGATATAGAATTGACACGTGTCCGACATTAACTCCGGCTCCGGACCCATTGCCGGCCTGACCTTGCCCTTCGAATTTGATCTTGCGGAACTACGCGCCGCCCTGACAACTGTGCAGGAAAGCGACTGGGTTCCGCACTACAATGAGCGGGACTTCGGAGGTAACTGGCGGGGGGCGGCATTGCGGTCTGGCTCCGGTCTGGCGACTGACTTGATCGCCTCGCCGCCTGGCGAGCCCTGTTTCCGGGAGACGCCTCTGCTGGATCGCCATCCGGCGTTCCGTGAGGTGCTTTCGCGCTTTCCCTGCCGCCTAAAAGCGGTGCGGCTTTTGTCGCTGGCACCCGGGTCGTTCATTCGTGAACACTCCGATAACGGTCTGGGTTTTGAAGGTGGTGAGGTCCGAATTCATGTTCCAATTTCGACGAACCCGAGCGTGGAGTTTTACGTCTGTGGCGAACGCATGGCGCTTAAAGAGGGCGGGTGTTATTACCTGAATGTCAACCTGCCGCACCGCGTGAGCAACCGGGGAAATACGGACAGGGTTCATCTGGTGATTGACGCGGTAGTGGACGACTGGGTGCGGGAAACCTTCGCGGCAAGCAGCCCGATTGAACGTTCGCCGCTGCCTCCGCACGGCATTGACGATTTCCGGGCGCTGGTCTTCAGTGACAAAGCACTTCGGGCGCGGTTGCAGGGCTTCACGAATCGATACGACTTCTCGGCGGCGGCAGTTGCGCTTGGACGCGAGCGAGGCTTCGACCTGCACGATGCGGACGTGGAGGCTTCATTCCGGGCGAAGTCACAGCTGAGCGGAAACATGGCGGGTTGGGTTCCGATTCGGGTGACAGCGGACGAACCGAAGCCGGTGGCCGAGTGGCTTCATGCGCCTGAGTGGCGCTTTACGGAGCCGTTTTTCGAGGACAGCGTGCGGGCGGCGCTGCGGGATCCGCTGGTGGCGTTTTCGCGCTGCGAGGCACCGCTTCAGCGGACATCGGAACGGCACCCGAATGGACTGATTTTCCACATGTCACGCTGCGGTTCGACGCTGGTTTCGCGAACGCTGGCGGCGCTGCCGCAAATACGGGTGATGTCAGAGGCTCCGCCGATTGATCAGGTGCTCGCGACGGGCCGGGTGGAGTGGCTGCGGGATGTGGTCGGTGCTCTGGGGGCGGGGGCGGAAGCCCACTATGTGATCAAGCTGGATGCGTGGCATATCTACCACCTTCCGCTGTTGCGGGAGGCATTTCCCGAGGTCCCGTGGATCTTCGTGTACCGCGACCCCGTGGAAGTGATGGTTTCGCATGCCCGGCAGCCGGGCATGCAGATGATCCCGAAGCCGGAGTGGGTGGGAACGCGCCAGGCATGGTGCGAGCACGTGCTGGAAGGTTTTCTGGAAGCGGCGTTGCGGTTCCGGGACGACCCGAAGGCGCTGTTTATCGACTACAAGGAGCTTCCGGGGGCGATTGGGGGTTCCATAGCGCGGCACTTCGGACTGGGGCTGACGGAAGCCGACGAACTGGTTCTGCGGGAGGCTTCGCAGCAGAATGCCAAGAACCCGAACAGTGGGTTTACGTCGGATTCTGAGGCGAAGAGGCGCGAGGGGGAACTGTTGGCAGGTACCGCCGGTGCGCAACGGCTGGCGACGCTTTACACGCGGCTTACTGGCCGAGGCTGAAGCCTCGTTGCTTCGGAGTCCCACTGGCTTTGCGCTCCAGACGTGCCTGGCGGGCGGCTAAACCTTCGGAGTCCTGGAGGCAACGGGCCGCGCGAACGTATTCAAGCGCCCGGTGGGCGTTCCGTTCCTTGTGCTCGTAGTGTTTGGCCAGTTCTTCGCAGGCCTTCACCTGGTAGGTGTTGCGGGAGGCCGACAGGTCGATGAAGGTGGCCACGGAGGCGTCAAGCCAGCCCAGCTTTTTCTCCAGGCCTCCGGTCTCGAAGAGGGTGCGGAAGAGTTGACTGTCGGGCAGGCCCATATCGACGGCGCGACGCATCAGGCGGTGGGCTTCTTCGAGGCGGCCGGAGACCTGCAGCCAGCGGGCGAGACCCAGGAGGTCGATGCCATGACGGGCGCGGGCGTTTTCGGGGTCACGGAAAGCTTCGGGGATGACTCCGGTGAGGCAGGCGAGCGAAACGATGTCGAGGACGTTGTGTTCGAAGACCGGGACGAGGCGGTGTCCGCGCTTGGTCCGCAGGTATTCGAAATAGACGTAGGGGATCATCTCGCCGGGGATATCGCCGTGGCGTTCCACGCCGAGGATCTGCGTTTCCAGGTTTACGAGGCGACAGTTTTCGAGACGGAGTTTGAAGAGCCGGCGGGCGCCATAGAGCAGGTCGAGGTGCTCCATCTTTGAAAACGGATGGCGCTTGCGGCACATGGTGTAGCGGGTTTCGAGCAGGGGCTGGTCGTAACTCTTGCCGTTGTAGGTGACGAGGACTTCGAAGCGGGCCAGATGCTTCGTAAGGGAGTCGAGCGCGGAGGCCTCATCGGCATGATCGCGCATGAAGAACTGGCGGACGAGGAAGCCTTCGTCTTCGATGCTGCCGAGGCCGATCAGAAAAGCGCAGGTGCCGGAGCCGCCAGCGAGACCGGTTGTTTCGGTATCGAGAAAGGCCCATTTGCGGGGATCAACCTTGCCAATGGCTCCGTCCGAAAGGGCATGGAGCAGGTCGTGCGGGAGAGTTTCGAGATCGGAGATTTCGTAGCTGCCGTGGCGCTGGTGGCGGGGGTAGAGTTTGGTAGTTTCGAAGTGCTTGCCGCTGGCGGTTTCCACGATTTCGCCCGCGATGAGATCCTCCAGGCGGCTGGGCCGAAGCGGTTCCGTTTTGGGACTGACGACCTTCTCGTAATAGCCGGAAAAACCAGCTTCGGGGGCCGCTCTTGCCACGCGAGCATCTGCGCGTGCAGACGCCCGGTCAATCGCGGCGCGCAGTTCTTCGAGTTGTTCCCTTAGGTCCAAAGTTTCGGCTTTCGTTCGCCTTCCCTAATGTCCAATATAGCGAGGTTCAATATACTGAGAACTTCTGCGCGTTTACTTCTACTTCCTGGGACTCTTCGCGGCCTTGCTTGCCGCGCATCTTCTGCATTCCGGCGCGCTTTGGGAGCCGGAAGTGTTTCCTCTGGCCGCGGCGCTGCAACTGAAGCGTGGTGCGGCGTTGTATCGGGATGTCTGGTTCGATAAGCCACCGCTGAGCGCATGGATCTATCTGCTTTGGGGCGCGGCGCAGGGACCGGTGCTACGAATCGCCGGAGCTGTCTATGATCTGCTGGCCTGCGGTCTGGTCTTTCATCTGGCGGCGACGCTTTGGACGCGGCGGGAAGGGTATCTGGCGGCGGGCCTGCTGGCGTTCTGTCTCACATTCGATACCCAGGCGGCGGTGCTGCCTTTGGGCGCGGATTTACTGCTTCTGGTCCCGCATCTGGCTGCGATGTTGTTTGCGGTACGGAAACAGCCGCTGCTGGCGGGGATGGCGGCCGGGGTTGGGTTCCTGATGAACGCCAAGAGCGTGTTTGTGCTTGCCGGCTGCGCGGTATTTCTGTGGCCTTCACTACCGTTACTGGTAGTGGGGTTCCTGATCCCCTGCGGGCTTGGACTGGCTGCACTGAGTTCTGTCGCGGACTGGTATGAACAGGCCTGGCGCTGGCCAGCCCTGTATGCGGCCAGCCCTGTGGTGTCCGATCCGGTGCGGAACGGTCTTTTGCGGACGGGGAACTGGCTCGGCTTTCATGTGACGCTGGCGGTGGGGGCGGGGTGTTATTACTACCGCAGCCGGGACTGGCGGATGATCGCCTGGGCTCTGCTGGCGCTTGCCGGAGTGGTGCTGGGATGGCGGTTCTTCCCCCGTTACTTCTTCCTGTTGCTGCCCGCTCTGTTGGTGCCGGCCTCGCGCGGTTTGGTGAACTATCGAAAGCCGCTGGCCGCTGTGGCCTGGCTGGCGCTGATTATTCCGCTGGCCCGGTTTGGGCCGAAGTACTTTGCGGTGGCTACGAGTCCGGATCTGGCGATGGATCGGGATTCCCGCGAGGCATCGCGACTGGCATTGCAGTTTGCGAAGCCAGGCAGCACGCTGTACGTTTGGGGCTACCGGCCGGAGCTGTTCGTCTACACGGGATTACCGGCGGCCACGAAGTACATCGACAGCCAGGCGCTGACGGGGGTTCCGGCGGACAGACACCTGACGCAATCGACCAGAGTGCTGAAAGAGGGTACTCACGAAGCCCGGGAAGAACTGGCCCGGGCCAGGCCGGAGATTCTAATGGACGGACTCTCGCTCTTCAACCCCACCCTCGCGATGGAGCACTACGCGGAACTCAGACCGTGGCTCAGCAACTATCGGGAAGTGGCGCGGACGAAGGGTATCGTGATTTATACAAGGACCCAATAAATGAAGCGCATATTAGTGACGGGCGGGGCCGGCTACATCGGCTCCCATACAACTCTGGAGCTGCTGGACGCGGGCTATGACGTAGTGGTGGTGGATAACCTCTCCCGCGGCCACCGCAGCGCCGTGGAGCCCGCCCGCCTGCGCGAGGTGGACATTCTGGACACGCCCAGCCTGGTTCGGGTGATGCAGGAGAAGCCAGTGGACGCTGTGATTCATTTTGCGGCCTACATCGCGGTGGGCGAGTCCATGCAGAATCCGGGGCTGTACTTCCGGAACAACGTGTCAGGTTCGATCTCGCTGCTGACTGCGATGCAGGAGGCGGGAGTTCGCAATATTGTGTTTTCGTCAACGGCTGCGGTGTATGGGATGCCCACAGTGGTGCCGATTCCTGAGACCCTGCCGTACGCGCCGCTTAGTGTTTACGGCGAGACGAAGGTGATGATCGAAAAGGTGCTGGCCTGGTTCGGGCAGACGCACGGTTTGCGGAGTGTATGCCTGCGGTACTTCAATGCTTCGGGCGCAGATCCGGCGGCGCGTACCGGCGAAGACCACGAGCCGGAGACACACCTGATTCCGCTGTTGTTTCGGGCCATTGAGACGGGCAAACCGGCGACGCTGTTTGGGCAGGACTATCCGACTCCGGATGGTTCGTGCATTCGGGATTACATCCATGTTTCGGATCTGGCCCGGGCGCATATCGGGGCGGTGGAGTGGCTGCTGAAGGGCGGGGAATCGCGGCACTTCAACGTGGGAACGGGAGCTGGGTATTCAGTGCGGGAAGTGGTGGATGCGGTGGCACGCGTGGTGGGCAAGCCGGTGCCGCATACGTGGGGACCTCGGCGTGAAGGTGACCCCGCGCTGCTGGTGGCGGACTCTTCGAGCCTGCGGAATGAACTGGGGTGGGTGCCGCAGGACTCAGCTCTGGACCGGATTGTGGAAACAGCCTGGCGCTGGTATCACCGCTGAGATTTGTTCCCGATAGCCACCAGTTCTTTCAGGCTTCGGTGGTAGAGCTTGCCGTTGCTGTAGCTGGGCGTGTTGAGACTCCAGGTTTCGCCGGAGGGGCCGAGATCGTTGATGGAAAGCAGAGCCTTCTCGTCGAGAACTTTGGCGTTGGCATCCACCACGTAGGTGATGCCGAGCATGGTGGTGAAGTAGATTTTTCCACCGAGCGCGACGGGGCTGCCCCAGAAGGCGGGGACCTCCCAGCCATCGTTACGGGAGCGCTCTTCTGCAGCTACGTCGTTGCCGTGTGAGTCTTCCGTTTTCGTGCGGACTGCGACGCCGTAGATCTTCTTGTCGGGCTCGCCGGGCTTGCGTTCCACGGTGACGGGGACTTCGAGATATTCCACTTTGCCGGTCTCAACATTGACGCGTGCGATGGTGTGGGACGGGCCTCCCTTGCCGGCTGGCGGTTTGTTGTTGCGGCGATGCGCGGTGGAGGTAAGGAAGTAGTGGTAACCGCCGACGACGATATTGGCGTGCCAGGCAGGCATGACGCGGATCACTTCGTCGGGCTTCATTTGATTGCGCGGGGAAAGGTCTCGGATCTCACGGAGATTTACGTTGAGGTGTTCAATGTAACGTCCGGCGGCGGGGTCCCACTGGCGGTAGTCCACGCCCTTAATAAGAGACTGCTCGCGGAGCAGCTTGCCGGTGCCGGAGTCGATGACGAGGTGGGATTCTTCGGGGTTCAGACGGAACCAGTAGGCGTAGCGCTTGTCCCAGTGGAGGACGTAGAGCGCCTGCCAGGTGGGGCCCGCTTCGGTTCCGTCGCCGGCAATGAAACGCCAGAGGGTTTTGCCGGCGGTGGCGGGGCGGAGATCGATCATGCTGAGGCCGACGGGGCGCTCGGGAACATCGTGCCAGCCGCCGCGTCCAGTGACGACGGCGGGGATGCCGTCGCGCGTGATCCCGAAGACGGAAGTGGCATAGGTGGTGGTGCCGTCGTCGGCGATCCAGGCGGTCTTGCCGGTGCTTTTGTTGATGGCCCGGAGGTAGTTCCAGCCCTGCTTGGCACTTTGATTCAAAGCGGCAGGATTATCGAGAGGTTCGACGTTCAGAATCCAGTCGCCGTAAAGGATGGGCTCGTGCTGTTTGTTGAAGGGGTAGGGATCGCCCCAGGGCTTGTAAGTGTGGGTCCAGATCTGCTTGCCCGCCATGTCGTAACAGGCCATGATGCCGCTGGAGTTGGTGAACCAAACGTGCTTGCCGTCGGTGATGGGCGTGGGCGAAGTGGAGTCGCTGTAGGCGTACATGAGAGGGCTCTTGACGGAGCCTTCGAGCTTCACGGACCAGAGGATTTTCCCGGTCTTGGCGTCGATGGCGTGGCCGAGGATGGTGGCGCTGAATTTCGGCGTGCCCGGCACATATTGCTCGAACGTGGTGAGGAAGATGCGGTCGCCCCAGACGGCGATGCCGCTCTGGCCTCCGTTGGGGAGCGGGGTGCGCCAGAGGATGTTTTGATTGCGGGCCACGCTCCACTGAACGGGTGGTTTTGCGGAAGGCAGACTCCAGGTTCCGTCGGGTCCGGCGGCCTGGGGCCAGTTGGCGGCGAGGCTCAAAAATAACAGGAAAATAGGCATCAGTATAAACTCCAGCATATGGCAGTAGTGCGCATGAAAGATATCGCCCGCGAGCTGGGCGTCTCCGTGGTTACGGTTTCGAAGGCTCTCCGGAATCACGACGATATAAGTCTGGAGACGCGTGGGAAGGTCCTGCAGTTGATGCGGGACATGAACTACAGGCCGAATCTGGCGGCACGGGCTCTGGTTACCGGGCGGTCAATGATTGTTGGTTGTGTGGTGCCGGGGTTGATGCATTCGTTCTTCGGCGAAATCGCTAAGGGCCTGACGAATGTGTTCCGGAAGAAGGGTTATGGGCTGGTGCTGGCGACTTCGGAGGAAGAACCGGAACTGGAGCAGCAGGAGATTGAGCAGTTGCTGGCGCGGCATGTGGACGCGCTGATTGTGGCGACCACGCAGGATGACCGCGCGAGCATTGACCGAATTGAACAGCAGGGTGTGCCGTATGTGCTGATTGACCGGCGGGTGGCAGGCGCGAAGGCGAGCTTCGTTGGGGTGGATGACCAGACCGTGGGGTACATGGCGACGGACCATTTGATTCAGGTGGGGTGCCGGCGGATTGCTTATTTGCTGGCGAATCAGCTGAGTCCTTCGCAGGGTCGTTTGGAGGGGTATAAGCAGGCGCTGGCGAAGTATGATTTGCCGGTGTGCTCGCGGACTTTGGGCGACACGGGTGACGCGGTTGTCGATGTGGCGGCGTACGCGACGATGAAGGAATTACTGGCGCAGCCGAACCGGCCGGATGGCGTGTTTGCGTTCAACGATCAGTTTGCGGTGAGTGCGATGAAGGCGACGCTGGATTCGGGGTTGCGGATTCCGGAGGATGTGGCGTTTGTGGGTTGCGGGAATATTCAGCATGCAGACTTTTTAAGGGTGCCGTTGACGACGGTGGATCAGAATTCGGTGGCGATTGGGGAGATGGCGGCAAAAGTGGCGCTGGGGTTGATTGAGACTAAGGAACCGGAGGAGGCTAAGAATGTGTTGCTGGAGCCGAGGTTGCTGGTGAGACAGTCGAGTATGCGGCGGCCGGTTTAGGGGGGTGCGGGATCAGGTTCGTTTGCGTGTGGGTAGCTGCTCCGCATCGTCGGTCGGGAAAACGTCATGATGAAGACTGGCAGCAATATTAAGATCGGCACGAACAGTGATGAATTGGCGTCTACGAGGTTGTATGGAAAACAAGAAGCTTATCGCCGCGCTGCTTTGCGGGAGTTTGCTGCCGGGGGCTGAGTTACCGGTGCGCACGGTGGTGCTTTACAAGCACGGGGTGGGGTACTTTGAGCGGGGCGGGACGCTGGGGCCGGGGGAATCGGCGCGGCTGGATTTTAATGCCGCGGAGATGAACGACGTTTTGAAGTCGTTGACGATTACGGATAACGGCGGGAAGGTGACGGGCGTCCGGTATGACTCGAATATTCCGCTGGAGCAGAAGCTGAGTGAGTTTCCGTTTGCGATTCAGCCGGGGGAGCCGCTGAGCAAGGTTCTGGATCAGTTGAAGGGTGCGCAACTGGAGCTGGATTTTGGGTCGCAGAAGATTAAGGGCGCCATTGTTTCGGCGCGGACGATTGCGGGGGATAAGGATCGGGCGGAACGGGATCAGCTGACGCTGCTGATGGAGACAGGGGATCTGCGGAATGTGGATTTGTCGGCGGCTTCGGCGATGCGGTTTCCGGATGCGAAGCTGCAGTTGCAGTTCAAGGATTATTTGGGGGCGCTGACTTCGGCACGGTCGAAGGAGAAGCGGACGGTTTATATCGATTCGACGGATACGAAATCGCGGCAGGTGAAGGCGAATTACATTATGCCGATGCCGGCGTGGAAGTCGAGTTACCGGTTGTTGTTTGATGCGACGGGGCAGCAGCCGGTGCTGGAGGGCTGGGCGATTGTGGATAACACGACGGGGGACGACTGGACGAGCGTGCATATTTCGCTGATTTCGGGGAAGCCGATTTCGTTTATCAGCGAGTTGTATGACCCGAAGTACATTCGGCGGGAGAGTGCGGAGTTGCCGGAGGATCAGGCGGTGGCTCCGGTGCTTTATAAGGCGGCTATGGCGGCTCCTCCACCACCACCTCCGGCTCCGATGGCTCCGCGGGCTATGGCTATGCGGCCTGGTGCGGGTTTCGCTGGTGCGATGTCCACAGATATGGCCGTGCAGGTTCAGGCGGAGGCTGCAACGCTGAGTTCCGTCGCACCTACTGGTACCGCTTCCGAGATTGCCGATCTGTTCGAGTATTCGGTGAAAGACGCGGTCACCGTGAAGAAGAACGAGTCAGCGATGTTGCCGTTTTTGCAGCAGAAGATTTCGGCGCGGAAGCTGATTGTGTATTCGGATCAAAGCAGGCCGAACCCCTTGAATGCGGCAGAGTTACGGAACACGGCGGGGCGGACGCTGGATGGGGGGCCGATCACGGTTTATGACTCGGGCGCTTATGTGGGCGAGGCTCTGGTGGAGACGATTAAGAGCGACGATAAGCGGCTGATTAGTTACGGCGTGGATTTGGGAACGCGGATTTCGACGGCGATGAGCCCGTTGACTTCGGATGTGCGGGAGATCCATGCGCACAACGGGATGCTGGTGACGAAGTACTCGCGGGTGCAGAAGAAGATTTATTCGATCCGGAATGTGGATGCGAAGGCGAAGACGCTGATAATTGAGCATCCGATTACTTCGGGGTTTGCGCTGATTGGTACGGTGAAGCCGCTGGAGACGACTTCGAAGGCGTACCGCTTTGAGATTGCGATGCCGGCAAATGGTTCGCTGGAGTTTCCCGTGAGCGAGGAGAATATCTACGACCAGCAGACTTCGGTGAGTTCGATGACTCCGGACACGCTGTTGGTTTGGATGAAGAACAAGGCGGTTTCGGAGGCGGCACGGCGGCAGTTGCAGCAGATCGGCGATTTGAAGACGCAGCTGGCGGCGAACGACGCGGAGAAGCGGCGGATTGATGGCGATGTGCAGAATGTGACGCGGGATGAGGAGCGGAACCGGCAGAATATTGCGAGCTTGTCGGCAGTGAGCGGGCAGCAGCAGATTGTGCAGGATTATGCGCGGAAGCTGACGGAGCAGGAGACGCAGATTGCGAAGCTGCGGGACCGGCAGGCGGCTTTGGAGACACAGCATGCGGCGTTGCAGGAACGTGTGAATGGGTTGATTGAGAGGCTGGAGTTTTAAGTTTCGGGGTGCGCGCGATTAGTGATGAGAGTGGTGGGTCGGTTCGGCCGTTAAAGACTGCCCGGGGGGCTGGCGAAGTACGGGAAAGCGCCGTCGGCGGAATAGATTGACGAGAACCGGCGGGAGATGTTCCGGAACTTTGGAAAGGGCTGGGATTTCGAGGGGCAGCAGGACGATGAGCCTTCCGGCAAGTGGCCCGACACAAAAGCGATGGACTGAACTTGATGGTCAGAGAATGACGCAGCTTGAAAATCCTCTGCTTGCGCGAGTCACGATCGATCCGGCTGTACGCTTTGGAAAACCGTGCGTGCGTGGACATCGAATTGCCGTTCAGGAAATTCTGGAGTGGCTTTCCTCCGGTGCGACTCAGGAGCAGATTTTGGCGGATTACCCGCAACTGGAACCTGAAGACTTCCGTGCTATTTATGCGTGGGCCGCTGAGATGGCGGCGGAACGGACGACCATCAGCGAGTGAAACTGCTGTTCGACGAGGGGCTTTCGCCGAGGCTGGTCGGCACCCTGGCGGATTTGTTCCCGGGTTCGGAATCGGCGCTTCGAAATGGTCTTGTCGGACAGGGTGACTTTCGCATACCTTCCTACGCGGTCGATAAGGACTTCGTCCTTGTGACTACCGACAGTAATTTCCTGAGTCGGGCTCCGAGGCTTTCCGCAGCGCGAATTGTAGTGCTTCGGGCGTGCAACTATCCGACTGAAGTGGCTGCGGATGTTCTTCGACGGAACGCGATCCCGATCTGTGCTTTGGTGGACTCCGAGCGACAGGTCCTGATGTTGGAACGATGATTCAGGTCCAGGCGTAACCGATGTGGGTTTGAACGAAGTTGACCAAGTCCGCGGGCGGTGGGGCGGTGAAGGTTTCTGTTCCCCTGTCGGTTTCGAAGTCTACCTTTGTGCAGTGGAGGGCCTGGCGGTCGAGGAGGAGTTTTTCGAGAAGGTCGGGGGTCATCCTGTCGCTCATGAAACGGAGCATGAGGGTGGGGTCGGGGCCGTAGAGTTTGTCGCCGACGAGAGGGTGGCCGATTCCCATGGCGTGGACGCGGATCTGGTGGCGTCTTCCGGTTTTTGGGTGGACCTGGGCGAGGGTGTAGCCGCCTCCCGTGGCGAGGGGGATGAACTCGGTTTCGGCGGTGTCACTGCCTTCGCTGCCGTCGGGGACTGTGGTGCGGCGGGAGTAGAATTCGGCCCCGAGATCGGGGCCGATGCTGGCGGTGGTGGTGACGGGCGATTCGAGGTGGCCTGTCAGGACGGCGTGGTAGGTCTTGTGGAAAGTTTTGAACTGGACGGCGCGCTGGAGGCGGGAGCCGGTTTCGCGGGTTCGGGCAAGGACGAGGATGCCGCTGGTCTCGCGGTCGAGGCGGAAGGGCATGCGGAGGACGTCGTCACCGAGGTATTCGCGGCAGGCTCCGACGAGGCTGGACCAGGGGCCGAAGCGGGAACGGTGCACGACGACGTGCGGAGGTTTGTTGACGAGGAGGAGGTCTGGAGTTTCTTCCAGAATCCAGGCGCGTAGTTCTTCCGGCGTTATAAGCCATCCCCAATCTGTTGCCAGCATGTAGTTTCTATTGTCGGTTGGGGGCTCTGGCGGATCAGGCGGGCCATCTGCGGCATATCGGAATGAACGTGTCTGTGACACGGTCAAGCTGGCTCAGATCCGCACTGTCCTGCCGCATGCTTGCCCACAAGCACAGAACAATGGGAGCCTTGGCAGAAGATCGCAGTGGGACCTTCGGGGCGGCGACGGCGCAGAAGTTTGCGACTCGGTTGGGGGCTACCGCGGTGGCGAAGTATGACGACATGGTGGGCCGGGTGGATGGCGTCATCTTCGGCGGTTATTGGGAAGATCCGTGGCATCATTTGCTGGCTCGACCTTACCTGGCGGCGAAGCATATTACCGCGATTATGGCGACGGCCAAGCATGAGCACTACAACGAGGTTCCGGCGCTGCGGAGCCGGATCAAGAACGTGGGGCAGATCCAGTGCGTGCAGGCGACGTGTAACTCGACCGACTTCCCGATGCATCTGCATACGCAATTTATGCTGATGGGAATTCTGGGGTACGACGTGGAGAAGGTGTCGCTGATTACGGACAGCGTGACGCGGAATAACTTTATGCGCCACAGGTAATTGATATGCAGCGGACGTTCGAGACGAAGAAAAACTTGCAGCCGCTGGATGAGGTCCGGAAGAAGACAGAGGTTTTCCTGACGGCGTATTATTCGCACCTGGAACGGGGTGGCGCGCCGGTGAGCGTGGGGAGTGTTCCGCCGGTTTGGGCACCGCCGCATCCGAAGCCGGGTTGGATTGACGAGGGAATGTTTAAGAGATAGTTACGGGGCCTGGTCGGCGGCACCGGTGAGTCCGGCCCGGCGGATGGCGGCTTCGATTAAGCGCGAGGCTTTGGCTTCGGTTATAAAGCGGTTGACCAGGTCGAGGGTGGCCGTGTCGCCTTTAGGCACGGCGATGGCCTGCTGGACGGCGAAGTAGTTGTCGGTGAGGACGCGGAAGCGGGAGTCGGCGGCGGTTAGCTGGAGGAGTCGCTGGCGGTTGGTGGCGAAGCCCTGGACTTCACCGCGCTGGAGCATCGCGAGGCCTTCTTCCTGGTTTTTCACGGGGACAAAGGTGGCGCTTTTCAGGTTGCGGGAGAGGTAGAGGCCCGGCGAATCGGTGGGGGTGGCGGCGACTTTCAGGCCGCGCTGGTCCATTTCGCTGACGGTGTGTTGCGGGGCGGCGGCGGGCACCATGTAGGAGGCCCAGCCGAGAAGGTAGACCTGCGAGAAATCGACTTCGGTGGCGCGGGAGGGGTCTGCTGCGACGAAGCCGAGGTCGGCCTGGTGAGTTTTAACGCTTTCGAGAACGGCGGGGACTCCGTTGAGGGGCGTGAGTTTGAGGGGCCGGTTGAGCGTGTCGGCGAGCTTGTCGGCGAGTTCGCGGACGGGGCCAGTGACTTCTCCCGTGGTTGGGTCAAGCTTGCCCTGGGTGGGATTGCCTGCGAGAAAGGTGACGCGGAGATAGGCGGCGGGCGCGACGAGGGCGTCGTTGGCGGTTAGGCCGTGGCGTTTCAGGGCTTCGGCTACGAAACCGGAGGCCTTCATTTCTTCGATAAAACTGCGCAGGTAGCGGGCGGCGGCGGGGCGTCCTTTGGGGATTCCGGCGGCCTGCGGGATGGTCATGAAATGACCTTCGAGGATGCGTGAACCGGGGAAGCGGGCGGCTACGGGGACCAGCGCCGTCCGGGGGGCTGCGAGGGCGTCGAGTTTCTGGCTGGCGAAGAGCTCAATGGATCCCGGGGTGTTGGGGGCGCGGAGGATCTGCGCGTGCTGAAGGGTGCGGGTCAGGAAAAGGTCGTAAGCGCTTTTGGCGGCCGCGGCAATGCGCACTCCGTCGCGGTCGACATCGGCCAGGGTATGAAGCGGGGAACCGGCGGGGACGAGGTAGGTGCCTTCGAGTTCGACGTAGGCGGCGGAGTAGTCGATGTCCTGCGCACGCGCGGGGTCAATGCCGAGGAAGGCGATATCCCAGACGTTGGAGCGGGCCGTGTCGGTCATCTTACCAGCGGCGTCGAAGGGGACGAGGGTGACGGGGACGCCGAGGCGGCGACCGAGTTCGCGGGCGAGATCGACGGCGACGCCTTTGAGTTCCCCGGTTTGGGAATCGCGGGTAGCGAGGATCGGATTGCTGTGGTTGATGCCGGCGCGCAGGGTTCCGGTGGGGGCAAACTCGGAGCTGGGCGGGGGGCCGGACTGGGCGAGGAGAAGGGCTGGCATGAAGCTGGCGAGGGCGAAAAGTTTGCGCATGACTTTGTAGAGGGGGGGGTAGATTACCAGGCGGCGCAGGGCTGCGGGAGGAAGGCGACGGGGATGTCGGCTTTGGCGAAGGTGCTGACTTCGCGCGCCGGGCCGGTGTGGGTGGTGTTGAAGCCTTTGGCATGGATGACATGCTGCCAGCCTTCCTGCCAGCCTCCGCCGACACAGATGGATTTACCTTTCAGGGCGGCGGTTTGGGAGCGCTGCTCGCCGGGGTGCCAGGCGGTGGGCGGGAGGCCCTGGCCTTCGATGACCAAGTGGTCGGGGGCGGCCATGGCGCAGATGCTGGCGAGGAGGGGCAGGATGGCTTCTTGCAGGAGGGTCAGAGTCCGCATTTTTGGTCCGCTTTGCAGGTTTGGGGGGGGTACCGGAAACAGAGGTTCTTGCCCGATGCGAGGTTATCACGAAATCGTGTCGTTGTGGGAGACGAAGCTGAAACGCTCGGCAGGAGGGTGCGGAGCATGGGTTGAATGGCGGCGGAAGCGGTGCTGGCCGGAACCATGGCCCGGATATTGAACCGATCGATTTCGAGCCATGCGGGACCGCCCAGGACCTTCCTGGCATCGACGCCATACGCGACCAGCATGGTGGCGTGGCGGAGTTGGTATTGGGCGCGTTTGAGGCCGCCGCTGAGTTCCAGGTTGGTCGAGCGGGGGCTGGGGCGAAAGTCCGCGATTTTAAAGCGGGGCGCGTCTTCAGGGGGGTGGGCAGCTAGCGCGAGAGCGGTGACCAAGGTCAGGCAGATTGCCGGAAACACATTTTATGCTAGCGGGTTCGGTGCGAACTACTAAACTCAAATCAGTGCCTTCCGACGACGAAATACGCATCGCAGCCGAGCAAAACGGCGTCCAGCAGGAGTTTTGGGACAACTTTGGCAATATCCATGCCACTTCACGGGAGACGAATCTGGCGATTCTAACCTCTCTTGGGGTAGCGCCTGCTGAGGAAGTTTCTTGTTCGGAATTGGTTCCTCCGGTGATGGTGGTTTTGGAGGGGGAGCCGGAGCGAATTCCGGGCACCGATCTGTGGACTCCGAATTTGCCTTTGGGGTACCACTCGGCGCATGTGGGGGGGCGGGCGATGCGGCTGATTGTTTGTCCGAAGTCGGCGGTTCGGCTGGAGGGGAAGCGGGCCGGGCTGGGGGTGACGCTTTATGGCGTGCGTTCCGCGCGGAACTGGGGCTGTGGGGATTTTCGGGATCTGCGGGATTTGTCTTCGTGGGCGGCGGAAGAGTTGGCTGCCGATTTTATCGCGCTGAATCCGCTGCATGCGATTCATAACCGGATTCCTTATAACCAGAGTCCGTATTTGCCGAACAGCATTTTCTACCGGAACTGGCTTTATCTGGATGTGGAGGCGGTGCCTGGGTATGCGGCGATTCGGGCCGCGTTTGAGACTCCGGCGACATTGGCGGAGAAGGCTCGGTTGCGGGCTACGGATATCGTCCAGTATGAGGCGGTGGCGGCTCTGAAGCGGCGGGCTTTGGAGATGGTTTTCGCTCGGGACGGCGTGTCTTCGGAGTGCGCGGCGTGGATTGCTGCCGAAGGTGATTTGCTGCGGCTGTATGCGACGTACTGCGCGCTGGATGAACACCATCACGCAGCGGATCCGGAAGTTTGGGTTTGGCCGCAGTGGCCGACGGCGTATCAGGATCCAGGGTCGGCTGAAGTGGCGGAGTTTGCGGCGGCGCATGAGCGGCAGATCGCGTTCCACGGGTGGCTGCAGTTTTTGGTGGACGGGCAGATTGCCGAGGCGCAGAAGCATGCTTTGGCTGCCGGGATGGGCATTGGTTTGTACCATGACCTGGCGCTGGCGACGGACCGGTGCGGGTCGGATTTGTGGGCTCACCGGCCGTTCTTTGTGAAGGGCGCAAGGGTAGGGTCTCCGCCGGATGGGTTCTCACCTTCGGGGCAGGACTGGTCGTTCCCTCCTCCGAATCAACAGAAGCATTTGGAGGACGGGTACAGGCTGTTCCGCGAGTCGCTGGCGAAGTCGATGCGCCATGGCGGGGCTTTGCGGATTGACCATGTGATGCGGTTGTTCCGGCTGTACTGGATTCCGGACGGGCATACGGCGGCAGAGGGCGCCTATGTGCGGGATCGGGCGAAGGATCTGGTGCGGATTCTGGCACTGGAGAGTGTGCGGAGCGGGGCGGCGATTGTGGGCGAGGATTTGGGAACCGTGGAGGATGAGGTCCGGGAAACGCTGGCGCGGTTTGGAATTCTGAGCTACCGGCTGTTGATTTTCGAGCAGAACGAGGCTGGCTTTAAGGCTCCGGAGGATTATCCGGAGGGTGCGCTGACGTCGACGACGACGCATGATTTGCCGACGGTGGATGGGTTCTGGACGGGCGCGGATATTGAGGCTCGGTTGCAGGCGGGGACGGTGGATGACGCGGCGTATGCGGCCCAGAAAGTGGACCGGGTGCGGGATCGGCAGCGGCTTTTGGATGCTTTGTATAAGGCCGAGTTGCTGCCGGACGGTTATGCGCGGGATGCGGCGGCATTGCCTGAATTGACGGCGGAGATTCATGAGGCAATTCTGGGGTTCCTGGCGAAGACTCCGTGCGCGATGTGGCTGGTGAATCAGGAGGATATGACGCTGGAGCCGTATCAGCAGAATTTGCCTGGGACCACGGCAGAGTATCCGAACTGGAGCCGGAAGATGCGGTGGAGTGTGGAGGATCTACGGGTGTTACCGGTAGCGGTAGCGCGGGCGTCGATGGTGAAAGAGTTGGTGTTGCGGAGCGGGCGGGGACGCACTTAGAGCAGGGCGATGAATTCGGCGACGGACAGACCGGAAGCCTTGATGAGGGCCCGAAGGGTTCCCGGCGCCAGTTCACGGTGCTGCGCGACAGATAGGCTGGCTGGGTGGCCAGGTTTGATCATGATGAGGTGACTGCCATGCTGGCGGTCTTTGATCCAGCCCGCCCTTTGGAAGGCACGGACCGCTCGTTCCCCTGAAACGGAGGGGAGTGAAGCCACTACGCGAAGACCTCGACCTCACGCACCTCGACGAGTGGCATGTGATGCGCGGCTCGTGTTGCGAGGCAGCCGGAGATCGCTTCCCGAATGTTGGCGATCGCTTCGGGTTCGGTCTCTCCCTGCGAGATGCAGCCTGGGATGGCGGGGCATTCGGCGACGATCATGCCGGTTTCATCCCGCTCCAGTGTTATCAGGAGCTTCATGACGTCAGTTTAGCTGGTTACGTGCGACTGTGCGTTTATTTGGCGCTGGGGCGGTCGTCGGCTTTGAGATCTCCGAGGGCGTACTGGACTCCGGCCAGGATGTGCTCCAGCATGGGGCGCATGGCGTAGATCTTTTCATTGTGGCCGTGGGCTTCGTAGAAGATGCGGCCTTTGCCTTCGCGGCGGATCCAGCTGAGGCCGTAGTCTCCGTCGGTGCGTCGGTTTTCGGCAGGTTCCTTCGCTTTGTCGGCGTCGGACATTTTGGCGTAGTTGACGCTGGTGAGGACATGGACGTTCTTGCGGGAGAAAGAATTCTGGGCGTAGACGTAGGTCTCGTCGTGGATTTCGAAGTCCTGGCCGTGGAACATTTTGGTGAGCGGGCTCTTGGGGTCGTCGATCTTCGTGGTGATGAGCTGAGGGTAAGACCAGTGGAAGACGAAGAAACCTCCGATGGCCTTATTCCATTCGGGCCAGAGGGGCGCGGGAGCGACACCCCGGCCTCCGGCGTGATACGAGTCAGTGGCGGCGTGGATACCGGCGATGCCCTTACCACCGCGCACGAAGTCGAGGAGAGCTTTCTTGCGGGCTTCGGTCAGGGACGCATCCGAGGGGTCGTTCAGGAATTCTCCGGTGGTGCTGTCGAGGAAGATTCCGTCGTATTGCTTGAGATTTTCTGCGGTGATGACGGCGGGGTCGTAAGAGATCGTGGTGGACCAGGCTCCGGTCTTCTCGCCCATCGCTTCAAGGGTCCTGGCGGCGAGGGGGATAGAAGAGTGGACAAACCCCTGGGCTTTGCAAAGCACGAGGAGTTTGCGGGGGTGCGCGGGTTTGGCGGGGGCCTTATCGGGGAGCGCGGCCATCATGGCGGCGACGTCCTCCGGCTTGGGCGTTTGATTCTGGGGTTTGGGTGGCGCGGTCTGGGCCGTAAGGATACCGATGCCGAGGGTGGATGCGAGGAGTACGCGGATCGCTGTATGCATGTGAGGATGCCTTCCGGATTCATGATACTGTGGCTTCGAGTGATCTACACACGACGGGTATTTTTGGGGACTGCTGCGGCCGCTGGTATTGGCACGCTGCGAGGCGCACTTTCAGGGATGTATGTGGCGCTGAACAGCTCGCTGACGGGCGGCAAGGCGCCGTGGCCGGACTTCGTTCGGTTGGCGGGTGCCGCGGGCTATGGCGGTTGCGATCTGAACCTGGGGGCCGCTATGAAGGAGGGTGTTCCGGCGACGCGGGCTGCGTATGCGGCGGCGAAAGTTCGGCCTTCGTTCTGCAGTCTGCCGGTTACGGCAACGCGCGATGAGGCGCTGTTTCAGACGGGCCTGGCTGGACTGGAAGAGGCGGCTCGTTTCGCGGCAGCCGTGGAGTGTCCGCGCATGATGGCGGTGATGCCGGCGGCTTCGGCGACCCCGAAGGCGGAGTTCCGGAAGATTCTGCATGACCGGTTTACGGCGATTGGGGAGGTGCTCGGCAAGCAGGGCGTTCGGCTGGGACTGGAGTTCCTGGGGCCTCTGCATTTCCGGACGGCGGCGCCGCATGTGTTCATTTACCAGTTGGCCGAGATGGTGGAATTCGCCTCGGAATGCGGTGGGAACGTGGGCGTGGTTTTGGATGACTGGCATTGGCACCATGCGGGAGGTTCGGTGGCGGATATCGTGGCGGCGGGGAAGGAACGGATTGTGCTCGTTCATCTTTCGGACTGCGCGAAGCTGGCCCCGGAAGAGGTTCGGGATAATCAGCGATTGCTGGCCGGGGAGGGCGTGATCGATCTGGCGGGGTTCTTCGGGGCACTGAAGAAGATTGGGTATGAGGGGAGCGTCAGTCCGGAGCCGATCGGGCGGATACCGAAAGAGGCGAGTGGAGCCGAGGGAGCGAAGCTGGGCCTCGATTCGGCACTGGCTGTGATGCGGAAGGCTGGAATCGCGTTTTGAGAAAACGGAAGATCGCTGTGGTGACCACGTCGCGGGCGGATTACAACCACCTCTACTGGCCGCTGCGCACGATGGCTGCTTGCGAGGATATTGACCTTCGGATAATTGCGATGGGGCCGCATCTGTCCCCCGAGTTTGGGAATACAGCGCGGGAGATGGAGGCGCAGGGTCTGACGATTGACTCCCGGATTGAGTGCCTGCTTAGTTCGGACACCGACGTCGGGATGGCGAAAACGATTGGGGTGGCCACGCTGGGTCTGGCGGATTGCCTGGGGCGGATGCGGCCGGACCTGATGCTGCTGATTGCGGACCGGTATGAGTTTCTGGCACCGGCTTCAGTGGGGCTGGCGCTGCGGATCCCGATGGCGCATATCGAGGGGGGCGAGATTAGCGAGGGCGCGATTGATGACGCCGTTCGCAACGCCCTTACGAAGATGTCCCATGTTCATTTCACCTCGACGGCAACGGCCCGGGAGCGTGTGATTGGGATGGGCGAAGAAGCGTGGCGGGTGCATCATGCGGGAGCGCCTTCACTGGATCATTTGCGGCGGAGCGTGCTGCCTTCGCGGGAGGCTTTAGAAGCCAAACTGGGGCTGGATTTGAGTCGGCCGACGGCGCTGGTTACTTGTCATCCGACAACGATTCCGCTGGATACGACGCGTGAGGCGGCGGCGGTGTTTTCGGCTCTGGAGAATTCACAGTTACAGAAAGTGTTTTGTTACCCAAACGCGGATGCGGGGAGCAGGGCGATTATTGAGCGGGCCAGGGGCTTGGCGGCGCGGGATGCGGGGGCTCGCGTGGTAGTGAACCTTCCGGCGGTTGAGTATTGGGGTCTGTTGCGGGCCGTGAGCGTGCTGGTGGGGAATTCGTCGAGCGGGATTATGGAGGCGGCTTCCTTTGGAATTCCGGCGGTGAATATTGGGATCCGGCAGCGGGGGCGCGAGCATGGGGCCAACGTTTTGAATGTTCCGGCCGAAGTGGGGGCGATTTCAGGAGCGATGGCGAAAGCTATGGAGCCGGAGTTCCGGGCATCGTTGCGCGGCATGCAGAACCCTTATGGGGATGGGCAGGCGTCAGAAAAGATTGTGGAGATCTTGCGGACGGTGCCGTTGGGGGAAGAACTGCTGCTCAAACGGCATCTGCGCGGATGATGTAGAGCAGATTTCCCTGGGTAGGGTGGGGGCAGAGTTGGCCGGTGGTGTAATCGACGACAAAGCGGTGGTCGATGGCGAGACCGGCGGCGCGGATCAGTTTTTGGAGTTCTTTATCGGTGAAGACGTGCCCGCGGACGCGCGTTTCTCTTCCTCCCAGATTCCAGGCAGCGACGACATCTCCGTTTCGTTCATTGGCCCGGAGTGTGTCGTAGAGAAACCGGGCCAGGGTGTTGCGCCACCCGTATCGCCGGGCGTTGTAGCGATGATTGACGTCGAGGAATAGCCTGCCGTTCGGTGTGAGTAGGCGTTTAATCTGGCGGAGAGCTTCGAGCCGGGCCGCTTCGGGGAGGATGTGGCCGAAGACATTCCACAGGCAGAGGATTATGTCGAATTTGCCGGTGAGCAGGTTTAGTTGCTCGGCACGGAGATTCAGGTAACCCTGGGGCGTAAATGAAGCCTGACGCATTCCGTGGCTGGGCTCGAGCAGGACTGGGCCTGCAATCCCTGCTGCTTGGGCGATCCCGTGAGCCCGGCGGGCGTCTCCTGCGCCAATATCCAACAGGGTGGTGGCACCGAGCGGGAGGTTGGCGAGAATGAGGCGGTCGACGCCATCGAGATAGGGCCGGCAGGCGGAGACCAGGCAGTGAAAGTCTGGGGCCACGACATCATACGCAGCGACGGGATCGAGAGGTACCGATGGTGTGGAGGGGTTTGACATGACCGGGTTACTGCCATGGTCGCACCGGCGTTAGCGGGGATGCAGTGGCGGTTCTTTGAGATCGATATGGCGGTAAGGGAGCGGGTATTTCCCGATTGGGTAGCCTCCGAAAAGACGAAAGGCCCTTCCCCAGGAGGAAGGGCCCTGCTTATACGAAAACTATTCGAAAGGAAGATCGCTCACCTGGCGCGAAAACACCATAGAGCGATTTGGAACGCTTACTTGCCGATGCCGGCGGCGTCCCGTGCGAAGTTGAGCACGAAGCCGGGGAGAACTCCGAGGATGAAGGTACCGATGGCCGGCAGGACGAGCGCGGTGCGCAGGCCTGGGGTGAGCGGTTCCAGGGCTTCGGTGGCTTCACTGGGATCGTGCATGTACATGACGACCAGCAAGCGCAGGTAGTAGTAAGCGGCAACGGCTGAGTTGAGCAGACCGAGGATGGCGAGCCAAACCAGGTTGGATTCCAGTGCGGCGCGGAAGATGTAGAACTTGCCGAAGAAGCCGCCGGTCAGCGGGACACCGATGAGCGAGAGGACGAAGATGGTCAGCAGCGCCGCCGTGAAGGGCTGTTTCTTGCCGAGGCCGGCCAGATCGCTGATCTGTACGTTGGTCTCGCCCTTGCCCGCCATGTGGATGACGACGGCGAAGGCCCCGATGTTCATGAGGGCGTACGCGGCCAGGTAGAACATGGCGGCGGTAGTGCCGATTTCAGAGCGCGAGGTGAGTGCCACCAAAATATAGCCGGCATGCGCGATGGAACTGTAGCCGAGCATGCGCTTCACGTTCGTCTGGGTGAGCGCGGCGAAGTTGCCGATGGTCATGGACAGCAGGGCCATAACCCAGAGGATCGGCTCCCAGGAGGATGCGACCGGCTGGAAGGCAGTGACGAAGATCCGCAGGAAGATAGCGAAGGCGGCGGCTTTCGGAGCGGTGGCGAGGAACGCGCTGACCGGGGCGGGTGCGCCCTGGTAGACGTCCGGAGCCCACATCTGGAAGGGTGCGCCCGAAACTTTGAAGCCGAGACCGATGATCATGAGCGCCGCGGCGACGCTGACCATAACGAGCGAAACGCCAGGGGCCGCGAGCGCCGTGTGGATTTCGTTGAGCTTGGTGGAGCCCGTGATGCCGTAAACCAGCGCGACGCCGTAGAGCAGGAAGCCTGTGGCGAAAGAGCCGAGCAGGAAGTACTTGAGAGCGGCCTCGTTGTTGCGTTTGTCGTGGCGGAGGTAACCGGCAAGGACGTAGCTGGCGATGGAGGAGATTTCAAGACCGATGAAGATCATGATCAGATCGTTCGACGCGGCCATCAGGCACTGGCCTGAGACGGCGAACAGGATCAGAGCGTGATATTCGCTGGTTTCGGCTTTCTCCCGGTCCAGGTAGTGATAGGAGGAGAAGACCGCGAAGATGCCGATGGTGATGACCAGAATCCGGAAGTAGGTGGCGAAACCATCCACGATCAGGAGGTTTGAATAAGCGAATCCGGGATCGCCGTTGGCCGCGACCGCGGCCAACAGGGCGGCAATAAAGGCCAGGATGGAGAGGTGCCCGAAGAACTTTGGTTTTGACTTCGAAAGGAACGGATCAAGAACCATCATCAGCGTGCCCGCTGCGATCAGAATGGTCTCCGGCAGAAAGCGTAAGAGGTCGGAGTTGGAGGGGGTGAAATTAGCGGGCATGTGCGCTGCCTCCGGCGACCGGTGTCATGTTCACGTGGCTGGCCCCTTTAGGGTTGGTAAAGGAGATTGCACCTTTATGTGTTGCATCCAGAATCCTGGTGTTCTGTGTGGAGATGACCGGCAGGAAGCTTTGGGAGTACATTCCCATCCAAACCATCATGACCACAAGGGGGACAACGCAGGCCCATTCGCGGGGGCTGAGATCCGGCATGGCGTGACCATGTGAATCAGAAGCGTGAGATTTGTGACCGGGGGCGGCAGGGGCGTGGTCATCATGACCGCCGTGTCCGCCATGGGCGTCGGCTACAGGTTCCACACCGTCGACAGTGCCGAAGAAGACTCGCTGGTACATCCAGAGCATGTAGCAGGCGGAAAGAATGACGCCGAGTCCGGCGAACGCTGCCCAGCTGATGCTGCGGATAGCCGCGCCCTGCAGGACGAGGAATTCACCCACGAAGTTGTTCAGAGTCGGGAGGCCAATGCTGGCGAAGGTGGTGATCATGAAGATGATCGACAACCAGGGTGCCACGGTGGCGACCCCGCCGTAATCCTTAATGGCGAGAGAGTGCTTGCGCTCGTAAAGGAAGCCGACCAGGACGAAGAGGGCGCCGGTGGAGATACCGTGATTCAGCATCTGATAAACCGCGCCGTCGAGCCCGGTCTGCGTGAGTGAGAAGACGCCGAGCACAACGAACCCCAAGTGGCTGACCGAGGAGTAGGCGACCAGTTTCTTCATGTTGGGCTGGACCATGGCAACCAGTGCGCCGTAGACAATGCCGATGATGGCGAGGGTCGCAATCCAGGGGGCATTCTCTTTGGCGGCGCCGGGGAACATGGGCAGGCAGAAACGAACCAGACCGTAGGTACCCATTTTCAGCATGACCGAGGCCAGCATGACGGAACCGGCGGTGGGCGCTTCCACGTGGGCGTCCGGCAACCAGGTGTGCAGCGGGAAGAGCGGCACTTTGATGGCAAACGCGAGGAAGAAGGCCAGGAAGAGCAGCGTCTCCTGGGTATGCGTGAGAGCGATGCGGCCACTCTGCAGCATGTCAAGGATAGTGACGTAATCGAAGGTGCCGGCCTGCGTGTACAGGAAAATAATGGCGGCCAGCATGAGCACGGACCCGACCATCGTGTAAAGGAAGAACTTAACCGCGGCGTAGATGCGGCGGTCATGGCCCCAGATCCCGATGAGGAAGTACATGGGGACAAGGACAACTTCCCAGAACGCGTAGAACAGGAACAGGTCCCAGGCGGCGAAGACGCCGATCAGGCCGAATTCCAGAAGCAGGAGGAATGCGAAGAATTCCTTCACGCGATCCTGGATGTAATTCCAGGAGATCAGGATGGCGATGGGCGTGAGGAAGGTGGAGAGCATGATCAGCCAGAGGCTGAGACCGTCAATACCAACGTGATAGTGGATCTCGGGGTTCTGGATCCAGACGGCGTTGGTGACGAATTGCTGGCCAGCGGCGTGGTTGTCGAAACCGGTAACGAGGCCAAGAGAGGCGACGAAGGCCACCAGCGAAACGCCCAGTGCGAAGAGGCGGCTGAGCTGGGGCTGAGTCCGGGGAACGAAGAGTGCCAGTAGAAAGCCGATGGCGGGGATGGCGATGATGATGTCGAGAAGGTTCATTAGCGAACACCTCCCGCGATGCCCATCAGGATGATGATGACAACCGAGCCGGCCACAATCCATGTGGCATAGCTCCTGATGTTGCCGGATTGTATAAGTTTGAGCACGTTGCCGATGCCTTGCGCCTGGGAACCAACACCGTTGACGGTGCCGTCGATTACGCCCGCGTCCACCGTCTTCCAGAGGATGGCGGTGGAACCTTCGATAAGAGGCTCAACGATGGCCGCGTCATAGGCTTCATCCACGCGGTATTTATCGTTGATGAGGCGATAGAGGGGGCCGAAAGCGTTGGCGATTTTGCCAGGAAGTTCCTGATTGACCACGTACATGTACCAGGAGATGCCGATGCCGAGGAGGCCGGCCGCTACCGAGATAGCCATCAGCATGTGCTCTTCGGGAATTTCTTCCTTAAGCGGGAACATGTCTTTCAGGATCTCGGGAACGTTGAACAGGAAGCCGCCGCCGAGCGAGAGAACCGCCAGGACCATCAGGGGAGCGAGCATCACCATGGGCGATTCGTGAGGTTTGCCGTGGCCGCGATATTCGCCCCAGAAAGTCATCCAGAAGGCGCGCCAGACGTAGAAAGCAGTCATGCCGGCGGTGACGACGCCGACCCAGAACATCCAGGGTGCGTGTTCGTAAGCAGCGGTGAGAATTGCGTCCTTACTGAAGAAGCCGGAGGTGCCGGGGAAGCCGGCGATGGCCAGAGAAGCGCAGGCGAGAACGATGCAGGTCCAGGGGGCGTATTTCTTGAGACCGCCCATGTGCCGCATATCCTGTTCCCCGTGGCAGGCGTGGATAACGGAACCAGCGCCGAGGAAGAGGAGGGCCTTGAAGAACGCGTGGGTCATCAGGTGCCAGACACCGGCGGAGAAAGCTCCGACGCCGACGCCGAGGAACATATACCCGAGCTGCGAAACGGTGGAGTACGCGAAGACCTTCTTAATGTCGTACTGCGTAATGCCGATGGTGGCGGCGAAGACCGCGGTCGCCAGACCGATGATGGCTACCGTCTCCATCGCGATGGGCGCGTGAAGGAAGATGACTGCGGAACGCGTACACATGTAAACGCCGGCCGTGACCATGGTTGCCGCGTGGATGAGGGCCGACACGGGTGTTGGACCTTCCATGGCGTCCGGGAGCCAGACGTAGAGGGGAATCTGTGCCGACTTACCAGCCGCGCCGACCAGCATGAGGAGAGCGATGGCGGTGAGGGTTTCAACCGGGGCTCCGGGGGCCTTCGCGAAGACTTTGGTGAAATCGAGCGTCCCGAAGTTGATGACGATGATAAACATCGCCAGGGCGAAGCCGAAGTCACCAATGCGGTTGACGATGAAGGCCTTGTTGCCCGCGGTGGTCGCACTCTTCTTATTGAAATAGAAGCCGATAAGGAGGTAACTGCAGAGACCGACGCCTTCCCAGCCGACGAAAAGGATTAAGTAATTCGCGGCCAGCACCAGGTTCAGCATGAAGAACATGAAAAGGTTCAGGTAAGCGAAGAAGCGGTAGTAACCGCCTTCGTGGTCCATGTACCCGGTGGCGTAGATATGGATCAGCGACCCGATTCCCGTCACGATCATCAACATGATGATGGTGAGTTTGTCGACAGCGAAATCCCATCCAACGTGGAAGTTACCGCTCGCGATCCAGGTGAAGTAATGTGCCTGTAGCTTATGAGCGCCCCAGTCACTCGATGGGCCCACCACGAGGGCTACCCAGAGGAAGGACGCGAGAACGCTCCCGACGGCCACCGCGTTGATGGCGAGCTTAGGAAGTTTTTTGCCGAGAATGCCGTTTATCAGGAAGCCGAGAAACGGGAGCAGCGGTATGAGCCAGAGTTTAAACATCAGTTCTTCAGAGACTCGATTTCGTCGATATTCAGGGTTGAGCGGTTCCTGAACACCGTGAGGATAATCGCAAGACCCACCGCCGCTTCGGCAGCCGCCACCACCATCACGAAGAACGTGAACAGGTGACCGGCGACTTGCTTGTGCTCGTGCGCAAAGGCGATGAAGCTGAGGTTCACCGCGTTGAGCATCAGTTCAATGCACATGAACACAGTGATAATGTTGCGGCGGAGAATAAAGCCCGCCACACCGATGACAAACAGAACTGCTGATAAAGCTAAGTACCACGCGGTGGGGACCGCGCCGTGTTTGAGGGTTTCCAGTACCTGCGCCGGATCCATATTAGTCAAGTTCCTTTCGCGCAAGAACGATGGCGCCAACAATGGCGATCAGAATTAAAACTGAGGTGACTTCAAAGGGCAGCAAGTATTGAGTGAAGAGGGCGTAGCCGACTTCGTACGCGCCGCCGCCCTTCCAGTCACCGAACTTCACCTCGCCGAGTTTCGGCATGCCCGTCTGCATGAAATAAGCCAGCGAGCCGAGGAGACCGATGATGGCCGGGACGCCGAAGATAAGAGCCATCCAGGAGCGCCCCTTGGTTTCTTCGGTTCCGGCATTCAGCAACATGATGACGAAGATGAAAAGCACCATGATGGCGCCCGCATAGACAATCATCTGCGCCATGGCGATAAATTCTGCGCCCTGCAGAAGATAGAGGACGGCGAGAGACGCCATGACAGCTACCAGCGACAAAGCGCTTGAAATGGGGTGCTTCTGGAGCACAACGTTCACGCCGCAAGCGACGGCGATGAAGGCGAAGAGGAGAAAGAACAGTGGGTCCATTAGGAAACCAGTGCCACCAGGAAGCCGGTGACCAGCAGATTTAACAACGCGACGGGGAAGAGGAACTTCCACGCAAAACCCATCAGCTGATCGTAACGGAAGCGGGGCAGCGTGGCGCGGATCCAGACAAACAGGAAGAGCAGGAAGAGCAACTTCGCCGTGAACCAGAAGATGGGCATAATGATGGGGACGGTGGGCGGGAAGGCCAGCAGACCGGCCATACCGAAGAAGACGACGGCGAAGACCGGCAGGGTAATGCGGTCAAACGGGCGTGCCGGGTTCAACCCGTGATAGAGGCAGACGGAACCGACAGCAGCCATAAGGAGCGGGGCCACCAGGTTCGACCCCATGGATTCGGGAAAGAGCGGATGCCAGCCACCAAGGAAGAGGATGGTTGCCACCGAGCAGACCGTGACCATGTTCGCGTATTCGGCCATGAAGAAAGCCGCGAACGACATGCTGCTGTATTCCACGTGGAAGCCGGCGACGAGTTCGTTTTCGGCTTCCGGAAGATCGAACGGGATTCGGTTGGTTTCGGCGAAGGCCGCGATCATGAAAATGATGAAAGAGAAAATTTGAGGAGCGGGGAACTGAAAAATGGCCCAGTGGGGGAGAAACCCGAAGTAGAAACCCTTTTGGGTGTCAGCAATGGCGCGGAGGCTGAGCGTTCCGGCGGTGAGGAGCGGCGCGGCGATTGCCAGGGACATGGGCAGTTCGTAGCTGATCATCTGAGCGGAACTGCGGAGACCGCCGAGCAGCGCGTACTTATTGTTAGATGACCAACCGGCGAGCGCGATGCCGTAGACGCCGAGGGAACTGACCGCCAGGATCAGAAGGACGCCGACGTTGATGTCAGCCAGTTCCATCATGGTCTTGTAGGGCCCGAACGTCTTGCCGGCGATTACCATAGCCGGGATGGTGATGTCGGTCCCAAACGGGATAATCGAAATGGAGATCAGCGCCATGAAGACGGCGAAGAACGGCGCGGCCAGGTAATAAAACTTGTTCACGTGGGGAGGCAGAACGCCTTCCTTTGTGATGAGTTTAATCACGTCGGCCAAAGGCTGCAGCAGGCCGTGGGGACCGACGCGCGAGGGGCCCATCCGGACCTGAACGTGTGCGATCACCTTACGCTCCACCCATTGGAGGTAGGCGAGAGCGGTCATAAAGATAAACAGAATCAGCGCGAGCTTCACGCCGGTAATGACGAGGAATTCCATCAGCGGCTCTGCCTTCCCTCAATTACGGAATTGAGAACTGTTGAGTATCGGCCAAGCGTGCCGGAGGTGAACAGGTTGTCGTGGGATGAACGGATCAGGTCGGGGCGGGAATCGACTCCAACACGGCCATTCACGGGCGCGGTTTGTTGAGCGCCGATGGTGACGAGCGGGAGTGGAATATCGTAGCCCTTCACGTTCTTGCGAATTTCGGCGTAGACCGTTTCGGGGAGCCAGGGACCCATGAGAGCGGCCAGACCCATTTCCTTCGCGATGAGACCGATGATTTCGAGGTCGGTTTTGGTGCCCATGGTGGCGGAGGCACGCTTCAGGCGCTGCACTTCGCCGCATCCGTTGGTCACGGTGCCGTTCTTTTCGTAGGCGGAAGCTGACGGCAGAACCACGTCGGCGCGCTGCGCGGTTTCGGTGAGGAAGAGATCCTGCACCACCACGAAGGCCTTTGAGGCTGCGACCTTGGCTTTTTCGAGGGGGTTGGAACCGATCACCCAGAGGGCGGCCAGATCATTGGCCGCCAGGAGTTCGTCGATGGTCGCGCCCGCCACGTTGGAGGCGTGGAAGCCAGGGTTTAGTTCGGGAACCAGGCCCATGTCGATAGCGCCGCGTGAGTTCGAGTAATCGACCAGAGCGCAGTAGCTGACCGGGATGCCGAGAGACTGACCGTATTCGACGAGTGACCGAACCTTGTCACCCTTAATGGAGTCTCCGAAGACAATGACGAGGTCTTTTTCAGCCGCCAGCGCTTCGCGGAGGCCTTCGAGAGCCGAGAGTTCTTCGCCGCGAATCGCACGGACCGAACGAGTGGCAACCAAATCTTCGCGAACCGTTTCGGCCGTCACCGCATAAACATGCGCTTCGTGGTGACGGAAGTTGGCGCGGATTTGGAAGGCAAGGAAGGGATGCTCAACGGCAAGATCTGCGCCGATGACCAAAACCGCTTTGCCTTCGTAGAAATCGACGCTTTTGGCCAGGCGTCCGGTGGTACCGGAGAGAGCGTCCACCAGCGTGACCACGTCACCGGTGCGGTGGTGATCAATATTGTTGGTGCCCAGGCCCTGCCGCGCAAACTTCTGCAGGTAGTAATTTTCTTCGTTGGTGGTCTGGTTGGAGCCGATGACGCCGAACTTGCCGCCTTTGGCTTTCACCTCAGCAAACTTCTTGCTGATGGTTTCCAGAGCTTTCGACCAGGAGACTTCTTCCAGCTTGCCGTTCACCCGAATCATGGGGGACTGCAGGCGATCAGCATGCTCACTGAAATCGAAGCCGTACCGGCCCTTGATGCAGAGGAATTCGCCGTTCACACCGGAACGGTCGCGGTTGTTGCCACGAACGATTTCGTCGTTGCGAACACCGAGGGTCGTCTTGCAGCCATCAGAACAATGAGTGCAGATGGTGCCGACGTGTTCCATTTCCCACGGCCGCGTCTGGTAGCGGTAAGCGCCGCTGGTGAGCGCGCCCACGGGACAGATATCGATGCACTGGCCGCATTCGTCGCATTCCAGGTGATCGCCCTTGTTGGGAGCAATCAGGGACATGGCGCCGCGGTTGATGACGCCCAGAGCGCTGACGCCCATGCCTTCATCGCAGGCTCGAACGCAGCGGAAACAGAGAATACAGCGGGGTGCGTCGTAGAAAACTACCGGGGACCACTGCTGCTCGTCCACGTGGATCTTCGTTTCGGTGTAGCGGCTTTCGCCGGCTCCGTAACGGAAGACCATGTCCTGTAGTTCGCACTCGCCGCCCTTGTCGCAAACGGGGCAATCGAGGGGGTGATTCGTGAGCAGGAATTCCAGCGTGGATTTCCGCGCCGCGTTCACCTGATCGGTTTCGGTTCGAACCACCATGCCTGCGGATACGGGCAGCGTGCAAGCCACCTGCATCTTGGGCATTCTTTCCACTTCCACCAGGCACATACGGCAGGCGGCCTGCAGCGAGTAGCCCTCGTAGTAGCAGAAGGACGGAATTTCAATGCCGTTCTGCTTTGCCGCCTCGATGAGGAGCATTCCGGCAGGAGCTTCCAGCTCTTGCCCGTTGATAGTAAATTTGACCAGATCAGCCATTACGCTGCCAACCCATTTCCTGTTACCAAGCGGGACCCAATGTTCTCGTACGGGCAGGGTTTGCCGTCCAAATGGGCTTCGAATTCTTCACGGAATTTCTCCACGATCGCGATGGTCGGCATGGCCGCCGCATCACCCAGCGGACAGAAGGTCCGCCCCAACATGTTCCGGGAAAGATCACCAATCATGACGATGTCACTGCGCTGCCCCTGGCCTTCATGGAACCGGGTGAGCAACTTCTTCAGCCAGGTGGTGCCTTCACGGCACGGGATGCACCAGCCGCAGCTTTCGTGCGCATAGAAGCGCATGATGCGGAGAGCAAAGTTCACCATGCAGGTGTCCTCATCCAGAACCACCACGCCGCCGGAGCCGAGCATCGACTTCGCCGCTGCCACGGTATCGTAATCCATGGCCAGATCGCACTCGTCGGCCTTCAGAATCGGGCAGGATGAACCGCCCGGGACCACTGCTTTGAGTTTTTTGCCGCCCCGAATGCCGCCGCCAACTTCGTTGATCATGCGCATCAGGTTGAAGCCCATGGGCAGTTCGTACACACCGGGCTTGTTGACATGACCCGACAGGCAGAACATACGCGTGCCACCGTTCTTCGGAGTCCCCAGGCCGGCATACCACAGACCACCGTTGAGGATGATGGCGGGCACAGCACAGAAAGTTTCCACGTTATTCAGAATGGTGGGGCACTGGTAGGCGCCCGCCACTGCCGGGAAGGGGGGCCGGATGCGGGGATTGCCGCGCTTGCCTTCCAGAGATTCCAGCAGCGCCGATTCTTCGCCGCATTCGTAGGCACCGGCGCCGGAGTGCGTCGCCAGGTGGAACTTGATGCCCTTGCCGAGGATGTTGTCGCCGAGGTAACCCTTCGCGTACGCTTCGTCAATGGCTTTATCCATCACCCCAATGAGGTAGCGGAATTCACCACGGATGTAAATGTAGCCCTGCTGCGCGCCAACGGCGAGACCAGCGATGAGCACGCCCTCGATCAACTGGTGCGGATCGAATTCGATGAGCAGGCGATCTTTACAGGTGCCGGGTTCTGATTCATCGGCATTGACAACAATGTACTTGGGCTTGGGTGAGGTGCGGGGCACGAAGCCCCACTTCATGCCAGTAGGGAAGCCTGCGCCGCCGCGGCCGCGAAGGATGGAGGTCTTCACTTCGCCGATAATCTCGTCCTGCGTCATGCCGGTGGCTTTTTCAAAGCCTTTGTAGCCGTCGGTCGCGAGGTACGTATCAATCGACTGGGAATTCGGCAGCCGGAAACGGCGCGACAGGACCGGCGTTTCCAGCGGACTCGGTGGGTTGTAACGCATCAGCAGCTCACCTTTTTCACGTCAGTAATCTCTTCGGGTTTTTTGCCCGCTGCCAAACCGTCCAGCAGCTTGTCCAGCTGCCCGGGGGTCACGAAGTGGTAGAAATCGTAGTTCACCTGCACGGCCGGGGCCCAGGAGCAAGCGCCTATGCATTCCACTTCTTCCAGCGAAATGCGCCCGTCAGCGGAGTTCTGCTTGTGGCCAATGCCAGTTTTTTTGCAGGCCTGTTCCCAAAGTTCAGCACCACCCACCAGCAGGCAGGAGATGTTGGTGCAGATCTGGACGTGGAATTTGCCCTGCGGTTTCTTGTGAAGCATCGAGTAGAACCCGACCACTTCATCAACCTGCAGCTGCGTGACGCCACAACGCTTTGCTACTTCTTCGATCAGTTCCTGCGTGATCGCTTCGGTTTCATCCTGTGCGTAAACCAGCATGGGAATCACAGCCGACCGCTTCCTGTCTGCGGGGTATTTGGCCAGGAATTTCTCGAACCGTGCTTCGAGTTCGGGGGAAAAAGTCATCGTCGTTACCGGTCCGTATCTCCCAGAACAAAGTCCATGCTGCCCAGAGCCGCAATCACGTCAGCGATCAGAGTTCCCTCGATCAGCTTGCCGGTGCATTGCAGGTTTCCGAAGCTTGGGCCGCGCCAGTGAACGCGGAATGGCTTCTGGGTGCCGTCGCTCACCATGTAGCAACCCACTTCACCGCGGGGCGATTCCACAGCCTGATAAACCTCGCCTTCCGGAACCCGGAAGCCTTCGGTCACAATTTTGAAGTGGTAGATGAGGCTTTCCATCTGGGTCTTCATCTTTTCGCGATCCGGCAGAACAACTCCGGGCGCGTCGGCCTGGTGGGAACCGGACGGCATTCCTTCCAGCGCCTGGCGGATGATTTTTGTGGACTGCCGCATCTCTTCCACGCGCAGCAGGTAACGTGCGTAAACGTCGTTTTCCGTGCGGGTGGGAACTTCGAAATCAAACTTTTCGTAGCTGGAGTAAGGAGAATCCTTACGGGCATCAACCTTCAGGCCGGCGGCGCGCAGCATGGGCCCGGTAACACCCAGGTCCAGCATGTCTTCGAGCGAAATGTAGCCAACGCCCTTGGTGCGGCCAATCCAGATCTGGTTGTTGGTGAGCAGATTTTCGTACTGGTCAATGCGCTCGGGGAAGATATCGATGAAATCCTTCACCCTCTTCTGCCAGCCGCGGGGCGCGGGCAGAGCCAGGCCGCCGATACGGAAGTAGCTGGTCATCATGCGCTGCCCAGAGAACATTTCGAAGATTCGGAGAATCTCTTCACGTTCACGGAAGCAGTAGAGGAAGACCGACATAGCGCCGATGTCGATAGCGTGCGTCGCCAGCCACACCAGGTGGCTGTTGAGGCGGGTGAGTTCGGTCAGCATCACACGCATCCACTGCGCATGCTCCGGGATTTCCAGGCCCAGCAGCTTTTCGGCGGCCAGACAGTACGTCAGATTGTTCGAAAGCGGGGCCAGGTAGTCGATGCGGTCCGTCAGCGTGACACCCTGCTGGTACGTCTTCACTTCGAACTCTTTTTCGATACCCGTGTGCAGGAAGCCGATGTCCGGCACGGCCTTGAGAAGCGTTTCGCCGTCGAGTTCCAGCAGCAGACGAAGCACGCCGTGGGTGGACGGGTGCTGCGGGCCCATGTTGAGGACCATGGTCCGAGTGCTTTTTTGTTTTTCGGTGGTTTCGGTGGCCATTTGCTGAGTTGCCATTAACTTAGTACCGGGTCCCCGTGATCGGGTAATCTTTGCGCAACGGGTGCCCTTCCCAGTCTTCGGGCATCATGATGCGGCGAAGATCGGGGTGGTTCAGGAAGGTGATACCGAAAAGGTCAAACGTTTCGCGTTCGTACCAGTCGGCGCCGCGATACACAGACGTGACGGATTCGATTTGCGGTGTCTGGCCGGAAACGCGGGCTTTCAGCCGCAGGCGCTGCTTGCCGGCGAGGGCTTGCAGGTGATAAACAACTTCGAAGCGAGGTTCAGCCGGGAATTTGTCCACGCCGGTGACTGAGGTAAGGCGCTCGAAGCCCAGTTTGTGCTTCACGCGGCCGAGCGCTTCCACGATTTTCGCCGTGTCGATTTCGATGGTGAGTTCGTTGAATTCGAACTTGGCGGTGGTGGCCAGGTCGGCGAGAGCGGCGACGACGGGGTCCTGCTGAAGGTTTTCCGGGATCATTGCTTGTGCCATTAGCGTTTTGCCACTTCCTGCAGGAAGCCTGCGCGGGTCATTTCGCCCAGCACGGTCTTCGGCGTGTGGTCACGGTCGGTGACGGCCCAGTCGAGAACGCCTTTTTTCCAGATGTAAAAGAAGCCCGCCATGACGAAGGCGACGAAAATGAGCATTTCGAGGAAGGCGAACATTTTGAGCTGCTTGTAAACGACGGCCCAGGGATACAGGAAGATCGCTTCGATATCGAACAGGATGAACAGCATTGCTACCAGGTAGAACTTCACGCTGAAGCGCTCGCGGGCGTCGCCGAGAGGGTTAATGCCGCACTCGTACGGAGTGTCTTTCACTTTGTTCGCAACTTTGCGGCCGATTACGAAGGTCAGCGCGACGAGCGCTGCCGCAATAATCGCCGCAAGTGTGGCCTGTATGAGTACAGGTAGCCATTGTTCAGCGGGGGTAGTAGGCATCGGATGTAGTTCGAGACCTGGAACCAGGCCCCAAGGCAATATAATAATCCATGGAAATCTGTGGCTGACGAATATTACATAACGATCAACGGCGAGAGGCACGATTTTGAGGGCTCTCGGACCCTTCAGGAAGTGGTTTTGGGGCTGAATCTGGAGCCGGAACGGGTGGCGGTAGAGCTGAATCGGGCCATTGTGAAAAGGCCGCTTTGGGATTCAACGCTGGTGGAGGTAGGGGCGCAGCTGGAGATCGTTCAGTTCGTCGGCGGCGGGTAGCAAATTTACCCATGCTTCGCCAACAAAAACCCGCTTGACATCCCCCCCCAGCAAATATCATGCCATCGGGACGTTCCAGCTGGAACACAACGAAAGGCGGCAACAAATGCTCCGATTTTTTATTTGCGCGATTCTGTCGGCCACTCCGGCAGTAGCCGGGACCATCAACTACACGCTCACCTCCCGAAACCATAGGGTCAGTTTTTCTGAACTGCAACAGCCCGTTGCTCAACTTCCATGTGCCTTCAGTCACGACTGTTTCAGCACCTACCCAATCGACGTGACGATAGACGGTAGCCTGTTTTCCTCCTCGATTGTGAGTTTTTACACTCCTGCCAATAGCGGGGCGCTGACCATTCTGCAGGGTTCCACGGTTCTGGTGAACAACGGCGCTGTTGGGAACCTGCAGATTTTTAGCGGGGGATTGTCAAACCCTACGTTGTTCGAGGTATCGAATTTACAGTTGTTCACGTCGAGTGCAGGATCCCCGCAGTTCGACGAAGCCTTCGTTCTCAATGCCGTGCTCGACGGGGGCACCTCATCTGGGGATGCACCGGAAGCGAGCACATGGGTATTGTCGTTTTGTGCGTTGCTGACGATCATCCTCGCGCGTGCGTTCAAGTATCGAACACTCGATCTGAGTTGAATCCGTATGTCGGGTCGGCAGGACGACAGCCCGGAGATTTGCAATTGGCCTGGGTCTCCTATAAACCCGTCCCCGGCGCTTGAGCCCGGAGCCAGAGGACCAGCTTGTCGAATCGGAAGCTACCAGACTCATACAACCCGATGACAAACGCGTACACCTCGCTCTCGGGAATCGTCAATTCGGTCCCGTTTATCGCGAGAAACGTGTAGGTGGGGATTCCGAGGCATGTCGATCAGCATTCCGAAGTGATGTCGATCACGATTCCGAGATGAAGCCGATCAGCATTCCGATCTGATGCCGATCACTTTACGAATGTAGTATCGGAATGGTGATCGGCTTCAGATCGGAACG
>CAIYVZ010000174.1 GCA_903929755.1 uncultured Acidobacteriia bacterium
AAACCTGCCGCATGCAGAACCGTCACCCTCTCGACTACCTCAACAGCGCCATCCGCTCACACCGCCTGGCACAACCGCCCACGTCCCTACTCAAGAATTCCCGCCCTACCTGAACTGTTACGAACTCTTTGTCGGAATAAACCACCGGCATAGCAAACAGCCCCATCGTCAAAGCCCATCCCAGCGCGTTCGACTTATTGAAATGTTCCAGCTGCAGCAGCGCTGCCTTGTTCATTAGCCACAGTCCGGGGCTGATCTTTAGCTCGAACAGCGGCACCTTATGAATGGCTGCAAAACCATGCTGGCCCTCAGCCACCATGTCGATATGGTGGCCCTTGTCGCCTTCGCTCTCTACGTGAATCTCGAAGCGTTCGCGGTCATAGTAGATCCACCGCTGCTCTTTCTTCCACCCAAGGGTCTGCACTGTATCCTGTTTCAGGCAAGTCGTGCGGATCACGGCCCACTCCAGCTCGCCCTTCTGGTCGCGGCTCCAGTTGATCACCTCGTCTGCGCCGTAAGCCGTCAGATAAGCCCGACTCCGTCCCAGTGCATCTTCCTCGGCCCGCGTCAGCGCTGGCCCGCCCTGTTGCGGAAAATCCACAGCAAGCCACGACTTGCCCTCCACCAGCAACTCTGTCATCTGATCCCGAAAGAACTGCGGCAGGGTCGTCCCCCGCAGATCGCAATTATGAATGAACTCGTTAAAGAACTGCTTCGTCGAGTCCCCCGCGCCCAGGAACTCAATCACCGGTTCCTTCCGCAGCAGCGTCGCCGTATACCAGTCAATAATCGAACCGATATAGTTTTCGTAAAACACCCGGTTCAGCCGTTCGTGATAGACGTCCATCGGCTCGCGTTGCCGCGCCACCAGATACTCGCCCGCATTCTGCCGGAAGCGCTCACCGCCCGAATACAAATCTCGATACCGCCGCCACATCTGCGAGTTCGTCGTGAAGTCGGGATGTTCCTGTTTGATGTAAGAAGTCATTTGTCCTTTTCCTCGCCCTTAAAACAGCCGATTCCCGCGTTCACCCACCGGCGGCCTGCTGCCTTCCTCGCAGATCAGATAACCCAGCGCATCAGAAAGATGCGTGCGTCGCCGATCCTTGTTCTTATCGATTTCCGTCGTGCTGTCCTTGTAAGTAACCTGCTCAAAATCCGCCACCAGCTCCTTACAGCGCGGATCGATCACCAGCGTCGTCTCACCCCGTGCATTTCTCAACCGCGCATTCATTGCATTCACCCGGTCCCGTACAGCCGGGTTTGCCTTCGGAACGTTGTATGTCACCTTCGCCGCTCGCGTTGCAAAGTAATCCCGAATCACCTGATAGTCAGAAAGCCCGGTCGTCTGCATCGCAGCGCCCGAAGCGTCCCCATAAATCAAAAGGCCTGCCCTCGGCAGACCCCATCGCCGTTCCAGTTCCTTGCACGCCTGCTCAGTCGTTGCCCGATGCAGAACAATTTCGTCCAGCACCCGCACCGTTCCCTTTGAAACCTGAGCCACCACCGACGACATCGGATCCACATTGAAATCCACCGCCCAGCAAAGCGGCAGCGAGGGATCCATCTCGCTCCCCGCCACCACATTCACGACCCGGGAAAACGCACTATAGACCAGCGACCCATTCGCATTCAGGTAATTACCAAGCACTTCCTGCTGGAAGAATGTCTCGTCATAGCTGTCCTTCAGGCGGTCATAGAAGTCCGGAACCTTATCCAGCAGAAACCGGTTTTCATAAGGCTGAGCCAAAATCACGTCATATCCCGGCCGCTGCTTCTCAATGAACTTCCGATAAACCCAATCAAACCCTTTCGGCGTCCAGACCCCAAACCCGGTCAACTGCGCCGCCTTCGGATCCCGCAGCCTGCCTTCCAGTCGCAACCACGCGCCTTCCGGCGCATAACTCAGTTCATCCACGCCAAACCATGCCAGATTCGTGCCCCGAAGCCGCTCAAACTCATCCACAGCCCGCAGCAAAATTTTTGAACCCGTATCGCGCAGTACCAGGACGTTCTCCGCCTTCAGGTGTTCATACTCAATCTCATTCGCGCTCAGCACTTCCAGCAGTGAAGCCACCGTTGCATCCCGCAACATCGGGTACGTCGGAGCTCCAATCAGCCCCGTCCGCCCCGGATTCAGGTAGCTCAACCGGATCGCTTCCTGGCACAGTGCCTGACTCTTGCCCGATCCGATCGGTCCCGAAAAACCCTTGAACCGCGCCATCGACCGGTGGAACTTTTCCTGACTCGGTAGCGGTGAGTACTCTATTCGTCCTCGTCCTCCTCGTTCGTCTCCTGAGCCTTCTCGTCGCAGTTGACCCATCGAACCACCAACTTCTTTCTGCCCTCATCGGCGATTAGTAACTCCAGTTCGGCCAGCTTCAGATAGTCCGCAAGCTTCAGTTCCGCTCGCGGCAGTTCCTCGAAGTAGCGCTTCAGGCACCCGTCAATCATTTCGATCCAACCTGCAACCAGCGCCCTGTCTCGGCCCGGCCATTGCCTGTCCATTCCCACCCGACCTCCAAACGGCACCAGATTCTCCTGTCTTCAGGCCCGAGCCGCGCCGGTTGCGCTTGCCTTTCCCTGGTTGAAAGTTAGCAGCGGAAAAATTCAGGATCCTGCCGGATGGCTTGTAAGTAATTGATTCGATGAGGAAAAAAACTTCAAATAAGTTGTGATCGTTCTTTTCGTTCGCTGCGGCGCCTGCCGGCATACCACGAATCTCTCTTGTTACCCGCAATTCCAGGGGACACGCTACAATCGAAACTTATGTTCCAGGGAATTGAACACACCGCGATCTCATCACCTGACCCCCAGAAGCTTGCCCAGTGGTATGTGGATCATCTTGAGTTCCGCATCAACTACACGTATTCCGGCAACTACTTCGTCCGGGCCGCCAATGGCACTATGCTGGAAATCATCCCGGCCGCAACGCCTCTCGCAGCGCCGCAGACCACAGCCAACAATAAAGACGGCGGTATCCGGCACCTCGCCATTGCAAATGACGATTTCGACGCCGCCTATGCCTTCCTCCAGGCCAAAGGCGTTCACTTCGTCGGTGAACCCTTCGAAGCTCAGGGCAATCGTCTCGTCTTCTTCAACGATCTCGATGGCAACCTGCTCCACCTCATTCAGCGCGCCAACCCGCTGCCGTAGACTTCGGACCCCGAGTGCTAGGACGAGTCTTTAAGGCCTTTCATTACCGCGATTTCCGTCTCCTCTGGATCGGTGCCTGTACCTCGAGCATCGGTACCTGGATGCAGGAGATCGCCCAAAACTGGCTCGTCCTCGAAATCACCAAGTCGCCCTTCCTCCTTGGCCTCGACGCCTTCCTCGGCGACATCCCGATCTTCATGTTCTCGCTGTTCGGGGGCGTCGTCGCCGACCGAATGGACCGCCGCCACCTGCTGATCATTTCGCAATTGATCCAGATGGCTTCCGCGCTGACTCTCGCCTTCCTGATCGCCACGGAACGGATCGAAGTCTGGCACATTCTCGTTTCGTCTTTCGTGGTCGGTACAGCCCAGGCCTTCGGAGGCCCTGCCTATTCCGCTCTCGTTCCCAGCCTCGTCGAGAAGGAAGACCTCCCCAACGCCATTGCGCTTAACTCCATTCAGTTCAACCTCGCTCGCGTAATCGGTCCTGTTCTCGGAGGCCTGGCCCTTAAATACGTCGGCTCGGCCTGGTGTTTCGGGCTCAACTCGCTCTCTTTCATTGCCGTTATCATCACCCTCCTCCGCCTCGACATCAACTTCAAGCCGCCCGCCACAACCGAATCCATCATGGGCAGCATGAAGAAGGGCTTCGTCTTTATTCGAAGCCAGGGAGCCATGGAAACCCTCATCGGCATCGCGTTCTGCATGACGGCGCTGGCTATTCCGATGATTACCTTCCTCCCGGTCTTCGCCAAGGACGTCTTTCAGCGCGATGCTTTGACCTACACGCTGTTCCTGGTCGCCTCCGGCCTCGGTTCCATCACAGGCGCGCTCTCCGTCGCCGCCATGGGTAACATCGCGAATAAAGGCCGGCTGGCGCTGATAATGCTCGTCGCCCTCGGCACCGGCATGTCGATCTTCGCCCTCTCCACATCCCTCTTCCTGAGCGTGTTCACGCTCTTCTGCACTGGCGCTGTCCTCCTTTGCGCCTTCGCCATGTTCAGTTCGCTCGTACAACTCAACACCCCCAATGACATGCGTGGCCGCGTCATGAGTGTGTACAACGTCGCCTTCCGCGGCGGCATGCCCATGGGCAGCCTCCTTACCGGATGGCTTGTACCCATGTACGGCGCACCACACGTCCTCGCAGTGAATGGCTTTTTCCTTGTTCTCCTCGGGCTCTACTTCCTTCTTGTCCAGCGCAAGGTCGCCGCGCTCTAATAGTGGTGTGCTGCCAAAATCACTGATTCTCGCCGTAGTGCTCGCCGTATCAGCCACCGCCGCGACCGGCGAACTGGAGAAACTTCGCAACGCTCAGGACCGCGCCGCACTCGACGCCCGGGCCCAGTCGATCCACGCCGACGCTGAGAAATCTGCAAGCGACCCCAAAAAGTGGATTGCTGCTGCCTCCGCCTACTCCTATGCCGCCGAAGTTGCCTATGAACTTCGCGACAAAGGCGGTTCCATGCGAGCCGCTGAAGCCGGAGTTCGCGACGCTGAGAAAGCTATCGCCATTAACGGCAACGTCCCCGACTATTACCGCGTTCTCGGCACCCTCTGCGGTCAGGTAATCCCGGCCAACCCCATCATCGGAGCCCTCTCCTACGGCCGCAAAGCCAAGGATGCGCTCGACAAAGCCATCCAAATGGATCCAAAATCCGCCATGGCGCACGTCGCCCACGGAGTCGGCTACTACTACCTGCCCGCCAACTTCGGCGGAGGCCCCGACAATGCCATCAAGGACTACAAACAGGCCCTGACCCTCGACCCCAGGAACGCCGACGCCTACCTCTGGATGGGCATCGCTCTCGCCAAACAGCACCAAAATAAGCTCGCACGTGAAGCCTTCACGAAGGCTCTCCAACTCGAACCCGACCGCCGCTGGACCAAACAGCAACTGGAAAAAACTCCCGCACAATGATCATCTCCCCCGAAACTGCACTCCGGGAAATCACCGCTTTCCATCCCAACGGTGACGATCTCTCAGCCAAGAGCCAGGACCTCGTCTCCGGCCTCCTGCAATACTCCGAAAACCCTTTCTCGCGCCACCAGTTCACGCCCGGCCACATCACCTGCACCGCCCTTGTGCTCCACCCGAGTGAGCGCGCCGTGCTCCTCATGTATCACCACCGCCTGAACCGCTGGCTCCTCCCCGGTGGCCACGTCGAACCCGACGATCTCTCCCTCCGCCACGCCGCCGCCCGCGAAGCTATGGAGGAAACCCACGTCCAGCTCGGCGAGATCAGCCACTCCGTCCTCGCCGGCATCGACGTCCACGGCATCCCCCGCCGTTCCAACGAGCCCTATCATCTCCACCACGACCTTCTCTGGGCCTTCCGCGCCTCCTCTGACTGGATCGAAACCACCGAAGAAGCCCCGCGCGTCACCTGGGCCAAAGAAGACGTCTGGAAGGCTCACAATCTCTCCGAGAATATCTGCCGGGCCGCACGTCGCACCTTTGAGGCCTAAGCTTCCCACATGAAGCTTCTGGCCGCTCTCTCCACTATTGCCGCCTGTTGGGGAGCCGGTCGTTGCCTCTTTGATCGCCTCGGTCTCCGTCTCCATCGCCACGAGCACGATATCCTTGCCGCCTTCACAGGCGCCTCGCTGGTCAGTCTCTACGTCTTCGTTCTCTGCGCCCTGCGCCTCGCCTGGCCAATGGCCCTGATCCTGCCTCTGGGCTTCGTCTGGTTCCTGCGCCCAACTCAGAGACCAACCCTCCCCGCTCTCCCCAAGCCCGCGCTCTACCTGTTCCTCGCCCCCTTCGCCTTCTACGCCGCCATCTACCTCGCCAACAGCCTCGCACCCGAAAAGAGTCCTGATGGCATGGCCTACCACCTCGGCCTCGTCGCCCACTACCTCAGAAACCACGGTTTCGACCCCACCCTCACCAACATGTACGGTTACATGCCGCAAGGCATGGAAATGCTGTTTCTCCCCGCCTTCGCCTTCGGAGGCCACGCCGCTGCTGCCACCGTCCACTGCGCGGCCCTCCTCGCCCTCCCATGGCTGATCCTGACCTACGCCCGCCGCATCGGCCGCCCCTTGGCCGGAGTTGCCGCCGCCCTCGTCTTGCTGTCGCCCCTCGCCGGTATCGACGGGGTTAGCGCCTATAACGACATTGCGATCGCGGCCTCAGCTTTCGCCCTTTTCTACCTCCTCGAAATCTGGCGAGAAGATCCCTCGTCCACCCTCCTCATCCCCGTCGGCCTTCTCTCAGGGTTTTGCTTCTCCCTCAAGTACACCGGTTTCGCCGCAGCCCTCTACGCAATCCTCGTCGTCCGCCGCCGCTTCACCCTCGCGATGGCCTCCTCAGCCGCCGCCATCGCCCTACCCTGGCTCGCAAAGAACTGGTTGAACACCGGAAACCCCGTCGCGCCCCTCTTCAACGCCTGGTTCCCCAACCCCTTCATTCACATCACCTTCGAAACCTTCTACCGGAACTACTTCCACACTTACAACCTCCCCAGCCTCCTGCCCCTGCCGTGGATGCTCACCGTCACCGGCCAGCTCGGAGGCCAGCTCGGCCCCCTCTTCGTCCTTGCCCCCCTCGGCCTTCTCGCCGCCCGAACCCGCCCCGGACGCCACATTCTTCTCGCCGCAGCCTGCTTCCTCATCCCTTATCCGGCCAACCTCGGAGCCCGCTTCCTACTCCCCGTCCTTCCTTTCGCCGCGCTCGCCATCGCCCTCGCTCTCCCCACCTGGCGGCCCCTGACCGCTATCCTCGTAGCCACCGCAGCCCTCCTCGCCTGGCCCCGCGTGATCGACAAATACCGCGCCCCCGCCGGAGGCTGGCAGATCACCACAGTTCCCTGGCAAGCCGCCCTCGGCCTCGTCCCCGAGCACACCTGGCTCCTCGCTCACTCCAGCGAATACGAACTCGCCGACCTCATCAATCGCAACGTTCCGCCCACCGCCACTCTCTGGACTACCGATGTCCTCGCCGAGTCTTACATCAAAGCCAATGTCCTGGTGAACTACTACTCCGCCCCAGGCGAATCCATCCAGGATACCCTCAACATCCCTCTCCATGGCGATCTGCAACCCCTCTGGAACTGGCGCTTCACCTTCCCCAATCGCACCGTCTCCACCCTCCGGGTCATCCAAACTGCAGCCAGCGATACCGACCCCTGGAGTGTCGGCGAAGTCCGTTTCTATTCCGGCCAAACCGAGATCCGCCCCCAAAAAGCCACTGCAAACCCCTTCCCCTGGGACATCAACCTCGCTCTCGACAACAATCCCACCACCCGCTGGCGCTCCTGGCAACCCCACCGCCCCGGCATGCACCTCGATTTCACCTTCGCCCCCAACTCGACCCTCGACCGCGTGGAACTGGCCACTTCCCACGATCAGTGGAATCTCGATCTCCACCTCGACCAGGTCCCCGCCGTCTTAGAAAAGGTCGAACTCCCCCCCCTCCCCGACCTTCGCCGTCAGGCCACCCAAACCGTCAAAGCCCGCGGCATCCACTACCTCCTCATCGGTCGAAATTCACCCCTTGCCGCCGATATGAAAGCCGACCCCGGCCGCTGGGGACTTCGCCCGATAGCCGACAGGCACGCGCCTGGGCGTGATTCCAGCGATGTGGACGCGCTATACCAGATTCAATGAGCCAATTCTTTCTCGGAGTCGACGGAGGCCAGTCCTCCACTACAGCCGTAATCGGCGACCGCAACGGTGAAATCGTCGGCTGGGCCACCGCCGGACCCTGCAATCACGTAGGCGCTGCCGAAGGTCGCCCCAAATTCCTCCGCGTCATGCGCGAATGTCTCGGCCAGGCCGCTGAACGAGCCGGTCTCAATCCGGACCGCCCCACCTTCGAAGCCGCCTGCCTCGGCATGAGCGGAGGCCCCGACGATAAAGCCGGCCTCATGAAAGAACTCCTCGAAGCCCGCCACCTCGAAGTAACCCATGACGGCCAAATTGCCCTCGCCGGAGCCACCGGAGGCAAACCCGGCATCATCGTCATAGCCGGAACCGGCTCCATCTCCTTCGGAGAAAACAAACAGGGCGAAACCGCCAGAGCCGGCGGCTGGGGCTACATCTTCGGTGACGAAGGAGGCGGTTTCGGCATAGCGAGGCAGGCTCTCCGGGCGATCCTGAGAGAACACGAAGGCTGGGGTCCAAGAACAGCCCTAACGCCCGCGCTCCTCGAAGCGACGGACACTTCCAACGCCAACCAACTCCTCCACGCCTTCTATACGGCCGAGTGGCCCAGAGCCAGAGTAGCGAAACTAGCGCGGGTCGTGAGCACAATCGCGGAACAAGGCGACCCGACAGCCCTCGACATCCTCAAGGGAGAAGCCCACAGCCTCGCCATGTTCGGAACCGCAGTCCGCCAACAACTCTGGTCCGATGCCGCCACGGACCCTATAAAACTAGCCTGGATCGGAGGAGTCTTCGCCAGCCCCATCCTCCTCCATCGCTTCTGCGAGTTAGTCGAGCTCGATGAACGAGTCCAGTCCGGTCCGCCTGAGCACAGCCCGGCCGTAGGAGCCCTGATCCTCGCATGGAGAGCCGCCGGACTCCATCTGAACCCCGGTCCGGTCCCTCACCTCAAGTCCTAAACTCTCCCCCCTTTTCTCCCGATAGATAGTCACAGCCCCTCGAAAGATTTTCATCACGCTACTAACATGCTGAAAAGAAAGATGTTACTCCGGCGCTCCTCAATACGGTTCCAACCCGAAAATCAGATGTGCGCGCTGACGAATGCAAATGTGAAGGCACACGGAAGGTAACGAACTGAGCTATGATCAGACTAGAAACTATGGCAACGCCGCAAATGGCAGGGCCGAAATTGACGGAGTCCGGCGCGGCGGTCGTTGTCCACGAACTAACACTTGTCCTCGGTCGCAGGCTAACCGCATTTATCGCGGGCGCGAAAAGCACCAACGATGTCGAACGCGCCAGCGCCAACCAAACCCTGAGCCTCGAAGCGCAGTCGCGCCTGCGAACCGCTCTCGAAATCGTCAGACTGTTGTCCTCGCGAGAGCCAAAAGATGTCGTACAGGCATGGTTCATGGGCCTCAACCCCGTACTAAGGGACTCGCCCATCCTGATCCTTGCCCAAAAAGACCCCGCAACCACGCGGGAACCCTTGGTCCGTGCCTCGATGGCGTTTCTGGCAAAGGCCTGATCCCCTCTTGTCCGGGTCCCAGCCGAACATAGTCTTCAGGGTTGGCTACAAGCCTCTGTGGACCCCGCCACCACCGCAATACGCCGGTGCCAGCCGCTTCGATGACCCCCTCGGGCAATACCGCGTTGTCTACGCCGCCTCCAGCCAACTCGGCTGCGTCGTCGAAATCCTCGACCATTTCCGGGTAAACCCCGCCCTCGTCGCAGCCCTGGCCTCCAGCGAAGAACCGGAAGACCACATCCCACCCGGCGTTGTGCCACCCGGCTTTTTCTGCCGTGTCACCGGCAGCGCCAGCCTGTCTGACTATTTCGCCGACCGTTGCCACAGCGAATGGCTCGCGCGCCTGCGCCGCTTGCCAGAACATCACGCCCTCGACACCTCCGACCTCCAGGGCCGCGACAGAACCCTCACGCAAGCCGTCGGTCACTTCGTCCATGAAGATCCCGCCGCCTTCGACGGCATCCGCTACCCCTCACGCCTCGGCCACGACTTCGAGAACCTCGCAATTTTCGACCGAGCCCCCATTACCATCGAAGTCGATGAAACGCCAATTCGCCCGGACGACCTGCATCTCCTGCAGGCCCTGACGCTGCTCCATCTCACTCTGCCCGAATAGGGTTATACTGGACCTCATGGCTCTCGAATCCGCCACCCTTGGCCAAATCGCCATCACCGTCCAGGACGTCCCCCGAGCCGTCGCCTTCTACCGCGACACCCTCGGCCTCCCGCTCCTCTTCGAAGTCTCCGGCCTGGCTTTCTTCAACATCGGCGGTATCCGCCTGATGCTCTCAAAGCCCGAACAACCAACTGCCACCCACAACTCCATCCTGTACTACAAAACCGCAGACATCCGGGCCACCGCCGCCGACCTCGAAGCCCGAGGCGTCACCCTCGAATCCAAACCCCACATGATCGCCAAAATGCCCGATCACGAACTCTGGATGGCCTTCTTCCGCGTTACCGAAAATAACCTCCTCGGTCTAATGTCCGAGGTCCGCTAAGTGGTGGTCCGCTAACCCGCGCGGCAGCTACGCAACGCAAGCCTCAATCAAACGAGGCCCCGGTCGCCCCATCGCGTCCCCAAACTGCTCCGCAAACTCACGCGCCGTCCGGGCGCGAGAAGCCTCCACCCCCATCCCCTCCGCCAGTCTCACGAAATCCAGATCCGGCCGTGAAATATCGATCATGTCGTTCGCCAGTGGCCCAAAGCCATTCGCCCCTGTCCGCCGCATCTCAATCTCCAGAATCTTGTACCGGCGGTTATTCATAATCACCACCGTGACATCCAGATTCTCCCGAACCATCGTCCACAGCGCCTGCAGCGTGTACATCGCGCTGCCATCCGCCTCCAGCGAAATCACCTTTCGATGCGGAGCCGCAATCGCCGCCCCTACCGCCACCGGCAACCCCTGGCCAATCGACCCGCCCGTCACCGGAAGAAAATCAAACGGAGCGGCATGCCTCAGTTGCGCATGAACCTCACCGGCGGACGACACCAGTTCGTCCGCAATGATCGCGCCCTCCGGCATCAAAGCCGCCACCGTCCGGCCCACCGCTTCCAGCGTCAAAGCTGCATCATCCGACGGCGCTGTCAAACTCTCGGCATCGCCCAGCCACACCCGCGGACACCCATCCGCCAGCGCCAGCATCGCCGCCGTACCATCCTCGCTCCGCGAAGCCAGCACAAAATCCACGCACCCCGGAGCCGTCATTTCACTCGGAATCCCCGGATACGCAAAGAACGAAACAGGCCGCTCCGCCTCCACCAGAATCAAATTCTGCACGTCCGCAAACATCGGCAGCGCGCCTTCCGGGAAGTACGGCACCTGCGGTATGTCATACGAATCCCGCCCGCCCACCTGCGATCCAGAATTCCGAGCCACAATGATCTTCACGCCCGTAGCCGCCGCCAACCGTGCCCCGGCTTCCAGCGCCTTTCGGTTCGAAGCCGCCCCGCCCAGCAGAATCGCCGTCCCCGGCTTCCGCACCAGTTCAGCCGCCTTCTCCAGACGCCCAAATTCCGGCATCGTCCGAACCTTCGGAACCACCACCGGGCCACCCACCGTCGCCTGCGACCACGAGTAATCCGCCGGAATAATCAGGCTCGCCACCACGCCCGGAGGCCCCCACGCCGCCAGAATCGTCTCCGCCGTCGCCTGCCCAATGTCGTCTGCAGACGTAGCGGTCCGCACATACCCCGACACCGTCTTCGCGAACGTCGCAATATCCGCGCTCAGAGGAGCATCCACCACCAAATGCTGCGTGGCATGTTCCCCGACGATATTCACAATCGGCGACCGCGCCTTCCGCGCATTATGGAAATTCGCCAGGCCATTCGCCAGCCCCGGCCCCAAATGCAGCAGCGTCGACGCCGGTTGCCCCAGCACCCTCGCATAGCCATCCGCCGCCCCGGAACAAACGCCCTCAAACAGGCAAAGCACGCCCCGCATCCCAGGCACGCGATCCAGCGCCGCCACGAAATGCATCTCGGACGTGCCCGGGTTCATGAAGCACGTATCAACGCCATTCGTCACAAGCGTCCGCAGTAAACTTTCCGCACCGGTCATCTTGGCATACTAGCAATTGGTTATGAACGAACTCGTAAAGCTCTCTGTCCATATTGAGTCAAACAAAGCCGCCGTCGCGGTCGTCACCATCGACAATCCGCCAGTGAACGCCCTCAGCCCCGGAGTCCCCGAAGGCCTCCAGGCCAGCGTCCGGGAGGCAGTCGCGAATCCGGCTGTATCCGCCATCGTCGTCATCGGCGCGGGCACCACCTTCATCGCCGGAGCCGACATCCGCGAGTTCGGTAAAGTCGTCGCCGGAACCACCAAACCGGTCGATCTTCCCGCCATCATTCGCAGCCTCGAAGACTCGCCCCTCCCCGTCGTCATGGCCCTCCACGGCACCGCCTTCGGAGGTGGTTTTGAAGTTGCCATGGGCGGCCACTACCGCGTCATCTCCCCCACCGGCAAAATCGGCCAGCCTGAAGTCAAAATCGGCCTCATTCCCGGAGCTGCCGGAACCCAGCGCCTTCCCCGTCTCGCCACCGACTTCGCCGTCGCCGCCCGCATGTGCGTTTTCGGCGAACCCATCGGAGCCAAAGCCGCTCTCGCCGCCGGTCTCGTTGACCGCATCATCGAAGGCGACCTGCTCGAAGGTGCCCTCGCCTTCGCCCGCGAAATCGCCTCGCAACCCTTCCGCAAAACCCGCGACCGTGACGCCGTAATAACCGACCCCGCCATCTTCGATCAGCTCCACGCCGAAGCCACCCGCACCCGCCGAGGCCAGCAAGCTCCCCTCGCAGCCCTCGAATCCGTCCGCAACGCCACCCTCCCGTTCGATGAAGGCTGCCGCCGCGAACGCGAAATCTTCGTCCGCTGCCTTCACGGCACCCAGTCAAAAGCCCTGATTCACGCTTTCTTCGGCGAACGCACCGTAGCCAAAATCCCCGACGTCCCCAAAGAAACCCCAACCACCGCCATCCGCCGTGCCGCCGTCATCGGAGCCGGCACCATGGGCGGTGGGATCGCCATGAACTACGCGAACGCAGGAATCCCTGTCATCCTTCGCGAAACCACCCACGAAGCTCTCGACAAGGGCGTCGGCATCATTCGCAAGAACTACGCGAATTCCGTCAAGAAAGGTCGCTTCTCGCAGGAAGAAATGGACCGCCGTATGGCCCTCATTACCCCCCAACTCACCTGGGACGGGTTCGATCAGGCCGACATCATCTGCGAAGCCGTCTTCGAAAACATGGCGCTCAAGAAGGAAATCTTCTCAGCCCTCGACGCCATCGCCAAACCCGACGCCATCCTCGCCACCAATACTTCCACCCTCGATATCGACGAAATCGCCAGCGCCACCAAACGCCCCGAAGCCGTCATTGGCCACCACTTCTTCAGCCCCGCTAACGTCATGCGGCTCCTCGAAATCGTGCGAGGCAAGGCCACCAGCAAGACCGTCATCGCCACCTCCATGGCCCTCGCCAAAAAGCTCGGCAAAATCGGTGTCCTGGCCGGAAACTGTCGCGGCTTTATCGGCAACCGCATGGTCCACGTCTACCTCCGCGAAGCCCAGTTCCTGGTGGAAGAAGGTGCCACGGTAGAAGACGTCAACAGCACCCTCCACGACTTCGGCATGGCCATGGGCCCCCTCGCCATGACCGACCTCGCCGGCATCGACGTCGGCTGGCGCATCCGCCAGGAATCAAAGCACCTCGAACACCCAGGCGTTCGTCGCCCCCTCATCTCCGACCGCCTCTACGAAGCCGGACGCTGGGGCCAAAAGACCGGAGCCGGCTTCTCCAAATACGATGAGAACCGCAACCCCTCGCCCGACCCCGCCGTCCTGGAACTCATCGAAGAAGTAGCAGCCACAGTCGGCATCACTCGCCGCCATGTCTCCCGCGAAGAGATCCTCGACCGCTGCATCTACGCCATGGTCAACGAAGCCGCCAAAATCCTCGAAGAAGGCATCGCCATCCGAGCCGTCGACATCGACATCGTCTACCTCAACGGCTACGGCTTCCCCGCCTGGCGAGGCGGCCCCATGTTCTACGCCGATACCGTCGGTCTCTCCCAGGTCCTCGCCCGAATCGAAGAGTTCGAAAAGGTCCACGGCTCCGAATTCTGGGCCCCTGCGCCCCTCCTCTGCCAACTGGCTACAACCGGTGGCAGATTTAATGGTTGAACGGGTAATCCTGCACCCAGCGGAAGCCCCGGCTGACCAGCGGGAGCCTGGTGTGGTCAAAGAGGCGAAGTTTCATGTGGATATTTCCGCCGTCCATCATGCCGTCCAGAGTCAGTACGTCCTTGTCGCGCTGATAGGTGACTGTTGTGCCTGAACTGGCGCCGCCGCTTGGCATGAATACAATTGTTCCTTCCTTCGCGTGAATCGTTGCGGCGTACCTGACGAATGCATCGTCCGTCTTCAGCACGAAGGCCAGTCCCGGCCGGTCAAATGCGATCCGCCGCCACCGGCTCCGGTCCGTGGCGAGCGGTGGACGGACCGCGCCGTTTGTGACCGTTTCTTCCACGTTCCAGATTCCATAAAGCGGTGATTTTGGGCGGTCGGGCCCGAACGCCCGCCACAGGCTCCGGTCGCCATAAAACTGCGTGCCCATCAGCCAAAGGCCCAAAAGCACCTGTGCAGCCAGTGCCCACTGGTTTGCCCGCGGCGAACGAAAGAGCGGCGGATGTTCCGATGGCTCCACGACTCGGTCTGTCAGCAAGACTCCGGCAAGACGGCGCAGATCGGGCGCCACCAGAAACAGCGACAGCAGGATCAGGTGGAACGAGAGAATCTTGACCGGCACGTCGTAGGTCATATTGAGCGCAAAAACCTGAATCATCGCCGCCAGGCCAATCAGCGATCCTGGCAGCGTTGTGCGGGGCAAGATCAGGAGCATTCCACCGAAGAGTTCCACTGCACCCGCAAAAGATTCATAGGCCGGCGAACTGCCGATCGACGACCACAGCACCCCCATCGGAGAGAATTGCCCGTAGGGTTCGATCAGCCTCCCCAGGTAAGGAAAGGGCATCTGTAAAGGGATGACCTTCATCAGGCCGTAAACAATCAATTGCCCGGCCAGCGCGAATCGAATGAAGAGCCGGAACCAGATGAACAGCTTGACATAGGCGGCGCGCCTGCGGTCCAGCAGGGACCAGACACCCGTGGCGATCAGCGAGAACACCAGCACGCAAATCATCCACGCCCAGTCGAATACCTTGTCCCCGCTTCCACTGCCCGAATAGACGAGCGGCAGTCTTGCGTCAAACACGTGAGCGCCCACCCAAAATGTAAGTTCCCGGAGCGGCCCGAACTCGTTGATGTTGGGCGGATCCTCCATTCCCGGCAGGGCGATTATTGCCGTTCCGATCTGGGTGGACAGGCAAAACAGGCCTAAATACACAACGCAGAAGCGGAATGCGAGGCGGGTTGCGGGGCTCCAGCGCGGACTTTGCGACTGCATGGGTAAATGTCTTGGGCCAGTGTACCATAACGAGCCAAACGGGCTAGACTGATAGAAGTCCATGAAAGCCCGCTGGTTTGCTGTGTTTCTGCTCTGTTTCTGCCTGTCCGCCGAGTCCCTGATTGTCTATCAGGTTCGAATCGCCGCCATGGCCGGAGACTTCGCCCGTGCCCGCCAGACCCTCCAGCTCTATCAAAAAGCAGCCGGCAATACACCCGAATACCTCGAATGCCTTTCCTGGGTAGCGCGCGGCGAGCTCCGGTCCAAAAACTACGCCAAAGCCGAAGAAACCGCAGCAGAAGTCCGAAAGCTGACCCTCGCCCGCCTCGGAAAAGGCAATCTCGACGCCTCTCCCGCCCTTGCCACCGCCCTCGGAGCCTCCATCGAAGTCCAAAGCCAGGCCGCCGCAGCCACCGGACGCCGCGACCAGGCCGTCGGCTTCCTCCGCGACGAAGTCACCCGCTGGAAATCCACCTCCATCCGAGCCCGCATCCAAAAGAACCTGAACCTCTTGTCTCTCGAAGGGAAACCGGCGCCCGCTCTCGAAGCCGCCCCCGGCCTCACCAATCGCCAACCCCAACCCCTCGCCAAACACCTCGGCCACCCCGTCCTGCTCTTCTTTTGGGCCCACTGGTGCGTCGACTGCAAGAACCAGGTCGCCATCGTCACCCAGCTCCAGCAGCGCTTCGGCAAGCAAGGCCTCGAAGTCATCGCCCCCACCCAGCATTACGGCTACGTCGGGGGCGGGGAAGACGCCCCCCGCAACGTGGAGACCGCTTACATGAAGGCCGTCCACGCCCGCTTCTACAGCAGCTTAGGCGATGTCGAAGTTCCCGTCTCAGAAGAAAATTTCAGCGTTTACGGAGTCAGCAGCACCCCGACACTTGTCCTCATCGACGCTGCCGGAACCGTACGCCTCTACAATCCAGGCAACGCAACTCTCGATCAGCTGGCAGCCAGGATAGAGCCCCTTTTGGCCCGCCGATAAACAAAGTACCCCGACCCCACCACCGCCGCCGTCCCCAAAGCCAGTTTCATCTCAAACACCCACACATTGTGAATGTCCGCAGAAGGCACCAGCGAGCACAGAATCGCCAGCGCCGACACCGACCATCCCAGCACCGGACTCACCCGTTTCCCGGCCTTCCACGCGCTCCCAAACACGTAAACATACGGCAAAAAGCCCGAAATCACCATCAGCGAAACCACCGTCTGATACGCCGCCCGTGCCGTGTCGCCCAACTGAATCAAAACCAGCAAAATCGAAGCCACCAGCCCCAGCGAGGTAATCGATAACCACGGAGTCCGCCACTTCGGATGCACCCGCCCGAACGCCGCTGGCAGTAACCCATCCACGCCTGCCGCAAATGGCATCCGCGACGCCGACGACCCCAGCCCCCCAAGCTGTCCCACCGCCGAGCAAAGCACCAATACCGCAATCACCGGCGCCAGCCAACCCGCACCCAGAAGTCGCCCCGCCGCCGCCCCCGCCTGCGCCAAACCATTCAAATCGCTGATCTGCTCCGGTCTCATCAACACCAGCAAAGCCGCCGTAGCCCCCGCATAAAACACCACACTGAACAACGCGGAAAGCCACGCCGCCCGGGGCAGCACCCGGCCCGGATCCCGAATCTCGCCGCCCATCATGCCGGCAACCTCAAACCCCGTCATCCCATAAGCGATCGAAGCCCAAAAACTGACCGTATTCCAGTCAAGATTCGGCAGCAGATGAAACTCGGTCGCCGGACCCCTCTGCCGCCACACCAGCATCGCCGCCCCGCCCAGCAGCAGCGCCAGAATCCACGAAGCAATCGCCCCCAGATTCTCCGTCCACTTCCCAATCCGGACGCCCACAATATTCGTCCCCAGTGCAATCCAGATCGCCACCAGTGACGCCACCACCAGGTAAATTCGGTTGTCCGCCAGACCTTGATACTTTGGCCCCAACGCGAACGCCGCCGCGCTCATGTAGAACATCGCGGCGCCAGGAAACCAGAACGCAGTCCCCATCCAGTACACCCAGAAGCAAAGGAACCCATGCCACGGACCATAATCCGTCCGCGCCCATAAGTACATCCCCCCGGCCTCAGGCTGGCGAACCGTCAAAGCGGTCACCGCTACAGCCAGCGGAAGCAGAAAGAACAGTGCCGCAAGCCCCCAAAGCAGGATCGCTCCCGGTCCCGCATGTGCCGCCGACGCAATCCACCTCGCGCCCACAATCGTGGCGATGGAGAACAACGTTAAGTCGCGAGCGCCCAGTTCTCGCCGAAGTCCCGGCACTCGTCCAGTCTAAACCCTAACTGATCAGTTCGGTGATGCGATCCGTATCATTCGGCACAACTACCGGCGCATTCCCAAACGTTGCCCGAATTGCAGCCCCATCCGGACCCTGCAACTGCCCCGTGTGATAGCGATAGATGTAATCCGGGTCTTTCAGGACATTGCCCGTCAGCACCGCCACCACATCCGCATCTCGATCGATCACGCCAGCCGCCACCAGCTTCTTGATCCCAGCCAGAGTCGCGGCCGAAGCCGGTTCACACCCAATGCCCGACGCCCCGATTACAGCCTTGGCGTCCGCAATCTCCTGCTCATCCGCCTTCTCCACCGTGCCGCGCGTAGTCTCAATCTCCAACTGCGCCTTAGGCCACGAAACCGGATCGCCAATCTTGATCGCCGTCGCCAGCGTCTCCGGATGCCCCTGTGCCACAAACGGAGCCGAGCCCTTCGCCGCCATGTACTCGTAAAACGGAGACGAACCCGCCGCCTGAATCACCGCCAGCCGGGGCAGCTTATCAATCAGCCCCAGCGCCAGCATTTCCCGCAGACCCTTGCCGAACGCCGACACGTTCCCCAGGTTCCCGCCCGGCAGCACAATCCAGTCCGGCACCTTCCAGTCGCGCTGATCCATCATCTCGATCACAATCGACTTCTGACCCTCAATCCGGAACGGATTAATCGAGTTCAGCAGGTAAATCCCCAGCCGCTCCGCCAACACCCGCACCAAAGCCAGAATTTGGTCAAAGTTCGCGTCCACCTGGAACGTCTTCGCCCCATACTCCAGAGCCTGGGCCAGCTTACCGTACGAAATATTCCCGTTCGGGATGAAAATCAACGGTTCCAGCCCACCCGCGCTCGCGTAAGCTGCCATCGACGCCGAAGTGTTCCCAGTCGAAACACAGGCCACCCGTTTCATGCCCAGCAAACGCGCCTGCGCCGCCCCCGCCGTCATCCCGTTGTCCTTAAACGACCCCGTCGGATTAAAACCCTGGTGTTTGAACGTAATCGCCTTCAGCCCGCCGTACGCCGCCGCCCTGGGGGCCGAGAGAAGCGGCGTATTGCCCTCCCGCAGCGTCACCACATGCTGGGTATCGTCCAGAAACGGGAACAGTTCCCGATACCGCCAAACCCCACTCTGCTCCAGCGGAGCGTTATCCATCCGCCTCTCGCGCCACAGTTTCTTCAGCCCTGCGGCATCGCCGGCAATCCGCACGTAAGCGGCTTCCAGCAAGCCACCACACTTCGGGCAGTTATAGAGAACGTCGCGGACATCGTACTGCGCACGACAGGAAGATTCAAAACAAACGAGATAAGCTTGCGAGCCTGAAGACACCATGGGGAACTTCTAATTCTACCTGTGCAGTACCGTCATCCCCGGGTCCAGCACCGCCTTCGCCCCCGGACCCGGTACCGGCACACTGAATTCCACCGCGTCTGCAGCCGTCCGCACCAGCTTCACAATCGGCTTCGTCTTGCCAAACTGTATCTCCACCGGAACCTGTATCGACACGTCATCCCCCGCCTCCGACTGCGTAATCTTCCCCGTCAGCTTATAGGCCCCCGGCTTACCCTGAACCGAAGAAGTCAGCTTCAAAGTCGGCACGCCGGTCCCATAAACCCACTGGTCAAAGAATCCCTCCAGCTTGCCATCCGGCGACCCTGGCGGCAGAAATTCCGCGCACACCAACCGGAACGAATCCGTATCCAGCGCCTTCCATTCATACCGCCGCCGCAATTCCGCCAGCATCTTCAGGAACCGTTCGTCGCCCATCCGCCGCCGCAGCATGTGCATGATCCACGTGCCCTTCCCATAGATCACCGCGTTCGAAGCATTCGGATTATTCGAACTTTCCAGCCGCCGCCCCTGCACCACCGCGCCCTCAGACTCCGCCGTCTCTCCATCCGGCCCCACGGCGAACATGTTCTTCTTGTACGTCTCCAGCGCCAACTCCACCGACTTAGGCCCCAACTTCGTTTCCAGGAACATAATCGCCGAATAGTTCGCCAGCGATTCCATCAGCCATTCATGGTGATACGACCCCGAAGTCACCACGTTCCCCCACCACTGGTGCGCCACCTCGTGCGCCACCAGCAGGTCACGCAGGTAGTGCACGGTGTTCTGATTCATATCGCCGTTAAACACCGCCGCATCCAGATAATTCACCGTGGGCAGGTAGATCATCCCGGCGAAGCCCTGTCCGAAACGCCCAGGCACCGGTGATACTTCCAGTCTCTTCAGTGGTGGTTCTCCTAAGTGCTTCCGGTAGAATGCCGTCGCTTCGTCAACTTCCTCGGTAATCCGGCTTAAGCTGTTCAGGGGGTTCGGCATGCGCGTCGGCATGGTCGTCTGCCCCAGCTCAGGGTTTCCCGACATCGGGCGTCGCCGCAGACGCATACTTTCCGGAATCACCGGAGGCTCCGGTGTCTTCGGACGAAGTGCATCTTCCAGTTCCCGGTTCGCCGAAATCTGAACCGTCATCCCGTCCCGCGTCGCTTCCCGCTGCTCATACTTGCCCAGGTTGAACCCCAGCAGACGGACGGGCCCTTCCGTCACCCGCCGTGTTGTCCGAACGCCATTCTGCTGCTTGTCTTCCTTTACCGGCCCCGCCGCCACCAAATCCAGACCCGCAGGATAGCGGTAAGTTACATCGAAATCTGCGAACTGCAAACCCCTGCTCGGATACCAGGTCCCCCGCGCACTCACGTAGAAGACTCCGTGCCCTGCGTCCATCACCACCTTGCCCTCGTGTACGATCTGAATCTCGTACTCCCGCCCCGGCACCAGCGGCTTCGAAGGCAGAATCAGCAGCAGTTCATTTCCCGTATTCCGAACCAGCCCTTCCCGCACCGATTCCCGCTGATAGATCTCCGCCTCAACCCCATCCACCTTCGCCGAAAGGACCTTCATCTGTCCCGATAAATCCAGCGGAATCACATTTTGAGAGTCGGGCGTCGCCTGAACCGTGATCCTGGTCACGCACTTCATCACCAGCGAATCGCTCAATTCCGCGTCAATCTTGTACCGCAAAACCTTCACCTCGGACTGCGCCGGCTGCTTGCCCCGGTTGCTCCGGCTGGCAAAACTGGTCCACGTATCCCACCACATCTGCTCTTTCCGCGTGGTGATCTGGCCCGCCACAATCTGCTCATACCCGCGCTGGTCGAAAATGACATCGAAATTCCCCAGCTTTCGCCCCTGCAGCACGGCTTCAACGAAGCCACCCCGCCCCCCCGGCGTCAGCAAGTCCAGCACGATCCGGGCTTCAAAGCTCGTCATCAGGTTCGCCACAATCCGGCTCCAGCGGTCGTTCATCACCGCCGCGAACTCCGGAGCCTTTTTCGCGCCGCTTGCCTGAATCTGCTCCAGCAGGCTCTTCGCCGTGTCATCGGTGAACAGGAAAGCTCCCTGCTCGAAATGCTCATTCAGGTTCGGCGATCCGATGTACGCCGCCATTGATTTCCGCTCACTTCGGTCCGGCGGCATCAGCAGGATCTCTCCATCGCCGCCATCCGTGTCAGCAGAGAACACAGCCGTCAGCGGTTGCCCGTTAATCGGCTTGCCGAACATCAGGTAGCCCTCGGTCAGCGAAATCCGCATCTCATCGTGGGTGATCTCGATGTCGCGAACTTTGTAGCAGTTGTCCAGGTCCAGACCAGCTGCGGCCACCAGCTTTCCCAGCTCAGCGGCCGTGCGTGTTTGCCCCGTCGCGAGCGTGGCGGAGACCATGGCGAAAAGGAGGGCAATTTTCTTCATCACGTGACCTCGATTATCTCAAGCGGCGCGCATGCACTTGTTCGTTACCTCTGGAAATGGAACTCCTGCCCAATCTCCGTCATCGCCAATCTGTGTGCCGCGCCCCGCAGCGACGCTTCCAGCCTCTCCATCGGCTCCCGCCGGGGCTCACTCCCCAGTTCAAAAGTCTGGTGGTGCACCCCAAGGAAGAACTCCCCGCCCGCCGCATTCGCCATCAGAACCGCCTGTTCCGGCGAGCAGTGCGCCCGAATCCAGGGATTGTAAGCTCCCACCGGCATCACCGTCAGGTCTATTCCCCGAGTGGTCCGCAACTGCCCGAACGTGTCGCTCATTGCCGTATCCCCGCCGAAAAGGACACGGTAGCGGGGCGACTCAATCACATACCCGTTATAGCCACGCCACGTGTCCGTTTGCACTCTCGCGCCCCAGTGCCGAACCTCAAATGCACGAATCGCCAGGGGCCCGATCTGCGCGCTCTGTCCCCACGCCAGCTCCGTCACGCCGCACCATTGGTCCACGCGCAGCAAATCGCTCGTCTTCGCCGCCGTTACCACCTGAGTTTTCTTCGACTCCAGACTTCGCAGGCTCGGCAGGTCGAAATGGTCCATGTGGGCATGCGACAGCAGCACCACATCAATCGGCGGCAGCTCATCAGTCCGCAGTGCCGGCGTCACCAGGCGTTTCGGGCCCACCGTCGCGACACCCAGATTCACCCCGACCCGATCACTGAAGACCGGGTCGGTAAGGAGCGTCGTTCCTTCCAGCTGAAGCAGAACCGTGCTGTGTCCCAGCCAGGCCGCGTGCAACCCCGTGTCGTCCCAAAGCCGGGGCGTTGGACGATGCGGAGCTGCAACCGTGTCCCGCTGTAGTTCCCTCTGGTATCGCTCCCACATATGGGGAGCCATCCGCAAAACCGCCGAGCCGAAGCGCAAAGTTTGATTCAGCACTACTTCAGTAGACGCTGCAGCCCGTCCGCCAGGTTCAAACTCTGATTACTTGACCGGTACCCACGCCTGTTTCGCCGAACTGTCCAGCACCGTCTCCAAAATCCGAAGCTGCCGCAGACCATCCTCGAACGTCGGATACTCCACCGCCGCCGACCGGTCGGCCACGGTCTTGTAGAAACGGCGGAAAACTTGCTTGAAGGTGTCGTCATAGCCTTCGCTGTGGCCACCCGGCAGGTCCGCATAGCTCCGCGCCTTCTCCTGCATCAGCGACGGATCTTTCACAATCAGCTTGTTCGGGCTATTGCGCTGGCCAACCCACAGTTCGTCCGGCTTTTCCTGATCCCACGTGACCGAGCCCTTCGTGCCGTAAATCTCCACACACAGGCGGTTTTTCCGTCCAGCTGAAATCTGGCTCACCGTCATCGCACCGCGCGCCACATCCCCCAGCTTCATAATCATGGAGCCGAAGTCTTCCGTGTCGATCGCGACATCGGTGTAATCTTCCGGTTGCAGCGTCTTCCCCGTGAAGGTCTCAACCGAGCGATTCGGCTTCTTGCGCGTCTTGTGGAATGTCTGCAGGTCGGCGCACAACGAGGAAATCCGCAGCCCCGTAACGTGCTCCACCATGTCACACCAGTGCGTGCCGATATCGGCGAAGCACCGTGACGGGCCATTCGCGGCAGACTCAATCCGCCAGTTGTAGTCGGTGTCGTACAGCAGCCAGTCCTGGGAATACGTTCCCTGCACGGCATAAATCTCGCCCAGTTCGCCCGCTTCTCTCATCCGGCGCATGTTCTGAACTTGCGGGTAATACCGCAGGTTGTGGAACGTGCAGTTCGCCAGATTCCGTTCCTTCGCCAGCCGGACCATCTCGGCCGCCTGTTCCGAAGACATGGCCAGCGGTTTCTCGCAAATCACATGTTTGCCCGCCTCCAAAGCCGCCTTCGACATCGGAAAGTGCAGCGCATTCGGCGTGCAGACGTGGACGGCGTCAATTTCCGGATCTGCCAGCAATTCATGGTAATCGCCCGTCGAGCGCTCCACAGAGATCTCGTCGGCAAACGCCCGCGCTTTATCCGCGCTGGACGCCGCAATTCCAACAATCTCCACATTGCCCAGTCGCCGGATTCCCTCGCTGTGGACCCGGCCCATAAAACCTGTTCCGAATACTGCCGTCTTAAGCTTCTTCATGCCTCTAACAACTTACCGCATCCTGTCCCAACGGAGAACGCTATAGTGAGAGCACAGGGTTCCTATGATCGTCAGAATTCGCTTCGGACGCGGTCCGGTCGTCACGCGAAAGAAGGGCAAGAACGCCAAAATTGCGCTTCTCGGCGGTAGCCTTCTCACCCTCGTTGCCATTTGCCTGGCTTTTATGGGGTTCTGGCGCTTGCTCGGCGATGTGGACCTGGCCAGCGAATTCATTTACACCGAGGGCCTGTTTTCTCACTGGCAAATCTGGCTCGGCAGCGCTGGTGCAATCCAATACGCCGCCTGGCGACTCACGCAGTACTCGCGCGGGGTTCCCGTAGACGAGGCCGCTGCTGGTTCGGGAACTAGTAGCCCAGCCGCACTTCGCCCTTAGCTGTCCCGCCAACTTTTCCCGTCGTCAGCCACTCCAGCGATGCTTGAAACAGCAGCGTATGGTTCCGCTCCCAGAGCGCGTTGTGCGAGGAGCAGGCCAGGTCGGCAAATACCTTCGATTCCGACCCAAGTGCGTCGTACAGAACCTTCACCGACGCCGGTAGTACCTGCTTGTCATGCGCTCCCGCCACCAGCAGAGCCGGGATCTTCAGGCTTCCCGCCATCTGGGCATTCCAGCCCCAACTCGTCACCTGTGGAGCGCGGCGAACGCCGGTTCCCCACGTAGCCCCAACCGGATCGGATTCCAGCATCGCGCTCCAGACGGCCGCAGCCGAAGCCGGGTCAATCTGAGTCGGACACCCAACCTGCCGGTCCCAGTTCGCCATAAACTCGGCATGCGACTGGGTATTAAATGCCGCACCCGCCGCCGGTACCGTAGCCGGTGGCGTTGCACTCCCGTTTCGGTTGAAAGCCGGAGCCAACAGCACAATTTTGTCGATCTTGTCCTGATGCTGCGCCGCATACCCCCCCGACCTCGGACCGCCCAACGACCATCCAATCAGACTCAGTTTCTGCACCCGCCGAGCCGCCAGAAGATAATCCACCACCCCGCCGATGTCGTTCCAGTCGGACGCAATCGTGGTCATCTGCTGCCCGTACGACGCCGGGCAGGGCGTCATCGGCAAGCTTGGCACAAAGGCCACCTGCTGGTCCTTTGTCAGGTTGCAGGGATCGTTCATGGCTGGTGGGCGCGTAGACCTGCCGTAGCCGGTCATGTCCATGGAAAAGACATCAAAACCGGCATTTGCCAGATACGCCATCCAGCTGTAGTCCTGAAACTGCTCGTCGAAGGCGACTTCAGCCGGAGTTCCGGCGCCATGCACGAACAACACGACAGGCCCCGACGACGTCCCGCGCATATTGCCTGCCCGTATCACTTCACGGACGTAGATCGCCGACAGTTGCGCGGAAATAGCCGGAACAGTCGATTTCACTCGGACGTAGTGGTCCAGGCGCAATAGACGTTGTCCGTCGTCAGCAAACGACAGTGAAGAAAAAACAAAGCCAAACAGGAGAGCGAAACCAGCAGCGGTGCGATTCATACCGCTGCCAGTATACGCCAAAGGCGATCGGAGTTAAGCGCCGGCCCCGCCTTCTTCAATCCACTCGCGATAGATTCCCATCAATTCGCGGACATCTGCGACATCTGCCGGACGCGTGTTCATCAGCGGAGGCCGAACCGGACCGGCCGTCATCCCGAGAATCTCCATTGCGTCCTTCATCACCGAAACTTCATAGCCCTTCGCGCGTTCCCGGATTGCGTACAGAGGATTCACGTACCGGGCCATCAGCTTATCCAGACGGTTGAAGTCGCGCTTCATTCCGGCATCCGCCAGTTCCAGCGAAAGCTTTGGGGCAATATTCGAGATGCTCGAAGTGTAGCCCTGCACACCCGCGGCGAAATACGTGGGGATGCAATCATCGCCCAACCCCCCGAGCCAGGCCAAACGATCGCCGTTGTAATTCATGATGCGCTGGTAGACGCGGCCATTACCCTGGCCATCTTTCCATGCAGCCAGCGTCGGTACCCGGTCTGCCAGCTTCGCAACCTGCTGCGGCGAAAAGACCGCCCAGTCCCGGCTGTAAATCATCAGGGGCAGGGGAGTGGCTGCCCCAATCGTCTCGTAATACTGAAAAAGGCCTTCTTCCGGCGCATGTGAATAGTAAGGAGGCAGCACCAAAACACACTCTGCTCCGGCACGTTCCACTCGGCGGGCGATATCGGCACCCATCACGGAGTTGAATCCGGTTCCAGCCACCACCGGCATCCGGCCGGCGACCGCTTCAACCGACACTTTCACCACCAGTTCGATTTCCTCCGGCGTCATCGAATACATTTCGCCAGTGCCGCCTGCCGCCACCAGAGCGCAAAACGGATAGCGCGCCATCTCGTCCACATTACGAGCCAGGGCGTCCAGATCCAGGGAAAGGTCTTTGTGAAACGGGGTGACCGGAAAACCAAAAACACCCGTCAGTTTTGATGTGAATTGTCGCGGAGTCATCTAAGTCCTTTGTATCACGCGCCATCCCCGTTCGGTCCCGTTTACCGGCCAGTCACCATCCCAAATTTCAATGAGAATAATTCCTCCTGCCGCCACTTATTACGCATAAGGACCTTGTTGCCCCCAACATGCCCACCCAGCCGACCCCGAAAAACCTCAACCAGAACACCGATGCCCTCTTTATTGCCTGGCGACTCCAGCCGGATGATCGGGCCTCTGCCCAAAGAACCCGACGGAAGCTAAACTCCGGTGAATCCCGGAAGCTGTTCCGCCTTCGTTCGTGGGTCATCGTTCAGGGCGAAGTCCAGGCGCTGCTTTCCCCGGCGGTTTCGCTGGACCGTATCGCATCCTCCATATGGGGCGATAATTCATCTCCCACTTCCAGTCGGTGGATCCGGCGGAACGAATGCGCCAAAATCGTTCGCGATATGGAAACCATCCCTGTAATCCTCGGCCTGGCGGCACGACCGGAGCAATGGCCCTGGTCCAGCGCCAGTTGTCTCTGAACGGCGCTCACAGCAGACTCTGACTGCACTTGATCCCCGACTGCTGCAGGTTTTCGTTCAGCTTGTCGAGCGCCGCTTTGTGGATCTGGGAGACACGGCTTTCGTTAATCCCGAGCTCATCGCCGATTTCCCGCATCGTCCGTTCCCCCGAATAATACATCTTGATCACGGTCTGATATCGCTCAGGCAGGCACTTCACCGCAGTTGCCAGTACCTCGGTCAGTTCCCGTCTTCCGGTTAGAACATCAGGATTCAGGTCATCCTTCGCCGGGAACTCGGGTACCGTCTGGTTTTCGCTCTCCACCGCACGGCTGGACGCAGACATCAGCCCGACCATTCGTAGTTCGGACGCGACCAGTCGCCACCGGTCCACGTCCATTCCCATCCGCTCGGCAATTTCCTGCTCGGTGGGGTTCCGTTCCAGCGTGGCCTGCATTTCCCGCGTTATCTCTTCCAGCATCTTGTGGCGCCGCCTCAGATCGCGGGAAGCCCAGTCCATGTCCCGCAGGCTATCCAGAATCGCACCCTTGATCCGGTGTTTGGCGTAGCTCTGGAATGTTACCTGCTTGGAATCGTCGTATTTTACGGCTGCATCGAAGAGACCCATTACTCCGGCATGCACCATATCGTCCAGATCGACGTGTACTGGCAGGTTTTCGTAAACCCGAACCGCAATTGCTCGAACCAGTGGCAGATGCTGGAGCACGAGGCGGTTTCGTTCCGGTTCATTGAGGGCGGCGGTAGCGGCGGACGATGTCATTCTGACTCCTTGCGAGATCAGTAAATGCACGGAGACCGCCAAACAGAAAAACGCGTATAAGTGTCTTATTATCTTTCGATTAGATGCGTTCAAGAAGAGGCGAAGTTTAGCGAGGTTTCAATCTGAAACCCCACATTGGGACGCGTGGTTCAGAGTGAACCGCGCGCCCTGAAAACTCGTGCCACAAAAAGAAAAGGGCGGTGTCTGCATAACCTCGCAGCCCACCGCCCTTAGTTAGTTAGCCCCCGAAGTCTGGCTTCGGAGTGCCTTAGTTGAAGCTCTTAACGGCTTCCTGTTCATCGTTGAATGAACGGATCAACGAACTGATTCCTGTCATATCCATAACTTTTTTCACTTCAGGAGTCACATTGACCACCTTCAGTGAGCCCTGATTGCGAACCAAATGCGAGTAACAACTCATCAGTTGGCCCAAGCCTGCGCTGTCGATCCGTGTGACGCGGCTCAGGTCCACAATCACGCGTGTGTCACTCTGTTCGAGGACTTCCCGCCGCAATTGGTCCAGGTCGGCCGCCGAGTGCGTCAGTTCCGCAGAATGACTGAACTGCAGCACTGCAACGCCACCATTCCGCCGCCAAGTCAGATTCGACCTTCGCAGTTCCGCCACCATCCGCTCGCTGAGTCGCAACTCATCGAAACACTCGTCACAGCCGAGGAAGTGGCCTTCGAACTCCTCCACCGCATCGGCATCGAGCGTCCGCGAAAGGTATTTCGCGATGACTTGTTCCCGTTGAATTGGTTCCATTCTGCAGTTCATGTTCCGTCCATCCACCTAGTGCATCTGCTCGCCGCGATGTTTCACTTCGCCTACATACACCTTACGGAATCGTTCTTTAGCTCGGAACAAGACCACCCGGAACTGCGCGTCGGACATTTTCCACTCTGCACAAATCTCTTCTTTGTCGCGGCCATCCAGAAAAAGTGCCCGCAGGATAGCTCTGTCTCTATCCGCCAATTCCGCCAGGCCAGAATCGATCGCGTCTCTCAATTCCAGAATCTCGGCATCTGGCCGCACGCCAACTTCCGGGATCTGGTTGTCGTCATCAAGCGTCGGTTCGCGTTTCACCCTTCGCCGATACTCCAGAATTACGTTGCGGCAAACGCCATTGATAAACGCCCCAAACTCTTCGGTGTTGCGGATTTGGTCTCGTTGCACTGCGCGAATAAAACGAGAGAGTGTCTCCTGCACAAGGTCGTCAACGTCCGCGCAATTGTGCCCTACGTGGTACAGCACTTTATAACGGAGTTTCAGCCTTAGGCGTTCGAGAGAGGGTTCGCTTAGGTCCATTGGTAAGGTGATTGGCGTTTCGGATCAGTCGCGCCCTGCGTATATTCTACAGGCAGGCGTCCGCTGCAGGCACACGTACGCTGCAGGTACATCAATGAGTGCGGATTCCGTCAGGTTGGCTTGAAATTGGCGGGGTTGTCCCCGGGCTGAGGCAAACAGACGCTCCGGCGCAAACCAACACCACACCCTTGCCTTACGCGTTGGACGCCTTTGCTCTATGCCAGCGATGGGCAGTTAAACGCCGCCATCCCCTACGGCATTCCAGCCAACACCACGGCGCAGGTACTCGCGTCGCGCGGGGCCAGCCTTTCGGCTCCACAGTCGATTGTCATTGCCGCTGCCGCTCCCGGTATCTTCACAACGGATGGCGAACCTTCCAGACATCTGCGCAGTGGATTCGGCGTTTGCACGGCCAGACGAATGCGGCATCCAGCACCGCGCAGGTGGCCACGTTGTGTATGCCGATGAAGTCCAGCCCTCCGTCCCATCTGATGTCGATCCGTTACGGGCATGGCGACGCACGGCCCAGGCCAAGGACTTGCTCCGAAGCGAGGGCTGAATAAACCCCGCGGTCCGAAGAGTTTCATTTTGGAGCTCATTGCTTTGGTGAAGTTCTGAGTGAGGGCCTGGACGCCGAAACCTTAAAGAATTCCCCGGGGGGGCTGGATCTGCGCGGGTAACGCTCCACATAGTGGTTGTTTACAACTGCCACAGTGGAACTTTCGCAGAGGGCCCGGCTGCACAAAGAATGCGCAGAACATCAACCTCCAGCGCCAGCCATGCTGGTGAGAGTTGATGGATCGCGACAATAGCCTGGCCGTAAGCTGAAACTATTTCCCTGGCGCTGCGCTGTCGGCGAACGCCAACCGTAAGTGCACGAAACTGAGGGGCCTTCCCGCCGTGGTGGCCTGTAGCGGTTTCCGTGGGGCTTCGGAAGCTTGCGGCAAGTTTTTGATGCTGGAAACGCGAAAGAGGCCAGCGTTTCCGCTGGCCTCTTTCGCGTTTCGTGCTTTACAGAGTCTACTGCAGTGACACGGTTGCGGTGTTCTGGGTCGGTGTCCCATTCACTGTCAGCACAATCGGTACAGAGGTTCCAGCGGGGGCGCCGGCAGGAATCTGCAGATTGAACTGTTGCAGAGCCTCCGGACTTCCGGGAGCCTCACCGGCATAAAGGACCTTGGCATCGATGCCACCGATAGTCGCCGTTACCGTACCGGCCAGAGTCCGCAGGCCATTGGCTGCGGCTGCATTGAAGACACCGAAACCGGTGCCATAAATTGACAGCCAGCTGCCTCGTGTGGCGAGCTTCGTGCTGCCATTGAGGGTGCCGTCACTGTTGACGATGGCGGCCTGACCGTTCCCCGTACCCGTCCGCGTAAAAATGCCGGGCACAACGGCTGCCGTTGTCAGACCATTGAAGCTCCACGCCGTCGTCCCGTTACAGGCCACCGTTAAGGCTGCGGGCTGGGTGATATTGGCAGGCACCGCGTAATTGAGCTGACCGGGCACGTAGGAGCTCCAACTCACCGCTGTGCCGTTGATACTGACTGCCGGGGCTGTCGCGCAACTAAAATCTGTCAGGTAAAGCGTTACCAGTTCATTCGGGGCAACGGTATGATCCGGCCCGGCCTGCGTCGCCGCATTCACCTGCTGGGGCAAGGTTGCCATGAAGCCCGATACCGCCATCTTCACCGGTACCGTAACACTGGCCACACCCCCACTGCTGACCACGATGGAATCGGTGTAAGTTCCCGGAGTTGCCTTACTGGGATCCAGCGTCACTATGATTGGCGTCGGCGCGATTCCGGAAGCGGGGCCAACAGTGAGCCAGCCAGCCGAACTGGCCGAAGTCAAGGCAGTGAAAGCCAGTCCAGGTTCGCCTGTCTGAATCGTGTAACCTGTTGCCGAGCCAGCCGGATAGCTGGAAGCCATAAATATCGACGTGGGACTGGCTGTCAGAGCGGCGGGGCTGTTCACCGTCAATGTAACCGGAATCGTGATGGTCTGTGCCCCACCCACGGCGGTTCCGGCCACCGAAATACTGCCGTTATAGCTGCCTGCGGCAAGACCCGCTGCACTCGCTGTTGCGGCGACAACGCCCGGAAAGCCACCGCTGCTCTGCGTCAACGAAAGCCACGGTGTCGCGCTAGTTGCTGTCCAAGTCCCGCTCTGATTCGCCACCACTGTGACCGCACCGGTTCCCAGCAGCGATTGATTCGGCACCACGGAAATACCCATGGAACTGAGGGAGGTGATGATAAGAGCCGCCATCGGAGTCACTGAATTTGAGGCTGAAGAGTAAACCCCGGATCCAAACGCATTCGTCGCCGCAACCGTGCAGGTATACGCCGTTCCGTTGATCAAACCCGTCACCGTAATCGGACTCGTTGTTCCCGTCGCCGTCACCGAACCACAGGTAGCCGTATAGCTCGTGATCGCCGATGCACCGGTGAACACCGGCGCTGTGAATGTTACCGACATCCTTGTGTTCCCGGCCGAAGCTGTCCCAATCGTTGACGCTCCCGGTACTACGCAACTGCTGTCGTACAAAAAAGTGCCCGCGTACCATTGGGTGAGGCTTGCCGTCGCAATATCCCAATCTGTACTTACCGATGGCGTTAAATAGTTGGGGCACAGTTCCGACTGCCCTGGTACCAAAGCCGACGGAGACGGGGGCACTGGCACTACACCGGTGAGATAGTTGTGTCCTGCTTGGAAAGTCCCCAGGTTCGTCAGCCCGGTCAGCGTTGGGATGTTCCCGGTGAGCCGGTTGTAGTAGACAGCGAAAGTCTGCAGGTTCGTCAGCCCACTCAGCGGCGGAATGCTGCCGGTGAGATTATTGCCGGCGACATAGAAAGTCTGCAGGTTCGTCAGCCCACTCAGCGACGGAATGCTGCCGGTGAGCTGATTGAACTCGACACGGAACTCCTGCAGGTTCGTCAGCCCGGTCAGCGACGGAATACTGTCGGTTAGCTGGTTTAAGCTAACATTGAAAACGTGCAGGTTCGTCAGCCCGATCAGCGCCGGAATGCTGCCGGTTAGCTGGTTGTTGGTGACATAGAAAGTCTGCAGGTTCGTCAGCCCGGTTAGCGACGGAATACTGCCGGTTAGCTGGTTGTTGTTGACATAGAAAAACTGCAGGTTCGTCAGCCCGGTCAGCGCCGGAATGCTGCCGGTTAGCTGGTTGGAAGAGACAACGAAAGTCTGCAGGTTCGTCAGCCCGGTCAGCGACGGAATACTGCCGGTTAGCTGGTTGTTGTTGACATAGAAAAACTGCAGGTTCGTCAGCCCTGTTAGCGACGGAATACTGCCGGTCAAGTTGTTAGACGGCATATTGACAAAATACACGTGATTACTGGAACAGGAAATCCCAAACCAGGCACATTCTGTTCCTGCCGCACTGAAGATGCCAGCTGATTTCCAGTTCGACTTTGTTGTCCAGCTATCCCCGTTGGTGCTGTTGTACAAACCAATTAGCACATCTCGTTCCGACTGTGGGATTGCCGCACTCGCCACACCCGCCACCAAAACCAACAACCCAACAAGCTTCTTCATCTTCAATTCACGCTTCCGGCCCTGCGAGCCTGCGCAGGCAAAGAATCGGCATCGAATGGCCGACCATGAATGCACTCAGAAAATGGTACCACTATAAGCTACAGTACCGCTATAAGCTTTGATACCGTAGAGCACTTATTGCACCACCACCCGCCAGGTATGCCTGATGGTGGGTAGATTCCGGTCAAGAGCAGGGTTCCGGGAGGCGTGCCTGCCGTTTCCAAACCTCACGTCCGTCGCCCCCGAAACCTCCAGCGCCAGCCATACTCGACCCCGCGTTGTGAAATCATCCCACAACCGAATTGGTCCAGGGATGACAATAGCCATTCGAGGCCTGGCCGCAATCACAACCGTCCCACAAAAGCACAACGCGCAAGCGGCTGACCGTTCAACTGTTGATTACAAACGGTTTTCCAGAAAACGCAATTTCACCTCAGGCGCACTGAAGTTGCACATTTGTTCCACACGCTGAATTCACCCCGCGAAGTTGCTGCTTCCGAAGCCACACACAGCAGTATGACTATTGAGCGGGAATGATTACCACGCGGTTCCCGCGCTAGTCCCGGCCGACGTTCCGCTTGGCCCGGCGGAGCAGGAATTCAACCCGCATATCGGCGTCGGGGTGTGAGTCGACGGAGAAATGCAGGTCGGGTACGCGACGCAGATTAAGCCGCGACGCGAGTTCCATTTTGAGGAAGTTTTTGGCATGCTCCAGCGCAGACAAAACTTTCTTATCCATGCCGGATTCCACGGCTACCTTCACGTGGGCGTTGCGCATATCCGAGGCAACATCAACCAGGGTGACGTTCACGTCGTCCAGCCGCGGATCGTCCATTTCAAAGCCAATCAATTCCGCGAGTTCTTCGCGGACTGCTTCCGATACCCGTCTTGTTCGATTCTCATCCATTTGATTACAACCACTCCCGGTCGGCGCGGATCAGCATGGGCCCTACAAGGGATTCAGCTTCACGCTCCACACCGTCTAATACCTTCGACGCGAAGTCACGACTTGGGGATACCACAGCCGCGGCCAGCACGGCGCTGTTATGCAGGTCCATATCGTCGATCTCGGAGATCGACACATTGAACTTCTCCCGCAGCCTGTCTTTCAGGCTGCGGACGACATGACGTTTCTCTTTCAGGGAGTGCGCATGTTCAATGCGCAACTCCATGGTAAGAACTCCGACACAAGCCATAAGGCTTTAGATGGTTTCGACTGCAACCCTCTGCATAGTGAAGCCTTCGATAATGTCGCCCTGGTGGACGTCATTGAAGTTGTCGATTGTAATACCGCACTCCATACCGAAGCGGACTTCGCTGGCGTCGTCTTTGAAGCGACGGAGCGAGCCGATCTTACCGGTATGAACCACAATATTGTCGCGCAGGATACGAACCTGCGAGTCGCGCGAGATGCTGCCATCGACCACAAGACAACCAGCCACGGTACCGATCTTCGAAACGCGGAAGACTTCGCGAATCTCAGCCCGACCCTTGTACTGTTCCTTGTAGACCGGAGCCAGCAGGCCCGACATGGCCTTCTTCATCTCGTCGATCAATTCGTAGATGATCGTGTGGAGACGAAGGTCGACCTTTTCACGCTCAGCAAGCGCCGAGGCATTGCGTTCCGGACGGACGTTGAAGCCGATAACGATGGCTTCCGACGCGACCGCCAGATCGACGTCCGATTCGTTGATGGCGCCGACACCGGCACGCAGCACACGAATCGTGACCTTTTCGGTAGAGAGCCGTTCGAGGGTGTCCTTGAGAACTTCAGCGGAACCACCGACGTCGGCTTTAAGGATGATCGGCAGTTCTTTAACTTCGCCGGCCGCACCCATCTTGTTGAACTGCTCGAGCGTAATGCGCCCGCCCTTCGCCATCTGTGCCGCACGTTCCTTTTCAGAACGATAGATGACGATCTGTTTCGCCTTCGCAAGGTCGGTAACCACCTGGAAGCTGTCGCCAGCTTCGGGGAGATTTTCCAGACCGAGAACTTCGACGGGCATGGACGGCGGAACTTCCTTCGTCTGCTCGCCAAGATCATTGAGCATGGCGCGGACACGCCCGAAGACGGTGCCGCAGATGAAGTAATCGCCGACACGGAGCGTACCGTTGCGGACGAGTACCGTCGCAACCGGGCCACGACCACGGTCGAGTTTAGCTTCGAGAACGGTCGCCATGGCGGGCCGACTGACGTTGGCCTTGAGGTCAAGCATTTCGGCCACCAGGAGGATCATTTCGAGCAGCAGATCGAGGTTCTGGCCATTACGGGCTGAGACCGGGACCATGACAACGTCGCCGCCCCAATCTTCGGCCAGGAGGCCGCGATCAGAGAGCTGTTGCTTGATACGGTCAGGCTGGGCATCGGCCTTATCGATCTTGTTGATGGCAACAATGATCGGGACTTTCGCCGCTCTGGCGTGATCGATGGCTTCGAGCGTCTGCGGCATAACGCCGTCATCCGCCGCAACTACAAGGACCACGATATCCGTTACTTTGGCGCCGCGGGCACGCATGCGGGTAAACGCTTCGTGACCAGGCGTATCGATGAAGACGATCTTGTTGCCGTTCTTCTCCACGTGATACGCGCCGATGTGTTGGGTGATACCACCGGCTTCGCGTCCGGCCACGTTGGCGGAACGGATGGAATCGAGCAGTGATGTTTTACCGTGATCGACGTGACCCATGATGGTGACGACGGGGGGACGGCGGGTGAGGTCTCCGGAAGATTCCGCGACTTCCACATCCCACATGGCTTCTTCTTCGTAGGTAACCGTAGAAGTAGACGCCCCGAATTCACGGGCGATATCGTTGGCGAGCTTGCCATCAAGAGTCTGGTTGATGGTGGCGAAGATGCCCCGGTCCACCAGCTTCTTGATGACGAAGTTCGACTTAACATCCAGCTTTTCGGAAAGCTCCTTAACGGTGATGCCTTCCGAGATGGTAATGTCGCGGTTGATTGGCGGAGGAGCCGCCATTTCGCGGCGCGAGGGCCGGAGAAGCTTCTCGTGATCTTCCCGGTGACGCTGCCGAGGCCGACTCTGGTGTGGCGCGGGGCGACGTCCAGCCTGATCTGGCGAGGGTGGCGGAGCTCCGGGAAGGAGCGGGCCGCCACGCGAAGTGGGGTGCATCGGCCGGGGGCCGCCGGGGCGGTAGGCGCCGGGACCACCGGGGCCGCCGGGACCGGGCATACCCGGACGGGGACCACGAGCCTGCGGGGCAGACGGCTGGCCGGGACGGGCGGGACCCTGATAGAGAGGCTGGCCCGGACGCGGAGACTGCGGCCGGAGTGGAATATTTGGACGGGGCGGGGCCTGGCCCGGCATGGGCGCACGCTGCTGCTGTTGCTGTCCGAGTTTCGCTACAAGATCGGGACGCGGCGGCACTGTGGGGCGAGCCATGGGCTGGCCGGCCAGCGGAGGCCTGTTACCTTGCGGTGCCTGCCCGGGAGGCGGACCAGCCGGACGGCGGGGCGGAGCTCCGGGAGGAGGACCACCGGGACCGGCGGGATGACCATGGCCCTGGGCCGAAGGAATTCTGGGGCCGGGGGCGCCGGGAGCGGCAGAAGCCGGCCGGGGCGGCGGCGCAATGGGCGCACCGGGCCGTACCTGAGAAGGTGGCCGGGGCATGGGCGGCGCTGCGGGAGGCAGGGGCTGCCGGGGGCCGGACAGAATCTGGCCAGGGCGCGTGGGCGCACTGGGAATCGGACGGGCCGGAGGCGGCGTGGGCCGACCAGGAATGGCGGAAACGGGCGGGGGCAGCGGAACGGCCGCCGGACGCGCTTCCGGAACTCTGGGAGCAACTGCGTCGCCTGGTTTTAAATCAGGGGCCTTTAGGTCCACAGGCCTGGCTTCGGCTTGCTTGGCTTCCGACACGGGAGCTTCCGAGACCTTCGCCTCAGCAGGCTTGCTTTCGACAAGTCTGGCAGCAGGCCGGGGTTCGGCATGCTTTGGTTCAATATGTTTCGCGTCGAGTGAAACCGGGCGCGGTTCAAACGGAGGGCGGACCGGAGGTGCAAGACCGGCGGGCGCGCGGTTGCCGAGCGGCGGCTGAATCGGCGTGGCCCGACCCATAAGTGGTGGCCGCAGAGGCAGGGAGCGAGGCCGGAACTCTTCCTTATCTTCTTCCTTTGCAGTCTCAGCAGGCGCGGACTTGCCAGCTTCCGCCGGGGGGGCGGTTTCGACGGGAGTGGAGCGTCCGGCTGCCATCGCGACTTCGCGAACGGCAGGGCGAGGCTCAGACGCCGCAGCACCTGATTCGCCGGGCGAACTCGGTTCGGCGGCAACCGGCCGTGGCCGGAGTTCTAAAGACTTATCGCCCGCATAATATCGGCGGACCTGATCAGCCAGGTCGTCGTCGATAGAGCTCGAATGTGTCACATTCTCGGCGATGCCGAGTTCCCGGATTTTGTCGATGAGGTCTCGCGACTTGACTTCCACCTGCCGCGCTAACTCATTGATTCGGATCTTGCTCGTATTCAAAAGTTTCGTTACCTGCCCGCTGCCGGCGCCGTTGCCTTCGCGCCAATCAGCATTCCACAACCAAAGCGTTCCGGCAGACATAGAGCGCCGGATTCTCCCACGAGCCGTACCGCGGCACACCAATGTGCCGACATAGTTAGGCTTGTACTTCTGGTTCCACTATCGTAGCAGAGCCGTCATCCTCTGCGATTTCACCACTTTCGGGGGCTGCGGCTTCCTCGGCAACAGCTTCCGATTGGGCTGACTCACCTTCGGCGGGAACAGCTTCTTCTGCCACAGCTTCTTCCGTCACAGCTTCTGCCAAAGCTTCTTCCGCAACAGCTTCTTCCGCAACAGCTTCATCCGCTTGAGCGTCGTCGGCCGCAGCCGCAGCCGCTTCAGCTTCCTGCGTATATTCCTGACCGTAATACGAATTGATGGCCTGTTGGATATGTGCCACAGCCTGACCGTCGATGCCGGGGATGGATTCCAGCTCTTCCGGGGTCATGCTGCCGACCTTCTCCACTGTGCCGATGTCGCCCTTAACGAGCGCATCCACGGTGGATTCGGCCAGACCGTAGTCAATGAGAGAAGATACCGGGACGCCGGTGGAGAGGAGCGTCATGGCGTTCTGCATCTCCTGGCGCTTCTCTTCCTCACTCTTAATGTCGATTTTCCAGCCCATCAGCTTAGCCGCCAGCCGGACGTTCTGGCCGCGCTTCCCGATGGCGAGCGAGAGCTGCGTGTCATCCACGATTACTTCCATGTGGCGCTCTTCGGGATTCAGGATATTAACGCGGGTGATCTTGGCCGGACTCAGCGCGTGCGTAGCGAAACCGACGGCGTCTTCCGACCACTCAATGATGTCGATTTTTTCGCCGCGGAGCTCGCGGATGATGGACTGGACGCGCATGCCCTTCATGCCGACGCAAGCGCCGACCGAATCGACGTCGCGGTCCTTGCTCTGCACGGCGATCTTGGTACGTTCCCCAGCTTCGCGGGCACAGGCCTTGATGGTGACGGTGCCGTCGTAGATTTCGGGAACTTCCTGTTCGAACAAGCGACGGACAAGATCCCCATCGGCGCGAGACACAACAACGCCGGGGCCTTTGGCCGACTTATCCACCATTTTGATCACGCAGCGGACGCGGTCGCCGGCGTTGAACGTTTCAAGCCGGGACTGTTCGCGCTTCGGCAGACGAGCTTCGGTCTTGCCAAGATCGACCACGAGGTCCATGCCTTCCACGCGCTTGATAGTGGTGTTCACCAGTTCACCGACGCGGTCGGCGTATTCGCGATAAATGGTGTCGCGTTCGGCTTCGCGAACTTTTTGGAAGATGACCTGTTTGGCAGTTTGCGCGGAAATGCGACCCAGCGCGTCCGTCGGCTTTGCGATGCGGATGACGGAACCGATGTCGGCAGTGGGGTCAATGCGCTTCGCTTCGTTGAGCGTCATTTCAAGCGCGGGATCGGTGATGACTTCTGCAACCGTCTTGACGGCGTAGAGCTTCAGGCCTTCTTTGCCGCTGAAATCCGCTTCGTAATTTTCATTGGTGCGGAAGTGCTTGCGGGCAGCCAACAACATAGCGTCCTTCACGGCGTCAAGTACGATCTGAGCGTCAATGCCCTTCTCTTTACTCAGGATTTCAATCGACTGATATATGCTGTCCACGTTATGCCTCGATTTACCGTATGGGAAAGAAAAATTACCACTCAAACTTCAGATGTGCCTTACTGACAAGGTCAAAAGGGAAAGTGACGGAGCGGCCTTTACCAAGATCCACTGTAAGCGTCTTGTCGGCCTCCGAGGTTTCCAGAATCAGCCCCTCGAAACTCTTCACCTTACCGTCTTCGATGGCATCCCGAAGCGTGACCTTAGCGGCCTGACCCCGAAAACGCTCCCAATCTTTCCACTTCCGGAGAGGGCGCTCGATGCCTGGAGACGAAACTTCCAGGCTGTACGTACCTGGGATGGGATCCTCTTTGTCGAGGAGTTCGCCCAAGTCGCGGGAGACTTTCTCACAATCCTCGTGGGTGACGCCTGGCTGGACTTCCTCAGGCGCATCGTCACCCGGCGTGGCCGTTTCCGAGAGCGGTTTGTCGATATAGACGCGGAGATAATGACTGCGACCGGTACCTTTGAGCTCAACCTCAAACAATTCGAGGCCAGCCGCTTCCGCCACCTGGGTGGCGAGGCGTTCGATGGCGGCGATCATCTCTTCTTTTGTTTTTAACGGCATAGCGTTTTTAACGGCAGAGCGTCTGTAACGGCATATTAGGCTTCGTGCAATAAAAAAGTGGGCTTGCGCCCACTTCTTTGGCTCGACCTTGCAAATCCCAGTATACCAGAAATGGAAACCGAGTGTTGCAGAATGGGACGAATTGACACCGCCTCGAAGGGGTGCGGTAGCTACTTGGACGCAGACTGGCGGAAACCTCGTGGATCGGGAGTAGCGTTCTGCCATTCAAGAGGGGGGCCTCGTCCTGGGCTTTGAAGCGACGCAGTCACGGCTTGTGACTTCTTCATCCCCTGGTGCGTGATTCACCGCCTGCGTGGACTCGGACTCGGACTCGGACTCGGACAGGACCGGCACGGAGACGTTCGCGCGCGGTCGCCCTCCAGGATATTGTGGCCCCCATCGACCTCGAATCAAGAGGCGGTTTCCGCACTCGCAGCCGCCCAGCGGCGTAACAGGGGCTCCAGGCGCGGCGTATCCAATTCCTGGAGGGCAGAGAGGTTGGTTAAGATCCAGTCGCCGCAGGTGTTGCCCTCCAGAATGACCGGGCCCTCGGGTGTCAGCATCAAGTCCCAGTTCACCAGCGGCAGCCCAGGCAAGAGCACCATCGCCTGTAGCGCCATTTCTGCGGCCCTGAGGAAGTCCGGTACGGGCCCCCCGGCAAGCGGTGCCTTGTTCCAGGGCAGGGCCACATAATCGATACCGGGGTGGAGAAACCAGATCCCGGCCCCCATGAGAGCGGTGCGGGGATGAACCGGAACACGGATCTGCCCCCTGATGAAGTTACGGGGATTTTCGCCCGGTACGTCGAAGGCGAGGAAGGCGCTGTGGAGGAAGGGAGCCTGGCCAGGATTCCGAGCGGTGGTCAGGCGGAGCACGGGGCCGCTGAGCAGCGGCTGCACCAGAGTGTCCCGTGAGACGTCTGCGGGGATTGACGCCGCATCCTGAATCACCCTCGCCCCCCGACCTCCTGAGCCGTGCCGGGGCTTGATGAACAACTGGCCCGGATGCGTCCATGCGGGAGCGTCCGCAGGAAGGCCCGTCCCTGGGCGAATCACACCCAATAAGGTTGGTACGGCCAGCCCGGCCCGCCGCAGCATCTCGCCGGTAGTAAGTTTATCGCTGAGCAGGCTGTGTTCCGCCGCGGCGCCAAGTGTGGAAAGGAAGCGGCCCGCTGCCCTGCCCGGCAGGGGATGCACGCCAGGCGGCGAAAAGAACTGGCGCCAGATCCACGCCTCGTTGGGGCGCGCCCCACTTTGCAAACAATCGAGGAATAACCGCAGCGTGCGGCCTGGCGGGTAACTCCAAACGTGACCAGCGCAGGCGACGAGCCAGGCGAGCCGGGCAAGCGGGATCAACAGAGGGCGACTCCACCACGGCACGCGGCGCCAAAATACGGCCGCCGCACTTTGTCGGAGGTCCGCAAAGACTCCTGTCGGGGAAGGGAACAGGCCCTGGCCATCGTACGGCAGACTTTGCCACAACCGGCTCTGCCACAACCGACTGTGCCACAACCGACTTCGCCAGAACCGGGGTGTCCGCATGCCCTCAGCCCCGTCGGGCCACGGCCTCGGCGAACTCAAGGGCTCGCGCCGCCGACAGGACACTCCCGAGTTCTGCCCCAATCGCGTCCAGGTCGAACATTTCGCGGGCGGCGGGCGAGCGACGGACCAATTCCAGCCGGACGCGGAAAGCGGATGCCTCTAAAGCCAGGTTCGAAAAGACGTCCGGGAACGGCAAAAACTTAGACGTGCGCCAGCGGATCGATTCCGGCAGGATTCCGGCCATCGCATTGCGGTAAGGCTGACGGGCGAAGCCGCCATCCACCAACCGATTGAGGGGCAGCGACTGCGTGAAATCCAGAATACGTCTGTCCGCCAGTGGATACCTAAAGGCAATGCCGTGGCGCGCCCCCAGAATGGACCAGTTGTCAGCACGGGTTACAAGGTAGCTTTCAGTCAGCATTTGAACCCTGTCTTTGGGCCGATTCTTCCACTCAAATTGTGCCGGGAGCGATTGCCGCACTTGTTCTGCGAAAGGAGGGCGCAGGAAGGACAATGCGGCCTCGCGACCCTGCACGGGGTCGCTCTGCCCAAATTTGGAAGGGAGGAGGTGCTCCGTCCAGTCAGGCAAAAACGGAAACAGAAGGCGGCCGACGGCGACCCGAAGCAACGATTTACCTTCGCGCCGGGCAATCGCCCGCAATTCCCGAGGCAGGGGCCGCAGGCAGCCGGAGCGTAATACCGCAGCATACAGGCCTGCGCCATTGTAGGTTGCGCCCTCATCCCCCCCGGCGCCGGACAATAACACCTCGCAGCCGGCGGCGGCGGCTTCTGCGCAAATCAGCGCCGCGGACCAGCTTCCGGGTCCGCCGAGGGGGAGGTCGGGATCGGAGACTCCGGTTTCATCCGGGGTGGGCTGATAGGCGGGCGACCATTCAATATCGGGTTCCTGAGCCAGCACGGCCTCCACATACTCCCGCTCGTCCCGCACCTTGCTTTCGGGTCTGGCCAGTTGGGAGAACGTGTGCAGTTTCCGCCGAGCCTCGCGAAGACGTCTGGCCGCAAGAACTACTACGGCAGAGGAATCGAGCCCCCCGCTCAGGTGCGCGGCGACGGGCCCCGCAGCGGGTAACCGGCAGGAGACCGCCTCCTCCACCAGGGTGCGCAGGGTTGCGGCAGCCTCCTCCGCTGAGCCACGCCAGGTTCCCACCTGACCCGGCTCGGGCCGCCAGGCACGGTGGACCCGCAGGGCTTCCTTGGTCACTTCCAGGCTGTGACCCGCAGGCAGCCACGAGATCTCTTCGAATACGGTGGTACTTTCGCGAAGTCCGGCCTGGACATACCGCCGGCCGAGCGCCACCAGATCCAGGCGCGGGGCTACTACCCCGGATGCATGCAGGCCGCGCGGCAGGGAAGCGAATGCGAACAGCTTGCCGGGCCGGTAAACGTAGCAAAGAGGCCGGACCCCCATAATGTCGCGGGCGCAACGCAGCCGTCGCTGTCGCGGATCCCATGCCGCCAGAGCGAAATCCCCGTGTAGCCGGTCGGGTAAATCCAGACCCCAGCGTTCCAGCCCAGTGAAGGCGGCAGTGAAGGCGCTTGCATCATTCAGGCAGCTGGAGGGCTGGTCGGGACGAAGATCGGCAGCAAGCCAGCTCCCGTCGGGGCCGGTCGGCAAGGTGGCCGATACGGTTGCCCTGGAGAAATCCAATACGGCCAAACCGGCGGGGCCGTCCACCCGCTGCTGCACCTGCGCTTTGAGGCCTGGAGCCGAAAGCGCTGCGATCATTCGGGCAAGCGTGGTGGCGTCTGCGGGCGCGCCATCCAGTTGCACGATTCCGCAAATCAGCCGCATCAGGCGACGTCGCCCAGCAAATTGTGTTGTCGCAACTCGGCCAGGAATGTCTCCACTTCTGCGCTACAAACCTCTGCTGTTACCTCGTACTCCACCAGCAAGGTGGCTACCAGGGCCGCCTGCGTAGTCGGATGCTCCAGCAACTCCCAGATCCGGGTTGCCATCGCATTCAGGCTAAAATACTGACCCTTCTGTAAGTCCATCATGAGTAACGTCTTCTCAATGTAGGCTGCCGACTGTTCGCCCGACCTCTGAATCCTGCCGTTCATGCGATCCCCTCACCCTTCGTTACAAGTTCGTAGCCCAGCCGCGCCATGGTCGCCGCGTGGGCGCCTTCAATCTCACATACCTGAGCGTTACTCAGCTGTTCTCTCCAGGCTCCGGACCGGCCCTCGCGAAAGAACATTGCCTGTTCCGGGCCGCGCTCGCGGAACCCCTTGGCGCTTTCCTGGCGCCGGAGTTCACTGAAATCGGCGTGACGTACCGCTCTGGAGACGGCATCGGTGGCGGCGAGCTCATCAGGGAATGCAGCCCCCAGAAACTCCAGCGCCCGCCGGAACACGCCGCAGGTATCGGCCCGCAAATCTTCGTAGCGGATCAGGTGAACGCGGACCACGGTCTGGTCGAGCCAGCTCCGGACGTGCCCGCTCCAGTCATCCAACTGCTGCGGAAAGTGAAATTGCCCCCCTGCCAGAAAATTCCCCGGACGGTTCAACCTCTCTATAACCTGATCGACGGTCCTGGCCTGGTGGAAGGCGAAAGAAATGGCCACATCCCTCGGGTCGCGCACCAGGTACAGGGCGGCCCGCGCCCCCCGGCCCAACACGGGCCGGCCATCGGGCAGGCACCGCCAGACATCGTGTACCTTCACGAAGCGCGCGGTGGTGCCAGTCGCCGTATTTGCGTCGTGGACGGCGGGGAGCAGGTCTTCAATTTCGTGCGGGCGAAGCAGCGAGGAATCCAACAGAGTCTGCTCCTCAAACTGTTCCCGGTTGCAAGCCATCCCGTCATGCAGGGCAAGGTTGTTGATGTCCTCCGGGCTCTCGCTGCCGGAAAGCAAATTGGACAGCAAAATACGCATCCAGGTGTTGCCCGATTTCGGATACGAGGCGATCCATACATGGCCCGGCGGAAAGACTTGACCCGGCGGCAGGCTCATTGGGGAAGTCCGCTCCAATGGGTCCGCAGCTCCATCACCGTTTGGGCGAGATGGTCCAGGCCAGACGGCCGGGTCAAAGTGAAGACCGGAACACGACTCACCACTGCGGCAGTTACGGCAACCTGAGAACCGCCCCGAACCATCGCCAGGGAAACCCGGCGACGATAGCTCTGGCCGTGCAGCACCTGCGCACTCTCCAGAGCAGAGAGCCGTTCGATCACTGTCTCGCTGGACAATTTGTCGGTTTGCAGGATGTACACGGCGGCCAGACGGAGGGGCGCTCCTGCTTCTCGGGTGGAAATCTCATGGGGAGACGGAGGGGGCTCGACGTAGAATTTTTCTACGCCCGGACGCACCTCGCCACGCCGCTGCGCTGCCAGCTTGAGATGGGCAATGCTGTTTTCGAGCAGCTTCAACTGACGCCCGTCCGGCCAGATCACGGGACCACCGGCTTCGGTCAGGCTCACGGAGCAGACATCGTCGTTGACAAAGCGAGTGCCATTCTGGCAGAGAGCTGCCGCCAGGGTGGATTTCCCCATGCCACTCCTGCCACAGAAGACATAGGCGCGGCCTTCAGCATCTGCCACGGCAGAACCATGCAGCACCAAGCCACCGCGTTGCAGCAGTAAGACACCCAGACCGGTACCAAGCACGAAAGGGAGAGCCTCGTGCGGGTCTGTTCCGGGTGCGGGATCGAGGTCAACTGTATGGCCATCAGTGCAAAGCATCCCCCCAATCCCGGCCAGCCGCAGCAGGAACTGGTTGGCGTTGAGCTCCCAGCCGGGGCCTTGTTGGGCTGGAGATGCCAACTGGCCGGGAACCGGACGGAGCCGAATGCGCACATCAGGCTGCCTGAGGGGGGCCGGAATCGGATCTACACCGGGCAATTCCAGCTCAGAACTAACCATTAGACCCGAAATCCGAAACGTCCAAATATTCATCTGAAATTTCATGCTAACATGACTTCAGCTCCTGTAAGCTAGTGGAGGCAGGGAGATCAAACACGATGAACACGATGAAAACGAACGAGATGGAAGTTAAGCATCAGGGCGTGACACTTCAGCGCCAACCGTGGGAGACGCCGCAGATTGACGCTGCGGCGGTCGTATTATCGACGCAAAAAAATGTCGACACAACCGAATCAGGGCTACGGAAGAATGGCTCGTAACTAAGCTGGTTGTCGTTCGGTGGCGGTGAACGCTATGCCTCGTCTGGCGAGAGCGGTTCGTCATTTTCTAGCTTGGCGGGCGTCTGAGCAGGTTCTTTTGCCGGCTGCGTGGATTGTGCTTGGCTACAGTCGACTGCTGGTAGCTGCGCTTCCGTTCCGATATTTCGCACCTTGGCTTGGTGCCTCCCTGGGGGCGTCCCCTTGGATTCCTCTGCTCAGCTCCGGAACCGAGACTCGCGCCGCGTCCATCGGTAAGGTGGTCCGGGTCGCTGCTCGCTATACGCCGTGGAAATCGAGTTGTTTGCCCCAGGCGATGACCGCCGCAGTCTTGCTGCGATTCTTTGCCATACCCTACAGTTTTTTCCTGGGCGTGGCCCGAACCCCCAACCATTTGACTGCCCATGCCTGGGTTGCCGCTGGTCGCGTCCAGGTTACCGGCGGCTCGGGGTTTGGTGAATTTTCCGTGGTCTGTTGCTTCGTCCGTGCGGCTTCAAAGCGCAGGGCTCCTTCCTCCTCTAGCACCCCCCTCTAACGAACTCAGCTGATCAGAAACACAAGCTGGTTTATCCAAACCTTTCCAGCAGCCGGCATGACGTTTCGTCGCTGGCCAGAAAGCGCACGGCGGCAGCAACTTCCTCGGCGAGACCAATGCGTCCCATCGGGATGGCCTGGGTGACGTGGGTTTTCTGCTCGTCCTTCGCGAGTTCCTGCGCAAGGGACTTGGTGAGGCCGAGGAGACCGGCGTTGGCGGCGACATAGGGCGAAATGACCTGCTTTTTTCCGAACTTAAAATCATAGTAAGATCACTTTAGTTCCTGTAATCCAGCGGATGGAGATCAAACTCGATGGAAAAAAACGCGATGGAAGTTACACATCAGGGCGTGACACTTCAGCCCCAACCGTGGGAGACGCCACGGATTGACGCCGAGGCGGTCGCATTATCGACGCAGAAGGATGCAGCTTTAGAAGAAACAACTCCCCAGAAGAATGGCTCGTAACTAAGCTGACTGTTGTCCAGTGGTGGTGAAATCTATGCCTCGTCTGGCGAGAGCGGTTCGTCATCTTGTCGCCCGGCGGGCGTCCCCGTGGATTCCGCTGCTCAGCTCCGGAACCGAGGCTCGCGCCGCGTCCATGTTTCGCCCACACGCCTGCAAAACGTGCGGCACCTTCCTCCTCTAACGCCGCCTCTCACGAACCCGGCTGATCAGAGACACAAGCCAGTTTATCCAAACCTTTCCAGCAGCCAGAATGACGTTTCCGACCGTTTGCGCAGGTGGATGAGCGCAAACGGCGGCAGCAACTTCCTCGGCGCGACCAATCCGTCCCAACGGGATGGCCTGTATGTGACTTGGTGAGGCCTTGGCCAACCCCGGCATGACCAGGGACAACCTTCCCTCCGCCGCTCCTGTAAGCCAGTGGCGGCGCACTGGTTCAGTTGAAATGTGAAAAAAACTGTAAAGGTTTTCGGTATCTCGACGATAGAGATATGTGGAGCGAGACACATGACAAAAGAACGCCGAAGGACATGCTCGAAGGCCGTCGCGCGTACATCCACGCCGCGCGGACCGCAAGCTCGAACAGGCCCGGCGCAGCCGCGATGCGGCCGCAGGAAAAGAACAAAAGAAATTGATTCCGGCCTCAAGTCGGGAAGCCGCTTAGCCGATAGACATGTGTCGGCCAAAACAGAAGCAGGCTCTGCGGGGACGCAACCTGCCAGGGTAGCCTGGATTCCCATGCCTTAAAAATCCCCGCCCGAAGGGGGGAATCTCTCGCCGTCGGCTCGCCTCCCGGCTCACCTCCCGGCTCACCTCCCGGCTCACCTCCCGGCTCACCTCCCGGCTCACCTCCCGGCTCACCCCCCGGCTCACCTCCCGGCTCACCTCCCGGCTCACCTCCCGGCTCACCTCCCGGCTCACCTCCCGGCTCAC
>CAIYVZ010000175.1 GCA_903929755.1 uncultured Acidobacteriia bacterium
ACGTCTTCAGGTGTCTCGTAACGACTCTCAGCATGACTCCGAACCCCCAAACGAAGTCACGCCACAGTCACGTGACTTCTCGGAACCTCTGTAAGTTGTTCAGAATACTGGAGAAAAAATGGTGAGCCGGGCGGGGCTCGAACCCGCGACCACCGCATTAAAAGTGCGATGCTCTACCAACTGAGCTACCGGCTCGCAATTGTGAATTTTTCGACTCCCGACAAACTGCGCGGAAACGGAAAACAACGGCGTAGTCTTAAGATTACCATGCACCCAATTGCTATAATTCCAACGTCTACTTGACCTCGTGCGAACGTGGCGGAATTGGCAGACGCTCTGGATTTAGGTTCCAGCGCCTGAAAGGGCATGGGAGTTCGACCCTCCCCGTTCGCACCAGTCTTCTGCAAGCCCCCCCAACAGCTATAAGCTATTAGGCATGACCGAATATCCGATGTGGATCGGCGGCTCAGCCGTCCGGACCGCCACCCCCCGCGCCGTCCAGATCCCCTTTGATGGCAGCATAGCCGGAACCATTTTCGAAGCTGGCCGCGAACAGGTAGACGCCGCCATCGCTGCCGCAGCAGCCGCCGGGCCCGTCATGCGCGCGCTGACTCGCCATGAACGGTCCTCCATCCTCTACAAAGCCCACAGGCTCCTCGGTGAACGGCGGGAACAGATGGCGCAGGCGGTGGCTTCGGAATCCGGAAAGCCGATTCGCGAAGCCCGCGTTGAAGTAGATCGTGGCCTCTGCACCCTGCTCTTCTCTGCCGAAGAGGCGAACCGGCTGCACGGCGAAGAAGTCCCCATGGACGCGCACCCCGGTGGCAAGGGCAAGACCGGTCTGCTGATTCGCGAGCCGGTCGGCGTGATCGCCGCCATCACACCCTTCAATTTCCCCCTCAATCTGTCTCTTCACAAGATCGGCCCGGCTATCGCGGGCGGCAACACGGTAGTGCACAAGCCGGCATCGACAACCCCGATCAGCGCTTTGCTGCTGGCGCAAATCTTTGCCGATGCCGGCCTGCCCTCGGGAGCCCTCAACGTGATCACCGGCCCCGGAGGCGTAATTGGCGACATGCTTTCGTTCGATCCCCGGATCGCGATGATCACCTTCACCGGTAGCCCCGAGGTGGGTCAGCGCATCCGCAAACTTTCCGGCATGAAGAGGGTGACGCTGGAACTGGGCTCTAACGCGGCTGTCATCCTGGAGCCGGACGCCGATCTGGACAAAGCAATCCCCAAATGCGTTGCCGGATCGTTCGCGCACTCGGGCCAGGTTTGCATTTCCCTCCAGCGAATCTTCGCCCACGAGTCGATTCGGGACCAGGTCGCCACCCGGATGGCGGAAATTACCGCGAAGCTCCGGATCGGCCACCCTCTGGAAGATTCGACCGAGGTGAGTTCCCTCATCACGGAAAACGAAGCCAAACGCATTGAAAGCTGGATCACAGAAGCCACTGCCGGAGGCGCGAAGCTGATTGCGGGCGGCGAGCGCTCCGGTGCCACCGTCTCCCCCGCGATTCTGACCGATGTGGACCCCGCCGCCAGCCTCTGTGCCCGCGAAGCGTTCGGCCCGGTAGTGGCGGTTAACTCCTACAAGACGCTGGATGAAGCGATTGCCATGGTGAATGCCTCCGATTATGGCCTGCAGGCCGGCATGTACACCCGCGACATCGAAAAAGCCTTCCGCGCCGCCCGGGAATGCCACGTCGGGGGTTTTCATATCAACGAGATCCCGGCCTTCCGGGTGGACCAGATGCCGTACGGCGGGGTAAAGCTCTCGGGTACAGGTCGCGAGGGCCCGCGCTACGCAGTGGAGGAGATGACGGAACTAAAGCTAATTACCTGGTGACATTTTCATCCTCCTCTCGTCTATTGAATACAGCAGGTGGACGACGGAAAGAAAATGCTGGAAGCTGTCGAAGTTCTGAGTGCCAGGATGGCGCAAACCGAGTCGCAGACAGACGAAGCCGGGTTAATCCGTGCAGCCCAAAAGGGCGACCAGGATGCTTTCGAGCGTCTGGTGCGTTCGTACGACCACAGCGTCCTGCGCGTCGCCATGAACCTTCTGCGATCTCCGGACGAGGCGCGCGACGTCTATCAGGAGGCCTTTCTGAAGGTCTACCGGAATCTGCATACCTTCCGGTTCGATTGCTCCTTCCATACCTGGCTGTACCGCATTGTCACCAATATCTGTCTGGACCATCTGCGCCGCCGCAAGGTCCGGCGTGAGGAATCTACTGTTGTTGAGACGTCGGAAGGCGTGGTGGACCGGATGTCGCAACTGGAAGAGGGCGCTCCGCACGCCGATCCGGAGCGCCAGATGTGGAACCGGCAACTGGGCGGCAAGATTGACCAGGCGCTGGAATCGTTAACGCCGCGCGAGAGGGCGGTTTTCGAACTGCGGCATTACGAAGGTCTGCGGCTGCGGGCCATCGGCGAAATGATTGGCACAACGGAGGAGGCCGCCAAGAACTGCCTCTTCCGCGCTACTCAAAAAATGAGGGCGAGTCTGGAAGCGTTTGTATGAACTGCAATGAAGTAGTCCGAGAGATCCCCCCTTACTGCTACGGCGAAGTCTCCCCGGCAATTGAGGAGACGCTGGAAGCGCACCTCGCTGATTGCCCCGCCTGCACCCGTGAACTGGCGAAGCACAGGAAGTTTCTCACCAGAATGGATGAGCGCGCCGAGATGCCGGACACCGGGATGCTGGCCTCATGCCGCACCGACCTCCGGACGGCGATCTCCAGGGTTCCCGCGCCAGTTGCAACCAACTGGCTGGAGTCCTTCCGTAATCTTTGGCAGCTCAACATCCCGTTTCGCGTTCCAGTTGGCGCGATGGCCCTGGTCGCCCTTGGTTTCTTCGCCGCCCGCGTCACCCCCGAGCGATTTGGCGGCATGAAAGCAGGGCTCTCCGAGCCGATGTTCTCGAATGTTCGCTCCGTAGAGCCTGACGCCTCGGGGCAGGTCCGCATCTCCGTAGACGAAGTCCATCGCCGGATGGTGAGCGGGGCGCTTGGCGACGCGAACATCCAGCAGCTTCTCCTTGAAGCCGCCCGGGAAGAAAATAACCCCGGTGTCCGCGTGGAATCGATCGGGTTGCTCAAGAATAATGTTGATTCCGAGGAGGTCCGCAACGCCCTGCTCGATGCGCTGACCCGCGACCAGAATCCGGGCGTTCGCCTGAAGGCGCTGGAAGGTCTGCGCCCCTATGCGGGCAACAAAGACGTGCGCAAGACCCTTGCCTCGGTCCTGGTGAAAGACGAGAATGCGGGAGTCCGCGTGCAGGCCATCGATCTTCTCACCACTCACCGTGACGATTCCATCGTCGGCGCGCTCCAGAATGCTCTGCAGTACGAAGACAATACCTACGTTCGGGCGCAGTGCGAACGCCTGCTGGCCGAAATGAAGGCGTCTGTCGGAACGTACTAACCGCAAATCGTGTACCAGATCTCCATCGCACTCCTGTGCGCCGCGTCCGTAGTGTGTGCAGCTGACGGCATACAGGTGGAACGGGAAGGCGGCCTTTGGCGCGTCCGTGTCACCGGCAGTCTGCCCCCCGTCAGCCGCGTCGTCGCCGACAGTGAATTGAAGGTTCGCGGCCAGGCTTCCGGGGCGTCCCGCTACGTTATCTCCGCCAGGGTGAACGCGACCAACGAGGCGCAGGCCCGCCAGTTTGCGCGCAGCGTCGCCTCCGTCCGGCTGATGGGCGACACTGTCGTCTTCAAGGGTCCAGGCAACGTAGATCTCGAAATTCCCCGCGCAACTCGCTATCTGAACCTCGCCAGCGAAGAAGGCGGGATCGACGCCGCCGATATTGACGGTTCGGTGCTCGCCCAAACCGTAGCGGGCCGCATTGCCCTGGACCGTATCGCGGGCGACGTGGAAATCCGCTCGAACGGTGGAGCCACCTCCCTCGGTCGCATCGGTGGCATCGTTAAATGCTATTCGGGAGGCGGTTCCATCCGGGCAATTCACATCAACGGTCAGGCGTTCTTCGAAACCAATGGCGGTGATATCGTCCTCGGTGAGGTGGTGGGAGCCATTCGTGCTTTTACGGGCGGCGGCGGCATCCAGATCGAGCAGGCAGGCGCCGCCGTCTTTGCCGGAACCTCCGGCGGCCCCATCGCCATTTTGCGCGCCCTTGGCATGGTGGTGGCTCAAAGCACGGCGGGCCCCATTCATATTGGTTCGGCACCCTCGGTGGAATGCCAAAGCGGCGGCGGCACTATTCGCCTGAACAACGTTGCCGGCGCGATGAGGGCTATCACGGGAAGGGGCAGTGTAATTGCCGACGTAATCCGCGGCCGCCGACTGGAAGATTCCTTTCTTTCCACGGGTGCTGGTGACATTTCGGTCCTGCTGCCGTCAGATATGGGTGTAACGGTAGATGCGGAAATGAGCGGCACGCAGCTCCCTGGTGCCATTATTTCCGACTACCCGGATCTGCGGGCCGTCATCGGACGAACGTCGGTAACCGCACGCGGCGCAATCAATGGTGGCGGGTCCACGCTTCGGTTGCGCGCGTCCGGCGGACGGATTCTGATCAGGAAAAAATAACGGAGAGATGATGATGTTCTGGAAGCAAACAGTTTTGGCACTCGCGGCGATGGCCGCTTTCGAGACACTGGGGCTGGCGCAGAGCCCACCCCAACCGCCCGCGCCCCCCGCCGCTCCGCGCGCCATGCGTGGCCGGTCCATTGTGACTCAGTCGATGGCGAAGCGCGGTTATCTGGGCGTAGGTGTTGTGGAAATTACCCCGGAACGGGCGAAGGCCCTGAAACTTGCCTCAGATTCGGGCGTGGAAGTGAAACGTGTTGACGAAAACAGCCCAGCCTCCAAGGCCGGTTTGAAGGAAAACGACGTGATTCTGGAGCTCAATGGCCAGAAGGTGGACGAAGTGGAGCAGTTCGTGAAGACTATCGGAGAAAGCGCTCCGGGCTCGAAGATTGAGATGGCCGTGTGGCGCAACGCCGCGAAGCAAAATCTGACGGCCACACTGGAATCCCGGCGGGTGATGGCAATGATGCTTCCCGCCACACCCTTTGAGGGCGGCATGCTTGCCCCTCGGGCGCTGGAAGATATCTGGCCGCCAGCGATGGTGAGTGATGCTCCCAGGGTGGGTTTTGAGGGAGAAATGCTGACTCCGCAACTGGCTGAGTTCTTCGGCGTGAAGGAAGGCGTTCTGGTTCGTACCGTGAACGCCAAATCGGCGGCTGAGAAAGCTGGCCTGAAGGCCGGCGATGTGGTCACCAGAGTGAACGGGACTCCTGTCTCCAGCCCTCGCGAGGTCTCCTCCATGCTGCGCGTCAGCCGCAAGACCGCGTCCATCACGGTGATGCGGAACCATAAGGAGCTGACCCTGAATGTGGAAGTTGCCGATGACCGAATGCCGTCTCCCGACCGCCTCGTGCTGTAACCAAAACAGCACCGAATATTAACTCCGCCGCAGAATAAATGTGGCGCGTATGTTATTTCTTTGAGCTAGAATTGTGAAGCTATGTCCACACAAATCGAAACCCTCATTGAGGAATGGGAACGCGCTAAGCTGGGCGCGCAGGATTACCTCGATGCCATGCCAGAGGAAGGCTTTGCCTTTCAGCCTGTTCCAGAAGTTCTGTCCTTCGCCGGCCAGTTTCTGCACCTCAGTTACGCGAACTATCGGTTCGCCGCTGTGGGGGCAAACAGCCCGGCAGCACAACTGAACGAAGGCCCCGCAGACAAGAATCCAGAACTGCAATCGAAAGCTGCGACAACAGCCTACACGCTCGCTGCCTACGACTACATGATTGCAGCCATCAAAGCGATGGACCCCGCCACGCTCGACGAAGAAGTCCTCTTCGTCCGCTGGACACTACCCCGCCGGGTCGTCCTGGCGAAGGGCCTGGAGCATCAGGTCCACCACCGTGGCCAGGCCGCCGTCTACTTCCGGCTGCAGGGCATCAAGCCGCCACTGGAAAAACTCTTCTAGAAAACTAGTCGCGTTCATACAAAAAGGCCCGCCCGGGCATTTCTGCCGGGCGGGCCTTTTTACATTTGTATCGTTTCGCTTAAAAGTACAGGCGGAGCGAGAGTTGCATATTGCGGACGTCACCCGTCTTGCTGGTGATCTTTCCGAAGTTGCTGCTGGTCGGGTCGGTGGTGATGCCGCCCCAGTTGGGGTGGTTGAAAGCGTTGAACGCTTCCGCACGGAACTGGAAGCCAACCTTTTCGTTAACCGGGAACTTCTTGAACAGACCCAGGTTCACGTTGTTGAAGCCGGGGTTGTAGATCATGTCGCGGATCCCGGCCTGGTGATTGAAGGTGCCCGCAGCAGGCTGCGTGAACAGCTTGTTGCCGCTGGCGTCGGTCGGCTGAATCCAGTAATTCTGGTCACTGGAGTTCAACACGATCTGCCTGGTGTAGTTAAGAGGCGCGCCGCTGTAGACCCAGTACTGGCCGATACCGCCAGCCAGGCTGCCGTCGAGGCCAACGCCGGCATAGTCGGTGCCGCGTCCAACGGAGGTCGGGGTGCCGGTTTGCCTCTGGACAATGCCGGATACCTGCCAGCCGCCCAGTGCTTTGCCCAACATGTCGTTGCGGCCGTGGAAGATGGGCAACTCGTACATGAAGTTGGCGATAAACACGTGGCGAGCATCAAACTCCGAGGGACCCCAGAGGTTGCCCGCATAGTAGGTGTCAGGAATGATGTCGCGCTGGTTGGAGCCGTTGTCCATGCTCTTGGAGAGCGTGTACGCCGCGCCGAAGAGGAGACCCTTCGACAGGCGGCGGTTCCAGGAAACCTGCAACGAGTTGTAGCGAGAGCTGGCAACGTTGTCGGTTTCGCGGATCGAGTTGTAGCCCTTGTAGGGGCGGAGGGCGTCAATGTTGACGCCGGGGTTGGCGAGGATGGTGGCAATCGTCGGCTGGTTGATGTTGGACTCGCGCTGCTGGTGCAGACCGCGGCGACCGACATAAGCGACCGAGACGATTGAGTTTAGCGGCATTTCGCGCTCAACCGTGAAGTTCCAGTTCCACGCTTCCGGATTCTTGAAATCGCGGCTCTGGGTGGTCACGGTCAGGGGCAGGGCGTTGGCGCTTGTGCCACCTGGATTGTCGGCGTTGCCGAACGAAACGTTGGCAGTCGGCTGGAAGGGCGGGTTACCGCCCAGGAAGACCGAGTCGCTAACGCCCAGACGGGTGTAGTAGCGGCCGCCGCCTGCGCGGATGACCGTCTTCGGGTTCAGGTTGTACGCAAGACCCAGACGAGGCTGGATCTGGTTCCACTGAATCTTCGAGAAGTAGTTCGGGTACTTACCGCCGCGGAACAGGTAGTCGAGCGACGAGTTGCCGGCTTCGGGGAAGCGACCCTTCGCGGAGTCGGGCCAGCCGTTGCCAGGGATAACCATGCCGTTGTAGCGGTCACCGGAGCCGGGCAGGATGGTGCCGGTCTTCGGATCAACCTTCACAGCCTGGGCCGGGTCATACAGAACCGGGTCGAACGCGATCATGTTGCCCCAAAGAGCGTGGTACGGAACGATCACGGTGTAGCGGAAACCCCAGTTCACGGTCAGCTTGGAGTTGACTTTCCAGTTGTCCTGAACAAAGGGTTCGTAGGAAGCGCCGCGGAAAATCGTGTAAGCGCGCTGACCGAGTTCGGAGTAGCTGTCGAACAGACCGAGGGCGGTGTTGGCGATCGCGTTACCGGTACCGGGCTGGCCCGAGCGGGTATCGGTGAAGGCAAACTGGCCGTTCTGGTTATTGGTGCAGGTGGGGCAGGCGCTGACGTTGATTTCGTCGTTGTCGTTTTCACCCGAGCGCTCGAAGTAGAAACCGAACTTGAAGGTGTGGTTGCTCTTCACCCAGGTCAGGCTGTCCGTGAACGTGTAGATCGGGCCCGTGGAGTGTGACGGATACGGGTTGCCGGTCAGACCGTTCAGACCCGTGATATTCGCCGTCGGAATACGGGTGGGGATCAGCTTGCCGGTCGGGAAAATGTACGGATAGTTGATGCCGGCCTTGGTACGGTCGAAGAAGTTGGCGCCGTCCACAGGAATGTAAACGTCGTCCAGCGAAACCGTCGCGATGGCTTCGTTCACCATCGTCGGGCTAATCGTCCAGACGTGATCCAGAGAGTTGGTCTGGTTCGGACGATTGAAGAACTTCGGCGTCTCCGTGGGGGTACCGTCGAGTGGCTGGTATTCCCAGAAGGCGAAATTGTTGCGGCGGAACTGCAGGCGCTGTTTGTCGTTGATATTGTAGTCAGCCGACAGGGTATCTTTGCGCTGGTTCTGCGGGTGCTGCGCGGTGATGTAGTAGTTGGCAGTGCCGCCGACGGAGCCGACGGGCTGATTCGCCACAGGGTAGGCCTTCAGGATGCCGGAGCCATTCTGGCTAACCTGGCTGGTCGGGATGATGTTGCCCGGGTAGACATTGCCGCTGGTCGGGTCCTTGACATTGACCACTTTGCCGAGAATGTTGAGTGGAGTGTTGGTCAGCAGTTCGCTGAAGTTCCCCGTACGCATCAGGGCAGTAGGAACAGTCCAGGTAGCGCTGTCGGTGAAACGGTAGCGAACCCACTCCTGGCCAAAGTACCAGAAGAACTTGCTCTTGTCGGAGTTGATCTTGCCAGGCCAGTAGGCCGGGCCACCGATGTTGTAGCCGAACTGGTTGTAACGGACGGGCGCGGCGAAGTTCTGACCGCTGGTGTGGTTGCGAGCCCACGTATTGGCATTGAAGATGTCGTTGCGGACATATTCATAGGCAGCGCCGTGGAAATCCTTACCGCCGGGCTTGGTGATGATGCGGATCTGCGCGCCGGAGGTGCGGCCGAATTCGGCGGAGTAGGCTGCCGTCAGGATCTGCACTTCCGAGGTGGAGTCCACGTCCGCGGCGCCGAGGCTGGTGCCGTTCGAGCGGGTACGGGTTGCGGGAGCACCGTCATAAGTAATCAGGTTTTCCGGATTACGCGAACCGTTGAAGTTCGACGGACCCTGGGTGAAGTTGAAGCTCAGACCCGACAGGTTGCCGCCACGGGCGCCAGGAACGAGCGACGCGAGACCGACCGGGTTGCGGCCGTTCAGCTCGAGCGAGTCGATCTGTTCGCGTGTAATCTGTTTCTGCACCGTAGCGCTCTCGGTCTGGAGGGCGGTGGCCGACGCCGTCACTTCGACGGTTTCGGAAGCCGCACCGACGGTCAGCGCGGCATCGATTCCCAGCTTGTTGGCGGCGTCGAGTTTATTTCCGACGCTTTCGAACTTCTTGAAGCCAGCCGCTTCGACCGTAACGGTGTATAGGCCGGCCGGAATGCTGGTGACAACGTAAAAGCCGTTTTCGTTAGTCTTGGTTGTACGCTGCTGGCCGGTCTCACTTTTGACCGTCACGGTAGCGTTGGGAACGAGTGAGGACGATGGATCTTTCACCACGCCCTGGATACTGCCGAGATCTGACTGTGCAAAAGCCAGCGTCCCGGCAAGGAAGAATGCTGCCATACCGAGCAGCGCGTTTCTACTGCGACTTAGCATAACTTACTTACCCCTTATTTTCGAAGCAATTCAAAACCGGCCCGTGCGCTCCGGTGGTACCGGGTGGCTTGCGGGCAGAAATAGAAAAACCCAAACCAATTGTAGCTCAATAGAATGCCCTGTAACACGACAGTCAAAATACGGATTATTGGAGAATAACAAGCGTTAAACTTCCGGTTTTTGGAAGCACCAGAAAGCCGGCCGCTGGCAAGGCGGAGTGCCCGTTTCCGGAGACTCCGAACTCAGTTATCTGCCCCGCCTTCCACTCAGCTTTGTGTTCCAAATCCGTGTTACAAAAGGGTATGCGTTTTTACGCTCTTTGCGGTCTCGGCGGCCTGTTTATAGTGGTTGGGTTTTCTCAGCAGCCCCTGACGACCTTGCCTTACACTCCCAGTTTGGATCTTGTCTCCGTTAACCGCTCGGTGGAGCCGTGCCAGAACTTCTACCAATTCGCCTGTGGAAACTGGATTCGCAACAACCCCATTCCCGCCGACCAGCCCCGATGGGATGTCTACGGCAAGCTGACTTTCGAAAACCAGCTCTACCTCTGGGGCCTGCTGGCAGAGGCCGGCCAGAAAACTTCCGGGCGCACCGCCAATGAGCAGAAAATCGGCGATATGTTCGCGTCCTGCATGGATGAAGGCGGTATAGCGACCGCAGGAACTGCCCCCGTTCAAGCGTTGCTCAACAGCATCGCGGCCCTAAAAGCGGTCGCTGAACTCCCCGCCCTGTTGGCCCGCCTGCACCTCGGCCTGACCGGCACAAGCATGCTCTTCGATTTCGGCTCGAATCAGGACTACTCGAACTCATCCCGCGTGATCGCTTTCGCCAATGCCGGTGGTCTCGGCCTGCCCGACCGGGACCAGTACACGAAGGACGACGCAAAATCCTTAGAACTCCGCCAGAAGTACGTGGCGCATATCCGGCAAATGCTGCGTTTAGTCGGTGACACAGATGCCGCCGCGCAATCCGGCGCCGAGGCGGTCCTGCGGCTTGAAACAGCCCTTGCCCGGGCATCTCTCACGCGCGTGGAACAGCGTGACCCCTACAAGTTGCTGCACCGCATGTCGCGCGCGGAGTTGCAAAAACTCACGCCCTCCTTTAAATGGGATACCTATTTCCGAGCTCTGGGTCAGGAACCCGGCAAGGTGATCAACATCACCCAACCCGTCTTCTACGCGGAGCTCGAAAAGCAACTGAAAGCCACCTCGCTGGATGATCTCAAGACCTACCTGCGCTGGCACACCATTCACGCCAAAGCGCCGTCCCTGTCCGCTCCGTTCGTGGAAGCGGACTTTGAGTTCTTCAGCAAGACCCTCCGCGGCACCCCTGCCATGCGGCCACGCTGGAAACGGTGCGTCCAGATTGTGGATGGAACCCTGGGTGAGGCTCTTGGGGAAGTTTTTGTCGCCAAAACCTTTACGCCGGAGACCAAAGCCCGGACCGTAGCCATGACGAAGGGCATTGAGGACGCCATGAAGGAGGAGATTGACGCCCTGGCCTGGATGAGTGCCGCCACAAAGAAGCAGGCTCTGCTCAAGCTGAAAGGCATTGCCAACAAGATTGGATATCCCGACAAATGGCGCGATTACTCGAAGCTGGATATCCGCAAGGGTGACTTCTACGGCAATATGGAACGGGCCGCGGAATTCGAATCCCGGCGGCAACTGGCTAAGATCGGCAAACCCGTGGAGCGCAATGAGTGGGGCATGTCGCCCCCGACGGTCAATGCGTACTATGACCCGCAGATGAATGACATCAATTTCCCCGCCGGAGTCCTGCAGCCGCCTCTGTTCGATCCGAAGATGGACGATGCGCCCAACTACGGCAACACCGGTGCCACCATTGGCCACGAACTGACCCACGGCTTCGACGACGAAGGCCGCCAGTTTGACGCCAAAGGCAACCTCAAAGACTGGTGGACGAAGCAGGATGGGGGCGAGTTCGAAAAACGAACCCAGTGCATCCTGGACCAGTACGGGCAATACATCATCGTGGACGACATTAAGATCAACTCCAAGCTGACGCTCGGAGAAGATGTTGCCGACCTGGGAGGACAAGTGCTCGCCTGGATCGCCTGGAAGGCCGCTAACAAAGGTAAGACGCTCCAGCCTGTGGATGGCTTCACGCCCGACCAGCGCTTCTTTATCGGGATGGCCCAGTGGGCCTGCGGCAGTGACCGCCCCGAGAACCTGCGGCTGAGCGCTCTGACGAACCCGCATTCGCCCAACGAATTCCGCATCAACGGAGTGGTCGCGAATATGCCCCAGTTCCAGGCAGCGTTCTCCTGCAAACTGGGTCAGCCCATGGTGCGAGAGAAAGCCTGCAAGGTTTGGTAGCGGGCGCTACGCCCCTTCCCAAATTGCGGCAAGGTCCAGCCTGAAACCCTCAACCGGGCCTTCCCCGTCAATATGGTCGCCCGTTACGATACGGACCTCGCCATTCTTGCGGAAAACATACACCCGCATCCCATCGCCATCGATCAGCCAGCCCAGTTCCGCGCCGTTGGCGATCCAGTTCCGCATTTTCTGTTGCGCTACGGGTAAACGGTCGGTCGGGGACATCACTTCGATCACGAACTCGGGACAGAGGCGGAGAAACCCCTGGCGTTCCTCCTTTGTTAACGCCGCAATCCTCGGCTTGGAAATCCAGCCCGCATCGGGAGACAAGGCCGACCCATCCGGCAGAAAAAAGACCGTACTCGATCCAAACGATCGACCTCCACCTGTCACCCGTGCCCACGTCCCCAGTTGCACGACAACCTCGGCGTCTCGCTGGGCTGTAACCATATCCTGCGGCTGAATGAAAGTCATGTCTCCAGCCACGCTCAACTCGACCCGCAGGTCGTGATTGAGCTCGCAAAATGCCAAGAAAGAGTTACTTTCCATACTCTTCAAAGAAATGCGCCAAAGTCCGGATTCCATCAAAGTAATTCCGGATACAGTACTTTTCGTTCGGCGAATGCAGCCCGTCGTCCGGCAGCCCGAAGCCCATCAGAATCGTGGGAATCCCCAGGTACTTCGCAAAGTCCCCCACAATCGGAATCGACCCGCCCGACCGGGTAAACACCGTCTCCTTGCCGAAGATATCGCTGAACGCCTTCGCCGCCACCTGAATCGCATGGTGATCCGGGTTCACCATCAGCCCCGGCCCCGAACTCAGAACCCGAACCTCCGTCTGAATACCCTTCGGCGTATTCTCGCGGACAAACGCGCGAACCGCCTCCACAATCTTCACCGGATCCTGCCGCGGCACCAGCCGGATGCTCACTTTCGCCACCGCCTTCGCCGGAATCACCGTCTTGGCGCCATTCCCCACGAAACCGCCGGCAATCCCATGCACTTCGAGCGTCGGCCGAGCCCAGGTCCGCTCAAACACCGAGTACCCCGGCTCGCCCGTCAACGAGGTGGAACCAACCTCATGGGCCAGGTATTCGGTCTCGTCAAACGGCAGATGCTCCCAGCTGGCCTTCTCTTCGGGTGACGGCGGATCTACGTCATCGTAAATCCCAGGAATCAGCAGGTGGCCATCCGCATCTTTCGCCTTCGACAGCAACTCCACCAACCCAAACACCGCATTGGGTGCCGCCCCGCCATACAATCCCGAGTGGAGGTCCCGCGCCGGACCCCTCGACTCAATCTCCATGTAAACCAGCCCGCGCAACCCAATGTTCAGGGTGGGCAGACCCGCAACGTACATCTCTGTATCCGAAACCAGCGCAACATCGGCTTTCAGCTTTTCGGGGTTCTTCTCTACGTATTCCGCAACCGAAATCCCGCCGACCTCTTCCTCGCCTTCCAGCAGCACCTTCACGTTCACCGGCAGCTTGCCATAGACATCCCGCAGCGCCTCAAGAGCCTTGATCTGCGAATACATCTGGCCCTTGTCATCCGCTGACCCGCGCGCGTACAGGTTCCCGTTCCGCTCCGTCGGTTCAAACGGCGGCGTCTCCCAAAGCTCCAGAGGGTCCGGCGGCTGTACATCGAAATGCCCGTAGCAAAGGACCGTCGGTTTACCCGGCGCATGCAGCCAGTCGGCATAGACCAGAGGGTGCCGCTCCGTCTCAATCAACTCCACATTCTCGAGGCCCGCCGCCTGTAGTTTGGCCACGCAATACTCCGCCGCGCGGCGCGTATCGGCATTATGCTCCGGGCTGGTGGAGATGCTGGGAATTCGCAGCAACTCCTTCAGTTCTTCCATGAACCGGGTCTCGTTCTGTTTCACGTAGAGATCGATGGCTTCCGACATTTCAGCTTCAGCTTAGCGCAGGAAAAGCGGACCCTCCGCGGGGTATACAATGCCCCCAGGACAATCGTGCGTAAAACGCAATCAGGAATGCATATGAAGAAAACGATTCTCGCTCTCGCCACCGCCGCCGCAGCGCTCGCCCAGCAACCCTATACCGCCTGGCGCGACCACCTCGGAGGCATCGACTCGCCCCAATACTCGGCCCTGAAGCAGATCAATAAGTCGAACGTCACCAAACTCCACCAGGCCTGGTTCTACCCTGCCGGAGACAACGGTTTCCGGTACGGCTTCAACCCCACTGTGATTGATGGCCGCATGTACGTTGTCGGGCTCCACAACGCCGTTACCGCGCTCGACGCCACCACCGGAAAGCTCATCTGGGCGCACGACCTGGGCGACGCCAAGGCCACCGTCACCCACCGCGGTGTGGCTTACTGGGACTCGAAGGACCACAGTGACCAACGCATCCTCTTCTCCGCCGGTGACATGCTGCAGGCCCTGGACGCTCGCACCGGCAAGCCCATCCAGAGCTTCGGCGATAACGGCAAAGTGAATTTGCGGCTCGGTCTCGGCCGAGACCCCGACACGATGCGCCGTGTGCAGTCCGGCGACCCCGGTCGCGTGTTCGAGAATCTTCTGATCCTCGGCTCCGCCCCCGGCGAAGAGTACGAATCGCCCCCCGGCGATCTTCGCGCCTACGACACCCGCACCGGCAAGCTGATGTGGACCTTCCACACCGTCCCCTACCCTGGCGAAATGGGCTACGACACCTGGCCTAAAGACGCTTATAAATGGATCGGCGGCGTGAACGCGTGGGGAGAAATCTCCATCGACGAGAAGCGCGGCATCGCCTACTTCCCGCTCGGCTCGCCAACCTACGACTTCTACGGTGCGGACCGCAAGGGCTCAAACCTTTTCTCCGACTGCATCCTTGCTCTGGACGCCCGCACCGGAAAGTACCTCTGGCATTTCCAGACCACCCACCACGATCTTTGGGACTACGATCTGGTCACCGCCCCCAAGCTCCTTACCATCAAACACGATGGCAAGAATGTGGACGTCCTCGTCCAGCCCACCAAGCAGGGCTTCCTGTTTGTTCTCGACCGCGTGACAGGCAAGCCCATCTGGCCCATTGAAGAGCGCAAAGTTCCGAAGTCCGACATGCCCGGCGAAGAGTCCTGGCCGACCCAGCCCTTTCCCACCATGCCGCCGGCTTATTCACGGCAGAAATTCACTCCCGACGACGTGAATCCCTACATCGCCGACCCCAAAGAGCGCGAGCGTTTCCGCCAGCAGGTGGCAAACTCCCGCAATCTCGGTCTCTTCACTCCACCTGCCATGGTCGATACCATGCAGATCCCGGGAAATAACGGCGGAGCGAATTGGGGCAGCGTCGCGTCCGATCCCACCACTGGCTGGGTCTATGTCGCGTCTAAGGAATGGCCCTCCATGCTGAAGATGGAATCTGCGGCCGGACGTGGCGGTGGTGGTGGCGGAGGCGGTACCCCGGCGCAGGCCGGCATGGGCGTCTACCAGGCCAACTGCCAGATCTGCCACCAGGCGAACCTGGGCGGGCAGCTCCCGGAAGTTCCGTCTCTCCAGGGCATCGTCGCGAAGATCGGCGCGGATCGCCTCCGTACTGCTGTCAAAGATGGCCAGGGCAGCATGCCCGGCTTTAACCTGGCTGCGCTCGATATGGACCACCTCATCACCTATCTGACGGCCCCCACCGGCGTTGTCGCCGTCGCCGGTGGGGGTCGCGGAGCCGGTCGTGGCCCCGCCCCGCCGAAACTCACTCCGGGCAATCCCGAGCGTTTCTGGACCGGCTACGGTTACATGAACGCCAGCGAAGGCTTTCCGGCCATCAAGCCGCCCTTCTTCGTGATGACCGCCTATGATCTGAATAAAGGCACCATCGAGTGGCAGATTCCGGTCGGCGAAATTCCCTCCCTCGTCGCCAAAGGGATCCGCAACACCGGCAGCATTCCGACTCGCGGCGGCCCCATCGTCACCGCCGGAGGCCTCGTCATTATCCCGTCGCAGTCCGACAAGAAGCTTTGGATCTACGACAAGGACACGGGAAAAGTCCTCAACGAACTCCCGATGCCCGCAGCCCCCGAAGGTGTTCCCTCAACCTTCGAAGTGAACGGCAAGCAGTACATCGCCGTTCCCGGCCGCGATACCAGTGAGCCGCGCCCCATACCCGGCCAGCCAGCCCCGCCCATCGACCCCAACAAGAAAGTCGTACAGGGCTACTACGTCTTCACTTTGGAATAGCCATCACGCTGGAAACAAAAAAGAGGCCTCCCCGCGAAGGGAGGCCTCTTTTTCTTGTTGCGCGCTGGACTGCGCTTTTATCCTACTTTTTATCCTCTGCAGTCTTGCGATGGGCCAGTCGGCTACAGGCTTCATCAACCGCTGTCGGGTCAACTGCCGTGTTGCCAACCTCAACAAACGCAATCTTTCCATTGATGTCTACAACATAGGAGACACGATTCGCCATGCCATCCGGGCGCAGCGCGCCGTAGGCTTTCGCGGTGGAACGATCTTTGAAATCACTGAGGAGGGGGAATGAAAGCTTCAGCTGTTCAGCGAAGACTTTCTGGGAGGGGGTGTTATCGGTACTAACGCCAAAAACCTTTGTTTCATTACCTTCGAATTTTGCGATACCAGCCTGGTACGCTGTGAATTCCTTCGTTCAACCACCGGTGAACGCGGCCGGGAAGAACGCAATAACCACAGGGTTCTTGCCCTTAAAATCGGCCAGGGTCACCTTTCCGCCCGTGGTTCCTGTCAGCGTAAAATTCGGTGCGACGTCGCCAACCTTGAGAGGTTGCGCATCGCCCGGCTGCTGGGCCACGAGCCCCGCGGCTGCCATAACGGTCAGCGCGGCTGCTTTAATCAGCTTCATGAGAAGCTCCTTTCGGGATTTAGCGTATCACGATTCGGCTTCTACTCTGCTGCGGATCAGCCCCGCCTGCCAGATATGACGCCGCTCGTGGGCGCTCATGCTCCGCAGAGCGGTGCCGAACCGCATCACCGCCGGCTTGAAGAACGGGTTGCGGAACTTCAGGGCGTTCAGGTCCAGGGTGGCGCCCGCGTTGAGGATGCTTCGGAGGTCGTGGTGCGTTTCCGTCCATTGGCGCAACACGTCGGCACTCTCCAAACGCGGGGCCGGTACGATAGCGTTCGGCGCCGGGGCTTTCATCCGGACGGGTGGCTCCAGAATATAGAGGAACCACCGGCCGATCAATCCCGTTTGAAGTGGTTCCCGCCTCGGAAATTTTAACGGATCCGCAGTCTCCATCATCGGCTTCATCACCTGGATATAGCCGAGGTTGGTAAGAGAAAGGTGCTCGATGCATTGCAGAATGCTCCAGCTCTTTCCCTCGCCAGGCTGGCGATTGAGTTGAGCCGCGGAGAGGTTGGAGACCAGTTTGCGGCCGTGGTTTTCGTTCTGCTCAAAGTCATTGATGATCTCTTGCAGATCGGGTGGAAGGAGGACATTTGCCATAAAGTTCACGCGGTGCTTCAATAGTCATACCAGTTTTCCCGCAACCTCGCGCGGGACGAGGAGAAAGTATGAAACCAGGCATCAGGCAGATTCTTGCGGCAGTCATCGTGGGTTCATTCGTAAGTACATGCGCGGTTGCGGCTGAACCACAGCTCGCGCGTTTTGAGGTTGCCTCCATCCGCCCAGGCAATAATCCCCACGCCACCTCCATTCGCCGCCAGCCAACCGGGGGGAGGTTTACTACCCAGAACACCACGCTGAGGGCTTTACTTGCTTACGCTTATGGCGTGCAGGCTCACCAGGTTACAGGCGGTCCGGTGTGGATCGGGACGGATCTTTGGGATATCACTGCCAGACCCGAGGGAGAGGTTCCGGAGGGTCTGGAAGGAGACGCCCGTCTCCGCCAGATGATGCAGCATCTGCTGGCCGAACGCTTCGCGGTTGCCGTCCACAATGAAACGAAAGACCTGCCGGTCTACGGCCTGGTGGTGGCGAAAGCCGGGTCGAAGATGAAGCAGGTGGAGGCCCCCGAGCCAGCGGCTTTCCGGATGGGAATGAGCCAGTTCACCCTGGTGGGCGATATTTCCCAGCTAATCAGCCAGCTGATTCGGGTGACTGGCCGCAGCGTCGCCGACGAAACCGGCCTGAAGGGGAACTACGAGATGAAGCTGAGCTGGACACCCGACCCGGCGCAGCAGGCGCAGATCGCCGCCGCCCACGGAACGGCCCCGGATTTCGCCGCCGCCGAGGGGCCGTCGTTGTTCACCGCCCTGCAGGAACAACTGGGCTTACGGCTGGATGCCCGTAAAGGTCCGGTGGTCGTTTACACGGTGGATAAGGCTTCAAAGCCATCGGAAAACTGAGATCCGGGTGGGTCGGGGATAATAGAAGTTTCCCCACATGAGAGCAGTGAAATGATTCGAGCCGTTAAAGGTACGCGCGACCTCCTTCCGCCAGACACCGCCGTCTGGAACCGAGTTGAAAAGATAGCCCGGGAGGTCTTTCGCTCGTATAACTACCAGGAAATTCGCACTCCGATACTTGAGGAGACCCAGCTGTTTGCGCGGGGTGTCGGCAATGAGACCGACATTGTCTCGAAGGAGATGTACACCTTCGACGACCACGGCACCATGCTGACGCTCCGTCCGGAGAACACCGCTTCCGTGATGCGGGCCTGGATCGAACACCGTCTGGACCAAAAGCCGGGCGTGCAGAAGCTCTATTACATTGGGCCAATGTTCCGCCGCGAACGCCCCCAAAAGGGCCGTTACCGCCAGTTCTTCCAGATTGGCGCCGAGGCGATCGGTTCGGAATCCCCCTTTATCGACGCCGAAGTGATCGAGATGGTGATGGAGATGCTGACCCGGTGTGGGTTGTCCGGGGCGAATCTGGTCATCAACTCCGTCGGGTGCCCGAATTGCCGACCTGCGTTTGTCGAAAAGCTGCGGCTCGCTTTGCAACCCGTGGCGAAATCTTTGTGTGACGATTGCCAGCGCCGGTCGGAGACGAATCCGCTGCGGGTGCTCGATTGCAAAATCCCGGCAGACCAGGACATCATCAACGCGCTGCCGTCTATTCTGGATAACCTGTGCGGGGTTTGCGGCCCCCACTTCGCCACCGTAAAAGGCTATCTGGAAGAGCGCGAGATCGCTTTTGAGGTCCGGCCACGTCTGGTGCGGGGTCTCGATTACTACATGCGCACCACTTTTGAAGTAACCCACGGAAGCCTGGGAGCCCAGAATTCCGTGCTGGGTGGTGGCCGGTATGACGGCCTGGCGCAGTCATTGGGTTCGAATTTGCCGACGCCCGGCATCGGGTTCTCCATCGGCGAAGACCGTCTGGTCATGTCTGTGGATCAGACGGCCGACGCGCCGCTCGATCTTTATATCGCGCCGTTGGGCGATGCGGCCCTTCACCATGCCGGGGTCCTGGCCCGCGAATTGCGCCGCGCCGGGGTTTCCGTGGAAGTGATGGCGGGCGGCAAACTGAAGCGCGCCATGGAACTCGCCAATAAGCAAGGTGCCCGTTATACGCTGATTCTGGGCGATGACGAGATCGCGGCAGGCGTTTACGCGCTGAAGGACATGACTTCCGGCGAGCAGCATCCCGTTACGCGAGAAGCCTTGTTTGAACGCTTCGCTGTTTGAAGTTTGAACGCTTCGCTGTTTGAACGCTTTCGCGTGGGTTCGAACGCTTCGTCAAGGTTTGAGCGGAATCCAAACGGTACAATAAGGATTCGGCGCGACGTTCGTCACGCCGGTCAGCATTTCAGTCAAGCGAGGCGAAGTTGCACAAGTATCGATCACACACATGCGGCGAGTTGCGGAGTGCTCACGCGGGTACCGAAGTCCGGCTTTCCGGCTGGTTGCGGAATCGCCGCGACCACGGCGGTGTTTACTTTATTGATCTTGCCGATCATTACGGGATCACCCAGCTGGTTGTTGATCCGGATTCCGCCATTTATGGCCTGATCTCGAGCCTGCCGAAAGAGACGGTCATCCGCGTGGATGGCACGGTTATTGCCCGCGACGCCTCAGCCATCAACCCCAACATGGTGACCGGCGAAATTGAAGTTCGCGTCACCGACGGCGAGATGCTGGGTGCCACCGAACCTCTTCCGTTCAGCGTGTTCCCGGAACTGCCGGTTCCTGAGGAAACGCGCCTCACCTATCGCTTCCTCGACCTTCGCAAGTCGAAGATGCATGCCAACATCCTGTTGCGTTCCAGGGTGATTTCCGCCATCCGGCACCGGATGGTGGACCTGGGCTTCATGGAGTTCCAGACCCCCACGCTGACCGCATCCAGCCCGGAAGGCGCTCGCGACTTCCTGGTACCCGCTCGCCGTCACCCCGGTAAGTTCTACGCGTTGCCCCAGGCTCCGCAGATGTTCAAACAGATCATCATGGTGTCGGGTTTTGACCGGTACTTCCAGGTCGCGCCCTGCTATCGCGATGAAGATGCCCGGGCCGACCGCAGCCCCGGTGAGTTCTACCAGCTCGATATCGAGATGAGCTTCGTGACGCAGGATGACGTTTTCGCCGCGCTCGAAACTCTGATGGTGGGTCTGTTTACCGAATTCCGCTCCGACCGCATCATCACGCAGGCTCCGTTCCCCCGGATTACCTACGCTGACGCGATGTTGAAGTATGGTTCGGACAAGCCCGACCTTCGCAATCCGCTGCTGATCGTGGATTTGGGGAGCATTTTTGCCGACACGTCGTTCCGCGCTTTCGCCGGGAAAACCGTCCGCGCGATTCGGCTGCCGCAAACCGCCGGGAACTCCCGTTCGTTCTGGGATCGTTTGGAAGAACAGGCCAAGACGCTCGGTGCCGCCGGGCTGGCGTGGCTCTCTGTGGAAGCAGATGGTTCGCTCAAGGGCCCGATTGCCAAGTTCCTGACGCCGGAAAGCCAGAAAGCGATGGTGGAGGCGACGGCTTCCGAAGTCGGCGACGCCATCATCATCCTCGCTGACACCAACGTTCCGAAGATGTGCCGCATTCTGGGGACTCTGCGCGATTCGCTCGGCAAACAGCTAAGCCTGATCGAAGAGAACGTCTACCGCTTCTGCTGGATCGTTGATTTCCCGATGTACGAATTCAACGAAGAGTCGGGCAAGGTTGAGTTCAGCCACAACCCGTTCTCCATGCCGCAAGGTGGTCTGGACGCGCTGAACAATCAGGATCCGCTCACCATCAAGGCTTTCCAGTACGACATTGTTTGCAACGGCTATGAGCTTAGCTCCGGCGCCATCCGGAACCACCAGCCTTCCATCATGTACCGCGCATTCGAGATTGCGGGTTACGGCAAGGAAGAAGTGGAGACCCGGTTCAAGGCTCTCATTAACGCGCTGAAGTACGGCGCGCCGCCCCACGGTGGTATCGCTCCCGGCATTGACCGCATTGTGATGCTGATTGCCGATGAGCCGAACATCCGCGAAGTGATCATGTTCCCGATGAACCAGAATGCGGAAGATCTGATGATGAACGCGCCGAATACGGTGCGTCCGCAGCAGCTCAAGGAGCTTCACATTGCGGTGGTGCAGCCGCCGCAGAAGGTGGAAGCTCCGAAGGCTGACGCGCCAAAACCGACCGAAACCGCGTAAGGCTTCGGTAGAAATGAAAAAGGGGCTGAGGGAAACCTCAGCCCCTTTTGCTGTTTACAAGGGCGTGTTTACAGGTGGCACTCGGTGTGAACGGCGCGAACGGCTTTTTCAAGACCGTCGCGTCGCACAACCACCGAGATCGTCAGTTCGCTCGACCCCTGCGCGATTGCCATTACGTTCACTTCGGCGCGCGAAATCGCCGTGAAGATGCGCCCCGCGAAACCCGAGAAGCCGCGCATGCCCTCGCCAACTACGGCGAGCAGGCCAACTTCGCGGTCCACTTCAATCGCTTTCACGTAGCCGTGCGTCAGTTCCAGAGCGAGCGCGATGTCGATCGCTTCCAGAACACGGTCCAGTTCTTCATTGCGCACCAGGAAACAGAAGCTCTGGCGGTAACTGGAACTGGAGAGCGCCAGGATTTCCACATTCACGCGATCCAGAGCGTCCAGAACACGAGCCATCAGGTGGACACCGCTTACTGCCGCGCTGGCCGGTTCCACTGACACCAAAGCCACATTCGCCATGGAAGTAACGGCGCGAGCTCCAGGATTTCCGGCGGCAAGGGCGGGAACGATGCGCGTACCCGGCTTGTCGGGAGAGAAGCTGTTCTTGCTCCAGACGGGAATACCGCGCTCCACCAGCGGCGCCAGCGTACGGGGGTGCAGAACCTTCGCGCCGGCATAAGCCAGTTCGGCGGCTTCGCTATAGGTGATTTCGTCCAGGATTTTGGCGTCCGGAACCAGGCGGGGATCGGCAGTCATGATGCCGTCCACGTCAGTCCAGATCCAAAGTTCGGAGGCTTCGAGCGCCGCTGCCAGGATGGAGGCCGAGAAGTCGGACCCGCCGCGACCGAGAGTCGTGGGCCGACCGTCAACGGTGGCGCCGTTGAAGCCCGTCACGATGGGAGTGCCTCCACGTTGCAGTAACGGGCAGAGCCGGGCTTTGGCCTTAACGCCTGTAGCCTCCATTAGAGGTGAAGCGTTGTTGAAGACGGCGTCGGTAACAATAGCTTCCGCCGCGTTCACACCCTCGGCGTCCAGCCCGCGTGATTTCAAATGCTCGCTGACAAGGAGCGCGGAGAGCCGTTCTCCGATAGCGATCGCTTCATCGACGGCGCGAGGCGGGCGATGGCCCAGCATCCGGATACCACCTGCGATTCGCTGGAAGTCGACGACCAGAGCGGTGACGCCGCTCTGAACGCGGTCCAGTTCCTCTGCCGCCACCAGTTCCGTGGCGGCTTCCAGGTGGCGCGACAGTAAGGTTGCCAAACCGCGTTCCATGCCCGCATCGTCTCCGGCTTCGGCGTGACGCGTGATTTCCAGCAGCAGATCCGTGATCTTCGACATGGCGGACACGACTGCCACAACCGGACGTTTCGGAGTGCTGGTTCCCCCGGCCGCCACAATCAAATCGCAGGCAGCCTTTATCCGGGCAGCCGAACCAACGCTGGTGCCGCCAAATTTCATTACAAGCAGGTTTTCCAACTACGCTTCCTCTCTCTTCTGAACAGATGGAATCTTTTCGCGCACAATGGCAAGAATCCGCTCTTCCACTGCGTCGAGCGAAAGGCCCGTTGTATCCACAGGAACCGCGTCCGGAGCCTGCAGCAAAGGCGACTCCGTCCGTCCCCGGTCACGCGCGTCGCGCTCGGCGATTTGTTGGGCCAGTTGCTCTCGATCTACTTCCGGTTGCTCGGCTGCCCGGCGTTCCACGCGGGCGTGCGGGTCTGCATCCAAAAAGATCTTCACCGGGGCATCCGGGAAAACTACCGTGCCGATATCCCGGCCTTCCATCACCACGTTCATCGCCTGCGCCATGGTGCGTTGTTTCAGCACCAGCGCCGCGCGAACTCCCGCGAGCGCGGCTACTTTTGAGGCTCCCGCTGAGACTTCCGGGGTTCGAATCTCACCCGAAATATCGGCACCATTCAGGAAAATGCGGCCGTCGGTATCGAGGCCAAGCTCTGCCTCCACCGCAATTTGTTCCAGACGTTCAGCAGACTCAAGATCAACGCCGGATCGCAGGGCTGCCAGAGCTACGGCACGATACATGGCTCCGGTATCTATATAGGTGTAACCCAGGCGCTTCGAAATACGGCGCGCCAGGGTACTTTTGCCAGCTCCGGCTGGCCCATCAATGGCGATGACTACCTGCATTAGTTGGCGGCCAGAACTGTGCTTCGGTGCGTGGCCCGTCCCATTCCGGTGTAGTCGAAACCGGCTGCGGCAGCCTGCACTGCATCGAACATGTTGCGCCCGTCAATCAGAACCGCGTGATCCATCCGACCGGCCAGTTCGCGCAAATCGAGGGTCCCGAATTCCGGCCATTCCGTGACCAGGACCAGGGCGTCGGCATGCTCGGCCATGGAGATCGCGTCATTGCAATAGAGGATTCGCAGATCCGGATTCTGCTCGCGGCAAGCATCCATGGCAACGGGATCGTAGGCTCGGACGCGGGCCCCCATCTGAATGAGGCGTTCGGCAATCTGAATGCTGGGGGCATCGCGAAGGTCGTCCGTGTTGGGCTTAAAAGACAGGCCCAGCAAGCCGATAGTGCGGCCCTTTAGAATGAACAGCTTTTCCTGCAGCTTCTGGATTACCAGAAGACGCTGTCGCTTGTTCACGCTCAGCGAGGCTTCCAGCAGACTGGCCTGATACCCGTATTCGCCCGCCGTATGCAGCAGCGAACCGATATCCTTGCCGAAGCAGCTCCCGCCCCAACCGATACCGGCATTCAGGAACTTCGTTCCAATGCGGCTGTCGAGGCCAATGCCCTGCATCACTTCCAAAATGTCGGCTCCAACGCGTTCGCAGATGTTCGAAATCTCGTTGGCGAAGCCGATCTTGGTGGCGAGGAAAGCGTTCGCCGAATACTTGATCATTTCCGCGCTGGTGAGCGTGGTTTCTACTAATGGCACGCGTGAGGTTCCCAGCGGCCGTGGCTGGAACGAAGGATCGGGGAATAGCTGCTCCGCCAGTTCCGCATAAAGCGCGCGCATAGTGGCGAGCGTCTCAGGCTCTTCGGTTCCAACGACGATCCGGTCGGGATAGAGCGAATCATGGATTGCGGACCCCTCGCGCAGGAATTCCGGGTTGCTGGCCATGCCGAAGCGAACGCCGGACGCACCGGAGGCAGAGATGCCTTCGCGTACCAGAGTCCCCACCAAATTGCCGCAGCCAACCGGCACCGTGGACTTGTTCACAACAACCCGAAAACGTGTGGAATCCATTGCGGCGCCGATGCTGCGGGCGGCGGCTTCCACATAGGCGAGATTCGATTCTCCCGAGGGCAGCGGCGGAGTCCCGACAGCGACAAACACTACGTCGCTTTGCCGGACAGGCTCGGCCAGGTCCGTCTCAAACTCCAGCAGACCGCGCTCCGTGCAGACTTTGAGAAGGTCTTCCAGACCCGGCTCGTAGATGGGCGATTGCCCGGCCCGCAGCTTCTCGATTTTGGAGGCGTCCGTATCGACGCACCACACATGATGGCCCAGATAGGCCAGACAGGCACCCGTGACAGTGCCCACATAACCGGTTCCAATTACGGTAACGTTCATATCGCTTTTTACAGTTTAGCCGTCCGGACGCGTTACTGCTTCAGGCCTGGAGCCAGTGCCGCAACTGCGTAGCCAGTAGCACTGTTTGAGATCCACTGGTCGTGGCCGTAAGGGAAGCCGCTTTCAAAATAGGGCTGCAGTTTCACGGCGCGGCTGCGGACGTACCAGGAACCGTCCGGAAATTGCGTATTCAGCAGAAAGGCTTTGGCGCGCTGCCAGGCGGAGTCGGCAGGAGTCAGGTTGCCGGATTTGACGAGGGCGATCATGGTGGCCGAGGTGCCGTAGGCATCGGATTCGAGCCACGGGGACTGAGCCCAGCCGCCATCTTTACCCTGCGCCCCGAGGAGGCGCTTTGCAGCCTCTTCAATCACCGTCCTGGGGGAATCCGTAAGCCAGAGAGCGAGCAGGCGATCGGCCTGTTCCACTGTGGTGACAGGCCGGGCTTTGGTGAGCCAGACGCGGGCGCGGGCGAGCCGTTCATTAAATTCAGCTTGCCGGGCAGGCCAGCTATAGCTCTTCAGGGCCTGTACGCTGAGCATGGTGCGGGTAATCGCACTCTCAGACAGCGGTGCGCGGGAGGAAAGCTGCGGCCAGGAACCGTTCGGGGCCTGCGCCTCCGCAATGTAATGGACCATCACGTCGGTGGTTGCTGAAGCCGGTTCGCCCATCTCGGCGGCACCCCACAAAGGATAAGCGATGTTGACGTAGCCGCCGCCGGCTATGTTCATTAGCGGCAAGCGGTTGAGGGAGGGTGCGCCCATTGCAAGAAGACCATCCGAGAGAACCTTGCGCAGGCGAGGTTCAGGCTCAGCGCCGGCCCGTTTCAGGGCCCCAAAGGCGAAACTGGCGAAAGGCTGGTGGTGGCAACCGACACACCCGCCGCCTTCTTTCAGGAAGGTTTGGCTGGAGCCGGCAACCAGCGCAGAGGCCTTGTTGATGGCGGTATTGAGATCCGGTTTGGAGCCGTCGGGCCTGCGAGGGGCTGTGGGCAGGCCGTTGGAGGGCGCACCCGCGGTTTGCAGAATGGCGAGGATGGCCGGATTGCGGAATTTACGAGCCCAGTCAAGGGCGGTCTCGTTTCGATAATCGGCGGCTTTCAAGTCGGACCCGGCTTTCACCAGGTAGCGAATGACTTCGGGGTTTGCGCCGTCCATGGCAATTGCGATCATCAGAGCCGTCATGCCACGGTCATCGCGGGCGTTGATTTTGGCTCCTGCATGCAGCAGAGCTTTCACACTCTCCAGCTCTGCGCAGGACGAGGCATCCATCAGCGGTGTCACATTGGTGCTCTCAATGGGCCCATTACGCACCAGACCCTCGTTCCAGGCTGCGCGATTCACATCAGCGCCTGCGGTAATCAGAATTCTGGTCTTTTCACCGCCGTCGCAGCCGATAGAGGCGGAGAGCGCGGTCAGGCCGTTGCCATCGGCGCGGTGGGGGGTGAGGCCCTTGGATAGCAGAAAACGGATGGTGGCGGCATCCTGCAGTGCGGCGGCCCGGATTAGATAGTCGTCGCCCGGAGCGCGAATGTAATTCGGGTCTGCCCCTTTTTCAACCAGATAGCGAACGGTGGCGTCGTTGTTTTGGACTCCCGCCGCTACCCAGAGCGGCGTACTGCCGTCAGTAGCTCGCGCGTTGACATCGCCACCCTTTTCACTCAGGAGTTTCGTCATTTCCAGGTTCCACGCCGCGTACATGAGGGGCGTTGCCTGTGAAGTATTGCGGGCGTTGGGGTCTGCCCCGGCATCGGCAAGGATGCGGACCGAGGCGGGGTTCCCAAACACAGCAGCGTAGTGGAGAGGGGTCCAGTCGAGACGGTCTTTGATGCCGTTCACGCCGGAAGTGCTGAGTTTGCGGAGCGTTTCCAGGTCGTTGGCGCGGATGGCGCGCTGGAATGCCTCAAATGTTGGGGTTTCGGCGGCGGCGGCAAGGCAGCAGCACAGGGCTAACAGGACTTTTGTCACAATGGCCTCCTCGGACTTTACTGACAGTGTAGCGAGGATCGGCGGGGAATGCCGCCAGTTATTTTTGCTGGAGCCAGGGCTGGAGGATGGGGAGCAGAACGGTGTCGATGCCGGCATCTGTAAAGGCTTCGGGAGGCGGCGTCTTGTGCAGCGTCCAGTGTTCGGTCTGTTCCAGCCAGGCTCCGGGGGCGGCATTTTCCAGGGGGCTCAGCGTCTCCAGTTCCAGCATCTCGGCGCAAGTGAACGTCTCGTAGGAGCAGCCCATGTCGGGGTAGATCCGGGTAGGGTCGGCGTCGTAACGCTTGATAAAAAGGTCGCCCTTGAGGAAGTAGGCTGCCCAGGTCTTGGCGTTGAAGTGCCCGAGCTTGGTGTGGTCGCTGTTGTCCGGATCCTGGTGCAGGATGAGGTATTTTTCCTGAAAGCCCCAGCGAGGGTCGCGGAGGTCGCTAAAAGCCCACATTACCAGAGGATTGGTGGGTGCCAGGACATCGGCGTGGCTGCCGCGCGGCGGAAAACCGGTGACTGCAACGCCACCAGGGGCCATGATGGAGAGGACCCAAATGGCGCACTGAAAAGGAGTTTCGCGGCAATTCTGCATCCGGTGGACCACTTCAACGCCGGACCCGGATTCATCCATACGGATCGACATCTGCTTGCGAAGGCCGGATTCGGGTTCAACGGGGGCAGTGAGCGTAAGAACGTCACCCGAAAGTTCCACGTCAACCGGGACATTATCGGCCGCGTAGCTCATCGCCCGGTCTTCCGGTGCCAGCCAGATGCGGTGGCCCCCACGGAATTGCCACGTAGGCTCCCCGGATTTACCCAGGCCGTCTTCATAAACCTTAAATACGTTACCGCCGCCGATAAAGCCGTAGCGCATAATGCGCGGACCAATGTCGGAGGTGACAAACAACTCCACTTCCCCGTTCGATATCCGGTAGCAGTTTGGCCAGCCACCCCAAGCGGCTCTTTCGATCTGAACAGGCATGTCAGAGGACATTATTTCAGAGGGGTCAGGGCGGCAGCGGCAAAGTGGTCATAGCCCAGGGAGGGCAGCGGCTTGCTCCGGTGGGTGATGGTGGCGGCTGAACCTGGGATAACAAGGCCGAGTCTTGAAACAGGAATCCCGGCAATCACCGGGGGAACTTTGGTGCGTGGCGGAACGGTGAAGAGCAGTTCGTACTCTTCGCCGCCGTGCAGCGCGTGGTTCAGGGTGGCTCCAGGGAAGAGTGGAGGGTCGACGATTTCGGCGGAGACACCCGAGGCGAGGCAGAGGCGTTTCAGGTCGAGCGAGATGCCGTCGCTCAGGTCCATACAGGAGGAAGCCTTCAGTGTTTCGCGAAGATAGCGCGCGACGGCAAGGCGGGGTTCGGGGTGGGTGTGGCGTCGCCAGGCTTTCCCCCTGCCGGTTTCAAGGCCGAGAGCGGAGCCCCCCAGTTGGCCCGTTATATAGAGGATGTGACCGGGACGCGCGCCATCCCGGCGCAGCGCCTTGCCGCGGGGAACGGCTCCGCAGACGATCACGTCGCACGCCAGCTTCGGGCCGTGCGAAAGGTCGCCTCCGGCCAGCACCGCTCCCGCTCTCGACCCTGTCGCGGTAAGCGAAGTGAAGAAAGAACGAACCCATTTGTCATCGGCCCATTCGGGGATACAGAGGGATACAAGGGCGAAGCGCGGCTCACCGCCCATGGCGGCTATATCGCTGAGACTGCGACACATAGCCACACGCCCCACGTCTGCGGCGGAGTGTGTGGCGCGGCGGAAATGAATGTCTTCGAGGAAGAAGTCGGTAGTGAAGAGCAGGTCTTCCGACGAGCCTTGCGGTCGATAGATGGCGCAGTCGTCACCAATGCCAAGGACCACTTTGGACCCGGGCGGAAGGGTGGCCTGGCGTTTCAACCAATCGGTAATCTGCCGTTCGCTTCGCAAGCCGAAAGTCTAGCAATAAATAATACTGGATAAAACTATCCAGATATCATATGATCACCCCAGATGCTCTCTCAGACGGCTGAATACGCACTTCGGGCGATGGTGACGCTGGCCACCGCGAAAGGCGGGGCACGGACGGCGCAGGAGATCGCGGCCGAATCGCAGGTGCCGCTGGATTATCTGTCGAAGATTTTGCATTCGCTGGCTAAGGCCGGGCTGGTGACGGCGCAGCGCGGACGCGGCGGCGGGTTTCAGCCCGTCAATCGCATCTCGGAGCTGACGGTTTTGGAAGTGGTTTCTGCCGTGGACCCGGTGAAGCGGATTAAGACGTGTCCGTTGGGGATCAAGAGCCACGGGGAGACGTTGTGTCCTTTGCATCGCAAGTTGGATGACGCGATGAAGACGGTGGAAGACGCGTTTGCATCCACCACGATTCAGTCTTTGGTGGGGAAATCGTTTTGTGAAAGTGAGACTTGCCATGCGGCATAGAAAGCTGGCGACGTTAGCCAGTCTGGTCCCGATTGCCGGCGCGGTTGCGCTGGGTGGTCTGAGCAGTTCCTATATGGTCCCGGTGGACAACGACGCGATTCAGTACTCGAAGGGTGCGTTGGACGACCCGATCTTCCGGCTGCAGAAGAAGATCGATGCCGGCACTGTGAAACTGCAGTATGAAGACGAGTTCGGGTATCTGCGGAGCGTGCTGAATGCGCTGAAGGTCCCCCAAAGTTCGCAGGTTCTGGTTTTTTCGAAGACCAGTTTTCAAGCCCCCCGCATTGGGCCGCGGATGCCGCGCGCGCTCTATTTCACCGAAGACGTGACAGTCGGATTCGTGCGGACCGGTGAAGTTCTGGAGTTCGCGGTGCAGGACCCGCGGCAAGGTACCATTTTTTACACGCTGGACCAGGAGAGGGCGTCGAAACCGCACTTCGACCGCCGGGATATCTGCCTGCAATGCCACCAGTCCGGTGCCACTTTTGGCGTTCCGGGCATGATGGTTCGTTCTGTAACGCCGGACCGTACAGGCTTCCCGGTGATGAGTGCCGGAACCTACATAACCGATCACCGAAGCGCTCTGAAGGAACGCTGGGGCGGTTGGTATGTGACGGGAACCACCGGCGAGCAGGAACACATGGGCAACGCGATTGTCCGCAATCCCATGGACGATGAGAAACTCCCGATCTCAGAAGGTACGCGGAACGTGACGGATCTGGCCCGGTACTTTGACTCCGGGGCCTATCTTTCGAAGCACAGCGACATTGTGGCGCTGATGGCGCTGGAGCACCAGACGCAAATCCTGAATCTGATGACCCGCGTGGGCTGGGAAGCGAGGATCGCAATGTATGAGAACGACGCGATCAACCGTTCGCTGGGTGAAGGTCCGGGCATGCGGGAATCGACGGAGCGCCGGATCAATGTAGCGGTGGAAGAGTTGCTGGAGTACCTGCTGTATTCCGGCGAGGCGAAGCTGACCGGGCAGGTAAAAGGAACGTCGGGGTATGCCGAGGAGTTCCAGAAGCAGGGACCACGCGACAGCAAAGGCCGGTCTCTTCGGGAACTGGACTTAAAGACGCGAATGTTCCGGTATCCATTGAGCTACATGATCTATTCAGAACCCTTTGACGCGATGCCGCCGGTGGTGCAGAAGAGGCTGCGGCTGCGGCTGGGTGAGGTTCTGAGCGGCAAAGATACGACTCCGAAGTTTGCTCACCTGACGAGTGCCGACAAGACCGCAATCCTGGGAATCCTGCGAGATACGAAGCGTAGTGTGCTGGCAGATACCGAATTAGCGGGAAAGAATTAAGCTTCCGATTTTATCGAAACGGATGCCCCAGCCGGCGGGAACCAGGGTGGTGGAGCCGTAATCCACAATCAGTGCCGGGCCTTTCCGGCCAGGGCCGCCAAAGGCTGAACGAGGGCCTGTGGGGACCTTGCGCCAGGCACCCGCGACATGCACGCGGCGCACGGTTGGCGGGGTTACCCTCTCGCGCTTCACGGCCAGAGACGGCCGTTCCACCGGCAGCGTCGCGCGAAGCCGGATAGTAACTACTTCGGTTGGCCGGGCTGGATCGGAATAGCCGTAAACCCTCTGGTGCTCGGCGTGAAAATCTCCGCCGACGGGTACGTTGAGTTCGTAACTTTGCCCGGCGTAGCGCATGTCCGCGCTGCGCTCCTGGGCTGCACCCCGCATATCCCTGCGCGCCCTGCGCTCCAAAGCTTTGAAAGCCGTTTCGAATTGGGTGGTGCCCAGAACTCCCGCGGAATAGTCGCGGACGCGATCGGCCAGCAGCATACCCAGAGCCGATAAAGCGCCCGCGAGTTTCGGGACAATGACCGTTCGGACGCCAAGCTCTTCGGCGATCTCGCAGGCGTGGAGTCCACCTCCACCGCCAAATGCAAGGAGCGGGAATTCCCGCGGATCTTCCCCGCGTTCCACGCTGACGGCTCGAATCGCGCGCTCCATGTTCGAGTTGGCGACGCGAATAATTGCGGCAGCTGTGGCGACAACGTCCAAACCTAACTGCTCGCCGATTCGGGCAACAGCGGTCTCCGCGCGGGTGGCATCGAGATGCATTTCGCCACCCACCAGTTGTTCCGGCGCGATTCGCCCCAGTACCACGTGCGCGTCAGTGACCGTAGCGAATTCACCCATCCCATAACAGGCCGGGCCCGGCACCGCTCCGGCGGACTGCGGTCCAACCTGCAGACTTCCACCGGGATCGACCCACGCGATGGAACCTCCACCCGCACCCACCGTATGAATATCGAGCATCGGCACGCGCACCGGGAAGGTATCCACGCGAGCTTCGGTGGTTAGGCGAGGCCGCGTCCCGGCCAGAGCGACATCTGTTGAGGTCCCCCCCATATCAAAGGTAAGAGCCTGTTTGAAGCCCGCTTTCGCAGCAATCTCCACCGCGCCCACAATGCCACCGGCCGGACCGGACAGGATGGTGCGCACCGCGTGGTTGCGAGCCTCGTCGGCGCGGAGCAAACCTCCGTTCGACTGCATCACGGCCACCGGCCAGGGGCAATCCCGCTCCAGTTCACCCAGGTAGCGGTCCATCAGAGGACCGACGTAGGCGTTGATGATCGTGGTGCTGGCGCGTTCGAACTCGCGGAACTCGGGCGACACCTCGCAGGAAGCACACAGGTAGCCCAGACCCTGCAATTCCTCCAGCAACTGCCGCTCATGGGCGTCATTCCGGTACGAATGCAGCAGGCAAATGGCAATGGACTCAGCCCCGGAAGCGGCAATTCGTTCCCGAAGATCGCCCGGTTGCAGAGCGCGCTCCACGGAACCATCGAAAAGAATTCGCTCATCCGCCCCAAAGCAAAGTTCGCGCGCTACCAGAGGTCTGGGGATTGGTGGCGTCAGGTTGTAAAGCTCGGGTCGGTTTTGGCGTCCGATAGCGACCAAATCCTCGAAGCCACGGGTGGTGACGAAAGCCGTCTTCGCGCCCTTACGTTCCAGCAAAGCGTTCGTAGCAACAGTGGAACCGTGAACCACTTCGGCCTTCGCGGCTTTCACGCTCGCGATACCGGCCAGAATAACTGCCGCCGGATTGGCAGGATTCGACCGCAACTTGAAAGAGCTCAGAGTTCCGCTTTCGCTCAGGACAACAAAATCGGTAAACGTCCCGCCGGAATCAATGCCAATTCGCATGGCCCTATAATGCCATTTCACCCAACCCGAACGGCATTCAGCGTGCTCCGTTACAATTGTTTCTTGCGTGACAGGTAACGACCCTTGTCTGCTCGAGCCAGCGCATCGAGGAGATTACTGTGTCCAGCCCCAGCCAGGCCATTATCGCCATCAATATCCCGCCGGAATTCGGAGGAAGACCATTGTTCGAAGGCTACGATCCCGGAACGTTTTACGACGAGTCGATCGCCCCTGACGGGAAGCCGCGGCCGGAGGCTGCGGCGATGCACGAGATCCTGGCGGGCATGCCGCTCGACGTTTTTGAAGAGCGGCGACAACTGGCCGATCTTTCGTACCTGGTACAGGGCATCACTTTCACCGTCTACAGCGATGGCCGTGGCACGGAACGGCTTTTTCCTTTTGATCTGGTGCCCCGCATCATCCCCCGGCACGAATGGGATGTGATTGAAAAGGGTTTGGCGCAGCGCGTAATGGCGCTGAACTTCTACCTGCAGGACATCTACGGTAAGCAGCGGATTCTGAGAGACAAGATCATTCCCCGGCAACTGGTGCAGAGTTGCAAGCACTTCCGGCGGGAAATGATGGGCCTGAATGTACCTCGGGATATCTACGTTCACATTGCCGGTATTGATCTGGTGCGCGATTCGCGGACCGGAGAGTACCTGGTACTGGAAGATAACGCGCGATCACCAAGTGGCATCTCCTATGTGCTGGAAAACCGCCTGGTGATGCGGCGGACGTTTGCCCGCGCTTTTGAAGTTTCCGAAGTGATGCCGGTTGACCATTATCCGAATGAGCTCGGCAGAATTCTGCGGAGCCTGTCGCCCCGCAGCGGCGACCGGCCCGTGGTTGTCCTGCTCACTCCGGGGCTCTACAACAGCGCGTATTTCGAACATTGCTTCCTGGCTCAGGAAATGGGGATCGAGCTGGTGGAAGGCCGCGATCTTGTTGTTGTGGATGATGTTGTCTACATGAAGACGATTCACGGCCTGACGCGTGTGGACGTCATCTACCGCCGTGTGGATGATGACTTCCTCGATCCCCTGGCGTTCCGTGCCGATTCGCTGGTTGGTGTGCCTGGTCTGATGAACGCATATCGGGCCGGCAATATCGCGCTGGCGAACGCGGTGGGAACCGGCGTTGCGGACGATAAAGCAATCTACGCGTTTGTGCCCGATTTCATCCGCTATTACCTGGGTGAAGAGCCAATTTTGAAGAACGTGGACACGTACCTGTGCTCGCGGCCGGATCATCTCTCATATGTGCTGGATCACCTGGGTGAACTTGTGGTGAAGGCCGTGGGAGAATCCGGCGGCTACGGGATGCTGATGGGGCCCTCGTCGGATAAGAAGACGATTGAAGATTTCCGCGTCAGGCTAAAGGCCGATCCCCGGAACTACATCGCGCAACCCGTAATTCCCCTTTCGCGTTGTCCCTCGTTTGACCCGGCGACCGGCACTATGTCGGCGCGCCACATCGATCTGCGGCCCTATTGCCTGTACGACGGCGAGAAGGTCACAATAGTGCCCGGCGGTTTGACCCGCGTGGCGCTTCAGAAAGGCTCTCTTGTGGTGAATTCATCGCAGGGCGGCGGGTCAAAAGATACCTGGGTTCTTCGCGGAGATGGGGGTCAGGAAGCATGATGCTCTCCCGAATTGCTGATTCGCTCTTCTGGATTGGCCGGTACATGGAGCGCGCCGACAACACGGCCCGCATCCTGGACGTGAACTATCACATGTTGCTGGAGCAACCGCCCGACACGTACAAGCTCCGGTGGGATCCTCTGATCGCCATTACGGGTGAGCGGACGCGCTTCTATCAGCGGTTTGAAGAGGCCAACGCGCAGACGGCGTTCGACTACCTTGGCTACTCCGCTGACAATCCGAATTCGATTGCGCAGTGCATTATTCTGGCTCGTGAGAATGCCCGAACCATTCGCGACCGAATCTCTCGCGAACTTTGGGAAGACATCAACGGCCTGTATCACAAGATCAATAAGCTGCGTGATGAAGGCGAGGGCTTGTCGCGCTTTTGCGACGCTGTAAAACGCGGCGGGCACCGGTTTCACGGTGTGTGCGATGCGACGCTGGCGCGCGATGAGGGCTGGCATTTCCTGCAGGCCGGTTGCGCTCTGGAGCGGGCCGAGATGACGGCGCGCATTCTGGATGTCCACTATCACCAGTTGGTAGAAGGGCCGCAGATTCTGAACGAAGCGCGCAGCCATGCCTGGGTGGCAGTGCTGAAATCGGTTGCGGCATACGAATTCTATAAGCGGCAACACAGCCACATTGAGCCGACGCAGGTGGCTCAGTTGCTGTTGCTGGATCCGCGGCATCCTCGCTCGGTGCGTTTTAACCTGGGCGTGCTGCAAAATTCGTTGTATGCCATCAGCGGTTCCGTGCCAGGGTCGTACGCCAACGAAGGCGAACGCCTGACTGGCCGTGCGCATGAAAGCCTCACGTACGACAGTATTGATGAGATCTTCTCCGGTGGGCTGCACGATTACCTCGAAGAGATGCAGGCCACCTGCCGGACAATCGGCGCGCATATCTCGCAGACGTATCTGTATTATGCGGTTTCGTAAATGACGTTGCTCCATAAAATGAGAAAATCATGAACCGCTACAAGCTCGTCCACGTTACCCAGTTCTCGTATGACGGCATTGTTACCGAAAGCTACAACGAACTGAGGCTCCGTCCCCGGCATGATGAAAGCCAGAGCTGTCTCTCGTTTCGAGTGACCACAAATCCCGCAGCGAAGGCTGTGGGGCACCAGGACTACTTTGGCAACTGGGTGCACCAGTTCCATATCCTGCCGGAACACAGAAAGCTTCGAGTAGAGACGGAAGCCGTGGTCCTGATGCATCCGGTGGCCGAAAAACCGGTTTCGGCAATGACGCTCACGGAACTGGATGTGATGCGGGACGATTTGGCGGACGAGCATTTCGACTGGCTGGTGGCGTCAGCTTATTGCCCGTTTGTGCCGGCGATTCTGGATTTGGCCGCAGACGCCGAGCGGGCCTGTGACGGCACGGTTCACGGCTTCGTCCAGACAGCGTCGTCGTTGATCCACGCGCGGTTTCGATACCAGCAGGGCGCCACGCACGTCCATTCGTCGGTAGAGGATTGCCTCGAGACCCAGGCGGGCGTTTGCCAGGATTTTTCGCACTTGCTGCTGGCGATCGTGCGGAGCAGGGGGATTCCCGCGCGGTATGTTTCCGGGTACCTCGTCCCGCGACAGGGTAACGACGAGCGTGCAGCCATGGAGCGTGTAATCGGAGGCCTGGCGTCGCATGCCTGGGTGCAGGTATTCATTCCGGAGACGGGCTGGATCGGGCTGGACCCAACCTCCGGCGAATACGTGGACGCGCAGCATATCCGTATCGCGTACGGTCGCGATTATGGTGACGTGCCGCCAGTGCGCGGGGTTTACAAGGGCCACGCCGGGCAGAGTCTGGCGGTAGATGTCCACGTACGTCCTGCAGTGGATGATGAAGGTGCTGAGCTGTTACTGGAGACTTCGGCCACCCCTCCGCTGGATCCGGAAGAAGAACAGCACGCTCAGCAACAGCAACAACAGCAGTAAAAAAACGCGAAGCTTGTTCCGCCTGGAGACGGCCAATCTGGACTGGTCCGCCTGTCCCGCCGTCGAAAGTGTGGAGGACAGAAGAAGCGGCGCGTGGGTGTTTCGCAACACGCGGATGCCGGTTGCTACTGTTTTTGAAAACCTCGAAGTCGGTTCCAGTATTGACGAAATCATTGAGCAGTACGACGTAACGCGCGAACAGATCCAGGCCGTACTTGAATTTGCCGCCCGCAGCCTCGACGCGCCTCCCGCTCCCGGCGGTGCCGTCGGCACCTCAAATGCGCATTCTGTTTGACCAGGGCGTTCCCCGCGGCCTCGCATGGACACTTCGGGAACACGAAGTTACTGAGGCGAGGAAGTTCGGCTGGGAGAAGGTAACCACGGACAAGAACTTGCGCTACCAACATCAAATCGAATCCCGCGCCTTCCGCCTGCCCCGGAAGGCTCAATTTGCAAGGCGGTATCAGCACCCCTTTCCGCCCACTGCGGCGCTCGGAACAGGCGAGCCTTAAGACTGCCGGACAGGGGCGGACTCACCGCTCCGACGTATAAAGAGCAAAAAGAGACATCATGACGTCGGACCTTGTCCAACGCTGGATTCGTTGGAGTCCAGTGGCCATTCACGACGTGACGGCAGCAATCCCATTGATCAGCCAGCACCCGGTCTGATGCACCGTCGAATGCCACGGGATCAAGATCTGCTAACCGAACGGAACTTACTTCTTGCGCAGGAAGTCGAAATCACAACCTTCGTCGGCCTGGTTTACGTGCTGCAGGAACAGCCAGCCATAGCCTCGGTCGTAGTGCGGTTTCGCGTCGGGCAATTCGGCTAAGCGTCGTGCGATTTCTTCTTCGGGGACGTGGAGCGTTAAGCGGCGGCCTGCCGTATCCAGTTCCACTTCGTCACCGGTTTGCACGGCCGCCAACGGACCTTTTGCTGCGGATTCCGGGGCCACGTGGAGGACCACCGTCCCGAAACTGGTGCCGCTCATGCGCGCATCGCTGATCCGGACTATGTCATTGATACCTTGGTCGAGCAGAACCCGCGGCATCGGGATTTGGCCCCATTCCGGGAAGCCTGGGGCACCTTTCGGGCCACAGTTCTTCATCACCAGGACGGTATCTTTCGTCACCGGCAGGTCTGGTGAGTCGATGATCTCGTGCATTTCGTGGTAGTTTTCGAACACAAACGCTTTTCCACGGTGCTGCAGCAGATGGGGTGACGCGGCAGTGTGCTTGATGACCGCTCCACGGGGTGCGAGGTTGCCCCCAAGGACGACGGTCCCGCCTTCGGCGGAGAGCGGGTTTGCCACCTCTCGAATCACGTCATTATTCCAGCATTGTGCCCCGGACACGTTCTCGGCCACCGTCTTGCCGTTCACCGTGATGGAATCCTGGTGCAGCAGGGGCAGAATCCGGTTCATGACGGCGGGAATGCCGCCCGCTTCAAACAGATCCTCCATCAGGTATTCGCCGGAAGGTTTGATGTTGGCGATACAGGGGGTCCGGCTGGAGATACGGTCGAAATCTTCCAGCTTCAGCTCGATACCGAGGCGTCCCGCAATGGCCAGAAGGTGGACGACAGCGTTGGTGGAGCCGCCAATCGCCATGTTGACCGTGATCGCGTTCTCAATCGCCTGCCGGGTCATGATTTTCGAGGGTTTCAGGTCTTCGAGCGCCATTTCGACTGCGCGCTGACCGCTCATTTCGGCCAGCGTCAGGCGGCGGGAGTCGGGCGCGGGGATGGCCGCGCAGCCTGGCAGGGTCATGCCCATGGCCTCAGCCACGGCCGCCATGGAACTGGCGGTGCCCATTACGGTGCAGTGTCCGGCGGACCGCGCCAACCCGCCTTCAATTTCGCAGAGTTCTTCGTCGGTCATGCGGCCTGCGCGGTAAAGATCGAACAGTTTTCGCCCGTCGGTACCGGCCCCGAGTTTCCGATTCCTCCACTGGCCGCTCAGCATTGGCCCGCCGGTGACGACGATTGCTGGAATATCGGCGCTGGCCGCGCCCATAATCTGCGCCGGAGTGGTCTTATCGCAACCGCAAAGCAGCACCACCGCGTCAATCGGATTGGCCCGGATCGACTCTTCCACGTCCATCGACATCAGGTTGCGGAAAAGCATGGACGTCGGCTTCATGAACATCTCGCCCAGAGAGATGGTGGGGAATTCCAGAGGAAAACCCCCGGCACGCCAGACGCCACGCTTCACTGCCTCGGCCACCTGCTTCAGGTGCGCGTTGCAGTTGTTGAGTTCGCTCCAGGAGTTGCAAATGCCGATGACGGGCTTGTTATCGAAAACATCGGCCGTGAAGCCCTCGGAACGAAGCCAGGCGCGCCTCGAAAAATTGTAATATTCCTTGCCGTTCCACCACGTCTGACTTCGAAGGCCGGTCTTGCTGCTCAAATCGCTTGACATCAATAGCTAACATACACCTTCACAATTGTTTCGCCGATTGGTCAAGTGATTGTAACGCAGACAGTTTACAACTATAGACATGAGGGTTGACCTCCATGTACACACAGTCCACTCGGGCCTCTGCACCGTACCCGGGCTCTCACGGGTTTGCCGTGAGTCGTACAACGAACCTCGTGCGCTTTACCAGACGCTGAAGGCGCGTGGTATGGACCTTGTCACGGTCACCGACCACGACTCTATCGATGCCGCCGAGGAGCTGCGGCATTACCCCGATTTCTTCCTGAGCGAAGAAGTCACCTGCACCCTGCCAAGCGGCACCGAAATGCACGCGGGTGTCTACGGCATTCAGGAAGCGGACCACACCGAACTGCAGCGCCGCCGTCACGATGTGGAGAGTCTGCTGGCCTACTGCACCGAACGCAGCCTCTTTGTGAGCGTCAACCACATCTACTCCAGCCTGACCGGGCGGCGTACGCAGGAAGACTTTGACCTGTTCGCGAGCAGCTTTCATGGCGTGGAGACACAGAATGGGCAGATACTAAGAGTAGCGAACAAACTTGCGGCTCAATTTGCCGCGCGATATGACAAACCAGCAATTGGCGGAAGCGACGCCCACACCCTTCACGGTGCGGGTAAGACGTGGACTGAAGTTCGCGGCGCCGCCAACGCTCAGGATTTTCTCGCCGGAGTTCGCAGGGGCCACGGTCTCGCCGAGGGCGAATCGGGCGACTATATGAAACTTACAACCGCAGTCTTCGGTATCGGTGGCTCGTTCCTGCGCAACAATGCGCGGATGGCCGCCCTGGGGGCTCTGTTTCCCCTGGCTGCGGCCGTGACGCTGGGTAACTACTTCTGTGAACTGGCTTTTGCCTGGTACTGGGGTGCGAAACACCGTGCTTTGGAACCTGCGGGGCTTACTCAGCCTGCGGGTGCCGAGGTGACGTTGTGAGTATGATGCTGGAACGCGCCCTGTACAACCTGAGCCGCCCGGACCATGGTCTGATGCGCCGGGTAAATCGTTGGAGCGCACCGCGCTGGTTCCGCTGGTGGATGCTGATGGCTACTCGCGCGGGTGACGGCTGGCTCTGGGGCGCGATTGGAATCGCCGTCCTGCTCTCGCCCGCTACCGCGCGCTTCCAGGCAGTGGAAGCAGCTATTACAGCTATCGCCGTTGGGGTGGCTGTTTTTCAGGGGACAAAGCGGATTTTTCGCCGGACGCGGCCACGCGACATATTTCCCCATTGCTGGGCACAGATTCACACCCGCGACGTGTTTTCCTTCCCGTCCGGCCATTCGACAACAGCCTTTGCCGTGGCGTTGAGTTTGGGTTCGTTTTTTCCTGAGATTCTCCCGCTCCTGCTGGTGATCGCGGCGAATATTGCCGTCTCACGAGTCATTGTCGGGATGCATTTTTTGAGCGACGTCCTGGTAGGTTCCGGTCTTGGAGCCTGCATTGGGTACGCTGCTTTCCGTTTCGTCGCTTAAACAGCGCCAGGCGCATGTCCTGGGCGGTTTGAGCGCGCTCTGAGCAAGGACCGGCGGGTCACAGTCTGCTTCGCTTATTGAGGTGACTGGGCCCTTCCGGGCCAGGCTGGGCTTTTTCCTCCCCTCCTGATTCGATAGACTTCTGGCATGAGAACCAGACTTCTCCTCACCCTTTTTCTGCCTCCTCTGCTGTTCGCCGCAGACGCCCGGTTCGCCGTTGTGCAAAAACTGTCGGGTACCGTGGGCTTTTACGACGAAAGCGGCAAACACCTGGGCGACGCGAAAGTTGGCCTGCATCCCCATGAAGCGGCACTTTCCCCGGACGGCAAAACACTCTACGCGTCGGATAACGGCGTCGTCTGGATGACGGAAACCGGCGATGGTGAGAATACTGTTTCCATCGTCGATGTCGCCAGCCATACGCGTACAGGCGTTATCGACCTCGGTTCTTTCCACCGGCCCCACGGCATCACAGTGGTCCCCCAAACGGGCAAGCTGCTGGTGACCACCGAGCATCCCAACGCCCTCCTCCTGGTGGACCCGAAAGCGAAGAAGGTTCTCCGATCCTGGGACGTTCAGGGTGCCGCGCCCCACATGGTGGTGCTGTCCGGGAACGGCGAATGGGCCTTTACCAGTGACAGCAATAGCGGTGAGCTTTCGGTAATCAACCTGAATACGAACGCTGTCCGGGTAATTTCGGCCGGAAAGCGCCCGCAGGGTCAGGCTTTCTCTCCTGATGGGAAAACGCTCTACGTCACGATCGCGGATGAGGCCTCCATCGCCATCTTCGACCTTGCCACCATGGCGTTTAGCGGGCGCGTCGCCACCGGTAAGACGCCGGTCAGGGTTGCGGTCACGCCGGATGGAAAGACGCTCGTCTACGCGCTGCAGGAGGCCAATGCGGTGGGTTTTGCGGATCTGGCCACGCGGCGCCAGGTGGCGGAAGTGCCCTGTGGAGGCCCCACCATGTCGATGTCTTTATCGCGGGACGGCAAATTCGCGTACACGGGAATTCAGGAACAGGACAAGATTGTGGAGATCTCGGTTGCTGCGCACAAAGTGACCCGTACCTTTACCGCGCCGAAGGGTTCAGGGCCTGATCCGGTAATCATTTTACGCTGATCATCTTCTGTTTTTGGTAGAACACCTGTGCATATCCCCAGCGGTGTGATATCAATTAAAGCAAAGGTTGGAAGAACCCCTGCTGGCCCCTGAGCACCGTCTCAGTTCCTACAAAACCGGGCCTGTGTAGCGCTTCCAGTCGCCAGAAAGGAACTCCCGTGGAGTCCGGAAACCGGAAGTTAATCCGCCCCTATTTGAGCGAGATGAAAGAAAAGACGGAGGCCCCGCGTAAAAGTGCGGGAGCACCGCAGAAGCGTCCTGTCCCACCCGACCAGACCAACGCTGAGAATTTCTATTATGTAAAGCAAATGCAGGGAAAAACCCCGATGGTGATTACGCTGAAAGACGGCGAACTCGTTAAGGGAGTTATCGAGTGGTATGACCGCTCTTGCCTGAAGGTGAACCGCGATGGGGCACCGAACGTGTTGTTGTACAAGAGCAACATCAAGTACATGTTCAAGGATGGAGAGGCCTGATCGGGCCTCTCCATCCTGATTTCTAACCGCGTCGGCGGTTTTGCAACCGGTAGTCCCGCCTTGCTCCAGCTTCCTGAAACGCTCGCTGTTCTTCCTCGGTCTCCGGGATCACGGGCGGGACGGCTACGCCGTGCCCTTCTTTATCCACCGCAACAAACGTGAGAAACGCGGACGAAACATGTTGCTGCCTGCCTGAAAGCGGGTCCTCCATCATGACGCGGACGCCCACTTCCATAGACGTCCGAAACGCCCGGTTCACCGCGGCATGGAGCCGCACCAGTTGCCCGATTTTCACCGGATTGATGAACTCCATGTGGTCGACCGAGGCCGTTACCACTGGATTCCGGCAGTGACGCATCGCCGTGATCGCTCCGGCCAGGTCCACCAGGTGCATGATCTTGCCGCCCAGCACGTTGCCGTGCATGTTCGCGTCGTTCGGGAGCGCAAGTTCGGAATACTCGGAAACGGATTCCCGCACGTAGTGCCCTTCCAGAGATGTCGTTTCCATTACCAATTCATTCCTTTTCGACGCAGATAGACCGCGATACAGGCCCGTGCCTGCGCTTCCAGCGGAGTTGACCCCACCGGAGCTTCCCGCAGGGTCAGGACACCCACGGAGACCGGGTGGTGGTCTTTTTCGTACGACCACGCCACTTCAATGACGCTGGCGCGATGGGATTTGATTCGGAAGCGTGCCGCATCCACCGGGGAAACCATCGCGTGGGGGCAAAAGGCGCGGGCATAGCCCTGGTTACAGCCGGTTCGGAGCAGAACCTCGCCCGGGTCGGCATCAGGAACAGCCGCGCACTTTCCGGCAAACACGGCGCCCAGAGGCGAAGCGGGGGCCCCTCCGGCCAGCGGCGTAACGGGCAGGAAATAGGGGCATGCCATGGTGCTGGACGCTATAGTAGCAATTGCTATGGCCACCTCACGTCTTGAAGTCTTGCACTCAATGGTTGATCTGAAACCGGCGGATGCCTTTACCCGCTACGCTTTGGCCATGGAATATGTAAATACGGGCGGGCTTGCCGCAGCCGTTGAACAGTTCCAGCTGCTGCTGAGCCACAATCCGAACTACGCCGCCGGTTATTTCCACGGTGGCCAGACCCTGGAAAAGCTGGGCCAGATTGACGAAGCCCGGGCAATCTACCGGCAGGGCATTGATGTCACCACGGCAACCGGGGATGAGCATACGCGCTCCGAACTGATGGGCGCTCTGCAGTTATTGGGGTAATTTGCCATGACATACTTTGGTCATGACATACTACGGAGCTGTTGAGCTCGCGGCGTCGTTCCGCACGGTCCGCAATAATACGATCACGCTTGCCGGGGAGATCCCGGAAGATAAATATGGTTTCCGCCCGGCGGAGGGCTGCCGGTCCGTGGCAGAAACGCTGGTGCACATTGCGGTTATGACCCGCGTCGCGGAACAAATCCATGTGGTGGAGAAGTGTACTTCGCTGGCGAACTTCGATTTCTTCGGGGCGATGGGCAAACTGCACGGGGAATTAACCGTGCCACGGACCAAGGCGCAGATTCTGGAACTGCTGCGCTCCGAGGGTGATAAATTCGCCGCTATTCTGGAAGGTGCGTCGGAAGAGTTCCTGGCTGAACAGGTGGAATATCCGGCAGGGATGACGCCACCGACCAAGTCCCGGTTCGAAATGCTGATCGCGCCGAAAGAACACGAGATGCACCACCGGGGGCAGTTGATGCTTATCCAGCGCCTTCTGGGCACTACGCCGCACCTGACGCGCCAGATGGAAGAGCGGATCGCCACAATGCGGGCAGCAGCCGGCCAGTAACTAACTCGCGGCGCGCGTAAGGCGGTCGCGGACTCCGGCCCATTCCGGCATGTCGGGGGGGAGTTCAATGGCGATCCAGTCGAGCCCTTCGCGATCCAGATCGTGGAGCCTGCGGTACAGGCATTCCGCCCAGGCCGCGGGCTCGGCGGGCATGTTGGTGGCATCAAGACGCGCGCCGGTTCCAGTCTGGGGCGAGTCGCCAAGAATTACTTTCGTGCGGGGGCTGTAATGCTTCGGGTGTTGCCCGGGGGATTCGGCCCCCGTTCCCGTTTCCACCGGGCCAATGACAGCTTCGATGTCAGTTTGCGAGATCAGGCCTGGACGAAGGATCTTCGGCGTTTCACCCGCCAGTGAAATTACGGTACTTTCGATGCCAACAGTGCACGGGCCTCCGTCGAGGATCATGTCCACACGGTCGCCCAGGCCCTCGCGCACGTGTTCCGCAGTGGTGGGCGACAGCTGAGTGAAGCGGTTGGCGCTGGGGGCCGCCAGCGGGATTCCTGCGGCCAGGAGCAATTCCAGAGCTACCGGATGAGCGGGTATCCGCAAACCGACGCTTGGCAGACCTGCGGTAACCAGATCCGGCACCTGTGCTGTTTTCGGCACAATGATCGTCAAAGGTCCAGGCCAGAAGCGTTCCGCCAAAGCCTGCGCCTGCGGGGGCCACACCGCTGCCAGCTCCCGCGCCATCTCAATGGACGAGACGTGCACGATCAGGGGACTCGTCAGAGGCCGGCCTTTGGCTTCGAAAATTCGGGCTACTGCTGCCGGATCGAGCGCATTCGCCCCCAAACCGTATACAGTCTCGGTGGGGAACACGACTAACCGGCCGTTCCTCAGGAGTTCCGCAGCCTGGTCTACGTGGCTCATTCAGGCAGATCGACGTCAGTATCGCTGGCCAGTTTGCCGGTCTTGCGGAATACCAGATAGGCGTGGATCAGGCCGTCCAGGTCACCATCGAGGACGCGATCCACATCGCCGACGACATAGCGGGAACGAAGATCCTTGATCATCCGGTAGGGTGCCAGAACGTAGCTGCGGATTTGGCTGCCGAAGTTCACATCGAGCTTGGTGGCTTCGGATTTGCGCGATTCCTCGCGCTTCTTCTCCAACTCAATCTCGTACATCTTGGCCCGCAACTGCTTCATGGCAGATGCGCGGTTCTTGATCTGCGAACGTTCGTTCTGGCACTGCACCACGGTGTTGGTGGGGATATGCGTCATGCGAACGGCCGAATCCGTCATGTTGACGTGCTGGCCCCCGGCGCCCCCGGCGCGGAAGGTATCAATGCGGACGTCTTCCAGCCGGATATCGATCTTGATTTCGTCGTCAATCTGCGGATAAACGAACACGGAGGCGAACGACGTGTGGCGGCGGGCGGCGGAATCGAAGGGCGAAATACGCACCAGACGATGGACACCGATCTCGGAATTCAGCAGGCCGTAAGCGTTCAGGCCATTCACTTCGAACGTGACGGACTTGATGCCCGCTCCGTCACCATCGAGCTTATCGGTGATAACGGTTTCGAAACCCTGACGCTCTGCCCAGCGCAAGTACATGCGCATCAGCATTTCGGCCCAGTCCTGCGATTCTGTGCCGCCGGCCCCGGGGTGAATGGTGATGATGGCGTCCAGCTTGTCGTTGTCGCCCGAAAGCAGCATCCCGGTTTCAAGAGCCGCAATGTGCTCTTCGTACGGCTTCAGCTCTTTTTCAATCTCGCTGAGGGTGTCTTCGCCTTCTCGGGCGAGCTCGAAGAGAGTATCCAGATCTTCCGTTTGGGCGCGGACCTTTTCATCGTTCTCGATACCTTCTTCGAGACGTTTGCGCTCCTGCATGGTCTTCTGGCTCTTTTCAGGTTGCGACCAGAAGTCGGGGGCGGAGATCAACTCGCCAATGCGATCTAATTCCCTGCGTTTGTGAGGGACGTCAAAGATAACTCCGAACGGCAGATGCCTGTTCGCGGAGCGGTGAATATTGGCGTTCCAGTTCTTCGAGAGTCATGCGATGTACACCTTGAGTTTACAGGATCAGCATGCAATCGCCGTAGGAAAAGAACCGATAGCGGGCTTCCACGGCGTGGCGATAGGCGGCCATGGTCAGGTCTTTGCCTGCGAGGGTGGCCACCAGAAGAACCAGGCTGGTGTGGGGCAGGTGGAAGTTGGTCAGCATGGCTCCGACCTTGTGGAGGGGCTGGCCGGGATACAGATAGAGATTCGTATTCCCGGAAAGCGCACCCAGGCGGGCCGCCGATTCCACGGTACGGACCGACGTGGTGCCGACGGCTACAACGCGTTTGGCGGCCTCAATGGTGGCCCATTCCGGGAGTTCGATTGCGTACCGCTCGAAGTGGAGCTGGTGGTTCTCAAAGTCTTCCCGGTCAATGGGTTGAAAGGTACCGAGGCCGACGTGGAGCGTGACCCGGGCCGTCTGTACGCCCTTCGCCGCGGCGCGTTCCAGGATTTCGGGGGTGAAATGTAAACCCGCTGTAGGCGCCGCAACCGAGCCTCGTTCGCGAGCGAAAACGGTCTGGTAGCGCTCCCGATCTGCCGTTGAATCGGCGCGCCGAATATACGGCGGCAGAGGCATGTGGCCGAGACGATCCAGTTCAGAATAGACGTCCACATCGCCCAGGAAACGCACCGTGCGTTCCCCTCTTTCGCCGTGTCCAGTCACCTCAAGCGAAAGCCGGTCATCGAACCGGACAACCACACCCGGCAGCATCTTACGCCCGGGGCGAACCAGCGCCCGCCACTCGCGAGCATCCGCCGTAAGTGGTTCCAGCAGCATCACTTCGCGCTTCGGAGCTTCGGTAAACAGGCGGGAAGGAATCACCCGGGACTGGTTCAGGACCAGGCAATCACCCGGCTCCAGATACTCCGGCAGGTCACGAAAATTACGATCTTCCCACGTTCCTGTCGCCCGGTGGACCACCAGCATGCGGGCTCCATCGCGCTCCACCGGGGGTTCCTGTGCAATCAGCTCCGGGGGAAGATCGTAATCAAAATCCGAGAGCCTCATCCGGCCTGTTTAGCCTCCAGTTGGGCCCAGCGCTCATAGAGCTTGTCAACAGCTGCCTGCGCAGTGTCCAGCTCTTCCACGGCCTTCATCAGACGGGTGGGATCCACCGCAACCTCCGGCAGTTCCAGTTGTTCGCGCTTCGTGTGCAGCACGTCTTCCGCAGTCGCCACGGCAACTTCAATCCCTTCCCATTCGCGGGCTTCATTGTACGAAAGCTTCTTCCGAGCCGCAGCGGGGCTGACCTTTGTGCCGGGAGTAGCCTTGGGGGCCTTCGTAACCGTCTTTTTGGCCGCGTTCGCCTGCTCCCACTGGGAAAGTTCGGCAAAGAACTCTGTCTCACCCTCGGCAGAAATCGAGAGCAGTGTGGTGGACAGGCGGTCCAGCAGATACCGGTCGTGCGTCACCAGAACCATGGCGCCGGGGAAGTCTTCCAGATTCGCTTCCAGGACTTCCAGCGTGGGAATGTCGAGATCGTTGGTCGGTTCGTCCAGCAGCAGGATGTCCGCCGGTTGCAGCATCAGGCGCGCAATATGGACACGCGCCCGCTCGCCCCCGGACAGGTTGCCCACCGGCAAATCGAGTTGCTCCACGCGAAAAAGGAAGCGAGCGGCCCAGCCGGCCACGTGCTGCGGACGTCCGCGGAACATAACGGTGTCGCCGCCGGGCGAGAGTGCCCGACGCAGAGGAGTTGCAGGGTCAATACTTTCCCGGTTCTGCTCAAAGTAAACAACGCTCAGGCCTTCGGCGCGACGGACCTCGCCGGCATCCACCGGCATTTCGCCGCTAATGCAGCGGATGAGCGTGGTCTTGCCGGAACCGTTGGAGCCCAGAACCCCGAGCCTTGCCCCGGGTCCAAGCGTAAAGGTGAGATCAGAGAACAGCTTGCGGCCACCCAGGCTTTTATCGATGTGCTCACAGGTGACAAGCCGTTTGGTGAGGCGCCCCGAAGACGTGAAGTCGATAGTCGCGGTGCCGCCCTTATTGCGCTCACTCACATCGGCGAGTTTTGCCTGTGATTCCATGGCGTCGTCGATACGAGCTTTAGACTTGCGGGTTCTCGCCTTGGCTCCGCGGCGCAGCCATTCGATTTCCTTATCCACCAGGTTCGCCAGAGCGTCCTGCTCGCGGCGCTGGGCCTTCAGAAACTCGGCGCGTTTTTCGAGGAACCGGCTGTAGGATCCGGCGGCGGTAAACAGCCCCAGCGGATACGAGCGGTTAATCTCTGCCACGCGCGTGGAAACTTCTTCCAGGAAGTAACGGTCGTGAGTGACGAAGACGGACGCAATCCCGGCCGATTTCAGTAGCTTTTCCAGCCAGAGGATGCCTTCCACGTCCAAATGGTTCGTGGGCTCGTCGAGCAGCAGGATATCCGGTTCAGCCGCCAGCGCCGCAGCAACGGCCAGGCGCTTCTTCCAGCCGCCGGACAGGGTTCCGGACTGCGCGGAAGGGTCATTGAAGCCAACGCGGGAAAGAATCCGCGAAACAGCCAGCTCCTTATCCTCGGATTCTTTCGCCGACGCCAGGACAACCTCGCGGACGGTCAGGTTCCCGTCAAACGTGGGGTCCTGGGAAACCATTGCCAGCCGCACGCCTTTGCGCACGGCTACAGTGCCATTGTCGGGAGGCATCTCGCCTCCCAGAATCTTCAAAAATGTTGATTTTCCGGCGCCGTTGGGCCCGATGATGCCCATGCGGTCTTCATCGTGCAGGGAGAGCGAAATCCCCGTGAATACGGTACGGGAGCCGAACGACTTTTCAAGCGAGTCGCAGGTGAGTAAGACGGACATGTCGTGGAGGAGTCTCTTTTCCGGCGTGAACAACACTGACGGCCGCCGGGCCGGTTTCAAGGCCCGCGGGAAGCAGGGCGTTAATCTGGCGCGGAGCGCCGTTGGATGCGGGGGCCAGCCAGATGGCGGGCAGGGTGGTGCCGTTCAGGCGGAGGCTGACGTCGGCGCTGGTTGCGGTATCGCGCAGGCCTGTAGCCCACACGGATATGGCGCTGCCGGGCCCGACAATCGCCATATCATCTTCAAAAGTCTTGCCGTCGGTAATGCGGGTGATGGCGAGTGCGGCATCGCGTTTGGCCACCCAGGAGAGGTTCTCACCCATGTCGAGCCCGATCTTCAGAGGACGGCAGCGCGTGCTGGAGGCCACGGCGAGCGTCGCTTCGTGCCAGCCGGCGGTAAGCCCGGGCGGGATTTTACAGGTCGCCTGCCAAGCGCTCTCGCCGGTGCGCGCGACATGGATGGGGCGGGAGGCGAAATCGCCGATGACGGGGCGGACGTTATCGCAGTTCAAATCGGCGGCGTCGCTGCGGAAATAGAAAGTAATGTAGTCATCTTCCAGCGCACTGAAAGTGTGGCTATGGGTATTGGCGTTCTCTACACAGACCACGTCGGGAGCCGCTGTGGTGGCCGTTTCCTTGCCCCAGTCGCGGAAAGCGGTCACGTGAGCGCGCTCCGCGAGGGCGCCTTCGTATTTCGTTCTGGCGAAACCGGCCGTTCGGGTAAAGGCCAGCAGGCAGGGCACGTTGGGGCCGACCCAGTTGTCCAGTTGTCCGCGAAGTTCCGTGGTTTCGTAGAACTCCATCACCGGCGGGGCGTCAAGATCCGTGGAAGTCACGAACGATTCGATGCAGGCCATGTCGCGACACATGCCGCAGACATTTTCGAGCGCCATCACCGGATGCTTCACATGGTAGAGGACGCCGAAAAACAGTACGATATCGAACATGCCGAGGTCACGATAGGTGAGACGACAAATATCCCCAATGTAGTAATCGATCTGCGAGCCGAGCAGCTTTTTCGCTTCCAGCAGCCGGGTATTCCGGGTGGAATCGAGAGCCATCACCTCAGCGCCGCGCCGCTCCATCTCAAAGCTAAACCAGCCGTCCCAGGCACCAATGTCGAGGACTCGTTTGCCGGTCAGGTCTGCCGGAATGGGGAACTGCGCCACCCGCTTCTTCAGCTGAGCGATGGACTGGTGGCCTTCAATCACCTGGCCATCCGGCAACTCGAGGGAGTGGTACCAGCCGAGCTTGTTCAGGCGCTCGATCTGGCGTCGGTTTTCCTCAATGAAGTGAGGGTTGCGGGCCTCGCTCATGCTTCCTGCAGGATCGGCAAAAGCGCGGAGCCGGTTACCACCGTCTCCGGTTCTTCGGGTTCGCTGTCCAGATCAATGTAGCGGGTATCGAGCAGGCGTCCATGCTGCACGTTCCCCATTGCGGTCAGAATGTTTTCGCGAATGTAGGGGTGTTCCTGTTCCCATTCGGCGATCGTCTCGCGGATACCGCGGCGGACCGTACCGGTGCGCAGCGAACAGCCGCACGGAACCACCGGAACGCCCTTTGATTCCACATAGCCCCGGGTAATCTCTTCCGTTACGTACACCAGCGGTCGGATCAGGCGGAAATCCTTCTTGCGGGACCAGGTGATTGCGGGCAGGGCACTGAGGCGCCCGGTGTACATCATGTTGCGCAGCAGGGATTCGCAGAAGTCGTCGGCTGTGTGGCCGAACGCGATGACGTTGGCGCCCAGTTCTGCGCCGATCTGGTACACCGCGCGACGGCGAAAACGGCTGCACATGTCGCAGCCGTGGTCGGGCTGTTCTTCAAGGAGGCGCAGAGACGGGTTATCGGTGTGGCAGGTCCACGGAACCCCCAAAGACCGAATGTATTCGCCGACAGGTTCAACGGCCGAGAGGAACTTCCCCTGCTCAACGGTAAACGCACAGAGCGAGAAATTAATAGGGGCGCGCTTCTGCAACAGAAGCAGCACTTCCAGCAGAGAGACGGAGTCCTTACCGCCGGAAACGGCCACCGCTACCCGGTCGCCTTCGCGAATCATCCGGAAACGGTGGATCGCTTCTCCGGTCTTGCGGAGTAGAATCCGTTCAAAATCCACGTGTCACATCCAAATAACCAGGGTACCACCCGAAAGGGCGGGGGTTCAGCTTTCGTGGCCGCCGGGGGTACCGTTCGGTACTGGCAGGGGCCTCTTGATCGCTCCTGCGGGACGGCAGTACTTGCGGGGCGGACGCTGTCTCGCGACGCCGGTCCAGGATTTGATGGATGCCAGGGACCGTTGTCCAGGCGGTGCAGGTTTCTGTATTTGGTGAGCAGGCGTGGAGCAAAGCTGAGGGGGGTTAATACAGGAAGTTGGCTGGGACGCAGGGATTCGAACCCCGATACGCAGATCCAGAGTCTGCAGTCTTACCGTTAGACGACGTCCCAACTTAGAGGGCGGTGCGTCGCTTTTTGCTGCCGCGACTTGCCACCTGAAACTATTCTACAACCTTCTTGCTACGATTGCGAAATCCAGGCTGCCGAAGAAGCGATTCCTGAATTTTTCCGGTAGCTCCGCGAGCTCCGGAATGGTCTCAATCGGGGGGGAAAGGCGGTGCAGCTGAACCACGGTCATACCGGCTTCTTCCATGTAAAACGCCAATAATTCATGGGGTACGGGCCGCGTGTGGGTGGGGTCCAGATAGAAGTGCGTGGCGAAGATGGCCAGGCATTCCGGGTTCGGCGTCTCGATGGCCAGAACTCCGCCTCTTCTCAAACGCGAGGCACAGAGGCGCACCAAATCCGGCAAAACCGCGGGCTGCATGTGCTCCACAACCTGGGAGCAGAAGATGCCATCGAATTCTTCTTCGGGCTGCGACGGCAGAAAGTCAAAAAGGTCGGCTACCTCGGCTGTGAGGTTTTTTGACCGGCACTGCTCCACGGAGTCTTCTCCCAGATCGATACCGCGGGCGGGAACATTCAGTTCCGCCATCAGGCCCAGGAACTCACCGCGACCGCAGCCGATGTCGAGAACGTTGGTGCAGCCCTCGAAATACTGCCGGTAGATTTGCTGATTGCCGCGAACATACTCTTCAGAACCACGGAAACGTTCGGCGAAGCGGCTGTAGTCGAGTTGAGGAATACCGGACGGGGCAGCGGCCATGGGGGGGGCGGCAACCACAGGTGCTGGGGGGGCGGCTACCGCAGTGCGCTGACGGATCAGGCGAAGCTCGGTGTGAATGATCCGGTCGTAATCGGCCCGGGTCCTGGTAAAGTCCTCGGCAAGCTGCTTGTGGATGTTCAGGGTGGTGCGGTCCAGCGCTCCCAGATAATCGGCATGCTGGCCCTTCACCATGTCGCGGAAGTTGGCTTCCACCTGGTTTACACGATGCTGAAAAGCACCCTGCAGGTCGGCGGCGGCGCGCAGGAACTGTATTTCGTTGGTTGAGAGCTTTTCCTCCCAGCTACGGCGCCAGTCGATCCAGTGGGTGCGAACGTCTTTCAGTTCCCCCGCTTCCGCTTTCAGTTCCCCCGCTTCCGCTTTGAGGCAGTCAACCTGCTGCTCCAGCAGAGAACGCAACTGCGCTGAGCGGTCTTCCAGTTGTTTGGTTAGTTCGGTGGCCCGAAGATCGATCTGCAGGCTGAGTTCATCCACGCGCGCGAATTCACGGCGCAAATTGACGAACTGTTCGTTGGTCTGGCCCGCAAGCGACACCAGGGTACGGTTGTGCTCGTTGAGGGCTTCCAGAATCGCCTCGGTAGCCGCGAGGGATTCGCGGTTGTAGGCAATCTGCCCCCGCACGAACCACTGGAACGCCCGGGCGACGGACTTCTTTGCCGTCTGGATAACGGCATTGGCCAAGCCGCCGGAACGGGGGTTCACGGAACCAATAGAAGCGACACGCGCCTGCGCCGCGTCGCGGGCATGAACCACAGGCATCAGATCGGCAATGGCGATCTGGATGGGCGGTGCATCATCTCCAACCACAGGCTGAGGATGACGGGCGCGAACACGGTCGCGCACGCTGTTCACGATAGCTGCGAGTTCTGACAGCTTTTCGGCGTCAGCGGGCACGGCTCTTCTTTTTCCTGGTTTGCTCACCCTGCTCCTGGCTTTGCTGCCACGAAGCAGTGACGCGGGTAGTGAGGCCGCCGCGCGGGGCAAAATCCCCCATTACCGTGATGCTGAGGGGGTCGCAGGCCTTCACAATGTCCCGGACGAAACAGTTGACGATGTTTTCCTGGAAGATCCCCAGGTTGCGATACGCCAGCGTGTACATCTTGAACGATTTCAGTTCCAGGCAGAGCTTGTCGGGGATGTAGGTAACAACGATGGTGCCGGAATCCGGCAGCCCGGTCTTTGGGCAAACAGACGTGAATTCCGGGATGCCGATTTCGATCTCATAGGCCCCGAACTGGTTCGGCCAGGTCTCAATTGCCGGAAACTCGGTGTCGATGCCACTGGCGGCGTGTTCGTCGGTATAGGCTTTGGCGTCGATATGCGCTTTTGCTTTGCCCTGTTTCATTTGGTTTCCGTGAGTTCCTTTGACAGCAGGTCGAGGAAGAGGCCAACATCGGTGACCACGCCAACGGCCTGTCCCGTACCGCGGTCACTGACCTTGGTGGCAACCGCCGGGTTGATATCGACGCAGACAATACGAACCCAACTGGGCAGCATGTTGCCGGTTGCGATGGAGTGAAGCATGGAACCGAGACACAGCACCAGACCGGCCGGTTTCAGGAGTTCGGCGTAAGCATCCTGCGCCTCATTCATGTCGGTGATGGTGTCAGGCAGGGGCCCATCGTCCCGCAGGCTGCCAGCGAGGACGAACGGGACGTTATGGGTGACGCACTCGAACATAACGCCGGACTTCAGGCGTCCGCTTTCCACCGCACCGCGAATTCCACCCGCGTGATAGACCGCGTTGATGGCGCGCATGTGATTGCGGTGCCCGTGTTCGGCCTGGCGTCCGTCTTCCATCCTGACGCCGAGGGAAGTGCCCAGCAGCGCCGATTCGATATCGTGAACGCCCAGGGCATTACCGCTCAACAGACCATCCACCCAGTGATTGCGAATGAGGCGGGTGAGCCCCACGACGCCGCCGGTATGGACAACAACAGGTCCGGCGACCACGATGATTTTCTTGCCCTGTTCGCGGGCCTGGCGAGCGAGATTGGCGGTTTGCCGGACGGCCGTCTCTACCTGGCGTTCCGACGAAATCTCATTTGACATGAAAGAGAACGAATTACGATCGCGCTCCTTCGATTCCGGGATGACACGGATGCCGTGCATACCGGTAACGACCCAATCGCCCGCCTTGATGTCGCGGAGACGGCGGCAGGCGGCCTCGGGTTTGCCGCTCTCGGTTTCGGAGCCACGTTTTACAACGACGAGGGCGTCCATGCGCTGGTTCGCCACGTCAATCCACTGGGTACCGATGCGGACCTGAGTATGGTGATTGCTGGTGGAGTAGAAATCTTCCGGCGCGCAGCGATCGCGCTCTACAAGGACCAGGGTGGCTTCCACGCTCTCGGCCGGGGAACAGCCAATCGGCAGCAATTGCGCGATGAGGTGCTCCATCTCCTCGCGGGACGAGGTCTCAACCTTCAGGCGGAGATAAGACGGTTCACTGTTGGTGCGGCCAATGCGGAACTGCTCCACTTCGAAGCGACCATTCGACTCCACCACTTTGTCGAAAATCCGCTCCATCACGTGGGAGTCGATCAGATGGCCTTCGGCTTCAACTACTTCCTGGAAAGGCATGAACTACCAGTCTATCTGGCGCGCAACCCTGAGTGAGAAGAGGCCATTATCATGATCTTCGGAGAAGGCAAGGGGCCCAAACACCGCACCGGCAGGCGTGAAAGCTTCATCGGATGGCAAAAACATCAGGAAAAGTGGGAATTTTGGAACATTTTCGCTTTACAATGTTTTCCATCTTCCGTATGATGAAAACGGCTCGTGAATGACGCCGGGTGCTCCTGGACCCAATAAAAGCAGGGGTTCGGGGTGTTTTCACAGCCACAATAGTAACAGGAGATTTAAAACATGGCCACTACAAGAATGACGCAGACCGCGCTGGTGCGTGCGCTCGCCGAGAAAGCTGAAATTACCAACAAGCAGGCCCGTGCGGTTCTGGACAATCTGTCCGCCGTTGCGGTCAGCGAGGTAAAGAAGAACGGGGTTTTCGTTCTGCCTGGTATTGGCAGACTGGTTCGCGTGGAACGCAAGGCTCGTATGGGCCGCAATCCCGCCACCGGCGTAGCGATCAAGATCCCGGCCAAGAAGGTGGTGAAGTTCCGCGTCGCGAAGGCGGCGAAGGACTCCATCGTTCCGCCGAAAGCAAAGAAGGAAAAGGTCGTAAAGGCCTAGTTCCGCAACGATGAAGTTCGGCAACCGCCGTCCTTCCGTTTCAAAAAAAACCCCGCCGAAGCCGACAGGCCCAAGCGGGGTTTCTTCTTTCAGATTTCGGTCAGGCCCTTTTCGCTACCCTTCTTGCCGGCAGCGATTGAAGCGGTTGATGCATGCTTCAGTTACGCCGGTTTCTTGGGCTCAGCGGTGGCGGCGGGCGTTTCTTCCTGTTCCTTCATGGCGTGCTTGAAGTTCTTGATTCCTTCGCCGATACCCTTGGCTACTTCAGGAATCTTCTTGCCGCCAAAAAGCAGCACGGCGACTCCGAGGACTACCATCAGTTCGGTTCCGGAAAGGCCACCTATACCGGCAGATTGTACGGTTTGAGCAAAATTCAAAAGGGCACCTCTCAGAAACCATTGTATAGGATGCGGGACGGCGAACGTCAACCCACTCTTGTCTCATGCAAGATGAGCCTGAAGGGGGGTACGGATTCTCACGCAAGGTGAGCCTGAGGAGAAGGGGTTGGATGCTGGGGATTGATCATCAGCATGAACGACACGGAAGTAAGCAGCCTGAGTCAGATCGAGG
>CAIYVZ010000176.1 GCA_903929755.1 uncultured Acidobacteriia bacterium
CCTCGATCTGACTCAGGCTGCTTACTTCCGTGTCGTTCATGCTGATGATCAATCCCCAGCATCCAACCCCTTCTCCTCAGGCTCACCTTGCGTGAGAATCCGTACCCCCCTTCAGGCTCATCTTGCATGAGACAAGAGTGATACGCGCCAACTGCTGCGCCTTATGTTACAGTGGGCGCTGCCGATTGCAGTTACCGGATACCGCCGCGACACACATACAGGAGAAAACCATCATGATCAGCCTGAATTCCATCATCGCTTCGCTGGCAACCGCCCAGTCCCTCCAGAACGACCTTGGCGGCGCCACTACCGATGACCAGAAAGCTATCAGGATCCGCATCATCGCCATCATTGATGCCACCACCGCTGACCTCGAGAAGATGAAGAAGAGCGTCAAGGGCCAGGATCTGCCAGTCAATACCTAAATCACTTGTTTTTGGGCCGCGAGGCAAGCGCCTTCTGCAGCGCGGCATCTGCCCACAGGCGTGCCAGATCCGGGTCGTCCCGGATCTGGTGAAGCGTCGCCGCACTCACTTCTTCGCGCACCACGCGGATGGCGTCCGCCCGGTGTCCCGTCAACTCATAAACCAACACCACACTGGTGGCTCGGGTTTTCAGGCCCTGCGGCGAAAGTTTCCCGAGTTGCGCTAAAGCCCCACGCGCATCGCCGGTACGAGCCTTGTATTCAGCCAGATTTGCCTTGGCACGGTCGTCGTCAGGCATCACTTCCAGCGCCTTCTGCGTCATCTCAATCGCCTTCTGAAATGCGGCAGGCGCCTTTCCCTGGCTACCCGTTGTCCAGCTGTAATAAATCCCCAGGTTTCCCCAAAAAGACGGGTCCGAGGCATTTAGCTCAATCGCGGTCTCCATGGCAGCAGTTGCCTCTTCGTAGCGATGCCCAAAAAATCGGGCACTGGCCATCATCGCGTAAGTGGACGGATGGGTTCTGAGCGACAGCGCCTTCTGCAGGCGCTTCTCCGCCTCCCCATAATGTCCCTGCAGAATAAACAGCCCGGCCAGATTCCGATAGATGAGGTCGTTGTCAGGCGTGAGTGTCTGGGCTGCGAAAAACGCCTTCTCGGCGTCGGCGTAGCGTTCCTGTTGCATGTAGAAGACGGCCAGCAGTGAATACCCATACCAGTCTGTGGGCCGGGCTTTGGTCGCCTGAATGTACGACGCTTCCGCCTCCTTCACCTTTCCCATCTCTGCCAGGAGGGACGCCAGTTGCCGAGGCGCTTCCGCATTATTCGGCGCGATCTCCAGGGCCTTCTTCAGGTGTGCAATCGCCTCCTGGCGCCGCCCTAAAGTCCCGTAAACCTGCCCGAGGATGGTGTGTGTAATGGCCAGACTGCCGTCCAGTTGCACGGCCTTCTCGGCATTCGTCACTGCCAAATCGCCGTTTAGCCGGTTCTTGTCCTCCCGGAGCTTTCTCCAATACCCCTCGCCCAGTCCGGCATACGCCAAAGCGTAATTCGGGTCTGCCGCAATAGCCTTTTGGAACGCGGTAATCGACTTGTCCGTATTGCCAGGAACATCGAATCGTGCCAGCAGACCCCGCCCTTCCAGATACGCCTGATACGCCCCCGCCGCTCCGGAATCGCCCGCCGTCACCGCCTTCTTTTCCAGGGGAGTCAATTCAAAATTCAGCATCCGCGACAGCTGGTCCACCAGTAAGCTCTTCGATTCCGCGGGATGCTCCGGATCCCATACGACCGTTTTCGCTGAAATCTGCCGGATCCGCTGCGCGTCCGCACTGCTGGTATCAATCAGGTTCAGCGTGAACTCCACCCCGCCCTGGCTGGCCCCACTTTGCCCGGAAGCTGGCCGCGCACTCCCCGAAACCACCAAATTCACGCCGTATATCCGCCGCGCCTCCGCAGCTGTATTAATCTGCCTCGCCCGGATCTCGCTTGCTGGTACCGCGGTCACCTTGCCGTGGAACAGCAGCTCATTCGAAAGCGCGCCGGTCAGCAGTTCCGCCATGCCATCCGCTACCGCTGCAACCTTTGGGTCGCCACCGGTCATCTGGAATGGCAATACCGCCACCTGGCGCTCGGCTGTCAAGGCAGTCACGCTGCTGGCCGGGCCGCCCCGAGCGTTGCCCGGATAGAACTTGTACGCCACTCCGGATGCCAGCACAATTGCCGCCAGAGCCAGCCACGCCAAGCCGGGTTTCGCTCGCCACGCCGGCTTCGGGGCCGCACCCGGAGCCGTGAATTCTCCGGCCACCATGGTCCGCGTGGTGTCGCCGCCCACCGCCACAGAACTCCCGCTGTCTCCGGCGATCTTCCGCAGCTCTTCCACCATCGCCTGCGCACTTTGCCAGCGGTCCCCCGGCTCCTTGTTCAGTGCCGTTTCAATCAGCCTCCGCATTTCGGGCGGCGTTGCCGGCCGCAGCCCCGCTACGGGAGGGGTGGGATCATGCACAATCGCATAGCTCACCGCCGCATGGTGTTCCCGGCGGAAGGGCCGAACCCCGGTCACCATCTCGAACAGCAGCACTCCGAGTGACCAGATATCCGTACGGAAGTCCACCGCCTTCCCCATCGCCTGCTCGGGCGACATGTACGCCGGCGTCCCGATGGCACTTCCCACATCGGTCAGCCGCGTTGCGGCGGAACGCAGCGCCAGCCCGAAATCCAGAATCGACGCGTGGCCATCGTCGTCCACCAGAATGTTGCCGCCCTTAATGTCCCGGTGAACAATCCCCTGCCGGTGCGCCGCCTCCAGGCCCGCCGCCACCTGCGCGCCAATTCGGGCTGCGGCAACAATGTCCATCGGGCCCTCAGCTACTCTGTCGGCGAGGGTCTTCCCTTCCACACAGGCCATCGCGATGAAGATCTGCCCGTCGGCTTCGTCCACATCGTAAATCGGACAAATGTTGGGATGCTGGACGGCCGCCGCCGCCCGGGCTTCGTTTAGGAATCGCTGCCGGTCCGCTTCGCCCAAAGATTCGGGAGGCAAAAACTTCAGCGCCACCGGACGATGCAGCCGCGTGTCTTCCGCCCGGTAGACAACGCCCATGCCTCCGGTGCCCAGCTTCCCCAGGATGCGGTATCGCGAAACTGTATCTCCCGGCTTCATCCCCGCCTCATTGCCGGAGGACCGGCTTCAGTCTCCGCCACAGGCGGGCCACCACTCTGTCGGAGCCATCGGCGCCGGCAACCAACCCCTTCACCACCAGTTCACCTCCAGCCGCGGGCGCTCCCGAAAGCGGAAAGACCTGAATCATCTCTTCCCGTCCGTTGACGGCGACCACCTGTTCCTGGCGATTGAATACCGTGGTGACGGTAGCCTTGGGCAAGGTACCTGGCTTCCCGACAAGGGTATTGTGCTGCACCACCTGCGTAGTGATCTGAAACGACAGCCTCTCCACGCCTTTTTGTCGCACCGCTACCGTCACATCGTCTGTGCCAAACGTCGCGCTTAAAAGATCGACTCTCGGTCGGGTCATCTTGCTTAGAATGTTCGTGCAGATGTGCGAGAACAGCCCGCCAAAGGTTCCGGTCACATCCGCCGCCGTGGGCAAATAGACAGGCTCGTCCACCGGAACTCCCACGTCTTCGATGAACGTCAATACCGGTTGCTTCACTCGCGAGGACCGCAGCGCTGCCAGACGCATCCCAAATCCCGAAGGCAAGGGTTTCAACAGGTTCGTCGAGTTCCCCGCTTTCGCGATCAGCTCGGCGTGGGTCCAGACGCTGCCCCCCCCGCCGCCCGTTGCCGTGTCGGTGCCAATAATCCGTCCAATGCCGTGGTCGGCGAACCCGCCGCTGAAGATGTCCGCAGCACTGTAGGTCGTCCCGTCGATCACCAGCACCACCGGCCCCATGTAAGCCTGACCCCTGTCTCGCTCGGGCTCCGTATTTGTCAGCGCCTTGCCTGCGGTGATCCGTGTGTCACCTGGAGCCGTGCCTGGATCGCCGGTTGAATCGGTCGCCAGCACCATAGCCCGCACTGCGGGGGTGTTCGCCAGATGAAAAAGCGCTGGGACCAGCAACTCCGGAATCAGCATCTGCAGTTCTCTTTCCGCAGTCCGGATGTCGCCCCCGCCGTTGGCGCGGATGTCCACAATTAAGCCGTCCGGGGCCACATCGTTTAGAAACTCCAGGATCCGCCGGAACTCATCGGCGCTCACATCCACATTGCCGACGGGTTCAAAACCTTCCGCCGAAAACTGCAGAATCCGGACATATCCAAACTTTTTCTCCGGGTGGTCCGGATCCGCCAGATCCTGAGGCCGCACAAAATTCGGCCTCTCCGTCCCGCCCGAATGCTGAAACCGGAACTGTTCGGGGTGCCTGGAAATAACTTTGTCGTCGAACTGCGCCGCGTCTGCAGCAGGCGAGGCTGCCCCTGGCGAAACCTTAGCCTCCCCCGCTACAGCGGCCAGGCTCACTGAGGGCCCAACTGACGCAGCCGCGGTCGCCTCGGCCGCCAGGCTGTTCAGTGTCCCCACCACCGGGGCCAACGCCGGCTTACTCTTCGCCAGATCCGACACGGCCGACCAAACCGCGCCGAAGGTTTTTAAAGACATCGGCGAATTCTTCGACGCCTCTATCGCTGCCCCCGCCAACCCGCTTGTTGCGGCCCCTATTGTTCTTGCCACTGGCGCACTGGCCGCCACCGCTTGCGTCACCAGGTTTTTTGCCGTCCCGGCTGCCGGTGCCGAGACAAACCCGCTTGCCGCTGCAGCCCCCACTAAGCCATTTAGCTCGGTTGCCACCACGGGAATCGCTTCCGACGCCCACCCGCTCGTCTTCGTACCCGCCCAACCCGCCAGGCGCTCTTCCCGCAGCTTGTCGTGATTGAACATGTACTTCTCCAGGTAGCCTGTCGCACCTTGCACAGAGTTCATGCTGAAAGCGCCCCCCGGTACGCCCTTCCCGGTCGGTAGCCCCGTCAGGACGCCCCACCTGAGCTGGATCTGGTTCTCCCCCTGAGCCTCGGGTGAAACAAACGTGATGGTGACGATTTCGTCTTCAAGTTTCGGCAATTTGGAGGAACTGAGCGGTCGCAGTGTCACCCGTATAGCCCCGCGCGCCATCGCCGCCGCTGAATTTCCACCCACCTCATTCGCCTGCAGGATCGCGGCTTCCACTGGCTGGTCGTTCCACTTCGTTACTTCCACCCCGATTCGGAATGGACTCTCTCCGAAACCCTGGCCCTCGCCGGTCTCCAGAATCCGCGTTACCAGATACGAGCACTTCCCCGCGGCATCCTGAATTCTGCGCATCTCAAACGGCAAAATCGCCGCCGCGGTGTCGAAGGGGGGGGGCAAGATGTACCCGGTATGGGCATCCCGGACGCTGTCAAAAATCTCGAGCATCCGGGTGTGAAAGGCCACCGTGGGCATGGCCGATGCCACCTCTCTCAGTTGCGCCAGTTGCTCCAGCGGCTTCACACGGTACAGATCTTCTTTATAAGGACGGTGAGCGTAGTAGTGCTCGAACAACACCGACGCCTGGTCAACGATGGTGTGCAGATCGTCGATCGCGCCCGGGTCATCCTGCATCCGCGTCATGAACTCCACTTCGCCGATGAACTCCGGCACGGTCTGGATCTTCAGTTGAGGGATCCCGAGCCCGGCAGCCCGGGAAGTAAGAAAACTCCACGCTTTCTGCGTGAATTCTAATCCACTCCCCAAACCGCTGGCTGTGACGTCCATCTGCGCACGCTCCGTAGCCAATTACTTTAGCAGTCTTTGAGCCCTCATCGCGCACCCGGTTCGGGCCTGGGAATCTTTTGTTAAGCGTGTTCTCAAGGGCTTCCGGGTACATCGCCGCCATCCTGCCCTCCCGTCTGGGCGTCCAAAGACAGGTAGCCATCCTGTTCGCCGGCCACCGGAAAACGGAAGGAATTCTTATGGGAAAACAAACGTAGAAACAAACGCAGATGTCTCCCGCCAAACTCCTGGCTTGGGGGCATTTCCGGTATCGTAGCCTGGCGCCGGCGTGATGGGTTCGAACATTTCCAGGTAAACCCTGCTGTGCCGCCGCGTTTGGGCCCGTGATCACCCGAAATCCCCGGCCCAAAGCAGCCTGAACCGGGTGGAATTTCCTTCTCTTTCCGATTGATATGCCACAACTGTGCCAAAAAAGCGCCTCGCTTCCGCAGAAAACCCTTGACCTCAGCCCTCAGCTTCAATAGACTCGACATCACATTCCGGGTCCCACGGGGTTGTTCTGCCACTTGCTAAGGAAACCTATGCTCAAGAATTTGTTTGCCGCGCTCGCACTTCTCTGTCTTTCTTTGCCTGCCGTCGCCCAAAGCGACCGGGGTACCTTTACCGGAACCGTGACTGACCCCGCCGGAGCGGTCGTTCCCAACGCCGCCATCGCCGCCGTCAACACGGAAACCGGAGCCCGTTTCGATACCACCAGTACTTCGACCGGTAACTACACGCTCGTCCAGCTGCCCGCCGGGGTCTACGACATCGAAACCGTCGCACCCGGCTTCTCCAAGCTCCTCCTCAAAGGCATCCGGGTCCAGGTTGCCGCCGTGGAACGCATCGATCTGAAACTCCAGATCAGCGGTACCTCCGATTCCGTCACCGTCCAGGCCGAGGCGCCTCTTCTTAAAACCGAAAGCGGTGAGCAAAGCACCAACATAACCACCGACAAGGTTCTCCGCCTCCCCCTCTACGGCGGCAATGGCCGCAATTCCGGGAACGGCTTCCGCAGCCCTTACGCGTTCCTTTCCACCATGCCCAGCGCCACCATCGTGGCTTCCGGCGGCAACAACAGCATCCGCGTCAATGGCCTCCAGAACGACACTTACTCTACGCGTATTGAAGGCCAGGAATCCACCAACACCCAGCAACCCAACGCCTCCCACATCAACCCCGGCGTGGAAGCCATGGAAGAGGTCACCCTCCAGACCTCCAATTTTTCCGCCGAGTTCGGCGAAATCGGCGGGGGTCTCATTAACTTCACCGCCAAATCCGGCACCAACCAGTTCCATGGGTCTCTCTTCGAATACCTGCGCAACGAAGCGCTCAACGCCGGCCAGCCCTTCACCGACAACGGCAAAGGAGGCCACGTCCGCGCTATTGCCCGCAGCAACGACTACGGCTTCAGCGTCGGTGGCCCCCTTTTGCTCCCCCGCATCTACAACGGCCGCAACAAGACCTTCTTTAACTTCAACCTGGAAGCCGCCCCCGGTACCTCCACCGCCTCCAGCTTCATCACAGTCCCCACCGCCGCCTATCGGGCCGGGAATTTCAGCTCCATCCTCACCGGAAAGAGCCTGGGCAACGACGTGGAAGGCCGGATCATCCCCGAAAACGGCATCTACGACCCCAAATCGAACCACACCGTGAACGGCACCGTCTCTCGCAATCTGTTCCCCGGCAACATCATCCCTGCCAGCCGCCTCGACCCCGTCGCTGTCAAGATCCAGAACCTTATCCCCACCGCCTCCAACGTCGGGCAGGTCAACAACTGGCTACAGAATTTCAGCGGCAAGACCGGAGCCAAACTGTTCAGCACCAAAGTCGATCAAAACCTCGGTTCCAACGGCAAAATCGCGTTCTATTACTCGCACAAAATCAGCAACGGCTGGACCCAGCCCGACAGCCTCCCCATCCCCATTACGGCCGTCCGTCGGGGCACCAACAACAACCCCACCGTCCGCCTCAACTACTACCAGACCCTCCGGCCCACCCTCATCATGAACGTTGGCATCGGGTTCATCCGCAACCTGAACCCCGACCCGGCCCTCGATGGCGTCCTCGAATATGACGCCCCCGGCCAACTCGGCTTCGTCGGCGGCGCCACCACCTACTTCACCGGCAAGGCCGCCACCGGCTTCCCCCGCATCACGGGCGTAAGCGGCACGCTCGGCGGCGCGCCCAACATGGGCCCCGTCAACGCCAATATCTACAACTCGCAGAAGCCGAGCGCAGTGGCCAACCTGACCTGGGTTAAAGGCAACCACACCACGAAATTCGGTGGCGAATGGCGCAAAGACGCCCACACCGACCGCAATGTTCGCGGCAGCCAGGGTATTCTCAACTTCGCCACCCAACAGACTGCCTTGCCCTCCAACCAGTCCCTGAGCGGCGGCACCGTCGGCTTCGCTTATGCCAGCTTCCTCCTCGGCCTGGCCGATAGCGGCACCGTGTCCACCGCCCAGGACCCCCAGTTCCTGAAACAGTCCTGGGGTGCGTTCGCGCAGGACAGTTGGAAAATCACCAACCGCCTCAGCCTGGAACTCGGCGTCCGTTACGATTACCAGGGCGGTCTCCGCGAACTCTGGGACCGGTTCGGCAGCTTTGACCCTCACGTTGCCAACCCCTCCGCCGGCGGCCTCCCCGGTGGCATGGCGTACGCAGGCTATGGCGCTGGCCGCTGCAACTGCGAATTCGCCAAAGGCTACCGTTACGCTTTCCAGCCCCGTCTGGGCTTCGCTTACCGCTACGGCGATAAGACCGTCATCCGCGGGGGCTGGGGCCTCGCTTACGGCCAGACTGCCAACTACGGCTACATCAGCAACACGCCTATCGTCGGCGTCGGCTTCAATCAGCTTTCCTTCAGCCGCCCGTCGTTCGGCGAACCGGCCTTTACCCTGCAGGGTGGCCTGCCTTATCAGCCAGCCGAACTCAACTCCGTGTCTCTGAACCCCGGCATCCGTCCCAATCCTGGTCAGGTCGATGCTCCTCCTTACTGGATTGATCCCAATGGTGGCCGCCCGCCCCGCATCAACCAGTTCAGCCTTGGCGTCCAGCGCCAGATCAACAACAGCCTGATGGTTGAAGCCAGCTACGTCGGCAACCGCGCCGCCTGGGTTCAGGCCACCTCCCTGCTGGACCTCAACGCCGTCACCCCTGCCAGCCTCGCTGCCCGCGGCATCGACTTCAACAGCGCAAGTGACCGGGCCCTCCTCACCGCGCAGCTCGGCTCCGCCAACGTCATCGCCCGTGGTTTCAAAGCTCCCTACCCTGGCTTCCCTCTCACTCAGAGCCTGCTCCAGGCCCTGAAGCCCTACCCCCAGTTCAGCTCCATCCCGATCCGCTGGTCGCCTCTGGGAGACAGCTGGTATGACTCGTTGCAGACCAAATTCACCCAGCGCTACTCCCACGGCTTCGACGTGCAGGGTGGCTTCACCTGGCAGAAGGAACTGTCGCTCGGCGCCGACGGCGGCACCATCAACGATGTCTTCAATCGCCCCAATCAGAAGAACATCTCGCCCCAGTCAACGCCCTTTATCTTCACGGCGGCCGTCGATTATCGTTCGCCGGCCTGGGGAAGCAACAAGCTCATGCGTCTCATCACCCAAGGCTGGAATATTGGTGCCATTCTTCGTTACCAGAGTGCTCAGCCCATCGCCGTCCCCGGAGCCCAGAACAGCCTCGGCACGCAACTGGGCCGCGGTACGGTGGCCAACCGCGTCGCCGGCCAGCCCCTCTTCCTGAAGGATGCCAACTGCCACTGCTTCGATCCCAACAAGGAGCTGATCCTCAATCAGGCCGCGTGGGCCGAACCTGCAGCCGGGCAATGGGGAACCTCGGCTGCTTATTACAACGACTACCGTGGCTTCCGCCGCCCCAGCGAACAGATCACACTCGGCCGTACCTTCACCCTCCACGAAAGGTTCGGAGTCGATCTGCAGGCCATGTTCTTCAACGCTCTGAACCGCACGTATCTCAACAACCCCGATTCCACCAACGCCCGCCAAACCACCAGCGTGGCCAACGACGGAACCGGAACCCTGACCGCCGGCTTCGGCCGTATCAACAACGGAACCACAGCTTTCGGCCCCAGGGACGGAGTCCTGAGCCTCCGCGTCCGGTTCTAACCAAACCGCACGGCAAATGAAAAGGCCCCCGGACGATTGAGTCGTCCGGGGGCCTTTTGCTGTTCTTTGACAACCGGAGGAATGGATGTTGAACTCATCGAGAAAACCAACCTCGAACTCCTGCGATTTGAAGAGCAGGTACGAAGCGAGTTTCCCGCCGAACGCCCAGGGTATGTTGAGCGCCATGTCAACACCGAACAGACCACCCCCGCCGCCTAAGAAGCAGGCAGCGTCGTCATGTGCTTGCGGACCGCCTGACACAACCCCGCGCCAAACAGCAGCGCCAGGGTGCTGTACGGGGCAAACGGGCACCACGATTGGTAGCCCAGATCGCTCAGGACGGGCGCATCATGCGGGATCAGGGTGGCAATCGCCATCGCCAAAAAGACAGCGGCAAAGGCCAGAAGAAGCTTGCTCAGGTTGGCTCGGGACATCGGTGTAAGTTTAACCTACGGCTTCCCGAGCCAACCTTCAAAAGCTTCCAGTACCGTCTGTCCCTGAAAGTGCGAGATCTTCCCCGCCGGATTGGAATACTCAAACATCAGGTCCACGGGCCCTGCAAGCTTCCACGGTTGATAAGTCTTTACCTGCTGGACCGCGCGCCTGACCGCGTCGGTAATCATTCGCTTCGCCTGGGCATGGGGCAGGCTGTCGGTGGAGTTCTTGCCCACCAGCTTCTTCACCGCCACGGTCACGGCTTTCGGCTGCAGGGCCAGCATCTCCTGGCAAGCCGCCTCGTCGCCCGCCAGCATGATCACCGGGATGTCAAAATAGCCGCCAATCGCCGCCACCTGTCCCATCTCGCCCACCGGCTTCCCGTTGAGCGTAATCTGCTTGATTGTGGCGCTGCTCTGGGAATGCGCCAGAACCCCGTGGGCCCCCGCCATCGCGTGCTGCCCAATGAAGATGATCCCGTCGTACATCTTCGGCCCCATGTAGTAATTGGCGGGCGTTGGCTTGCCCTGAATCAGCCGTGCGGGTTCCAGAATCTCATCCACCGCCAGAGAGCGGCTGCCATCGTGACCGTCCCAAATAACGATCAGGCTCGCTCCGGCATCCTTCGCTCCCTGCACTGCGGCATTTACCTCGCCCGTCAGAATCCGCCGCGTCTCCTCATAACGGCGCTGACCGGGCAACAGCTGCTCCTCGCGGTCATTCACGCCACCCAGACCTTCCATGTCCGTCACAATCAGGATCTTCGGACCCTGCGCCAGACACGCGGACGCGTACAACAGTACCAAAACCAGCAGCCTTATCATGCTGGACATTCTACCGCCTGCGGGGCTATATTTGAGCCGGGTTGCCACATATGCCGTATGAACCGGTTGTCCAGGAATTAAACGATTACATCCACGCCGAAAAACAGCGTAAAAAAGACTTCCAAAAAGCCATCGACAAGGCCCGCAGTTTCGGCATCCGGGAGATGGATGACGTTGTTACCACCAAAGACTATCTCGACTACATCAACGCCCTGCTCCGCTGGGTCCCCAGCGAAAACGTTACCGGTCGCACCATCTACGACCGTTTAACCAAGCTTCACTTCGTTCTGGACCAGCCCCCGGTCCGCAAATGGCAGAACGCCATCAGGCCCCACCCTGAACCCCCGCCCCTCACCTGGCTCTCGGCCTGGATGGTCCGTTACGCCCAGGAACTGGGCGCTTTCATGGACACGCCCGCTTCGCTCACCGCCGAGTCCCTGGCAACTTTCCGCAGCTCGCCCAACTACAACATGAGCGAATATCTGGAACCCCGCGGCGGCTGGCGGACCTTCAACGACTTCTTCGCCCGCTCCTGCAAACCCGGTTACCGTCCGGTGGCTGCCGTCTGCGACCAGACTGTCATCGTCAGCCCCGCCGATTCGGTCTTCGACGGCCAGTGGGAAATCCGTGCCGACTCCCACATCACGCTAAAAGGTCTCCACTGGCAGATCAGCGAACTAATGGAAGGCAGCCCGTACCTGGACCGGTTCCGGAACGGTATCTTCATGCACGCCTTCCTGGGGCCCACTGACTACCACCGTCTCCACGCCCCCGTTGGTGGCACGGTTCGCGAAGCCCGCGTCATTCCCGGGCAGGTGTATCTCCAGGTGGTCGCCGACGAACAACACCACCTCCGCACCGTGCGGATCTTCGACGCGCCCGATGAACCCGGCTACCAGTTCGCGCAGGCTCGGGGTCTCGTCGTGCTCGATACGCCCATCGGTCTGGTCGCGGTCCTGCCCATCGGCATGACGCAGGTGTCATCGGTCGTCATCACAGCCGAGGTTGGCGTCACGCTGCGCAAGGGCGAGGAGCTGGCGTATTTCCAGTTCGGCGGTTCGGATGTCGTCCTCCTGTTTGAAGCCAGGAGTAACGTCAGCTTAACGGCGCAAGTCGGTGTCCACTACAAGATGGGTACCCGGCTCGGCTTGGGTTATCCCGTGATCTAGTAGAAGCCGATGGCCCGGCCACCCACGGCCACAGCGAACCAGAGCAGCAGCGCCCCCATGGCGGTTGCGGCCGCACGAACCCGGCCGGCGTCGGCGTTCAGAGCTGGGCGCATCACGGTGAAGTGAAATATCAGCGCCAGTGCCAGCATGGTCATCTTGAAAAAGAACGGTGGATTCTCGTAGCACTTCAGCGCTTCTGACCCGAACAGCAGCGCGCCGCTCAGCAGCATCGTTACCAGGGCCCAGTTCGTGAAGGGAGCGAGCGTGGTGGCCAGCTTTTTGACCGGAAGCTGCTTCAGCCCGGCGCCCATCAGCCGCATGCTCAGCAGCACAATGGAGCCCAGCAGCACGGTCAGCGCCAAAATGTGCACCACCTCGACCAGGGGAAACAGGACGCTGGAATCGCGGATCCAGGTGCTGAGCGGCAGGCCATCTGCCCATTCAAAAAAGGGTTTGGAGGACATATCAGAAGTTGTAGGCCATGGTCCGGCCCGCCGCGATGACGCCCGCCCAGAGGAGCATCCCGAACATCCCGGCCAGGCGCGCCCGCAGCGGCGGCTTCTGGTCGGTATCCCAAGTGGCAATCGACTGCCGCAAGGTTAGTTCGAATACCAGAGCGTTGATGCCGGCCAGCAGCAGCATCACCACCTTAATGCGGAAATAGATGCTGCCGTAAGCTTTCACGGCCTGGGAGGCGAACAGCAAAATCCCGGTCACAAACATGATCAGGAAGCCCGCAAGGCTCCAGGGCATAATCCGGTTCGAGACCTCGGATACCCTCTCCTGCTTCAGCAGGAAGCCTGCCAGGCGCAAGTCGATGATCATGAGCGTTCCCACCGAGATGGCCAGCGCCAGCAGATGCGTACCCTCCACCAGAGGGAACATCCACACGGATTCGCGAAGGTCCGTTGCCCACTGCAGGTCCTGCAGCCATTTACAAAGTTCCAGAAGCATGATTTACCCGAGTCCCGATGATAATACAAAATCGGCCTCTCCCTTGCGGAAGAGGCCGATTTTATTGTTTTAGTTGAGTGCGGTTTAGAAGTACAGGCGAAGAACCATGGTGATGACTCGGGGACCGTACTGCGGACCGGTGGCGCGGCCAAAGTTGGCATTGCCAACGGTGCCGTTTACCGCAAAGTTCGTCCGGTTGAAGGCGTTGTAGGCATTCGCGGCGAACTGCATGCGGACGCGGGTACCATCACCCTTCACCCAAATGCCAACCTGCTTCACAATGGCGATGTTGTCCTGCAGCACCGGGGGCTGACGGAACTTGCTGTTGTATTGGGAAGAGGTTCCGAAGCTGAACTGTGAGGGGATGGAGTACGGGGCCGCATTGAAGTACAGGCTCGACGGGTTGTTGGGATCGAGCGTGTCACGGTTCTGGCCTGTCTTCAGTTCTCCGCCATTGGCGTTGCACATACGGGCGTCAGTGAAGAGTACGCCGGCACCCAGGGTGTTGGCGCAAGTGAGCCCGATCAGGGCGCCGCTGCGGTAGTTGTGGGTGTCGGAGAGCGTCCAGCCACCAACGATGGAGTTGATGAGACGGCTGTTGGTGTTGAGGAACTTCTGACCCTTACCGAAAGGCAGGTCATAGCTGCTCAGGAGGTTGAAAACGTTCGGCAGGTCGAAGGGCAGGTAGCTCTTGGTCTGGGGGACGTTGTACATATCCTGCGGGTAAACCTGATTCTGCGAGAAGATCTGGCGGTAGGTGAGCTGACCGAGCGTCTTGGAGCGCACATAAGACGACTGGAACTGCCAGTTACCGAAACGGCGGGAGACCTTGATGGAGGCTGACTCGTACCAGGTTCTGCCCTGGCCGCTGTTGCGAGACCAGACGTTCAGGAACTGCGGATACGGGCGAAGAGACTGGGCGAGGGTGCCGAGGCTGCCGCCGTCCGGGAAATTCGCGTACGGCTTCTTGAAACCAGCCGCCACAACGGCGGGATCGGTAATGGATTTACCGAGGAGGGGAATGTTGGTCGCGGTGAGGTACGACGGGTTCACCTGGTTCAGATCGACCGTTGAGTTCAGGCCGTGACCACGGTTGCCGGCGTAGCCGACTTCGATGAGGAAGCCCTTCATTTCGCGCTGTACTTCGGCGCTCCAGTTGTAGATACGGGGAGCGTTGCCGAAGGTGGGGCCGAGGTAATCAACCGCGAGGCCGTTGCCGACACTGGGGCCGAGGAACGGAGGCGGCTGATAACCGGCCGGCTTCGGCAGGCCACCATCCCAGAGGAACGCCGGAGCGACGCCGTCGGGAGAGGTGTTGGAGAAAGAGCCGTTGGCGCCGGTGGTGCAACCGCAACCGCCATTGCTGACAGCCTGGTAGAAGATGCCGAAACCACCACGAACAACGGTCTTGGGCGAAACGGCCCATGAGAAGCCGGCGGTGGGGCCGAAGTTGGTGCGATCTGTCGGCCAGAAGCGCTTCACGCCCAGGCGGTTCGGGCCACTGCCGGGGAACACATAAGCGCCCGGGAAGTTATTGGCGGCCGGATTCGGCGTGGTCAGGCTAACGGAACCCATGGTGGGCGCAGTCCAGTTGAGTGGCACTTCATAGCGAAGGCCCAGGTTCACGGTCAGGTTCGAGCGAACGCGCCAGTTGTCCTGCACGAAGGCGTCGTAGTACTGGTACACAATGTTCGCGTCCTGCACGGGAGTGGCGGCGGCGTTGGCATTGTCGGGCATACCCAGCAGGAAGCTGGCGAAGGAGTTTCCGCTGGTGGCTGTGGCTGCGGGATTGGCGGTCTGGGTACGGGCGAAGTTGTAAACGCCGTTGGTGCCGGCCAGATCGTGCCCGAAGGTAAACGGACGGCGGTAGCCCCAGCCCATCTTCACCTCGTGCTTGCCGCGGATCACGGTCAGAGTCTGGTCAATCTGCGGGGTGTAGTTGTTCTGGCCGCCATTGTTGACCTTGCCCTGGCTCATACCCCAGGGGGTATAGCCATCGGTACCGGCAAAGGTGATGTAAGGTGTGACATCGCTGTCGCCCGTCAGGCCCGGGAAACCGACCTTCGAGGCAAAACCGGTCTGCGCCGGAACGAACCACTGCTGAACCGTGGTGGAATAACCGAAGGTCGAGTGCAGCAGAACGGTGGGGGAGAACGTCTGGTCGTGGTTGATGCGGTAGATGTGGGGCTTCTGGTACTGGTCGCCAAGAGCGGTGCCAAGCGGGCCGGTAAAGTCGCTGACCGCGTGGGTCAGCTGGCTGTCGCGGGACATGAAGAATGACAAGCGGCTTTTATCGTTGAAGTTGTGATCGAGCTTGATGGCCCAAACGTGGTCCGTAACCTGCGAGGTATTCACGAATGAGTGATTGTTCGTGAGGAGACCATTGGTGGGGGCGTTGATGAAGGGGATAATCGCGCCCGAGATCTTGCTGAACCGGCTCGACGGGATCGAGTTGCCCGGAAACGGGGTACGGGTGGCAGTGGAACCGGTACCGATGGTGGTAGCCGGATCGTAAATCACCTGCGAGACGCCGCTGAAGTTACCCGTCAGCATGGCAGCCGACTGCACGGTGTTCGTGATGGCACTGGGGCCCACGGGGCGAAGATCGTTATCGTTCGAGAAATAGAAGAAGGTCTTGTTGCGACCGTTGTAGAGCTTGGGGATGTAAATGGGAGCGCCGACGCCACCACCGGTAGCGTTAAAGCGTTCCTTGGGACGGAAGCCCGGGGCGTTGGCGCGGTTCTGGTTCACGCTCCAGCCGGCGGCATTCCAGATGTCGCGGCGCATGCTGTAAGACCAGGTACCGTGGATGTCGTTGGTGCCGGACTTGGTGGTAAAGATTTCGATCCCCCCGCCCACGCGACCAAATTCAGCGGTGTAGGTACCGATGAGGAGTTTCACTTCGCTCATGGATTCCGCGGAAGGCGGATTGAAGACCGTGCCACCTGATTCCGGGATAACGTTGCTGGTGCCATCAATCAACTGCTCGCGCGAACGACCGGTGGAGCCAGCGATGCTGGTTTCGCCACCCGAGTTCACGCCGGCCATAAAGCCGAGGAAGGCCGAAGGATTCTGCAGGCCGGCGGTCCACATGGGCAGCGTGCGGTACATCTTGGGAGTGAGTGACTGGCCGCGAATCGCGTTCTCAGTCTCGAGCAGTGTCTGGCTGGCGACCACCTCGACGCTCTGCTTCACGTCGCCAATTTCAAGTTGCAGGTCCAGCGCCTGGCGCTGAGCGATGAAGATCTGAATTTCGGTGCGGATCAGCTTCTTGAAGCCGGCCTTCTCAGCACTCACACTCCAGATACCAGTGGGGAGGTTGGGGAAGACATAGACACCGGCGTCAGACGAGACGGTGTGTAGCTTGGTTCCGGTTGCGGCGTTGGTGGCTTCAATGGCAGCGCCGGGAACGGCGGCCTTGTTGCCGTCCAGAACGTCGCCCGCGAGCGAACCGGTCTGGGACTGGCTGAATAACATCATGCTGCCAAAGGCTGTGAGCGCAATGGAGCGGACTAAGAAACTTAACGCCCGGTTGGACGAAAATATAGCGGACATAGCTAGGACCCTCCAGCGAAGTTTAGGGCGTTTTTCGTTACAAAGTCAAGACAAAAAAGGCCCTTCCGTTTATGGGATATTAGTGCCCTGAATCGGTAGAAGTCAGGTTGCGGAAATCCAGGGTGCGTCGCAGGTTGCCATGCTTTATAACCAGGCGTTCAGAATCCACGTCTGCTTCGAGGAACGGTCCGCCGAATAAAGGCCATTTTGTATAGTCCAAAGCCCTGGAATTGATGGTTGGGTTCTGCCCATAAGTGAACTCCAGTTGCCTGCCGCGCAGAGACCGAAAGCGTACGGTGGGCACAGGGTCCAGGCGAACCTCCAAAGGTAACTTCTTAATTGCTGTAGCGAAGGCCTCCAGATTTTGGAATTCAGAAACGGCTGCAACCTGGACGATGACTCCGTTGTTGAGGTAAGGGCTAAAAAGACGCTTTCCGCCGTCCGCCAGGGGTTTCCAGGAGTACGGCTGGAGGGGACGGCAGGCGATGTAAGTGGACGTTCCTCCACGCAGGAAGATCCATCCGCTCGGGTCTTCGGTCAGGGGGCCTGTGTCTTTCGAAAAGAATCCGTTGATCTGCGGGAAGCGGGTGCCGGGCGGGATGCTGTAGAGCGCCATCAGGGTGTCTTCATCCTGAAAGATCTTCTCGTAGGGAGAGCCGCCGAGGATCTTGTCGGGAGAATCGTAGGTCTTTTTTGAACGGACTACACCTTCAATTCCGCTGTCGGGGCCGAAAACAAAGTAGGTCTGGAGTTCGTGAACGGAAGAAAATGGGTGCGAGAAGAAGAGCGTGTTCTGCACCCCGCGAGCGTCGGGGACGGACCAGGTCACGTCCCAGGAGTGCTCCTGGATGGGCTGCAGGATGCCGCCCTGGTCGGAACTGACGGCGTATTCCTTGCGGACGTAGGTGGTCTTGTAGACGGGCCCATGGAGATCGTCATTAAAGCGCCAGCGGTTGCGGGTTCGCTTCTTTTCGTAGTGTGTGTAGGGCTTGGAACGGTCCGTGGCGATCTGTTTCAGGACCTCGGGGGGCTGATAGCCGCTGGCCACCAGGTAGTAGAGAGTGTAGTTGTTCGGGAACGGCATGGGGCGTCCGACGCCGAACCAGAGATAGCCGAAGTCGCTGGAGACGCCTTTCCACTTTTCTACCAACTGGTCCTCATAGACGCGGGCGTGGGCTCCCACATAGAGGCCGTCCAGATTTTCCGGGGCATAGTCGGCGATCAGGTAATCGAGCATCATGGTGGCCCGCTTCTTCATGGCGGGGTCTTTCGCCCAGGCGGCGAGATTGGAGATGGGCAGCAGGTAGACGCCCATGTAGTGGGGCGAATCGTATTCGCCCTGGCCGCGGGTGGTAGTGAGCTTGACCCAGCCTTCAAGCCATTGGCGGGCTTCTTCCAGGTTCTCCTCGGAGGATTTGCCGGTGTACCAGGTGGAGCCTGGTTCATTTGGATAGAGCTGGGACATGAGGTAGAGCGACGAATAGTAGAGCAGGAAGTGGTTTTCGGTGTCCCCGCGGTATGGCATGTACGTCTTCCACGCCGAGCGCAGGGCCTTGCGGGCGGAGGGGGTGAGCTGGCCCTGGTCGAGGTAAGCGACGGCGGTGACGGGGTACATCCAGAAAACGTCGCCACTGGGGCCGGCGGCCAGAAGCTGTTCGAGTTTCCGGGAGCACCAGGCGGCGTCTTCATGCTGGAAGAGGCGGGCGGCGATTTGGCCGAAACCCGCGTCGCCCGGGCCCGGATAGTGGGCGTAGGCGTCGATCATCGCCATCTTTCTGGCGGCAAACGGCGGGGCTTGCGCGGCCAGCGGCAAAGCGGTCAAAAGCAGCAGCAGGATGCGTTTCACTTTGCGACTCCGGGAATGAATTTCATACGATTGGCGACGCGGCCTTCCATGCCGGAAGGCTTCCAGGATCTGCCCACGTCGTCTGAAACGTAGATGGCCTCTTCGTGGACACTGGCGTAGATGCGGCCGGGTATTGCGGGGTCAAAGACGAGAGCGGAAACGTCAGATCGCGGCAGGCCGCTATTGCGCGCCTGCCAGGTCTTGCCACCATCTTCGGAAACGGTGACGCCGGGGCCCCAGCCGCCGACTGCCATGCGAGCCGGGGTGGTGGGGTCGAAGGCGACATCGTAGAGAGTTTTGCCCACGCCGGGAGCTTCAGAAGGCGATTCAAAGGTTTTGCCGCAGTCGTGCGAGGCATAAACACCTCCGCCCTGGGTGGCAGCGAGCCAAAAGCAGGGGTCGTGGGGCGATTGTTCCAGGCGCATGATCTGGTAGCTGCCGGCTCCGGCGGGTTTCCAGGTTTGGCCGGAATCTTCACTGCGAAAGACGCCTTCTTCGCCACCAGCGAGCAGGACTTCGGGTTTGGTGCGGTCAACCCGAATGGCTTCGGTGTATTTGCGGTGGAGCCTGGCGCTGAGTTCGGTCCAGGTCTTGCCGCGGTCTTTGGAAACGCGGAGACCGTGGCTGTGGGCGATGTAAATGGTGGTGGGGGTAACGACCAGATCTCGGAGTTCGGTGATATCACTGCCGGTCAGGATGGTCCAGTCGCGGCCACCGTTGGAGGCGCGGATGAGGCCGTTGCCGGCGGCAAGGTAGAGGGTGGAGGGGTCAGCGGGGTCGGAATCGAGGGCAAAGAGGAACGGGATGCTGTAGCCGAGATGCTCCCATTCCCTGGTTGCCGTTTGGCGGAAGAGGCCGCTGGCGGCGAGTTTTGCGCCAACAACATATTCCTTGGCAGCTCCGGCCGCGACATACAAAGAAGATTGCGCGAGTAAGGGCAGCGCGGTTAAGAAAAGAAAACCATACTTCACGAACTGAGAATACCTCGTTCGGACAGTTCTTTCAGGAGTTGGACGACGGCAGGGGAGTGGGGCGTCGTATCTGGAACTACGACTGCCCACCGCAGGTTCTCACGGAATTCCTTGTTCGTGATGGTCCAGAGGGCGAGTTCGGGCGGCGTTACTGCCCCGATCCGGATGATGGACCAGTGGCGCGCGAGCGCAAGTGCCGTGGCAGGGTCCGGCCTGGTGCCCCTGACGATGAAGTGGTTGTCGCCGTGGACCAGGATGCCGACCATTACTTAATGTTAGTCCGACCCGTGCAGGGGAGCCAGCCAGCGGAACAGAAAGAAATGGTGTCCGCAGAGGCCGCAACGATAGGGGGAGAGAAGCCAGGAGATGGCTTGTTCGAAGCCGTTGCGGGTACCCACTCCACGAAACTCGATGGAACCGCAATTCGGGCAGTTTTTTTTACCCAATTTAATTTGTCCCCGAGAGGAAATAGAGGCCGACCACAACTACCGCAGCCAGCATGCCGACGATTCGATACCGGGCGGCGGAGACTTTTTCCTCGCGCTGGCCCTTCTCGATCCATGCACTCCAGACCTTTTCGTCGAGTTGGGGCTGGTTCTGATCCATTACGTTTTTCATAGGACGGCCGGGGGATGGAGTTCACGCCAGGCTGCGCCGAGTTGCTCGCCGGCGGCGCGCACAGGGGCTTTGCGCTTCGGGATGGCGGCTTTGGCAGCGGCTCTGTCAGAGGCCAGGCTTCGAATCGCGTCCTCGGTGAAGATCAGTTCAGAGATACCGTCTTGACGTCGGTCGAGAAGCCCCCGGCAGAGCAGGGGAAGTTCCTGAAGCGCTATGCCGTACTTGCGGGCCAGAGCAAGATCGGCCCGAACGGTGCATTTCGACCAGACGCGGTCTGCGCCGATACATTCGAAGGCGTAGATGCGGCAGTCTTTTTCGTGAGTGAAACCGGTGAGCAGAAATTCCATGATTATTCTCCCTGGTTTAGAACTGGTTGGGGCAAAGCTGGTTTAGGTTGAGGCGTCGATTTTACGAGGTAAGGGGATTCCGTTCGCCTTCGCGGTGAGGATGCGGAGGCGTTCAATGAGTTGCTTGCCGAGGCTCAGGTCCGCGGGGTTCGGCTTGTGGCCCGGGAAGCGTGCGTCGATGAATTCTCGCTGGAAAAGCTGATCGGCGGCCAGACTACTGAGGAGGTCTAGTTCTTTCGGAGTAAGCTTTACGCTGATGCTGGTCATTTAGATTCCCTGGGCGCGCTGTTTGCGGTTGAACTGAATAGTTTTGTAGGCCGGGTCGGCGAAGATAAGCTGGCGGACCTGATCGTGAAGTTCGCGCCATGTGGTGATGAAGTAGGAGGCGCGATCGTTGGCGAGGACTTCGGCTCGTTTGGTGGCGAGAATATGAAGAATATTGCGGGTTTCGGCCTGGACATCGCCTCGCTGGCGGAGGGCCACGGCCTCGAAGGCGCTGGCGACGCGGTCGAATTCGGCCTCCACAAGAGGCCGGATCTGGTGAGCGAGTTGGATTTGATTAGAAGTTCCCGTCATGCTCGTCCTTTATGGATGGAAAGCGGGCTTGTTGGTGGAGCGGGCTTTTTCGCGTGCGGAACTTTCGTCGTCGTCGCGCTTCGTCTGACGGGCGGCGTCACGAAGCGGGGCTTCGGCGGCGTCGAGGCGAACGGCTTCGACTGCGGCAGCCAGGGAGAGAGTGTCGAGGCGGGTAGAGTAGCCAACCAGGGCGAAGCTGGCGCCATCGCCGGTACGGACCAGGTTCCACGAACTATCGGCCTGTTCCCAGCGCGCCAGAACCTCAGCGGTCTCACTGTAGATGGAGCGGAGCGCGATTTCTGCTTTTGGCGTGGCGGCGGGGCCGTAGACCAAAGAGATGCCGTCGATCATGTCCTTCGGGGTGAGGCCTTCCACGCGGTAGCGGTCATAGGTGACCACGATGCGAGAGAGCTGGCCGTTGAAGAAACAGAGGAGGGCGTCCTGTACGGAGTCAGAGCTGGTGGAACCGGGACGCCAGTGCATTTCCTGGAGCAGGGCCGGGCGCTGGTGGATGACAGTAGCTTCGCCGGGAACGGTACCTGCCGCTTTCGCGGCGGCGGCGATGGACATGCCGAGTTTTAGAACCCGGTAACTGGAGAAGTCGGCGGCCGGAGCGAGGGGGCTGAGGGCGAACAAGAGGAGGGAAAGCGATGCGACCGCTGGGCTGAGGCCTGGCTGCACAAACATTTGCGACTCCTGATCTGAGTAGGGTCTAAGAATGGGGGGGATCAGGGCGTCCGACTTAGTTCAGACGAACTGCGGGCGGGCAGGCACTGCCCAAGCGTTCACTATTATCAGTTAAGTTTTCTTGCTTGTCAAATCCGTGGCGTGCCAACATGGGGCATGGGGTTTACCAGAATTGGTAAAGTTGGGCGGAATATTTTATGGATGTAGCCTTAGTCATCAAACATCGGCTGAGTGAGCTTGGTCTGGATCAGCGAAACCTGGCGGGGGCATGCCAGGTGACGGAATCGTACGTATCGCAGCTTCTGACGCGGAAGAAAGCGCCACCTGCGCCAGGTCGGACGGACCTTTATGACCGGATGGGCGAGTTTCTGAAGCTGCCGTCGGGCGAGTTGTCGCGGCTGGCGGAAGTGCAGCGCCAGGAAGAACTGAAGAAGAAGGTGGGGGAGCCTCCGCGGCCGCTGTTTAAGGAATGCCGGGATCTGGTGTTGCGGAAGTGTGAGCCGGAGCGGCAGATGGAGGTCCGGCGGATCTTCGAAAAGGAGCCGTTTGGGGAGTTGGAGCGGCTGGTAACGCAGAAGTTGCTGGATGCGGCGCAGGGTGTGGCGAAGGACGAGTTGGGGAGTGAGGAGTGGCTGCGGCTGATGGCGCAGCTGAGCGCACGGACCTACGAGCAGATGCGGGTGGCGATGCTGGAGTTCCTGGACAGCGACGTTTTCACGGTGTCGATTGAGAACTGCGTGGCGTTTCTGAACCCGATGATCGATTCGTGGGATATCGATGTGAAGACCTTCGCGATTGAGGTGGTGCTGAACCGGCGGCTGGCTCCGGGGAGTTTGAAGCGCTTCGAGTTCGTGGAGCAACAGCCGCAGATGGCGGTTCCGGTGGAGCCGGGGCTGGAACAGTTTCTGCGGGATGCGTCGCTGAGCGGGGATGCGACGGAGGGGGAGATCGCTTTCCTGAGAACGCTGCGGTTTGGGGAGAGGCGACCGACTCCGCTGTATTACTACCGGGAAGTACAGAATTTGCGGGATCCGCTGCACTTTACGGAGTAGCGGATTGGGTAGTGGCGGCTACTGTTCTCTAATCATTTCGGAGATGCCGACGGGCCGCCAGCAGCAGCCCCAGTCCAGTGGCGAACAGAACAGCGGACAGCGGTTCTGGCACCCCCGGAGTGGAGGGGGCGCCCACGCCGAACGGGTTCACCACGCCCTCAGAAGTAACCATTCGAACCTGGTTGGTGATGTCGCTGCCATTCAGGTCCAGAATCCGGAAATCGGTTGTGACGGTGCCGGCGAAATCCGCTGTCGCATTTCCATCCAGGGTTCCGTAGGGCGGTGCGATGATGAAATCGCTCCGAATCCAGGCTGAGAGGTAGATCGGTATGTCGGGAGTGATCACTTTTTGCGCTTGAACAGAAACGTCGTAATTGCCCCCGTAGAACCACTGAATGTTGCCATTGGGCATGTACAACAACGCCTTGAAATAATTAGCGGCGTTCGGTTGTCCCGGTGCGGGTGTATAGAAGCCCTGATCGACCGATACGCTGCCGGTCACGTGGTAGGTAAAATCCAGGATCATGGATGCGTAAGCGCTGCCAAATGTGATTGTGTCGGCGTAGCCAGCCACGGTCAACGGATTCCACCACGAGCTTGTCTGGTCGTCCAGATGAACGTAGTTTGAAGCGTCTACCTGCAGGGAGGAGGTGAATGTAAGGTATCCGCCGTCCGCTGTGCCCTGAATTATCGCCGAGCCACTTTCGGCCGCTGCAGCTTCGTTGCAACTTTGTGGCAGTCCATTGTCATATGAGTTATAGCCGCTCCCGCAGTCAAGGGCGGAAAAAGCCCCGGCCTGCAGCAACAGCGGCCACGGCAGAAACATCACAGCGAACATTGGCAGATGTCGGTTTAAATTCTTCATGATGGATTAAGCCTCCTGTAGCAGCGGCCATGCTCTTGCATGACTCCATTTAGGGTTCTGCATCTGTCGTGCCCAGTAATCGACCTATTGTTTTCAACCCGACCTCGGCGTTTTCGGGGAAGGAACTGCGCGATTTGAGGGCTTTAGCGCCTTTACGCGCAGTTCCAGTGAACAATCTCTTCGTCAAGAAACTCGTCCGCGTCGTGGAAGTGGCCGGTGCGGATCTGCGCGTTCACTCGCCGGACCAACCCCAGCTAGAACCGGTACGTTAGTTCCGCATAACCCAGGTGGCCGGTGGTGCCTTTGGGATAGATGGCCTGGATGACGGATTTACCCTGCGCGTAGCCGTAATAAAGGGTGGCGGAGAGGTGGGCGTTCACGAAGAAATCAGCGCTGCCGTCGTAGAGATTGGCAAGGCCGCGGGCTCCGCCGCCGGTGCGGGCCTGGTAGCCGAAGGTCCAGGGCTGGTAGGCTCCGCCGCCCTGATACCAGAGGTCGTTGTGGTTGGCGAGGCGGAGGGCGTGGACTTCGCTTTTCAGGGTCAGCTTCTTATGCGGACGGACGGTGAGCATGGCGAAGCGATCGTTATTGTTCATCATGTCGAAGAACGGGAAGCGGGCGAAGGGGCGGGCGGTGGGCAGGATCTGAAAGAAAGTGCCGTGTTTGTTGTCGTTGGGGTTGCCGTCGCCGGAGCCGTAATAGTAGCCGACGCGAACCCAGGGCTTCAGCTTTGGCAGAACTTTGGGCTGCCAGCCGCCTTCGAGATCGAGCATGCCGGAGCGCTGGTCGAGCGATCCCCATTTGCCGAACTGGCCAGCGCCGAGGGCCATGAAATCGAGCGTGCCCGCTGAGGTTTCCTGAACGTGGACATAGTGGCCACCCAGGGTATAGATCTTGACGTTGCCGTGGTCGGCGGTACGGGCGGCGGCGGAGCGGTTGTCGGCCTTCAGGATCTGGCGCCAGTCATCGTAATAGATGCCGAAGACGCGCCATTCTGCGTTGGTTGCCTTGTTCGGCGTAAGCTGGCCTGTGGCGGAGGCGTAGGCGAAGGCGGTCTTCATCCAGCCCCAGCCATCCACCTGGAGGACGCCGCGGGTGGGGGCGGCTCCTATGAGCGTGTAGTTGATTTTCGGTTTGTTGTAGACGTAGTGGAAGCCATCGAAGCTGCGCATCACGTGGGTGAAGACGAAGGGACCGATGAGGCGCTGGTGGACGCGGTCGCGCTTGATGACGCCGAGGGTGGCGTTTTTGGCGGTGACTTCGCTGCCGTCCTGAAACTCAAAGCGACCAATACGAACGCTGCTGGCTTTGTTTCCGAAGAGGTTGTTGACCTTGGTATAGACCTGTTTGGGGAAGAGGCCGGCGACGTTCTGTTGCTTTTTGTTGGCGACGTAGTATCCGGCGCCGAGGCCGAGTTGGCCCTGCACTCCGGTGGCGACGGCGTTATCGGGAAGGTTGAGCAGGATGGGGGCTTCGAATTCGAAAACCCAGTCGAAGGTCTTGCCCTGCTTGCTGATGCCGAGGCGCAGGTTGTTGCCCATAAAGGTGTAGCCGGGGTCGCCCGAGTTGGGAGTGAACCACTGCCAGTTTTCCACGCGGCTGCGGATGCTGCCGGAGACTGTCCAGGTGCCGAGTTTTATGGGAGTGGGGGCTGGCTGCTGACCGGCTAACGGTAGCAGGGTACACATCGCGATCAAGCCAAAACGAATAAACCTGCACATCTAATAAAAGTAGACTGAAAAGCCAGCATGCTCCATAGCATGTTTCCATTAGCGGCGCTTTCGTAACAGGCCTATAAAGAGGAAAGTGGAGTGGGCCTGCCTGCGTGTCACGGGGAGTACGATTGTTGTGGAGCGTGGGGCCTGAGAAAAGCTGATAAATTAGACCCCGGGCCCGTGCGTCTGGAAAATGGTGCGCGGGTTTGACAATCCGACCCCGGCGATATACGCTGGCAGAGGTTTGAGACGTTTCAATTTACCGCTTTGAGAGCTTATGAGTACCCCAAATAGATACCCCGCACTGCATAACGCGATGTGGCCCGGCCTTGTTGGCAAGGGCCCTGACTCTGAACCGCCTATCGAACTGGATACGATGCTGGACCTTACGGTTGCGGCTGAAGTGGATGGCGTGCGGTTCGAGGGAGTCGATCTCTTTCTGAGCCTGCCGCACACAGATATCGATTCATCGGACGACGACCTGAAAGTGCTGGCCGATAAGCTAAGCAGCCGGAATCTGGTGGCTGGCTCGCTGGTGGCCCCGGTTTGGGGCGGCACGGGCGGTGGCTCGGCAATGGGTGATGCCGACGAAGTGGGCAAGTTTCTGACGCAGGTCCGCAAGAGCTGCGCGATTGCGAAGAAGCTGAAAGATCTGGGCGTGCGGCAGTATGGCGTGATCCGGATTGACTCGGCGGCGGGTGTGGATGCCTGGTCGGCGGATCCGGCGGGCAACACGAAGAAGATTGCGGATACGTTCCGGGAAGCGGGGCGGATCGCGGAAGGTTACGGCGAACGGCTGGCGGCGGAAGGCGAAATCTGCTGGGGCGGGATGCAGAGCTGGCGGCGGAACGTGGAACTGCTGGAGATGGTTGGCCTGCCGAACACGGTGGGTTTCCAGGCGGATATGGCCCACACTATGCTGTTCACGATGGGCTTTAATTCACCGGAAGACCGGTTGCTGCCGGATAACTTCGACTGGGCGGACGGCGAGGCGCTGGCGACTGCATACAAGAAGGTTGCGACAGCTTTGCGGCCGTGGACGTTCGATTTCCATGTAGCGCAGAACGATGGCACGGTAAAAGGCCAGGGGTCGCACGATAAAACGGGGCGGCATTGCCTGGTGACGGATCCGAACGGGCGTCTGGACATTGTTCGCGACTCGGGTGGCTGGCTGCGCGACGAGACCGGCGAAAAGACGCGGGCGTTCCGGCATATTTGCTGGGATGGGTGCATGTTCTCCAACGAAACGATGCTGAACCAGCAGACCTGGAACGACATTCTGAAAGCGATGATCGCGGTGCGTAATGCGCACGGCTGGGAGTAAAGGCCTGTGAAGAAGAAACTCAATATTGGAATGATCGGGTACGGCTTTATGGGCCGGACCCACTCGAACGCGTTCAGCAAAGCGCCGCATTTTTTTGATCTGCCGTACGAGCCGGTGCTGAAGACGGTCTGCGCACGGAATGGCGAGAAGGCCGCTGCATTTGCCGCCCAGTGGGGCTACGAGCGGTTCGATACGGACTGGCGGAAGGTTGTGGAATCGCCGGATATCGATGCGGTGGATATTGCCAGCCCGAACGATACGCACCACGACATTGCCATTGCGGCAGCGGCGGCGGGCAAGATTGTGCTGTGTGAAAAGCCGCTGGGGCGGAATCCGGCGGAATCAGAAGCGATGGTGGCGGCTGTTGAAAAGGCCGGGGTTCCGAACACGGTTTGGTACAACTACCGGCGGACTCCGGCGGTGTCACTGGCGAAAAAGCTGATTGATGAAGGCCGCCTGGGGCGGATTTTCCACTACCGGACGGTGTTTCTGCAGGACTGGACGATTTCAGCCGATCTGCCGCAGGGCGGGCAGGGTCTGTGGCGTCTGGATGCGGCGGTTTCGGGCAGTGGGGTGACGGGCGATTTGCTGGCGCACAACATTGATACTGCGATGTGGCTGAACGGCCAGATCAGCGAAGTGTCGGCGATGACGGAAACGTTCATTAAGACGCGGAAGCATAGTCTGACGGGCGAAGACCAGGCCGTGACGATCGACGATGCGAGTTTGTTCCTGGCGCGGTTTGCCAACGGGTCGCTGGCGACGTTCGAAGCGACCAGGTATGCGCGCGGTCACAAGGCGCTCTACACGTTTGAAATCAATGGCGAGAAGGCTTCCATTAAGTGGGATCTGCATGATCTGCACCGTCTGGAGTACTTTGACTATGCCGATGAGAGCCAGTTGCGGGGGTGGAAGAGTATCCACATTACCGATGGGGAACATCCGTATATGAGCCATTGGTGGGTGCCGGGGCTGCAGATTGGGTATGAGCATACGTTTGTGCATCAGGCGGCGGACTTCATCCAGAGTTTGGGTGACGGGAAGGCGGCTTCGCCGACGTTCCGCGAAGCTTTGAGCACGGATTATGTGGTGGATGCCGTATTGAAGTCGGCTAAGTCACGGCAGTGGGAAACGGCGAGGACGGCATGAGGAAGTTTCAGGCAGGGATGGCGGGCGCGGTAGTTCTGTGCGCTGGTTTGTTTGTGGCTGTGGAGCAGGGCCGGTCGCAGCAACCTCCGGCGGGCGCTGCAGCGGGTACGCCTGCGGGTGCGCCGGGTGCCGCTCCCGGGGGACGCGGGCGGGGTGGTGGCGGGTTCCGTCAGCCGGAGCCTATTGATTTCAATGACCGTGCAGGCTGGGTCCAGATGTTCGATGGTAAGACGTTCAATGGCTGGGACGCGGATTTTGCGTGGTGGCAGATTAAGGACGAATCGATTTACTCGGAATCTTCCTGCGAGAAGCCGACCGGGACCATTTACATTATTTGGCAGGGTGGCGAAGCTGCGGACTTCGAGCTGAAGTTCGAAATGAAGGGCGAGGGCGCGGATGTGAACGGCGGTCTGCAGTATCGCGGCGCAATCATTAAGCCGGGCGAGGGCCCGGCACGTGGTGGTGGCGGGGCTCCGGGTGCTGGTGCGCCTGGACGCGGTGCGCAGGCTGCGGGTGGGCCTCCCGGTGGGGGACGCGGACGTGGTCCGCAAGGTCCGTGCCCGAGTGGTGCCCCTCGCGGGGCACCTCCTACGCGCGCTTCGCAGGCCAAGTGGGACATGCTGGGCGCGCAGTTCGATTTCGATGGCCGGAACCGGTTTACGGGGCAGTATTATGAACAGGCTACGGGTCGCGGGATTGTGGCCTGGCGCGGGCAGGTGGTTCGCACCGAACAGGGCAAGAGCCCTCGTTTGCTGGCGTCGCTGGGTAATACGGACGAACTGGCTGGTTACGTGAAGGTGGACGATTTCAACCAGTATCACGTGATCGCGCGGGGCAATACGATGACGCATATCATCAATGGCCACGTAATGTCGGTGCTGATTGACGACGATCCGATGGCGTTCCGCAAGAGCGGGATCATTGGTTTTGAGATTGAAGGCACGGGTAAACTCTGGATGCGTAACATCTGGCTGAAGAGGCTCCAATAATGACGAAGACTTTTGTGTTTATGAGTGCGCTGGTTTTGACTGCCACGCTTTTTGCGCAGCAGGCTCCCCCTGCGGGGCGTGGTCCGGGGGCTCCGGGTGGGGGACGCGGCCGGGGTGGTCCACCGGTGGGTGTGCTGGAAGAGACTGGCTTCACGAAGATCTTCGACGGCACGCTGAAGGGCTGGGATTGCGATCCGAACTTCTGGAAGGCCGAGAACGACATCCTGGTGGGCGAGACGACGCTGACGCACCAGCCGCCGCAGAATATTTTCTGCATCTGGAAGGGTGGTCAGCCAGCCGATTTTGAATTGAAGATGGACTATCGGCTGACGGGCGCGCGGACGGGCAACTCGGGCATTCAGTACCGTAGTGTGGAACTGCCGGACGTGGCCAAGTGGGTCCTGAAGGGTTACCAGGCCGACATTGACGCCGCGCAGCAGTATACCGGTCAGGTTTACGAAGAGCGGAACCGTGGTTTTCTGGCGCTGCGTGGCCAGATTGTTTACATCCCGAATGGCGGCAAGACCGGGTCGATTGGTTCCACAGGCGATGGCGATCAGCTAAAGGGCTATGTGAAGCTCTACGACTGGAATGAAATCCACATCATTGCGCGGGGCAATACGATCATTCAGTTGATCAACGGCCACGTGATGTCGGTTGTGGTGGATGACGACCAGGCGAACCGGAAGATGAGTGGGTTAATTGGTGTACAGCTTCACAAGACGACGGGCGACATGAAAATGGAAGTCCGGAACGCCCGCCTGAAGACGTTTTAATTGGGGCGTGGCCGGACCTCGAGTCTTCCAAAGCGTTAGGATGAAGATAGAGGTCCGGCAGCACCCTTGAGTTTCCCCTCCGTCGAACCGCAACACGAACTCCCCCCTCCGGACAAGACTCGTCTTCGTGACGATCCCAGCTTCGCGTCCGCGAAGATGCATGCCTTCCAGTACATTGCGGTCGGGATTTTTCTGGTGCTGGTTTCCGGTTTTTGGGAACTGCAGATCCGCAGCCCCGAGTTTTACAACGAACGGGCGGAGCGGAACCGGATCAAGGCCTTTCCTTTGGTGGCACCGCGCGGCAAGATTCTGGACCGCGATGGCCGCGTGATTGTTGACAACCACTCCACTTGGAGCCTGATTCTTTCCCGGGAGAGCCTGAAAGAAGAGCATCTGCACGAGATCGCGGAGGGTCTGCACCTCGACTACGACGATCTGGTGAAGAGGGTCCACCGCTACAAGAAGCGCCCGAAGTACGAGCCGATCATTATCAAGGAAGAGCTGTCTTCCGGCGATTTGGCGTTTGTGGAAGCGCACAAAGATCCCGAAACGTTCCCTGAGATGGAGTTGATTGAGACGCAGAAGCGGCTTTATCCGCAGAACGGCATCCTGGCGCACCTGATTGGGTACACGGGCGAAATCAGCGAGTCGGAACTGGATATTCCGGAGTTCGCCAAGTACAACCAGGGCCAGATTATCGGGAAAACAGGCATCGAAAAGGGCTATAACGACTGGCTGATGGGCGTGGATGGCGAGCGTCGGTCGATTGTGGACAACCTGGGGCGAGAGCATCAGATTCTGGAAAAGAAAGACGCATTGCCCGGCAAGAATCTGCAGTTGACCATCGACCTGGATCTGCAGGTGGTGGCGGAGCTGGCCCTCGGTGACAAGCGGGGCGCCGTTGTAGCGCTGAATCCGGCGAATGGCGAGGTTCTGGCCATGGTGTCACGGCCAAGCTTTGATCCGAACAAGTTCGCGGTGCGGATTAAGTCAAAGGACTGGAAGGAAATCACTACCGATCCGGGCAATCCTTTGCTGAACCGGGCGATTCAGGCTCAGCTGGCGCCAGGCTCGACGTTTAAGCCTCTGGTGGCCCTGGCTGGCCTCGAGAGCGGCGCGATTGACGAGAACAGCGCGTTCAACTGTGGTGGTGGCGGGACGTTTTACGGGCATTTTAGCGGTTGCTGGGCGGTTCACGGGCCTGGCGTGGCGCTGCACAAAGGTATGGCGCAATCGTGCGACACCTACTTCTACAACGTGGGAAACAAGACAGGTATCGACACGCTGGCGTTTTACGCGAAGCAGGCTGGGCTGGGGCAGAAGTCGGGGATTGACCTTCCGGCTGAAGCCGCGGGGATTGTGCCGTCGCCGGAGTGGAAGCTGCGGACGCAGCGGCAAAAGTGGTTCGCCGGCGAGACGATTTCAGTGTCGATTGGCCAGGGTGCCCTGACGGTGACGCCGTTGCAACTGGCGCGGGCAATTGGTGGGATGGCGATGGGCGGCGTCTGGCACCGGCCGCACCTGGTGCGTGCAGACACAGATAAAGAGAAGCCGATGGAGTGGGCTTTGAACCCTGAGAATGTCCGAAAGGTTATCTACGGCATGTACGGGGTGGTGAATGAGGGCGGGACTGGCGGGCGGGCGAAGCTTCCCGGGATTGATGTTTGCGGGAAGACCGGGTCGGCGCAAACGACTTCCGCTGAGTACGCCAGGGCCCATAAGGAAGCAAGGGATAACGCCTGGTTCATCGCTTACGCGCCTTGCTACAAACCGGAGATTGTGATTTCCGTGCTGTGGGAGAATTCGGGGTTGCACGGCCAGTTTGCGGCGCCTATTGCGCGGGACGTGATGAAATCGTATTTCGACAAGAAAGTTCGCCAGCAGGAAGCGGAGCTGTTGCACCGCAATCCGGCCTCGGCACTGGCGGCGGCACTGGCTCCGCCTTCTGAACAGAAGGTAAGAATCAATTAAGATGTTTCGCAGCGCAAATCTGAAGGACTTTGACTGGGCGATGGTGTTTATCGTGCTGGCGATCTGCGGGCTTGGCATCCTGCAGATATTCAGCGCCACGCATGACACCATCTGGCAGGGCGCGTGGTGGAAACAAACGGCTTACGTTGGCTTCGGCTTGGCGCTGATGTGGGTGGTGGCGAGTTTTGATTACCACCTGCTGCTGCAAAAGGCGTATCCGTTCTACATTGTCGCCGCGGTTCTGTTGTTGGTTGTGCTGCTGGTTGGCAAACGGACATTCGGGTCCACTCGCTGGATCCAAATGCCGGGCGGGCTACGGTTTCAGGTTTCGGAATTCACGAAGCTGGTGATCATTTTGGTGGTGGCCCGATTCTTAACGGATCTGCGAGCCGAAGTTCTGGAGCTTCGCGACATGCTGCAGCTGGCGGGGCTGATTCTGGTCCCCATGGCGCTGGTGGCGAAGGAGCCGGATCTGGGAACGGCGCTGACATACACCCCGATCTTCGCGGTGGGGGTATTCCTGGCGGGGTTGCGATGGAAGTATTGGGTGACGATTGCGCTGGTGGCGCTGGTCGTGATCCCGATTGGCTTCCGGTATTTGCAGCCGTACCAGAAGAGCCGGATCGTGAGTTTTCTGGACCCGGAGCGGGATCCGCACGGGGATGGCTATCAGCTGATTCAGTCGAAGATTGCGGTAGGGGCTGGCGGGACGTGGGGAAAAGGTGTGACAAAAGGCACACAAACGCAGTTGCGCTTCCTTCCGGTACCCCATACAGATTTTATTTTTTCGGCGTATGCTGAGGAGCACGGCTTCGTTGGCGTGATCTTTGTGTTGGTTTTATACTTTATTTTGTTGATGCAGGTGGTTCAGTCGGGCCAGACCGCTCCGGACCGGGCGGGCATGTATATCTGTATGGGTGTTGGAAGTTTGCTTTTATTTCATATACTGGTAAACGTAGGGATGGTAGTGGGAAGAATGCCCGTCACCGGGATCCCGCTGCCGCTGATGAGCTATGGCGGGTCGAGCATCTGGTCAACCTTTCTGATGCTGGGTTTGGTCAATAGTGTCCGGGTAAGAAGATTTGTCAACTGAGTAGTTTGGATTGGGCGGAATGGAGGGAGCGGCGAGAAATGCGGCTTCCGGAGTTCCGTTCAGAGAATTAACAGATTTAAGAGTTAGGTTGGGAACCAGAGCTGAGTTGTGAAGCGCGCGTATTCTATGTCAGAACGAGCGCGCTGGCCGGGAGCGGATGGCCGTTTCCCGAACGATGGTTTTCCCGATTGGCCCCGTCGGCAGTTGTTAAGCGACGCTCGATGTTGGTATGAATCGAGAGCAGGATGTTGATTTTAAAAGCGGATTGCAGTCGATCCGTTCCATTCTGTAGCCGGCGTGAAGAGTGTAGGCACCAGGTGGTCGCCCCCGTTGGGGTGCTGCCTGGAATCTATACAGGGCAGTGAAAATCGGTTCGGGCGAAGTCTGTCCTGCCTCCCCGGAGCTCTCCATTAGGGCCCGACCGGGAGAAGGCAATGTCGAAAGAATTAGTCGTCTCGTCTACTAAGCACGAGACGAGGGTCGCGATCCTTGAGGACGACCAGCTTGTGGAAATCTTCCACGAGCGTGAAAAAGAGTATTCCCTCGCAGGCAGCATTCATAAGGGACGTGTGACCCGCGTTTTACCGGGTATGCAGTCCGCCTTCGTGGATATCGGACTGGAGCGCGATGCGTTCCTGTATGTTTCCGACTTCTTCGAAGACAACGATGAATATGATGCCGTAGTCAGCACAGTAGAAGAAAAAATTCTCCGGATGGACAAGAGCGGCTCTGTCGCGTCGTTGTCCGCCGGGGATGCTCCGCGCGGCGAAGGCGAAGTTCTTGCCGCAGGGGCTTCGGCTGCGCTGGATGCACCTGCCGCGCCAGCTGGCGAAGTTCGCCAGGGTGGCGGTGGCCGGGACCAGAACCGGAACAACCGTGGGGGACGTCCTTCGGGAGATCGTCCTTCAGGAGACCGGGCTTCGGGCGACCGGGCTTCGGGCGACCGGGCTCCGGGTGGTGATCGCGGGGCTGCCGTTGGCGGTGACCGCAGCGCTGCTCCCAGCGGGGATCGCGGCGCGGCGCCAGACGGTGATCGGGGTGGCGACAAGGATCGTCGTGGTCGCCGTGGCCGACGCCGCGGGGGACGTGGCGGGGGCCTGCCGGATTCCAAGTATGCCGCCCGTCCGGGTGGTGGCGAGGCCAGCGATGCCCCCCCGGTAGTTGAGGATGAGCGGGAAGAATTGAATGCGCCGCCGGAGCCGCCGTTTGACGCGTCGGCTATTGGTGACGATCTGATTGTGCTGCCGGGCGAGACACTGCGGAAGTATTCGCGGATGGAACCTCCGGTTTGGGCTGAGCCTGTGGTTGCGGAAGCGGCCGCGGAAGAGCAAGTTGTAGCTGCAGAAGCTGAGGCTCCCGTGGTGGAAGCCTTGGTGGAAGCCGCTCCGGCGCAGGATGCGATTGAGGAATTTGCGCAGGCGGTTGCTGAGGCGGCTGATCGTCCGGTTGAGTACGCTGTTTCGCTGGACCATCCGATGGCCGCTTTTGGTATGGCTATTGCGGCACCTGAGCCGGAAGTTGTTCCGGTGGCGGAAGAAGCGCCGGTTGTGGAAGCAGCTCCCGTTGTGGAAGAAGCTCCGGTTCTGGAAGCGGCTCCGGTTCTGGAAGAAGTAGCGGCTGTGGTGGCGGAAGAAATTTCCGCCGTGGCAGAGGCTGAAGCTGTCCCGGCTGAGGAAGAAGGTCTTTCCGCTGCGGCTCTTGCTGAAGACGCACTTCCGGAAGACGCTCTTTTCGACGAAGGTGTTTCTGAAGAGGGTATTGGCGCGGAAGCCGGGTCTGACGACATCGGCGAAGACGGCGACGCAGACGAGGTTGTGGCTGTTGAGGGAGAGGAAGGCCCGGAGCCCGTTCGGCAGCCGACCAGCCTGACTGCTGCATTGCGGGAGCAGGGCCAGCGTTACCCACACCGTGTTTCGCGCCGGATGCGCCGCCGCAGTCGTGGCGGGGAGCGTGGTGAGGAACGTGGCGAACGTCCTGGTGGCGATCGCAATGGCAATGTGGAGGCGAAGCCTGTTGTTGAAGCGGGCGTTGAAGTCGCTTTGGTTTCAGACGAAGTTCGTCCGGTTGGGGTTCGGGAAGAAGTACGCCCGGAACGCAGTGAGCGCGGTGGCGACAGGGAACGTGGTGGCCGTGAACGTGGCGGTCGCGAGCGCGGTGGCCGCGAACGCACTGAACGTACCGAACGCAGTGAAAGTGGCGAAAGCGTCGAGCGGAGCGCGGACCGGGGAGTTGACCGGGGCGAACGCAAGGAACGGGAACGTCCTCCCCTTCCGTCAATTGCCGACCTTCTGAAGGAAGGCCAGGAAATCATCGTCCAGATTGCCAAGGAACCGATTGGCCAGAAGGGCGCGCGCATTACGTCGCACATCGCTCTGCCGGGCCGGTTTGTTGTTTACATGCCGACGGTGGACCATGCGGGGGTTTCGCGCAAGATTCCGTCGGACGAAGAACGGCAGCGGCTGAAGCGTATTATCCAGACCCATCGCCAGGGAATTCCGGGGGGCTACATCTGCCGGACGGCGGCGGAAGGCAAGACCGAGGAAGAACTGCAGAAGGACATGCACTTTCTCTATAACCTCTGGCTCGATATGCGCCAGAAGGCGGAGAAGCGTCCGGCTCCGGTGCTGTTGCACCACGACCTGGACCTGGTACAGCGGATTCTGCGTGACCAGCTGACGGTTTCGTTCAAGACCATCTGGGTGGACAGCGAGGAGTTGTACGAGAGCGTTCTGCGATTTGCGGAGCGGTTCCAGCCGGCGCTGGTTTCGCGGGTGAAGCTGTACACTCGGCCTGCTCCAATCTTCGACGAATTCGGCGTGACAGCTGAAATCGAGAAGGCTCTGCGACCGAAGGTCTGGCTGAAGTCGGGCGGCTATATCGTGATCAACCAGACGGAAGCTCTGGTAGCGATCGATATCAATACCGGCAAGTATGTGGGCAAGTCGAACCGGCTTGAAGACACGATCGTGAAGATCAACACGGATGCCATTAAGGAGATCGTGCGGCAGATTCGCATTCGCGATCTGGGTGGAATCATTGTGGTTGATTTTATCGACATGGATGAGCGCAAGAACAAGCAGAAGGTGATGCAGGCTCTGGAAGAGGCGATGCGGGTTGACCGTGCGCCTTACAAGATTCTGCAGTTCAACGACTTCGGGCTGGTGGCGATTACCCGGAAGCGTGTGAAGCAGTCACTGGAGCGGACGCTCTGTTCGCCGTGCCCGTATTGCGAGGGCGCGGGGCATGTGAAGAGCGCGAACACGGTGGTGGCGGAAATCCTGACCGAGGCATCGAAGATGCGGAAGGTGTTCGACGACAAGGACGGGAATGTGGTCCTTCGGGTGAACCCGGAAGTAGCTAAGGTGTTGAAGACGAACCGGAACCAGTTCCTGCAGGAGATTGAGGAGTCACTGGGCCGGGCGGTTTTGGTGAAGAGCGATCCGCAGTTGCACCAATCGAAATTTGATTTGGCGTAACTCCAGCGTCAGTGGTTTGTTGAACAGGGCCTGCCGTTTCATACGGCAGGCCCTGTTTTTTTATTGGTTCAGGGCTCGTGCAAAGAAGGGAATACTGGGGAAGTAAAAGTACGCTCCACCTGCGACGGCTGCCACGGGGCTGGTCGGTGGCAGGTTGCCGACCACGGCGGCGGGGTGCGCGGCCGATGCCCGCAGTGCCAGAATGGCATCGGGGCCAATGGCAAGGCCACTGGCCCAATTGCGAAACAGGGTTTCGAACCCCTGCGTCAGGTTGCTCTGGAAGCATTGAAACAAGAGACCGGTTTCGGCTCCGTTGCTGTAAACCGCGCCACGCCTCAGGATACGGTTACTGCGGGAGTTCTCCGCCCGCGGATTCATGGTGCGGATGTGAGCTCCAGCCGGGCACAGGGCGTCGCTCGGGCCAAGGTAATCAAAATCGTTTAGAGACGAACCTCGCCGGGACAGAGGCTCGGACGTTTGCCTGACACGTCCCAGGAACCACGATTCCACCTCGTCCGCAGAGCGCCCACTGGCATTCACCACGGCATTTACCGATAGTCTGTAGGCCTGCTGGTCGAACCGGAACTTCACATAGGCCATAAAAGATCCATATTCATCGGTCGCGCCCGGTTGCGGGAGCAAAACCAAGCCGAGGGTGGCTGCGGGATTGTAAGAATAGTGCAAGGCCCCGGGTGGTTTCTCTATCTCAAAGAATATCGGCTGACTAATGCCGTCTTCAAAACCTAAAGGTCTGGCGCCCGGCTTTCCTTCCTCCCACTGGATGGTGGCCAGGGTATTGAACTTCGCGGTCAGATCATTGCGCAGCCGGATGAGGGCGGCTCCGGCGCCGCCGGCCTGGTCAGCGTCGCCCGCCAGAACCACGATGGCGCTCATATCGGGCCCGGCGGCCAGGAAGCCATTGTTGAATGCAGTATCGGAGAGAAGCTGTCCGCCTGGAAAGTGCTGCAGCGCGGAAGCGGTAAGCCCCACGGCCTGAACCACGCCAACGGCCGGACTGGCCGGATCCCGCTGGTGCGCTACGTAGCTTTGGTACAGGTCCCAGGCCGAAGTGGCGGCGCGGCCATACTCGGCCAGCAGCAGGTGGACGGCGGCACTGTCAACCTGGGCATACGTCAGGATCCCGAGGCAAACCACGGGCTTGCCGTGTCTCACCAGCGCGTAACCCTGAATTTGCTGAAATGCGATGGCTTCGGTCGTGACCTCGGCATCGGTCCACAAGGGAACCTGGCGTATGTTCATGTTTGCACCGATCAAACGTTGAAATGAATCATTCCGACCCAGGGACGCACACGGATAGCACAAGTAGTTCCCGGCCACCCCCCATCACCTAATGTGCCGCAGGCCCCATTCACCACAGCCGACGTAAACAGGTTTGCCAGACCCTGATCGAGGACGTCCGTCAGGCCAAATTCCGGATCGGTCAAATGTTCCTCCCCTTGCAGGAAAGCTGCCAGAAACGTCTTATCCACCATAAGCGCCCCAACGGCCACAAGGATTCGGGAATCGCACAGGTGGCTGAGCTGCAGGGATGTTCGCACGTGGTCTCCCACCGTATCGATCGCCGCACAGAGCTCTGGCCTCGCCAGCAGCCGATTAATCTCAGCCAGGTCGTATGCGTACAGGAAAACACCCCGCTCCCTGAAGATCGACCGGATCGCGTCCAAATTGGCTGGATTTGGCTGTTGTTCCCAATGAAAGTCGACCTGAAACGGCGAATTTGCGGCGCTCAGTTCTAAGTCCGGGCGTGCGGTGAAGCCACAATGTTTGGTAACTGCCTGGCGGAGTTCGTTGTCCACCGCCAGCAGCCCAAATGCGTTATAAAAATTTCTCATAATACGTCCCTTCGTGTGCGATCCGCGTCCCAGTGGAGCGCGTATAAATTCAAGAACTTTGCCGCCTCGGCGGTCTTCCCGAGCGCCTCGCAGCACCTGCCCGCATGGAGCAGACTTCTGACCCAGATGATAGATTGATCCCACTGGACGGCGAGGCTCTCATTTTCCACCACACTCTTATAAAGCGGGAAAGCGCGGTCGGAAGAGCCATGGTTTTCAAAAAAACGTGCCAGGGTCCAGCTGGAAAGGATATCCGGCCGGAGATGCCGCGCCTCCGACAACGCTTTCTCCGCAGCCGGGGCATTCCCGCTCACCTGGTGAGACAGGCCCTCCGCGTAACGGCGGAGAGCGCTTGCGTAGCTGCTCGGGTAGCGCTCATCAATGGTCCGGGACTTCTCCAGAACCCGTTTTGCCAGGCGAGAGTCTCCCAGTTCAGCTGCCAGGGTAGCGGCGGAGCGGAGGGCTGTCATATTAAAAGGCTCCGCCGACCGGGAACTGAGGGCTTCCGCCGCATGAACAGCATCCTTGTTGCGCCCTTCAAGCAAATACAGCAAACCACGCCAGTACAAGGTCTTGGAATCCGGAGTGGCTTCCAGTTCCAAAGAAGCTCGTGCTTCGTCGAGCTTGCCAAAAATCAGTTGGCAGATGAGCCTGCGACCTTTACCGATATTCCGAATCTCGCCATCACTGTCGCTCTCCACCCGCCGCAATACTGCCAATGCGGCTGTTTCGTCATCCATCAGGAGTCGAACGCTGCTTTCCTCGAAGTAGAACAGCGGGGAATCCGGCATGCCGCTGCGACCCGAATCGAGCGTAGCGAGCGCTTCCTGAAATCGTCCGGCCTGAGCCTGACTCGAAGCCAGAATCATGTAGCCGGAGCTCACGCCGGGTTCCAAATCGATAGCCAGCCGGGCCTCGCGAATAGCTTCGTCGGTATAACCGAGAATGGAATGTGCGTGGGCCGCAGATCGGTGGAGAGCGGCTTCGGCAGGAAACTCCGCCACTAGTTTTTGATGCATTTGGAGAGCTTGTTCCAGATCGCCCCGAAAGTGGTGATAGTACAGTTCGGCCTGCAGTCGTTGCCGTTCATTGAATCTATCCCTAAGCTGGTAGGCCTTCACTGCGGCATGAAAGGCCTCCTCATCGCGCGATACGGAACCAAGCATGACTGCCTGGTAGACCCACGCAAGGCCAAATTCCGGGTCAATCGCGGTGGCTTCTCCCAAGAGACGGAGCGCCATCTCCACCGAGCCAAAGCCCTGGTAGAAGAGCGCACTGGTTAACTTTTCGAAAGCCTCGGCGCTGCTGGTCACCACATAATGGGCAGTGACCATGCCGCCGACGGCCTAGGCAGGGGCTCCCGTTAGCCGGGCGTATAGGTCGCCGCACGCACGTTCGGCGACGGCAATGAGAGACGCCTGGTCACCGGTTGTCGCCTCGGTGCGCACCAACTCGCGGTCCGACTCCGGCGCGACCGCCCGGAGTTCGATGGTGTAAGTGCCTGAGACCTTCCTTACTGTTCCCCGGACCCTTGCGCCGGCATTTAATCGAAGGGCGAGCGCTTTCGCAGTGGCCCGGCGAACCGACTGAGTGCCAAGGTTAAGTTCTTCGCCGGCCTTGAGAACTTCATCCGGCCCAATCACGCTGACGTTAGGCGCTCCCCCGAGGCGCAGCCTTACGATATTCCTGATAGCGCGCCCGAAAGCTCCGCCTGGATCGAAACTTTCGAAGTCTTCCACCAGGATGCGGACCTTGCGGCCTTCGAACGGGGGGCGGATCCACCAGCGCCAGCCAGCGGCTCCGGCCAGGGCGCCTGCTACTGTGGCAGCCGTTGCGAGGGCTCCCCGGCGCGTCAGGGTGTGGGCGAGTTGGTGTCGGCGAAGGGAGAGGCGGACGGTGCCGGAATCCGCCAGGAGTCGGGCGACCGTAAGAGCGCCCGGGGGGCGGCGGCCAGGGTCGCGTTCGAGGCAGGCCGCGATGGCGGTTTCCCAGCAGCGGGGGATATCCGGGGCGTAGAGGCGGGGCGACGGCGCGGGACGGCGGATGCGCATGGAGGCGGAGACCAGGTCGGCGCTCGCCTCAAAGGGATAGCGTCCGGTCACCATGCGAAACAGGACCACACCCAGGGCGTAAATGTCAGATGCAGAAGTGGCGCGGCGACCTTCCAGGAGTTCAGGCGCGAGATAGGCGAGCGTCCCGGCGAATTCGCCGGTGCCCGTGGAGGTCTGGGTACCGCCAGCGACGGGAGCCTCACGGGCGATGCCGAAATCTGTGAGAACAGCGCGGCGTGCGGGGTCAGAAACCAACATCACGTTGGCGGTCTTCAGGTCCCGGTGAACCAGCCCCGCGCGGTGGACGGCGTCGAGCCCCCCGCAGATGTCGAGGGCGATTTCGAGAGTGGCGTCGGGACCAGAATCGACGAGGTGTTGTTCAAGAGGAACTCCGTCCAGCAGTTCCATTGTGAAAAAGGGCGTTTTGTCTTCCAGGGCTTCGTAGACACGGCAGACGTTGGGGTGGACGACGAGCGCGGCTCGCTCCGGCTCGGTGCGAAAGCGCCGGAGAACTTCTTCGTCGTGACGATATGCGTAGCGGACGGTTTTGATAGCGAGCCTTACGCCGGTGTGGCGTTCTGTAGCCTCGTAGACTTCGCCCATACCTCCGCTGCCGAGAAGACCGAGAATTTCAAATCGAGCTCGAAGCAGTTGTCCTGTGTGGAACATGCGGGGGGCGTCCAGGTCGCTGATGAGGCTGCCGGACAGGAGAATCGGCTGGTCCATCAGACCTGCGGCATCAGCGGCGTCTGAATCGGCGAGAAGGCGAGCCACCTCGGGTCGAAGCTCAGGGTCGACCTGAGCCAGAAGCTGTTCGCGAGAGGCCGGGTCAGCCTCGGCGATTGCCGAAAACGCAGTGGAGACGAGCGCCCACCGCTCGGGACTCATAGCGCGGAGCCCGAGAGCACTCCCTGGAGAAAGGCGCGCCCGCTGGTCCAGTCTCGTTTTACAGTGCGGCTGCCGATGCCGAGGGCTCCGGCGATCTCTTCCTCGGAAAGGCCTCCGAAGAAGCGCATCTCGATGACTGCCGCCTGCCGTTGTGAAAGGGCTTCGAGTTGCTGCAGGGCGGCATCAATGGCAAGGACATCATCCAGACGCATGTCCTGGGAGGTCAACTCCGGGGGCAAGTCGACGTGATTGTGAGGTCCACGACCCTTCGCGGCATTACGTTTTCTGGCGTAGTCGATCAGGATATGGCGCATCGCGCGGGAGGCCATGGCCAGGAAATGATATCGGTCGTTCCAATGAGGATGCCTGGAGCTCCGGAGTCGCATGTAAGCCTCGTTGACGAGAGCGGTGGGTTGGAGCGTGTGGTCGCGGCGTTCTTTCCGCAGGTGCGACCCGGCGAGGCGGCGAAGCTCGCTGTGCAGCAGAGCGAGGAACTCATCCTCTGCCTGCCTGTCACCTTCTTGCGCTCGATGGATGAGCGGCGTGATCTCGGGTTTCTTAACGGGCTTTTCTTCCATTTGCCAGCCAGAGCAGTATATTACCACGGAAACGGAATAACATCACTTCACTTCTGAAATTCTATCGGGGAAAATGGCCTCTTCGCCCGGAGCTGTCAGGTTGCTTTTTCCTGAACAGAAATCCAGCCAGGGGAGTTTCGCATAATGAACGACATGGGACTTCGGCTCGGCTTGATTATTTCCTGTTTTAGTTTAGGGCTATTGGCACAGGCAGGGAAGCCTGATCCACAGGTTCAGAAGGTTGTTTCGGAGATTTCCAAAGACCGGATCGGCGCGACGATGAAACGGTTAGGAGACTTCGGGACCCGGAGCGTATTTTCCGATACGGATGAACCAAATCACGGAATCAAGGCGGCGCGGACCTGGGTCTACAACGAGTTGAAGAGCTACAATCCGCGGCTGGAGGTCTCCTATGACCCGTGGAAGGTGAAGAAGCAGCCGCGGATCTTCCGTGATGTCGAGTTGGTGAACGTGGTGGCCGTCCTGCCGGGGACTACGCAACCGGAGAAGAGGATCATTATCAGCGGTCACTATGACTCTCTGGCCATTGTTTCGCGAGCCGGGGCCGGAGACTTTCGGGCGAACGGGGATGGGGCCACCGATGCGATGGACCTGGAGAAATCGGCGGCGTCTCCCGCGCCTGGCGTAAGTGATGATGCCAGCGGGACGGCAGTCGTAATGGAACTGGCTCGGGTGATGAGCCAATACAAATTCGAGAAGACGCTGGTGTTTATTGCATTTGCCGGAGAGGAAGTTGGGTTGGTTGGCAGCACCCTCTATGCGGACCGGGCGAAGGAGAAGGGCGACAAGATTGAAGCTGTCCTGAACAACGACATTGTGGGCAACGATGTGACCGGGGACGGACGCGCGCAGAGTGGTCTGGTGCGGGTGTATTCAGAAGAACCGGCCGATTCCAATTCGCGGGAGCTGGCCCGGTATGTTCGGGAAGTCGCCATGAAGTATGTTCCCGCGTTCCGTGCGGATCTGGTGTTTCGCAACGATCGCTTCAGCCGGGGCGGCGACCATACGCCGTTTGTCGCCAACGGATTTGCCGGGGTGCGGTTTACGACTCCGGCCGAGAACCTGGGCGTTCAGCATACTCCGGACGACACGTTCGAGCGGGCCTCACCGGCGTACACGGCGAACGTGGCGAAGGTGAATGCTGCCGCGGCGGCGAGTCTGGCGCTGGCGCCTCCGGCTCCGGAGGTGGACCGGGAAGTGACGACCGGGGCGAACAAGGGTCGGCAATTGCCGAATCTGGCTCGGGGAAAATCGCTGTATGACGCCGTACTGCGCTGGAAGGACTCCAGTGTGGAGGATCTGGCGGGTTACGCGGTGGTGATGCGCCCGACAACCGCTCCGTTCTGGGAGCGCGAGATCTTCGTCGGTAAGGCGACCGAGTACACGTTTGAGGGTCTGAATATCGACGACATCGTGATCGGCGTGAAAGCGATTGACAAAGACGGGAATGAAAGCCTGGTGTCGCCCTACATTGCCACGCCGTATCCCCGCTGGCCGATTGAACTGGTTCAGTAGGGCCAACGCCCGAAGGGCCACCAGCCAAAGACGGGGAGCTTCTGTTTACCTAAAGACGGTGGTTGACCGGATTTTGACGGCACCAGTGGGTCAACGCCAGCCAGTTGGACGGAAAGCAGGTGTCCCCAACAGGGTGAAAGTGCGGAGCCGTGGAACCTCAGCCGAATCCATGGCTTGTGGGGGGGGGCAGCAGTTCGGTGTAGCCGCGCCGAAAATGCTGGCCAGGATCAGGAAAGTGTTGCCGCTCAGCTCCGGGCGCGCCGGAACCTGGCAACGCCAAGGCCAAGCAGCCCAGCCCCAAACAGGGCCATCGTGGCCGGTTCCGGGGTCTCCGAAGTATTGATCCGGAAATCAGGAATCAGGGGATTAGAGTCCGGGGAACCGTTAGTTGTGGTGTCACCCTTGGTGACAGTCAAAAGCCCACCCACGTCGAAGCTGGTTGTGGCACCGCTGGGATACCACCAATAGAAGGTTTCCAGGTCGTTCGCGCCGTAATCGGCCGTGAAGCCGAAGTCAAGAACATAATGGGTTCCCGCGATAAAGTCGAAATTCAGAGCCACGTCGTTCCAGGTCATCGTGGTCCCGTCCGAAGCAAACGATGCCATGTTGGTTACCAGCAGCCCACCTCGTGAAATCCCGTCCGAGGCGTAGATACTGGCCGTCAGGTCGGTATTGCTTCCAATCGGATATCCATACTCGCCAAGGCTGGTGATGGAAAAATTTGTATTGGCCGATACGTAAATGCCGCGGGTGTTTGCGTAGCCATTAGATTGCCCCTAAACTGTGACGTCAGATGGCGGAACCAATTCCAGGATGCCCGCGAATGAGAGAGCGCCGGTGCCGAGAAACAAGGCGACAGCGAACATATTGTGTTTCTTCATGTGAATAAATCCTCCAGTCGATTCACTACATCGAGGTCACCAGACTAGCCCATTTCGCTGTGGCAGTCTATCCTTTTGCCTGCATTCCAGTACCAGTACCGGCTGGTACTGGCGCTATTTGTCGCGCATCATCTCGTTCGTGCAAGCAGATTCTGAATCTGGAACACTACCTCGCTCAGGGTTCCTGTTGCCGCGGTGACGGGCGCGCTGGAGAAAGTATTGCGAACGTCCAGGGGGAGAGTCACAGGCGGCTTCGCCAGGAAGAGCTGTTCCAGAGGGCGAAATATTCAGAGGGCAGGTCGAATGCGGGGGCCGACCAGCGCGAGCATGGCGGCTGTTTTACTCGCTGAGTTCGCGGAGATCGTCGATCCAGTAGTCAGGTTCCCAGCGGGCCATTTCCTCGTGGTTGCCGTAGCCATACCGGACGGCGCAGATTTTCACGCCGGCGCGACGGCCCGCTTCCATGTCGGCGGGGGAATCGCCCACGAAGAGGCACTGTTCGGGGTGGCCGCCGAGGCCCTGCAAAGAACGGTGGATGACGTCGGGTTCGGGCTTGCAAGGGAAACCGTCGGTACCCTGGACGTGCTGGAAAGCAGGCAGGAATTCGAACTGGTCGAGGATGGCTCGGGTTGTGGGCGTGCCTTTGGTGGTGGCTGTGCCTTTTAGCCCCCCCAAGCGCCGGACGCCTTCCAGGGCTCCGGGGTAAGGCTTGGTTTGCGCATGCCCGCGGGCAAGATAAAGGGTTCGGTAGGAGAGGATCAGGTCGTCGAGTTGCTTGCGGTCGTAGAGGGGCAGGACTTCAGAAAAGCAGACATCGAGGTGGTAGCCGACAAAACGGGTAAGGGACGGAACGGACGGGGGATTCGGGACGTGGGGTACGAGAGCGTCGCGGATGGCACTACAGATATCGACGGCACTGTCGAGGAGAGTGCCGTCGATATCAAACAGGTAATACGGGTACTTCGGAATCATGCAGCTTAGGCGGTTGCCGGGCTTTCACCTTCGAGCCCGACGAGGCGGCCGGAGCCGCCTTCGGGCCGGATCACCTGCTGGGTAGCGGCGGTGGTGCCACCGGACGGCGGAGCCATCGGGGGCAGTTCGCCGTTGTCCATCAGGATGCGGACTTCCGCTCCGTCGAGGCTTTCGCGTTCGAGGAGAGCTTCGGCGACGCGGATGAGGCCATCGGAGTGTCCCTTGATGATGACCTCGGCGCGGCTGTAAGCGTTGGAGATGATCCGTTTCACTTCTTCGTCAATCTTGATGGCGGTTTCTTCGGAGTAGTCGCGGTGCTGCGCGATTTCGCGGCCGAGGAAGATCTGCTCATCTTTTTTGCCGAAGCTCATGGGGCCGAGCTGGCTCATACCCCATTCGCAGACCATCTTGCGCGCCATGTCGCTGGCACGCTCGATGTCGTTGCCGGCGCCGGTGGTGAGCTGCTGGAGGTAGATCTCTTCGGCGATACGACCGCCCATCAGGATAGCCAACTGGTCGTCACAGTAGACCTTGCTGTAGTTGTGCTTGTCGTCGGTCGGCAGCTGCATGGTGATGCCGAGCGCCATCCCGCGGGGGATGATGCTGACTTTATGCAGCGGATCCGCGTGCGGGGCGACCATCGCGACGATGGCGTGGCCCGCTTCGTGATAAGCGGTGGTTCGCTTCTCATCGTCGGTCAGGATCAGGGAGCGCCGTTCGGCTCCCATCAGGATCTTGTCCTTGGCGACTTCGAAATCGACCATCATGGCAACTTTGCGATTTTGACGGGCTGCATTGAGGGCCGCTTCATTCACCAGGTTCGCGAGTTCGGCACCGGCCAGGCCGGGTGTCCCACGGGCCAGAACCGAGAGATCCACATCGTCGCCGAGAGGGACCTTTTTGGTATGTACGCGGAGGATGGCTTCACGTCCGCCAACATCGGGACGGCCAACCGTGACGCGGCGGTCAAAACGACCGGGGCGGAGGAGGGCGGGATCGAGAACGTCGGGGCGGTTGGTGGCGGCCACCAGAATGACGCCTTCGTTCGATTCGAAGCCGTCCATTTCGACGAGGAGCTGGTTGAGGGTCTGTTCGCGTTCATCGTGACCGCCGCCAAGGCCGGCGCCACGGTGGCGACCAACGGCGTCGATTTCGTCGATGAAAACGATGCAGGGGGCATTTTTCTTACCCTGTTCAAAGAGGTCGCGGACACGGCTGGCGCCGACGCCGACGAACATTTCCACAAAGTCGGAACCCGAGATGGAGAAGAACGGCACGTTCGCTTCCCCGGCGATGGCGCGGGCGAGCAGAGTCTTGCCGGTTCCGGGGGAGCCCATGAGGAGAACGCCCTTAGGAATGCGGCCACCAAGCTTCTGGAACTTTTGGGGTTCGCGGAGGAATTCGATGATTTCTTCGAGTTCTTCCTTGGCTTCTTCTACGCCGGCGACGTCCTTGAACGTCACTTTGCGCTGCTGTGAAGAGTGGAGGCGGGCGCGGCTCTTGCCGAAGCTCATAGCCTTATTGCCGCCGCTCTGCATCTGGCGCATCATGAAGACCCAGAAGCCAATGAGCAGAATAAAGGGAGAGTACTGAACGATGAGGGAGACCCAGCCGACCGAGGCGGGATCGGTAAACGTCATGGCGACCTTCTTTTCGCTCAGAAGATCGAACAGTTTCGGGTAGTTGTTCGGGACGACCGTGTGGAATGCATCACGGCCATTCATGAACTCGCCCTTCACTTCATTGATGTTAATATTAACGTTTTTGATGTTTCCGGCATCGACCTCAGCCAGAAACTCGCTGAAGTTCAGCGGACGGTCAACCTTGCCGTGACCCTGCTTGACAACAACCCAGAGCAGAACCGCAACCGAGACCAAAATAACCCAGAATATGACCGTTTTTACGTTCGAATTCACAGTACCTCCGTACCCTAAGCGGGTACACCGGCTGGCGCTTGTATCGCAAGGCTTGCCAGCCCCTTCACACCGTTAGACGCGGCAGACAGGCTAATCGATTCCATTCCGTCCGGCGGACAACTCTCGGACGACCAACATCGGGGAAACACCATCCCCGGCAGAAAACTCCGTTGCGACTCCGAATCGTCTCGTCCAGACCACAGAACGACCGTTCGCGATCACCGGCCAGGCGCGCCGTTCCCATAACGGGATACGGTAAGCCTGGAACAACGTTTTAATCTTTTCAGCGTGAGCGGCTCCCCGAACTTGCAGGGAATCACCTGGGCGCCAGTTTCTGAGTACCAAAGGTTCCGTAAAATGCGCCGGGTCCAAGGCATCCAAATCACTATTATATACGTGGTTCTCGCTAACCAGTTCCATTTGCACGGTTAAGTTGCGCTCCGGGAGGCTGGTCCGGCCCGGGAGAGCGAGCGGAACCTCGAAATCGCGATCCAGACGGTTGTCAAAACCGAGCGGAAAAATACGAAGCCAGTCGAAAGAACGGTAGACATCGACACCGGGGAGCTGGAGTCGGCCGCTCCCTTCGCGGGAGGCGCAGAGGTGGCGGATCGCTTCGATGTGGGCAAAATCGATGCTGCGCAGGTCGCCCCGGACGAGGTGGAGGGCTCGGCGAAGGAGGCGGCGTTGGGTTGCGACGTGAAGTTGCAGGAGCGCGCACGTTTCGAGGAGGACGGTTTCACCTTCCTGGCGGAGGTGGGTGGGAGCGAGACGTTCGAGTTCGGAGGTCCAGTAGTCTTCTTCGGCGCGGGCCCACTCGGCCGTGCCGCTGAGGGTGGAGGGCAGTGAAGGGTTGATGGCCAGGAGGAGGGGCATCACTTCGTGGCGGAGTCGATTGCGGAGGAATGTAGTGTCCGCGTTGGAGGAATCCTCGCGCCAGGGGAGATTTTTCTCGGTGAGCCAGGTGCGGACGGCGGCGCGGGGGATTTCGAGCAAAGGGCGAACGACGCCGGCTGGGGTTTCGGGCAGGATGGCCGCGAGGCCGGCGGTTCCGGCTCCCCGGAGGAAGCGGGAAAGAACGGTTTCGGCCTGATCGTCGAGCGTGTGGCCGGTGGCGACGGCGTTACAAAGGCCGTCGGCGATACATTGAGTAAACCAGGTGTAGCGGCTGCGGCGGGCTTCCTGCTCCAGATTTCCTTCAGCGGGGGGGAGCGTGGCGGCGGCGAAGGGGAGTCCGAGAGATTGGGCCAGATTCGCGACGAAGTCGGCGTCGGCATCGGATTCGGGGCCGCGGAGTTGGTGATTTACGTGAAGGACGACACAGGCCAGCCCGGCCTCATGAAGGACGTGGAGGAGGAAGACGGAGTCGGCGCCGCCGGAAACAGCAACGCCGAGGCGTCCTGTGAGGTGGGGGTAGCGGGCCGACAGGTTTTGGGCATATTCGTGCAAACTATGGGTCACCGGGGGACGTATTTCCTTATCATGCGATGTGGTTTATTTGCTTTGCTGCTGGCCGGGGTGGCGGTAGCCCAGGAACCGGTGGGGCTTTCCATAAAGGTGGACGTCAGCGTGGTCAACGTTGCTTTCATCGTACGCGACCGGGCGGGTGCGCTGAACCGGAGTCTGGCGAAGGACGATATTGAGATCCTCGAAGACGGGGTGAAACAGGAGGTTCGGTTCTTCGGGAAATCAGGAGATCAACCGTTGCGTCTGGCGCTGGCGGCGGACATGAGTGGCAGCCAGCAGAAGTTCCTGAAGCAGCACCATCGGGATATCGAGCGGTTCCTGGAAAGTACCGTGACGCCGAAGGACAAGGCGCTGCTGGTGTGTTTCGGGAACCATATTCGGGTGGTGAGCGAGTTCACGTCGTCCGTGGGGAGCATTATGGAGGCTCTCGATCGCTTCCAGAAGGGTTACCGGCATTTTCCGGAATTGGAGGCGGACGATTCCCGCAGTGGCGGGACCGCGCTTTTCGATTCGGTGTTTCTGACGGCGGGGGAGAAGCTGGCGTCTGTGACCGGCGAGCGGAAAGCGATGATTCTGTTCAGTGATGGGGAGGACAATTCGAGTGCCCACGATTTGCTGGATGCGATTGAGGCGGCACAATCCGCGGATTCGGTGATTTACACAGTCCGTTATACCGAGAGCAGGAACGGGCAATTGCCAGCCCGCGCCAGGTATGGGATTCGCGAGATGGAGCGTCTGGCGAAGGAGACAGGTGGCGTGGCGTTCGATGCGTCGCAGAAGAGTGTGGGGAAGGCGCTGGGCGAGGTGGCGGAGGAGTTGCGGTCGATGTACGACGTGGGGTATGTAAGCACGAATCCGAACCGGGACGGGAGTTTCCGGAAGGTGGTGATTCGGGTGAAGCAGGCTGGGGCCACGGTTCGAAGCAAGCCGGGGTATTTCGCACGCCGGTAGGCGGCGCCAACCTGTGTATTATCGTGTATTATCACTGTGATGCGTGTGGCCCAAAGCCCATAGTGTGGATTTCGCGGCGAGATTCACCTGTTCCAGTCTTCGAGTGTGATCTCAGCAATCCGTCCGAATTCACGAGTGTTGTGGGTCACCAGAATTCGATTCGAACTGGCTGCGATTCCTGCGATCAGGACATCATAGGCACCGATTCGCTGTACTGCCGATTCCAGGTTGGCCCGAAAACGACCGGAGCGTCTGGCGGCCGCCTGTGTCAGCGGCAACACACGGAACGCACGGCAGAAAACGCCGCACCGGAGTAGGCTGCGTTCGGGATGCTGGCTGAGAGATGCGCCGAAGTGAAGCTGCGCCACCGTTACGGCCGAGAGGGCAACGCAACCTGGGTCCAGCGAGGCCAATCGCTCCAGCACGGGACGATTCCGCCCGCGCATAAGTTCAATGGCAATGTTGGTGTCTAGAAGGTATTGTGTCAACGCGTGCGTGCTGTGAAGGGAGGCTGCGTCGGCCTCGCGAAGTCATCGTCCATCTGGCCAATGACTTCTGTGAAAATCTCAATGGGCCAGCCGTTGCTCACCGCCCGATTAATCAGAGCTTGTGGCAGAACGGATGGCGGTGCCATGGGGGGTGCGGAGTGCTTTGACTTAATCTCGTGCACGAACGCAGCAACCCGATGTAGTTGGTGTGGCGTCAGCCCACGCATTTCGGTCACGAGCGCTTCGACGGAATCCATACCTGTATTATGCTCGATTTTCGTGGGCGAAATCAGACGCTGCGCAGGGCCTGGTCGAGGTCGCCGGTGATGTCGGCCGGGGCTTCGATGCCTACGGAGAGGCGCAGGAGGTTGTCCTTGATTCCCAGGCGGGCGCGGTGTTTTGGCGCGAGGTCGCGGTGCGAGGACATGACCGGGTAGAGCATGATGCTGTGGACGTCGCCCAGAGACGTCGCAGGCACCACCATCCGCAGGGCGTTCATCACCCGGAAGATCTGTTCGCGGGCCGCATCCTTCACTTCAAAGCTGACCATGGCTCCGTAGAGACCGGGGGCGAAGAGGCGCTGGATGTTGGCGGCGTCGGGGTGGTTCGGGTCGGCCGGAAAGTAGACACGGTCCACACAGGGGTGGGTGGAAAGCCAGGTAGCGACGGCCTGGGCGTTGGCGCACTGACGCTCCATGCGGAGCGGGAAGGTCTTGATCCCGCGCATAGCGAGGTAGGCCTCGAACGGTCCCAGGGTGAGGCCGAGCATGCGGGAAATATCCCGCAGAGGGCCGATGAATTCCTGGTTCGCGACGACGACTCCGCCGAGAACGTCACCGTGGCCGGACAGATACTTGGTTAAGCTGTGGACGACGATGGACGCTCCGTGCTCCAGAGGCCGGTTGATAAGCGGCGTGGCGAAGGTGTTGTCCACGATGAGCGGGATGTCCTTTTCCTTCGCCAGGGCGGCGATATGGTCGAGGGCGGGAACGCGCAGCAGAGGGTTGGCGATGGACTCCATGACGATGGCACCGGGGCGGTGCTCCGCGATGGCGGCGGCGACTGCGCTGGTGTCATCGAAATCAACGAAGTGAACTTCCACGCCGGCGGGCTCAAAGGCCTTGATCAGCATGTTGAGCGTGGCGCCGTAGAGCAGTTTGGCGGCGACGATAACGCGGCGCCGGTCCAGAAGAGCCGTGTTGACAGCCATGTGCAGCGCGGCCATGCCGGAACTACAGGCAAGCGCGCCCGCGCCACCTTCGAGCGCGGTGCAGAGTTCTTCGAGCGCGTCGTTGGTGGGGTTGGAATAGCGGGCGTAGCTTTGGCCCGGCATCTCTTTGCCAAAGACCCGGTCAAGGTCAGCAAGGTCGTTATAGAAATAGCTGGTTGCCGTGTGGATGGGGGTCGTGACAGGGACCCAACTGCCGTTTGAACTGTTGCGCTTGCGGTCGCCTGCATGCACGGCTTTGGTCTGGATGTTCATGTGCGTTATCTATTTACGTTTCCAGCGGACACCATCTTTGGTGTCTTCCAGAATGACGCCTTTTTCGAGCAGGTCGTTGCGGATCTGGTCAGCGCGGGCGAAGTCGCGGGATTTTTTGGCTGCGGTGCGGGCAGCGACCAGGGCGTCCACTTCGTCTGCCGAGATGGCACCGGTGGCGGCGGAAGGCGTGAGGACTTCGAAGACCAGATCGAGCAGGACCATCAACTCCAGGGCGCGGTTCCGGTTGCCTTCGAGGAAAGTACCGGCGTCAAGCGCGATGTTGGCGTCGCGGAGGAATTCAAAGACGGAGCCCAGGGCCTCGGCGGTATTGAGGTCGTCGTCCATGGCGGCCCGGAAGCCGAGATGTGCGGTGTTGGCTCTGGCTTCGATTTCGTCGTTCAGGCCCGCCGGGAGCTTAGCGGTTTCGAGGCGGAGTTTGAAGTTTCGGAGGCGATCAATGGCAGTCTTCGCCGAGGTGAGGCCGTCGAACGTGAAGTTCAGGCCCTTGCGGTACGGAACGGAGGCCAGGAGATAGCGGACGGATTCCGGGGTGAAACCGCGGGCGAAGAGATCCCGCAGCGTGTAGAAATTACCCAAAGACTTCGACATCTTCTGGCCGTCCACCAGCAGGAATTCGGAGTGAACCCAGAACTTGGCGAACGGCTGGCCGGTTAGTGCTTCGGACTGCGCGATTTCGTTCTCGTGGTGCGGAAAGATGAGGTCTACGCCGCCAGCGTGGAGGTCCAGCGTGGCTCCGAGATAGTGATACGCCATCACGGAGCATTCAATATGCCAGCCGGGGCGACCAGGACCGATGCAGGTGTCCCAGTTTGGCTCGCCTTCTTTGGGGGCTTTCCAGAGAGCGAAGTCGCGCGCATCCGCCTTTTCGTATTCGTCCACATCCACGCGGGCTCCGGCTACCATACCGCTGAAGTCGTTGTGCGAAAGCTTGCCATATTCGGCGAACTTCGCGATGCGGAAATAGACGGAGCCGTCACTGCGATAGGTGAAGCCGTTGGCTTCCAGTTTGGCAATGGACGCCGCCATTTCGTCAATGTGATCGGTGGCGCGAACGATGTGTTCGGGGCGTTCGAGACGGAGGGTGGCGCAGTCATCAAGGAACGCCTGGGTGAAGTTATCCGTGTAGTCGCGCAGGGACTTGCCCTGGGCGACGGCGTTGCGGATGATCTTGTCGTCCACGTCGGTGATGTTCATGACGTGATTGAGCTGGAAGCCGGAGGCGCGCAGCCAGCGGCGGAGCAGATCGTAGAAGACGAAGGTCCGGAAGTTACCGATGTGAGCGAAGTCGTAAACGGTAGGCCCGCACGTGTACATCTTCACGGTGTTATCGGAAAGGGGATGGAAGGGCTCGACCCTCTGAGTCAGGGTGTTGTGAAGCTGTAACGGCATGGCTTTATTTGAGTAAGAAGGTCGGGTGTTTTCGGGAGACTAGAGACGTTCGTGATCGGCTTTCCAGTTTTTGATCGCCATTTTGATTTCTTTGCCCGACATACCTTTGTTGGCAGCCTGGTTGGCGAGATCGACGAATTCAGCATCGGAGGCGAAACGGAGCGCGACAATTTGACTGCGTTTCAAACGGGAGTCGAGGAGTTTGCCGCCGGAAAGGACTGAGAAACGGAAGCGTTCTTCCGAGCGAATGGCGCGGTCCTGAGCCTGGAGGGCGAAGACGCGGGCGAAGTATATAGTCACGAACAGAGCCAGTGAGAGCGCGACAATCAGGGCCGCATTGTAGAGACGCTCGTGGTCGCCAATCGAGTGATACAGATTAACGAACGAGCCGATCAGGGTGGCAAAAGCCAAGGGAACGAGCACCTTGTGATACGGGGTGACGAGCTTTGTGTGACTGGCGTAATTCTGTTCCTGCATAAGGTGGTAACGCTCCTTAGGATGATTATAGCGGGGTATTTATAAGGCGTTGCCATTTTGTGCGGGTATATGCGATCCGAAAGCCCGCGCGTTCAGCATTGCGTTGGGAACCGCTGCCGGCCTGCGCGCCCATGACAGCGATTTCGCAGCCTTCGCGAACGGCTGCGCGGAGGCGTTCTTCGAGGAGCGCTCGCTGGGCTCCCTGCCCGCGGGCGGAGGGGATGGTGCACGCTCCGGCGAACAGGGCGACGGGGCCACGGAGGTTCAGGCTGCCGGCGGCGACGGGTTCGTCGCCCGAGTACGCGAGAAAGCCCTGCAGACCGTCCGTGTGGAGCATGATTCGAACCAGATCGTTGAGGACTTCTCCGAGACCAGGCGTCTCACTCCAGCCTTCCAAATTCACCTGGATGAAAGTGTCGCCATCCTGTTCTGGTTTTATGGGACGGACCTGGACGTTGCTGTCCGGGCTGGTCTGGGGCGGAAAGGCGGCCAGGTCCCGGTAAAGCATGCTGGTGAACTCGATGGGCGTGTACCCGCGCGCGGTGAGAAGAGGCCAGACAGAGGAGTCCGCCAGGGGGCTGATTTCGTGGTTCGCCGGGGCTCCCCGTTCGAAGAAAAACGCTTCAATTTCATCGAGATCGGCCGCAGTGACAGGGCCGGCGAGGCCGAGCCCGAAGGTCTGGGTGACGGGGGAATCGGGACCGTCGAACATAGCCCGGCAACCAGCGATTTCGCGCCAAACGGAGCAGGCTTCTGGCTGGAGTTTCCGGCGGGCATCCACATAGGCACACCCAGCCTGACCTTCTGCTCTTTCGAGGCGCTGGCTCAGGGCAAGATCGGCAAACAGCATGCCTGCATTATCGCTCCTGAAAATCAGGTGCTGAAAAACAATGCTATAGTCAGAGCGGATGGCAGTATTTCTGCGCTCCCAATTCGCTCCCGCAACTCCCCCCTCCCTGAAGGCTTCCACCCACCCTGCATGATTGCCAGCGTCCCTACCGGTAAAGGAATTGAAGGACTGTTCGGAACCCATGACGAAAACCTGCGCCTCATTGAACTGGGGCTCAAGGTTACGACACGGCTTGCCAACGGTTCTATTGAAATAGAAGGCGATCGCGAGCCCGTGCTGCGCGCCGGCCAGATCTTTGAGGATTACTTTGCCCTGGTGCATGAGGGCATGGTGTTTCAGAACGCGGATCTGACCAGCTTGTTGCGCGTGGTGACGGCGGATCCGGATGTGACGCTGAGGGCCCTCGCGGCGAGCGGCAAGCAGCGGACGTTTGGCCGCAAAGTCCTGACGCCGAAATCGGTTACGCAGCGCCGCTATTTGGAAGCGATTGAACGCAACGACCTGGTATTCGGCCTTGGGCCGGCGGGTACCGGGAAAACGTATCTGGCGGTGGCGATGGCGGTGCAGGCCCTGATTGCGAAAAAGGTGAGCCGGATTGTCTTGACGCGTCCCGCCGTGGAAGCCGGCGAAAAGCTGGGCTTTCTGCCGGGGACGCTGCAAGAAAAAATTGACCCGTATCTTCGGCCTCTCTACGACGCGTTGCATGACATGCTGGAGCCCGAAAAAGTGGAGAAGCTGCTGGAGCGCCACACCATCGAAATCGCCCCGCTGGCTTTTATGCGAGGGCGGACGCTGAGCGACAGCTTTATTATTCTGGACGAAGCGCAGAACACGACGGTTGAGCAGATGAAGATGGTGTTGACGCGCCAGGGCTTCAACTCGAAGACCGTGGTGACGGGCGATCTGACGCAGATCGATTTGCCGGGCGGGCGTCGCAGTGGCCTTCTGGATGCCGTTGATGTTCTGCGAAACGTTGAGGGCATCTCGTTTGTGCAGTTCGATGAGAAGGATGTGGTTCGCCACAGCCTGGTGCAGAAAATCGTACGCGCTTACGAAAAGTACAATGAAGCTAACGGGCGGCAACTCAGTTTGAAACTGATTGAGCCGGCGGCGATGAGTTCCGAAACCGTCGATGCACCGCGCGACACAGCATGAAATCCGACCCACTTATAACTTTCCGGCGAAAGCCGGACACACTGGACACAAATTCCCTCGAAGACTTTGCTGAAGTACTTCGCAGCCGGGTTCTGCGCGGCCGTGAGTTCCATTGCCTGATTACGGGCGATGCGGAACTGAAGCGACTGAACGCGCAGTTCCGGGGCAAGGACGTGCCCACGGACGTGCTTTCCTTTCCCTCAGAAGACGAAAAGGGCTATGCCGGAGATCTGGCGATATCGATGGCGCGGGCACGGACGCAGGCAAAGCAGTTTGGCCATTCGCTGGAGACGGAGATACGCGTTCTGATGCTCCACGGCGCTTTGCATTTGAAGGGCATGGATCACGAGACCGATTCCGGGCAGATGGCGCGTACGGAAACGAAGTGGCGTAAGGAATTTGAGCTTCCGGCGGGTCTGGTTGAACGTGCAGGCGCCGAACGTGCAAGCGCCGAGCGGACGAAGTAAATGCTCCTTGCGGCACTCATCGTTCTGTTTGTCCTGATCGTTCTCTACACCGCGATTCAGACGCTTTACCTCGAAAGTATGAGGCTTCGAACTCGTGATCTGCCTGCTCTGCAGCTGTTCAAAGAGGAACTGGAAGACCTGATTGGTCTGCGTTCGGAAGCTGCGGCACTTTCGTTTTCCCTTTGGAAGCATGCCTGTCTCACGAGCTTTGCTGTGGTGGCATTGCTTCGGGCCATACCGGACGGTCCGCTGACGGATATAAGCACGCAGGCGGGCATGATCGTGGAAGCCCTGCTGGTTTCGTGGACCGGCATGGTGGTGGGTGGTTATGCCATCCCGCAGTTGATGTATCGCCGGACTTCGGGCCACTGGGTGAGGCCTCTGGTGCCTTTCTATAAGCTGAGCGCTCTGATCAGCCAGCCGCTGGTGGCGCTGCTTTCGTTCGGGCATTCGCTGCTGGAAATGGTCAATCCGGAAGAGGGTGACGGGGAGGCGGCCACGGCGGCGGAGAATATTGAGGCGCTGATCGCGGCCGGAACGGAAGAGGGTCTGATTGAAGAAGATGACCGTCGGCTGATCCAGTCGGTGGTTGAGTTTGGCGATAAGACGGTTCGCGAGGTGATGACGGCGCGGCCCAATATCGTGGCGATTGGGGCGAATAAGACGCTGGAAGAACTGCACGGGCTGGTGGTAACGGAACAATTTTCGCGGATTCCGGTTTACCGGGAATCGATTGACGAGGTAGTGGGATTTGTCCACGTTCGCGACATGTTTGAAGTGGCCGAGAGCAGCCGGACTTCGAGGACTGTCAAGGAACTGATGCGGCCCATCCAGGTGGTGCCCGAAACCAAGCTGGTGAGCGACCTGATGCGCGAAATGCAGCGCGAGGGCGCGCATATGGTGATGGTGGTGGATGAGTATGGCGCCACGGCTGGTCTGGTAACGATGGAGGATCTGGTGGAAGTGATTCTCGGCGAGATCCGCGACGAGCATGAACCGGGTTCCGACGTGGCTGAGGACGAGAATGGCGGCCTGATTGTGTCGGGCAGTTTTGACCTGGCGCGATTGAATGAACTGATGGAGTTTCAGCCCGATGAGGAAGTGGAATCGACCACCATCGGAGGGCTTGTTATGGAGTGGATGGGGCGCGTGCCCCTGCCGGGTGAGACGATTGAACGAGAGGGACTACGTATTGAAGTTTTGTCCAGTGATGAGAAACGAGTTGCACAAGTGCGGTTAAGTAAAGTGATGGCAGAGGCGGTTTCCGATGAGTCATAAGTCCGGGTTTGTCTCGATTTTAGGGCGTCCGAATGCGGGGAAGTCGACGCTGATGAATGCGCTGGTGGGCCAGAAGGTGGCCATCGTGGCGGATAAACCGCAGACGACACGCACGGCGATTCAGGGCGTGCTGACGGAAGCGGATGCCCAGGTGGTGTTCATTGATACGCCGGGAATTCACCGGTCGGATTCATCGCTGAATAAGCGGATGATGGACGCGGTCCGCAATTCGCTGGAAGAGCGTGATCTGCTGATCTTCATGGTGGATGGGTCAAAACCGTTCAGCTCGGATGACGAGAAAGCCATCAGCATCCTGTATAAAGAGGGCGCGCCGGTTATTCTGGCGGTGAACAAGATTGACACCGTGAAGGCGAAGGCTGACCTGCTGCCTCTGATGGAGGAGTACAGCAAACGGTTCGATTTCGCGGAGTATATTCCGATTTCGGCGTTGAAGGGCATCGGCCTCGATACGTTGCGGAAGGCTGTTCTGTCGCGGATGCCGGAAGGCCCGCAGTATTTCCCGGAAGACCATGTCACCGATCAGCCGGCGCGGTTCCTGGCGAGCGAACTAATTCGGGAAAAGGTACTGCTGGCGACGAGACAGGAAGTTCCTCACGCGACCAACGTGACCATCGACAAGTGGGAAGAGACGCCGACTCTGGTACGGATCTACGCCACGATCATGGTGGAACGCGATGGCCAGAAAGCGATTATCATTGGCGCTAAGGGCAGCGTTCTGAAGCAGATCGGGACCTCGGCGCGGCAAGAGATGGAAGCGCTGTTCGGCATCCGGATCTATCTGGACCTTCACATTAAGGTGGAGGCTGGGTGGCGAGAAAAGGCCGCATATCTGAATACCGTGGACTGGCGTACAATGACGGGTAGTCATGAAGATTAAGCGCTTGGCCCTCTCGTTGTTGCTGTTTTTGTCGATGCTGATGACGGCTTTTGCCGCCGATAAGCCGAAATCGGACGATTATTTGAACGACACGGTGCGTTCGCGCCTGGCGGCCGATTCCCTGGTGAAGGGCGGAAAAATTGAAGTTGAGGTGAAGGCCGGCGTGGTGACGCTGAGTGGTAAGGTCCAGGAGCAGAAGCAGAAGGACAAGGCCGAGCACCTGGCGAAGAAGGTGAGTGGCGTGAAGAGCGTCGTTAATAAGCTTACGCTCGAAAAGCCGTGAGGCTTTTCGGTTTGAGCAGGGAAGCCGTGAGGCTTTTCGGTTTGAGCAGGGAAGCCGTGAGGCTTTTCGGGCTTCTGCTCTGCCTCAGTTGCGTGCTGCCCCTGGCCGCCCAGGATTTTGAGAACATCATGTCCGAGCGGGTGGCCAGCGGGCTGCAGTACGTCGATGGCCTGTCTTGGTCGCACGACGGGTTTCTCGTATTCTCAGACCTGTATAAAAAGGTCATTTACCGGCTCGATCCGACCGGTCCCCCCAAGCCCACGGAAGAGAATCGCAACGGCGCTGAGGGTTTGGCGTACGACGCGCAGTTCCGCCTTTATCTGTGTGAACCGCTTCTGCACAGGGTGGCTCGCATGGACCGTAAGGGCAAGTTCGAAGTTCTGGCCGAGACGTATCAGGGCAAGAAGTTCAATGGTCCGAACGATATCACGGTTCGCAAGGACGGCAACGCGTACTTCACCGATCCTGCATTCGCGTCTGCGCTTGAAAGCCGTGAGATGGATTTCAACGGGATCTACCGCATTACGCCCAAAGGTGAAGTGGAACTGGTGGCGAAGTGGACTACGCGGCCCAACGGCATCACCATTTCCGGCGATGGCAAGAGCCTGTATGTGACGGACTCGGACCGCCGGACGCTGGTAGCCTTTGACCTGGACGGCAAGGGTGCGGCCAGCAATCAGCGAGATGTATTTGGCAAGATTCGGGGTGTTCCCGGGGGCCTTCGGACCGACGTGAACGGGCGGTTTTACATAGCGGCGAAGGGTTTGGGCGTCTATACCCGTGAGGGTAAACTGGTGCACACGTTTCTGCCGACCGAAGTGATTACGAACTGTACGTTTGGCGATACCGATATGGAGACGATGTACGCGAGTACCCGTAAGGCCGTGTACAAGATCCGGCTTGGCGTCAAAGGCGCCGTTCAGAACTAAGGTGGCATATTAGGTCTCGCCGCTATCCCGCGCATCCGATTCCTGGTGTGGGCGCCTTGATCCTGCAGGAAGGTCGTGTCCTGCTGGTGGAGCGTGCCCGGGAGCCGATGAAGGGCTATTGGTCTTTACCGGGCGGTGCGGTAGAAACCGGAGAAGCCCTGGAAGATGCGCTGCGGCGCGAGGTTTTGGAAGAGACCGGCCTCGAAGTGGACGTCCTCGGTCTGGTGGAAGTATTTGAGCGTGTCACGCGGGACGCGGACGGCGCCGCCGAGTATCACTACATCCTGCTGGATTACGTATGTGTGCCAACGGGCGGGGTTCTTTGCGCTGCGGATGATGCCGCACGGGCTGCGTGGTTTCCGCTGGAAGAAGTAGATAGCGTGTTGATCACGGAAGGTACTCCACGGGTGATCCGGAAAGCATTTGCGTGGCTTGCAGCCAGGGTCGCGAGAAAATAGGGACAGTGAAGTCCTCCAGTTCAGAAGCGCTCGCATTTCCTCAGGTAGTGGCCCTCGTTCGCCGGTACATTTCTACGGCAGCGGGTGCGGTGTTGCTGGAACAGGTGGTGCCGTCATCGGACCAGAAGGTGGTGGAACGGTCACTCGCCCAAGTGGCGGAAGGCGTGCAATACATGCGGGCGGCGGGAAATCCGGCGGCGGGGTCCGGGTCGGCAATTCGGGTGAATCTGGGAGGCGTTCCGGATATCACGGTGGCTGCGCAGAAGCTGCGAATTGAAGGGGCGTCGCTGGAACCGCGTGAAATTTTCGACCTGATCACGTTTCTGGATCGTGCGGCGGATGCGCGGTCCGTGTTGACTGCGTCCCCCGAACGCTTCCCTCTGATGTATCAACTGGCTTGCCGGATCGGCGATTTTCGCGATCTGCTGAAGGCTGTGCAGGGTAAGGTTTCCCCGGATGGCAGCATTCCTGACAGTGCGAGTCCGCATTTGCACCGCATTCGGCGCGAGATGGACAAGCAGAAGAAATCCATCGCCGATTCTCTGGAACGCTTCCTGAAGGCGAACCGCGGGGAGGGCGTACTGCAGGAAGAGTACGTTACGCTGCGGAATGATCGGTTTGTGGTGCCGGTGATTGCCGGACAGCGGAGGAAGTTGCCGGGAGTGATCCACGGTGCCAGTTCGTCGGGACAGACCCTGTTCCTGGAGCCGCTGGAAACCATTGATCTGAATAACGAACTGGTGCGGCTGCAGGAAGAGGAGTCGCGGGAGGTTTTCCGGATTCTGCGGGAACTGACGGCTCGGCTTCGGACGCAGGCTCCTGAAATTGGTGCGGCAGCGGAGGTAATAGCTGAGCTGGATCTGATCTTTGGCAAAGCGCGTTTTGGAGTGGAGTTCGATTGCTGTATTCCAACGTTTGGGGAGCGCTTCCATGTGGTGAAGGCGCGGCATCCTTTGCTGATGGATGTGCTGAAACGGTCGGGCAAGCAAGTGGTGCCTTTTGACCTGACGCTGGACCGCGAATGCCGAACTTTGCTGATCAGCGGTCCGAATACGGGCGGCAAGACGGTGACGCTAAAGACAGCCGGCACCATCGCGCTGATGGCCCAGTCGGGCTTCCCGGTGCCGTGCGCGTCGGCGGAACTGCCCTTGTTTGAACAGGTTCTGGCCGATATTGGCGATCATCAGTCGATTGAGCAGAACTTGAGTACGTTTTCGGCGCACGTGGCGCGGTTGCGGGAGATGGCGCTCGATGTGACGCCGGATTCGCTGGTGCTGCTGGATGAGATCGGGTCGGCGACGGATCCGGAAGAGGGCGGCGCCCTGGGTGTGGCGCTGGTGGACCACTTCCGCGCGGCGGGTGCGTTTACGCTGGCATCGACCCACTTAACGGCGCTAAAAGTGTACGGGGCCAGCACGAAATCGGTCCTGAACGCGTCCATGGGCTTCGATGAAGAGACGCTGCAACCGACTTACAAGCTGCGGGTCGGGGTTCCGGGCAAGTCGGCAGGTCTGGATATTGCCACCAAGCTGGGAATGCCGGAAGACATTCTGAAGCGTGCCCGCGCAGCGCTGAGTTCGCAGGAAATTGAGCTCGGACGGCTGATTGCCGGGCTCCACGAGAGTCTGGATCTGGCCACCAGGGAACGGACGGAACTGGAGACGGAAAAGCGCCGGATCGCAATCCGCGAACGTGAGTTCCGCGTGGAATGGGAGCGAAAAGAGTCGGCGAAACTGGCAGAGTTGCAGGCTCGTTTCGATGCGATGCAGACCGAGTGGCGGAAGCGCGCCGAGGATGTGGTGGCAAAGGTGGAGGCACTCTCCACGCAGCGCAAGGCCAGTGACCGGGCGCATGTTGAGGTGGCCCGGGCCACGCGCGAGATGCGCGAGGAATGGGAGACGGTGGCCAGTTCGCCCGCCGTGGTGCCGAAGAAGCTGCAGATTGTGGAAGGCTCGCGGGTTCGCGTAAAGGGTCTGCGGGAACTGGCGCGCGTGCGCAAAGATCTGGGGAACGGCCGGTTTGAGGTAGAAGCCGGCTTCATGAAGATGAAGATCGGCGTGGACGATGTGGAAGAGGTGTTCGCCGAAGGGGCGTCTGGTCCTGCTACCTCAAAGCTCCCTTCAAACGTGCGATTCCAGCCAGGTCCGGCGCTGAATCCTCTGGTGCAGGAGATCAACATTATCGGCGAGCGGGCTGAAGAAGCGATGGAGAAGGTGGAGCGGTTTTTGGACAACGCCACCATGGCCACCGCGGCGCGCGTTCGTATCGTTCACGGGCACGGCATGGGAGTTCTGAAACGTGCAGTGCAGGAACTGCTGAAGAATAACCCCCACGTGGAGAAATTCTATCCGGCGTCGCAGTTTGAAGGCGGCGTGGGCGCTACGATTGCGGAGCTGAAAGACTAACCGGGAGTCCGGCGGCCTTCCAGGCGTCGAAGCCGCCCATCAGGTTGGCAATGTCGCGGAAGCCCCCGCGCCGCAGGATGCTGGTGGCGATGGAGCTGCGGTAACCGCCCTTGCAGTGAACCACTGTCAGCTTTGTGGGGTCGAGTTCTGACGTACGGTTCATCAGCTTTCCCAGCGGGATGCGAATTGCGCCCTCGATAGCTCCTCCGCTCAATTCTGCCTCCTCCCGAACATCCAGAACCGTGACGCTTTCGGGCTCCTGCTTCCTGAGCTCCGCCAGATCCGGCGCGGTAATCTGTGGGATCGATTCCAGTTCGTAGCCACTGCGCACCCACCCGGCTACGCCAGCCGCCAGATATCCGGAGATGCTCTCCAAACCCACGCGGGCCAACCGCAACTGCGACTCACGGACGTGGTCGGCGTCCTCTCCCACGATAATCAGCTTCGTATTCAGGCCCAGAATGCGCGCGGCCCAGGACGCGTACTGTCCGGTAAGCGCGATGTGGATGGAACCCGGTACGTGGGCGGCGGCGAACTCTGAGGCGGGCCGCGTATCCACCACTACAGTGCCCTCTTGCTGCAAGCGCAGTACTTCTGGCGCAGAGAGAGCGGCAGGGGCGGGCAGTTGAGAAATCGGGGCCGCGCCTTTACGATTAAGGTCCACCTCCTGAGCGAAGTATTCGGGCGCGGTGGAAAGGTTGTCGGTAAGAAGATGAACGAACTCTTCGCTGCTTTTGGCCATCAGCGCGTAGTTCGTTTGCTTCTGCTTGCCGATGGTGGACGAACTTTCCGAACTCATCTGGCGGCCACAGAGTGAGCCTGCGCCGTGCGCCGGATAAATCTGCGTCTCGTCAGGTAACCGAAGTACCTTCTCATGCAGACTTTGGTAGAGGATCGCGGCCAGTTGCTGCGGCGTATACGTTCCGGAAAGATCTGGACGTCCGACGTCGCCCACGAACAGCGTGTCGCCAGTAAACAGAATCCCCCGCCTGTCCGGCTGGCTGGCATCGTTCATCAGGATGCAGATGCTCTCCACCGTGTGGCCGGGGGTCTGCAGGAATTTCAGGTGACAGTTGCCGAAGTTCAGTTCGTCCCCATCCTTCACAGCGACATGAGGGAATTCGGCACCGGAGCCTTCGCCCAGATAGATCCGGGCACCGGTCCGTTCGGCGAGCTCCCTGTGCCCGGAGACGAAGTCGGCATGAACGTGCGTCTCAATAATATGCTCGATCTTCCAGCCTTTTTGGGCTGCCGCCTCGAGATAAATATCAACGTCACGCTGCGGATCGATCACCGCAGCCACACATTCCGACCCCACCACGTACGACGCGTGCGCAAGGCAGCCTAAGTAGAAGCGCTCTACCTGAACCGATTCCATGCTATATACATTACCGCCCTGACCGGGCGGGCCAGTTCGTGCACACGCGCCTGATGGGGGGCGTTAGTGGAGTTCTTCGATTTTTACTTCTTTTGCCTTGCCAGTGGACATGGTCTTCACGTAGGCAATAATGTCGGCCAGCTCCTGATCTTCCAGCCCCATGGCCGTTGGCGGATGCTTCCAGGTACTGTTGGCCTTCGCGGTGACCTCGCTTTCCTTGAAAGTCTTCAGCTGAGCGGGGTTCGTGGTCATATCCCAGACCTCAACCATCCCGCCGGCCTTCGACTTCTCGATGCCGGGGAAACTGGCTCCGTTCTTCGGTGTGTACTCCTGAACGTAACAGGTCACTGACATCATGATGGTGGTGGCGTGTCTGGCGTCAACTATTTTTACCCATCAACGACAATTATTTCTCCCCATCAACGACAACTACAACCTTGACGAACTTCCGTTGGACTGACTACTCTGGCTCTGACCGGAGCAGAGGATAAGGCTCTGCAGGGATGCAA
>CAIYVZ010000177.1 GCA_903929755.1 uncultured Acidobacteriia bacterium
ATCGTTTCCATCACCCCCATTGGCGTCGCAGGGGCAGAACCGTTTGTCGTTGCTGTCGTGAACATACCGAGTCTTCTCTTTCCCGCCCTGCTCTCTAATTGCGGTTAGTCAAGATGTCTCAGTCATGTTGGCACAGAGGGACCCACGAAAACTCAAGAATTGTCTTTGAGACCTTCAGCGGAAAGTTCCGGGGGATTTCCGGATCACCGGGACGCAATCCTTGTCGTTTAGACACGACATACGTTGACAGCCTGACTCAGTCAGAGCCAGAACCCTCGATCCATCCCTGCCAGCTCAGCGCACAGCCGAATTGGCACTTGGGTTGGGTTGTGGGACGGCGACACAAGTGCGACCGGGCGAAAACACCAATCCGGGCAACGATAGTTGCAGTTTCGCAGGTCAGGTGCGAAAGTCGGCTGGAATCAATGTCGTTTGCAAACGACACACATTGACGTGCTGAAGCAACCAGCTGACCGATCAAGACGGAGTTGCCTGGGCAGGCGGGTAGCTGCAGTACTGGATCAGTTTTAAAGCAGCGACACAGCGCGACAATTACAATATATAGCGTGGGTATTCAGCGGTAACTAAGCACCCACGCTAGTTACAGACGAGATCCCTGGACGACTGCTTTATCCGGCAGCAGGAAGGTCCTCTGCCGTTGCCTTGTTGAGCGACTCTAATGTGTTGATCGATTCGGGCTTCGGGTCGTCAGGGAGGGTTGTTTTCTGCGCGGCAGCAATTTTCTTCACCACTCCCCTTACAGCGATTGCCGACTTTATCTGCTTGGGGAGTTCCGTAGATGCTAAAACAATAAATTGCAGTTGCTTCTTCAATAGTGCCAGCTTACTACGATCAGTAACAGCAGTTACAACGTCGCTCTGTAGTTGACTTATAAATGCGGGAAAATTAAGAACCGCAAATCCCTCAGCAATCATCATCAGGGTAATTTTGTGATGAGCGGCACCCAGCGCTTTTCTCTTTACCTCATCAAATGAAGTCACTTCTGCGGTCAGTTTCTCCATCGCTGCCATCATGAAACTTCCCGCTTTCACAAACGTCGTATCCGTTTCTTCGTTAGTGCGAATCTTTTGTGCCTCATTAAATTTTTCGGAGAGAGCCTTAATTTCCGATATGGCCTCGGGCGGGTACAGCTCTGTCAGGTGCAATGATCCTTGAACACCCAGGCCCGTCGCAACGGTGAGATACTTAATAAAATCCCCCGAGTTCATTGGTACTTTGGCCGCAGCCGCCCCACTTTTCCCCAAACCGGGAAGCTTGAGGCCAGAGAATTGAGCTGAAAGAATCGTGGATGAAGCGGCACCTGCCGCGAGCACCATCACGCATTGTCGACGAGTTGTACTGATCTTCATATATTTCCTTTGTTATTGAGCGTGTTGTTACTGCTATGGCAAGTTTCTGTAACAGTTCAGCCCCCTACTTGAAGGTTTCCGGCACGTCGAAAGGGTACTCGAAGAAATCTTTAAGAATCTTCACTTTAGACCTGGCGCTTTGGAACAAGACCTGGCAAGCGAGCGCCCGGGCAGCGGCCTGGTGAAGGAGCTGGGTCTGGGTGGCTGAGGTTGGCTTACCGGCGAGACGGATAGCCAGGGGCAGGGTAGTCAGAAATGCGCGCCGGGTGAGCATAACTAGATCATGGGCAGGGAGCGCGGTTTGGGGCCCAGGGGAAAGGCCTTTTCGAGGCGCGCGAAATCGGCGGGCGTGAGTTGAAGAGAGGCGGCAGCGGCATTGTCTTCGGTATGCGCCTTGCTGGCTGATTTCGGAATCGCGAAGACGGCCGGGTTGCGGGTGAGGAAGGCGAGCGCGACCTGGCGGGGGGTGACTCCTCGGGATGCGGCGATCTCATCGAGCGCCTTCCGGGGGGCCGAACCGGGGCGGGGGAAGTTGCCGGAACCGAAGGGGCTATAGGCCACCACCGCGACGCCGTGGCGCTGGCACCAGGGGATGACGGCGTGCTCGATGGCGCGCTCTTCCGGGTGATACAGAACCTGATTACAGGAGATGGCACCGGGGCCGGTGAGGCGGAGGGCTTCCTCCAGATCAGCGACATCGAAGTTGCTGACGCCCCAGCTGAGGATCTTTCCCGCCGTACGGAGGTCTTCAAAAGCGGCAAAGGTTTCGGCGAGCGGGAAGCGGCCTCTCCAGTGGAGGAGGTAACAGTCGAGGTAGTCGGTTTTGAGTTGCTGCAGGGATCGCTCACAGGCGGTTGCGGTGCCGTGGCGGGAGGCGTTGGAGGGCAGGACATTGGAAACGAGAAAGGCGTCTTTGCGGCGTCCGGAAATGGCGTCGCCAACGATGGCTTCGGCGGCGCCGGAGCCGTACATCTCGGCGGTGTCGATGTGGTTGAGGCCCAGGTCGAGGCCGTGGCGGAGGGTGGCGGAGGCCTCGGCGCGGGAGGTGTGGTCCAGATTCCAGGTTCCCTGGCCGATAACGGAGACAGGATGGTTTGTGGGGCCAAAGGGGCGGGTGGGAAGGGACATCTGACGCTACTTTACACGAAGCTCGAAAATGTCGGGGCGATGGTAGTGGCCGGCGACGTCGAGATCGAACTTTCCGCGCGGGATATCGGCGAGGTCGATGTCGGCCACGAGGAGACCCTCCTCCGGGAGCGATTCGACGATATTGCCGGCGGGGTCGGCGATGAGACTGCGGCCGTGGATCTCTCCGCCTTCGGTGCGAAGGTCGGCTGGCCAGTCTGCTTTGGTGAGGACCTGACAGGCGCTGAGGGTGAAGCAGCGGCCTTCGTAGGCAATGTGGCGCATGGTGGTCTGCCAGATGTCGCGCACGTCCACGGTAGGCGCACACCAGAGTTCCACGCCCTGATTGTACAGGTGCTGCCGGTAGAGGGGCATGTAATTTTCCCAGCAGATGGCCATACCGATGCGGCCGATTTCGGTTTCGGTGACCTGCATGGTGGTGGCGTCGCCGAGGCCCCAGATGAGACGCTCGGTACCGGTGGGCATGAGTTTTCGGTGGGTTGTGACGAGGCCCCGGCCGGGAGCGAAGAGCAGGGAAGTGCAATAGAGGGTTCCGCCGTGGCGCTGCACGACTCCGATGACGATGTGGAGCTTGAGTTCGGTGGCGAGAGCGGCAAGGAACTCGGTTTCCGGGCCCGGACAAGTGATGGCGGCGTGGAAGTAGCGACGGAAGAGTTCCCGGCCGGCGTTGGTGCGGTTGCCGACGGTGGCTCCAAAGCTAAGGCCTTTGGGGTAGCCGCCGAGCAGGGCCTCTGGCAGAACGAGGAGACTGGCGCCGCGGCGGGCGGCTTCACGGCAGGAGGCTTCGGCGCGCAGCAGGGTTGCCGGGGTATCGAAAAGGACGCTGCCGATTTGGGCGACGGCTACTTTCGGCATGGGGCGAACCTAGATTCGGCGCAGGGCGAGAACGGCGTTCAACCCACCGAAAGCGAAGGAGTTGGACATGGCGTACTCGAACTCCAGATTGCGGGCGACGTTGGGGGTGTAATCGAGGTCGCACTCGGGGTCGGGTTCGTTGTAGTTGATGGTGGGCGGGACGAAGCCGTTGGTCATGCCGAGGATGGCGGCGGCGGATTCGAGGGCCCCGGCGGCGCCGAGGGTGTGCCCGTGCATGGCTTTCGTGGAAGAGATGGCCAGTTTGCGGGCGTGGTGGCCGAACGCCAGGTGGAGGGCTTTGGTTTCCGTGGTGTCGTTCACGCTGGTGCCGGTGCCGTGGGCGTTGACGTAATCGATTGCGTCGGGGGCGAGACCGGCGTCTTTCAGGGCAAGGCGGATGGCTTTGGCGGGACCCTCGGAGGAGGGCTGGGTAATGTGATGAGCGTCGGAACTCATGCCGAAGCCGACGATTTCCGCAATGGGTTTGGCGCCGCGGGCGAGGGCGTGGTCCAGAGTTTCGATGGTGAGGATGGCTCCGGCTTCACCGAGGATCATGCCGGTGCGGTCCTTCGAAAACGGACGGCAGGCAGAGGGCGAAACCACGCGCATGGCTTCCCAGGCCTTGAGGAGGCCGTAGCTAAAGGGGGCTTCGCTGCCCCCGGTGATGGCAAAATCACACACACCGCCGCGAACCATCTGGAAGGCGAGGCCGATGGCGTGGGCCGAGGAGGAACAGGCGGTGGCGATGGTGAAGGCGGGGCCGGTAATACCGAATTCGAGAGAAATGCCACTGGCACCGGCATTGGCCATCGTCTTGGGGATGGTCATGGGGTGGACGCGGGGCTTACCGAGCTTGTAAACGTCGTAGAAACCCTGATTTTCGGTGCTTTGGCCACCGATGCAGGAGCCGGTGATGATGGCGGTGTTCTCCTTCAGGTCTGGAGTCCATTCGAGGCCACTCTGGTGAATGGCCTCCCGGGCGGCGACGACGGCGAGCTGGGCAAAACGGTCCATCATGTCCGCTTCTTTGGGGACGAAGTAATCGAGCGCGTTGAAGCCCTTGATCTCGCCTCCGTTGCGAAAACGGACATCCAGCATATCGATGTTTTCGATAGGGGAAATACCGCTGCGGCCAGCCCGAAGGGAGGCAAGGAAGTCCGCCTGGGTGCGGCCGGCAGCGCAGATGACTCCGATACCTGTGACGACGACTCGGCGCATCAGGCGGCGGACGGCGCTTCGCCGGGGACTACATCGGCGCTATTGGACTTGACCAGCTTGCGCACTCCTTCCACCATGTCGCGGACGCTTCGGATGTTCTTAACTTCTTCGTCGGGGACGTTGATGTCGAACTCATTTTCGAGAGCAAAGATAATATTGACGCCGTCCATGGAATCAATGCCCAGTTCCTCGAAACTGCTTTCGAGGGTGACCTGAGCGGGGTCTTTGCGTTGTGTTTCGGCGATGATGCGGAGGACTCGCGCGGTGAGCTGGTCGTTTCCCTGGGGGGAGAGGCCAGCCGCGAGATCGCTGGCGGGTTCGTTATTGGCCTGGGTCAAGTCTTCGGGCATAGGAGTTCAGAAACAGTTTCAAAATGATAGCCTCTCCCAAGAAGTTCGGGGACGATTCTCCGGACTGCTTCGAGAGTTGCTTCCACGTCGGGATTCTTCAGGGTACCGCGACCGTCGTGAAGACAAATGATATCGCCCTGCCTGGCGTGGTTTAGAATTCGGGCAGTGATGGCGGGGGCGGGGAGTTTCCAGTCGCGGCCAATCACGGACCACATGACGCCGGTGAGGCCGAGTTTTTGCTGAGCTTCACGAAGGCCGAACCAGCGGACGCCGTAGGGCGCACGGAGCCACACGGGGGTTTGGCCGGTGATTTCGGTCAGGGTGCTTTGGGCGCGGGAAAACTCTTCGAAAGCAAAAGCCGGACGGGTGAGGGCGAAGTTCGGGTGGGTGTCGGAGTGGTTGGCGATTTCGTGACCAGCCTGGGCAACGGCGCGGGCGATGGCGGGGTGCGCTGCAGAATTCTGGCCAACCTGAAAGAAAGTAGCGCGGACGGCGTGCCTGGCGAGAATGTCGAGGAGGGCGGGAGTTGCGGGGGATGGCCCGTCATCAAATGTCAAAGCGAGAGCCTTCCGCTTGGTGTTGGACCGGTAGACGGAGGGTGCGAAGACGGATGATGCGCGACCGCGTACTGCCCAGGCTCCGGCTGCAAAAGCGGCGGAGAAGGCGGCTCCCGCGGCGAGCACTACTGGGGTGCCGGGAGGCATTTTGCTAGGTTAGCATCAAAAAAGTGATGAGCTTCCAAGGTTGAGGCCCGTTAATGGAGCGCCGTTAATGGAGCGCCGTTAATGGAGCGCCGTTAATGGAGCGCCGTTAGTGGAGGGATGGATCCGGTACGGCGCCAGACAGTCAGAGTGATAGCCGGGCCGGGCACGAACTGCGAGGGGCGGGGACTTCCCGGGATGCCGATGGCCGTGGTTAAGAGCTCACCTTCCAGCTTCCAGATTCCGTACTGGAGACGGATTGTTTCGCCGGGGCCGTAAACGTAGTAGTCGATGGCGTGGGGCTGGGGGGTGCGGTCGATGTTGAAGCGGGCGTGGAGCATGGTTTGCCCCAGGAGACTGACGCGGAATTCATTGTTGCTCGCGCTACGCCGGCCGGACTCGACATAATCCTGCGGGAGGGGCTGTCCGTTCATAGTGGCCGAGATGAGTTGCCAGTCCCCTTCGAGCTCCGGGGCTGGCTGAAAAGTTACGGGGAGGGTTACGGGGTCGCCACTGGCCTTTGCGGCTGCCTGACTACCCTCACGATGGAGGATTTCCAGGGCTAGGCCGCTACCGGGTAAGGTTTTGAAACGGGCAGGGCGTTTGGGGGCGGTGAGCGCGAGACAAAGCTGGAGGGTATCGCCTTTTAACTTATAGATTCCGAGGCTGGTGTTGCCCTTTTCCGGACCTGAGGTGAATTGGAGGTCGAGTTTGCCGTCCTCGGCGACAATATTGCCCTTGTACTCGGCGCCCATGGACTGGGTGGTAAATTTGCCGCCTTTGATGATAATGCGACCGGCGGCAGGCATCGGCTGGCCCTCGATTTCGAGGCTCGCGATGGACCAGGTGCCTTGTAACCGGAAAAGGTCGCCGGTGGGCCTGGTGGGCGGCATGGCCTAAACGATTTCTTCGGTTTGGGCGTCCCAGCGGACGGTTCTGCCGAGGCGGTAGCTGTCGAGGGCCATGCGGCAGGCGACGGAGACGCGGAAGCCGACATCGACGGGGCAGTTGGTGGTGTGACCGAGGCGAATACTGTCGAAGAAATTCTGCAGATGCGCGCGAGGGGCGGTGGGGGTCTGGCCAATGAGTTCGGCGCCGCCGGGCTGGATGACTTTTTGTGGGAGCAGGCGAATTTGCTGGGCGCGGACGATGGTGGCGTCGGTGCCGAGGAGTTCCTCGGTCATGCCGGGGTGGTTATTGCCGAAGCCGGAGTCCCAGGTGAAAAGCAGGTCGCCCCAGGGGCAGTTGGTGTGCTCCATGGAAACGGTCATCGTGTCGGGAACCTCGCGGTCGTCTTTCCAGCGGTAGATACCGCCGCGCATGGTGACGGCGGCGGGAATCCCGATATCCATGACGCGGTACCAGAAGGCAAGTTGTTGCGAGAGGTTTTCGTGGACGCTGCCGCCGGAATAATCGTTGTAATAACGCCAGTTGGTGAAGCGGTGGGCGTCGAAGTCGCGCTCGGGGGCGGGGCCGAGGAAGCTGTCCCAGGCGATGTTGGCGGGGGTCATATCCGGAAACACGGGGCGCGACCATTGGGGCTTACCGTGAGGCGTGTTCCGGTAAGAGTGGGAACGGATGGCGGTAACCTGCCCGGTGGCGCCGCTGGAGAGGTATTCGATGGCGTCCACGGCGTGGCCGGAAGAGCAGAACTGGTGGCCAACCTGCACCTTTAAATTCGGGTGGGTGCGGGCGGCGGCTTGCATCTTTCTGGCTTCTTCGAGGGTGAAAGCCATGGCGCGCTCCACGTACACGTGTTTATTGCGTTCGAGGGCGGCGAGGAAGGGTTCGGCGTGGAGGTGGTGGGGCGTGGCGATGAGGACAGCGTCGAGAGACTTGTCTTCGAGGAGTTCGGCGAAATCGGTGGTGACGCGGGCGGAGGGGGCGATGAGATGCGCATCGTCGAGACGGCGGCGGTAGACATCGGCAAAACCAGCGAGTTCCACGTTGGGGCAGCCGGCGGCTTCACGTGCCAGTTGGGTGCCGCGTTCGCCCATGCCGATGATGCCGAGGCGCAGACGATCATTCGCGCCCAGCACTTTGCCGGTGGCAAGGCTGCCTGCAAGGCTGGTGGCGACATTACCGATGAACAGGCGTCTGGTCTGCATGGCGTTCTACTCAGTGTACATGTGAAAAGACATACGAGGGGAAGGACTCTTGTCTCATGCAAGATGAGCCTGAAGGGGGGTACGGATTCTCACGCAAGGTGAGCCTGAGGAGAAGGGGTTGGATGCTGGGGATTGATCATCAGCATGAACGACACGGAAGTAAGCAGCCTGAGTCAGATCGAGG
>CAIYVZ010000178.1 GCA_903929755.1 uncultured Acidobacteriia bacterium
CCTCGATCTGACTCAGGCTGCTTACTTCCGTGTCGTTCATGCTGATGATCAATCCCCAGCATCCAACCCCTTCTCCTCAGGCTCACCTTGCGTGAGAATCCGTACCCCCCTTCAGGCTCATCTTGCATGAGACAAGAGTCCGAGCAGCCCGGACCACCACGCATGCTACTATAGGAATTCCCACCTTGTGGGCGCGTAGCTCAACTGGCAGAGCAACTGACTCTTAATCAGTAGGTTGTAGGTTCGATTCCCACCGCGCTCACCATTTTTTTCAACAACTTACGGCTCACTTAATGTGAGCCGTTTTTGCGTCCGACCGGTGCCTCCGGCGAGTGCTTCCGCCACTCCTCCAGCGCAAACAGATCCTCCATCGAAATCTTTCGTTCCCTGGCGAGGTCGAACAGGTGCCGCAGCAAATCCGGCGGAAGGTCCCGCGATTGGATCGCCGGCATCAGTCGGCGAACGTCATCTGTGCGAGTTCGCTGCGAAGCTGGTCTGTTTCCGCTGGGTCGGTGGACTGTTGGAATCTGTCCCCGAGATCGAGGAAGGCGACTCTTCTGACTTCATACGCGGCGATGGCATCGCGCAGGAGATCCGCAAGAGCGCGCTCAAGGCTCACATGCCGGGCGACGGCAATTGAATCGATCTTCGCGGCCACATCGGCCGGAACGGGAATATCGACAGTCTGAACGTCCGAAATGGTTACGGCCATACGCTTTCAGAATACACAAATTTCTCGCGCCCGGGACCGGCGCGGTGGATTTGCGGGGTTCCGGCAGCACCCTACGAACCGGATGCAGCGCAGGGACTTTCACAGGAACTCCGGTTCTGCGGTCACCGCCTGCAGTTCTGCTTTGCTTTGGCTTTAGCCTCGGCCGCCTGCTGCTTACTGCGGAATCGGGCGGCCCATCGACTTGTAGATACTCTCAATGGTGCTGATGCTGGTCTTGGCCTTGGCGTTCTCTTTGTCGATCGTCAGAACCTGGCGGTAGCCGCGAAGGGCGTCCGGGTATTTGGACCGGGGCGGCAGGGCATCGTTGTACATAATGGAATCCGCCTTGGCCAGCATCGCGTCCACCAGTGTTGCCTTGATCTCAGCGGACTTGGGATTCGCTTTCGATGCAGTCTGCAACCCTGTGATCGCGCCATCGTAGTTCTTCTCAGCGATTTGCTTCTTCGCCTGCGTGACGGCCGGATCGGCGGCAAACAGAGATGCGGCGGCGAAGGCAAACAGGAGGGCGGATCGTCTTAAATTCATACTGGAATTGTAGCGTCCAGTGCGCGTTAGAAGATCCTGCTCATCGGCAACCGGGGTCGCGGGGTTTCGCCTTCAGGTTCCGGATTGGGTCCCGCCTCAAACTCCCGGGGCGCAGGCTCCGGAGGAACAGGCTCCCCGTTCATCGCGTCACTCAAATGCGCCTCAAATGACGCTGCGGCATGCGCGCCCCTCGGCGTCTGCTGAACTGCCGGATTCAACCCGGGCCCTTCGACCAACCTGGAAATCACCGCCACCAGACGCTGCAGGTTTGCATCGGTCTGGTTTACGCGCTCGTTAAGCGCAACAACAAGAGTCGCGTGATCGCGGAGTCCACCCTCCAGTCCGCCAAACCGTTCATTAACAGCCAGAGCAACAGCCTCAGCTATGCGCTCCTGACTCGACGTTTCCGTAACTTCAGGCTCGGGTTCTGATTTCTGCTCGCCCACTACGTCCAACTGTTCCTGCACAATTGCCGAAATCAAGCCCGGCAGTTCCTGGCGAAGGGCATCCAACTGTGCATAGACCGGCGACAGATCCACTGGCGGGGGTGGAGATGGAGGAAGCTCCAACCGTTGAGGTGCGGGGGCCTTCCGTGCCTCTCGTTCCAGGTGGTGTTCAATGGCTTCCAGACGATCAAACAGCGGCTCCAGATAGAGCACATCGTCGTCCTGTATCCCATAAACAACATCGCCCGCGTGGGGAATGCGAGAGGACACAGCAACCTCCGGTTCGGCTTCAGGTACCGGATCCTGGCGTTTCCGGACAGGCCCGGAACTCACAGACGCGAACGCCACAGCCAAACCTGCCCCGGCTGCAATCGCTATGCGCTTGAAGAATTGTGACATCTGGCCCTGAATCTGGAGATGACACGCCTCGGCACTATGCCGCGAGCGTTGCTACAGCCTGCGCGCGAACCAATCGGCGCGAAACCAGAGCGTGGACGGCAAAGATTCCAGCAGTAAACGCCAGGTCGCCGGCCAGAGTCCGGCCCCAGAAAGGCAGCGCCATCGTATAGGCCTGCAGCAGACCGGAAAGGTTGGCCGCGTACATGCCAGCGTGGCCTTGCGCGGCGGGCAGAGCCCAGGTGACGAAGTTGGTGATCAGGAAGAACTGGAGGCTGCCGAGGAAAGCCGTGGCGCCAATGCGAGTGGGGGTAGCGCGGCTCAAAAGCGTCCGGCCCAGCCAAACATTGATCATGAAGCAGGCGTAGATAGCAAGAGAGCCCTTCGTATAGCCGCCCACGAACGGGTCGGTCGCCGCCATCACAGCCACGGGCAGCAAATACGCGAGCCAACCAGGAATGCGGGAGCCTGCAAAAAGACAGGAACCGCCCACCGGGGTAACGTTGGGGGCGTGGGGCACCAGACGGCCAAGAACGCTCAGCGCGGTGAGCCCCATGGCCAGTGAACGGGTTTCTTTATTATTCGACATTTTTGCTTCCTCTTATGTTAACTCTGCTTGATTGTCCGCGGCCCGTGGCCGCGAAGTGGCCGACGACGCCAGGTTCGGTTCCCAAAGGACTTCCGGCGTGCTCGTCTGCTGGCTTGCCCACCGGCTCCACACAAAAAACGCGTCGCTCAGGCGGTTCAGATAGGTGATGATCCCCGCATCCAGACTTGTCTCCCGGTCCAGCGCCACACAAATCCGCTCGGCTCGGCGACAGACCGTACGGCAGACATGAAGCTCGGCGTTCAGGCGACTGCCGCCCGGCAAGACGAAGGACCGCAACCCCGGGAGGTCGGCATTCATCAGATCCATCTCCCGCTCCAGTTGCGCCGCATCTTCCGCCGTAACACGCGGCTGTTGCGGATGAACGTCCTCGGGAAGCGTGGCCAGAATCGAGCCGGCATTGAACAACTCGTGCTGAACGCGGTGCAAAATCCCGCTCAGCAGCGGCAGGTTGCTCTCCGTGCAGGATTGCCGCACAAGACCGACGAACGAGTTCAACTCGTCCACCGTCCCGTAAGCTTCAATCCGCAGAGAATCCTTGGGCACCCTCTGCCCGCCGACCAGTGACGTATCGCCAGCATCGCCGCGCCGTGTGTAAACACGGTTGATGGCAAGCCGCGGTTCATTAAATGGAGCGTTACTCATCTGGACCTCGCGAGACTCCATTTAACACCTGCCACGAAATTGAGGAGCGGTGAGGGGAAGCCATAGATTTCTTCATAGCGACGGTTCATCGCGTTTCGCAGATTGCCATAGACCGTCACGTTGTGCGCCACCTGGTAGTTCAGGTTGATTCCAACACTGACGTAACCAGGATTCCGGTAGATCCCGCCAAATGCCCCATAGTTCGGTTCCACATCGAGCGTGTGACCGCGGACCGCGCCGGAGATGTTGGCGTCGGCTCTCTTGTAGTGCAGGGTTGCCAGAGCGGAACCCGACTGTTTCGGGCGGCGCAGCAGCGGCTGGCCGAGCGTGTAGTACGCCTGCACCAAACCATTGCCACCATCGAGCGACTGCACCCGGGTATCCAGCCACGTGTAGTTCCCGGAGAGCAGGACCCATGAAGACGGCCGGTAACGAGCGCTGAACTCAGCGCCCCGGGCACGGGCATTCGCCACATTGTCGGTCGAATACCGGGAAAGCTTCGAGAGCGACCCGCCCAATGAAACGATCAGATCCTGATAGCGTGTATCGAACCAAGTGGCGTCGAGCGACGCTTTTCCGTTCAGCAGAATCCGCTCCACCCCGGCATCGTAGCCGCGGGTCAGTTCCGGTTGCAGCTCGGGATTATTCGTGAAGGCAAGATCGGAACCGCCTGGCGGCCGCAAACCCGTGCCGTAAGAGGCATGCGCGCGCAGGCCAGGCTGTAGCGTATAAGCCGCCGACACTTTCGGATTCAGGCGAGAATAGGTGTGCGCTGCGAACACCGGCCGCGGCGGGTAGCCATTGGCGTTCGCCGGAATCAGCGGCTGCTGGTAGATCTCTTCCCGAAGTCCGGCGTTCAGATACAGCCGGCCGATCGCAATGTGATTCTCCCAATAAATGCCACTGTTATCACGGCGCAGGAGGAACGCCTGGCGGAGAGAATCGGTGACGTAGTTGTTCTTCATCTCCTCACGCGCGAAGGTATAGCCCCCCGCCATGGTCCAGTGAGCGTTCACCGTGTAGGTGGCACGACCGTCGCCATAACCACGAATGTCCTTGTTGTAGCTGCCACCGTACGGACTCAGGTAGGAGTTGTTGTTCAGATAGAACCCGGCGATCACGTCGGCACGGAGGCGGTCCGTAATGTCGTTCTGGTAGTGCAGACCGTATGTCGAGGTATTGTTCCGGCTGCGGCTCACAAGGTCGAGACCGCTGAAGTAACCCTTGGGATTCGAGCCCCAGGGCCCAGGCTCACCAGCGTCATTCGAGCTGAAATCGCCGAACGTAAACAGGCTTTGCGTACCCCGCCGGTAGTCCACGGAAAGCAGGCCATTGCGATTACTGTAGTCGCTGTTCAGCACCGCACCGTTCGAATCGAAACTGGCCAGCGAACCGGCGATTCCCCAATTTCGAGAGATTCGGCCGGAGCCCGAAGCTGAAAACCGTTTCTCCGCATGGCTGCCGCCTTCCACAATCAGATCCAGGGCGGTGCCATCCGAAGGAGCGCGAGTCACCACGCTGATGGTGCTGGAAAGTGCGTACGACCCGTACACGGCCGACTGCGGGCCGCGGGCAATATCAATTTCCTGAATGGCGTCAGAAGGCAGGTGCGCGAAGTCGAACAGGCCACCGTAATAGAACCCGTTCACCGGTATGCCATTGAACAGGACCAGGTTGTACTTCGAATCGCCGCCCCGAACAGACAGGCTGGCCACCGTTCCCCGCGAGCCGCTTTGAGACAGCACCATACCCGGAGTCTGGCGCAGCAGATCCGCCACCTGCGCCTCATTCCGTGAACGGATTTCGTCTCCCCGGATCACGCTCACACTGGAACCCTGTTCTGCGGCTGAGACACCAATCGCCGACGACGCCACTTGCACCGACTCGCTCACCGGAGCCATTTTCAGCTGAATGCGGGCCGCCGGAAGGCCCACTGTCGCGGTCTCAAAGCCGGAAGCAGCCACCCGGAACCGCACGTTTTCATAGAGCGGCGAGAGGTAGATGTTGTAGCGGCCGTCGTCACCCGTTAACTGCCGGGTAATCACGCCCTGCGAGTTGATCGCCGCCACCTGAGCACCCGCGATGGGCCTGCCGGACGGATCCAGGACGACGCCCGTAAAGTCGGCGGCGAAAAGAGAGGAGAGCCCCGCGAACGCGAGGGTACAGACGAATAGACGAGTGGTGTTCATATCAGGCAGCCCAGCGCTGCCGTCCTTTCCGCATTCACATTGATCGCGCCTTCGTCCGCAATAATGCGGGCAAAAAACGGATCACGCGGGCCGGTCTCCTGACTTGCGCGTCAACAGATTCCGTTCGCCTTCCCATCCCCTCCAGGGGACAGTGGCATGTGAACGGATCCTCAGCGCTTACAGTGGCGAGGGCCGTGCTGGACTTTCACCAGCTTCCCAAAACTACGCCTGCGTGCTGCAAAGCTCTTTCAGGATAGCAGGGAATCGCGAACATCCCTGCAGCTTGTTACGCTGCAATAGGTGCCCCGCTCTTGCCGCCATCTGTTCGCTGCTTTCCCCGCCCTCCTGTTTCTCAGCAGTTGTGGCGCGCCCCAGCCTGAACGCGCCCCAGCCATCGGGGAAGCCTGGGCAGGTCCAGCCACGCTCGCACTCCATCGCGAAGTTGATCTCAAATCGCCCGTCACGGGCAACGCCAAACACGGGGAACAGCTCGAAATCGTCGGCCAGCGCCGCCGCTGGTACAGAGTGCGAACCCCTTCAGGCGCCGAAGGTTGGGTGGATGACCGCCAGTTGATGGACAACGACCAGATGAAGCGCCTCCTGGCCCTGGCCAAAGAGACCGCCGATCTGCCCTCCCAGGGTGTCGCCACTACCTTTGACTCCCTCAATGTCCACTCCGAACCGAACCGCCTGTCCGCCAGCTTCGTGCAGGTAAAAGAGGGAGAAAAGTTCGACGTAATCGCGCACCGCGTCCAGGCCAAAGGCCCGCTCCCCAAACGCCAACTGCTCCCCCGAAAGCCCAAAGCCCCGGCAGCACCAAAAAAGCAAAAAAAGGAACCCAGTGTTCCCCCGCCACCTCCGCCCCAACCGCCACCCCTGCCGCAGGACTGGGTGGCCCTTTCGAAACAAATCGCACGGGTCCCGGACGAGGAGTTACCGCCCGTCGCCCGCGACGACTGGACGCTGATCCGTACAAAGTCCGGCCAAAGCGGGTGGGTTCTCACCAGTCGTGTCTACATGTCGATCCCCGATGAAGTGGCGCAGTACGCCGAAGGCCACCGCATCACGTCTTACTTCTCGCTGGGAAAGACCCCGACGAAAGACGGCGACAAGGACATTTGGTTGTGGACCACCGCTGAATCGCTGGGCCAGGATTACGATTTCGATGGCTACCGCGTATTCGCGTGGAATCTCCGCCGAAACCGCTATGAAACCTCCTTCATTCAGAGGAGGCTCCGTGGCTTCTTCCCGGTGCGTGCCGCCAACGAGAAGTTCTCCGTTTGCCTGGAGAAGGCCGACGGTGCGATGACCCGAAAACGCTACGGCCTGGTCGGCTATTCCGTGCGGGGTATGGGGGAGGAAGGCTGCGAACGGCCCGCCTCCGTGCTCGACAGCCCAACCGAGCCGAAAATTCAAACCCGCCAGCAGGCCCCGGTGGAAAAATCGCTCCTCGACCAGTTAAAAGACCGCTGGCGAAAGCTGACCTCGAAGTAGGCTACTTCGTCTCTTTCAGGATCTTCTCCAGCGTCTCGCGCAGGCTCTTTTCCTGCACCTCTTTTTCCATTGCCGAACTATCGCCCGTAAACTGCGCCCGGATCATCCCGTTCTTGTCCACAAAAACCAGCTGCGGCACAAACATCGGGTCGTTTTCCGGCAGCCCAAGGAACTTCGCCACGTACTTCTGGTCGTTGTAGCCCACCGGAAACTGCGTCTGGAACTGCTTCTTAAAGTCGGCGACATGAAGTGACGACATCGCTTCAATCGTCGTGGCCAAAACCTGCACGCCACGCGCCGCGTACTCTTTCTGCAGCTTGTTGAGGATGCCCGTCGTGAACTGACAGTGCGGACACGTGGTCATAAACACTGCCACCACGCGCGTCTTGCCGGAGTACTCGCTCAACCACGTAAATTTGTCCTCCCCCACCTGAATTGCCAGATCCGGCGCCTTGCGGGGCGCAGCCAGTGGCTGGGCAGGCAAAATCAGGGCAAAAAGGAACAGGGCGGAGGTAGCTCGAAACATCAGTCACAGAATAGCAAAATTTTTCTTCTCTTTGTTTTCAGCTGTTTCCAGACGATGCTGCCAGATCTTGTACGGCCCGACTGGGATTCCTTAGTTGCGGGACGGGTTGTGGCGACGCCTCGCGGAAAAGAGAGAAAACATGGGAACAGATCCGATCATCGTTATTGGCTCTTTTATGGACTGTTTTATTTCGTTTTTCCTGGGCTGGTAAGCTGTGGGCCAAAATCGGCCGCAATCTTATCGACCCAAACCAACGCGTATGGAAAGCGCGTCTGCCTATTCATGTACCGGCCGTGGCCGGTCGTCACCGAGTGTGACTAAAATTGATAGAGTGGTGGTACTCCTCTCCTTCGGGGCAGGAGTACCACCGGCTTATCATTTGGTACTCCCCGGTGCCCTCCAAACTCATTCCCGCGTCGGCCCTTGCTGCCTGCACCCTGATCGCCCTCGCGCTCCAGGGCTCACGGCAACACTCCGGGCCTCTGAATCTGACCCACACCTTCCCCGACCCTGGCATCACCGCCCTGAATTTCGACGGTCAGCAACTTTCCACGCTGGGACGATACCTGGACGCTCGAAATTCCTTCTTCTGGGCCGCCCGGATCGGCGATGCCATCGGCAACCATCGCGCTTCCGCGATAAACCGTAACAACGCCGGTGCCGTGGAACTTGTAACCCAGCAATACAGTGAGGCGCTCAAAAACTTCACGGAGGCCCGACGCATTGCGGAAGCGCACGGACAAGCAATTCCCTTTCTGATGTCGATGAATAACCTGGCGAATCTGTACATCGCCACAGGCCAGCCTGAGAATGCACTCCGGGTAGCCCGAGAGGCTTTGGACGGCACGAGCGGCAACAGCAGTCGTGACCTTAGAGCGAAGCTACTCTGTCAGGTCAGTATCGCCCTGGCGGAAATGCACCAGTTTGAAGAGGCGGCGCCAGTTGAACGGGAAGCTGTAAAACGGCTGATCGACCTGAACCAACTGGACGACCTGGCGCGCCTGCTGGCCGCGATGGCGACCTACTACATACCGGCGGGGCGCCTGGAAGACGCAGACCGGGTTTTAAACCAAGGCATGGCGCTGATTCATGACCACCAGGTCAAGGCCACCGCGGGCATTTTGCTCGGCCGCGCAAACCTTGCAGGTAAAAGGGGCGAAACCGGGGAAGCGAAAAAACTCTTCCAAGCTGCACTGGATGTCAGGGAAGACAGGACTCCCCGCTGGAAAATCCTGGCCGACCGAGGCCGTTTCCGACTGGAGACAAATCAGGACGAAGACGCGCTTAGTGACTTTCGGGAGGCCGGTGCCCTGGTGTCGCAAATCCGCGCCGACATGGTGCCTGCGGATCAGGACCGCGTCGCTTTCGAGACCGGTATTGGCCAGTACCTCCGGGGCGTTGTGGAAGCAGGTAACCGCGTCGCCCTTCGCACCGGCAATACGGAGTTAATGGCGGAGACCTTCGATGCTGCCGAGCGCAACCGGCTGTGGAGTTTGCGCGCTCTTCTGCCCGGTTCCAATGACTGGAGAAGCCGCCTCCCAGCCGCCTACTGGGAGAAGTTGGCCCGCTATCAGGTGATTCAACGCAGGGCGCTGACCATTTCAGATGCCCCGCTCAATCCCGAGGCCGAGACCCTCAAGCTGGCCCTGCAGCAAATGGAAGGCGCTGCGGGCGGCCAGGGTCGGCCTGGTGCTCAGGCCGCAGGTCGATCTCCCGTCGGGTACGCCCAGTCATTGCTGGATCCCGCAACGGTTCTGTTTAGCTTCCACATCTCTGCTGACAGTTCCTGGGTATGGGCTGTCTCCCGTAACGCGGCCAGTGTTTTTCGTCTGCCTCCGGAAGCTGAACTCAGAAAGAGTGCTGATGACTTTATTCGCAGCGGGATGACAACCGATACCGGCCGAAGGCTCTACACACAACTCTTCGGCTCGATACCCGCGCACTTTATCCACCACTCCAAATGGCTGCTGGAACCCGACGGCCCCCTCCACGACGTTCCCTTCGCCGCGCTTGTAGCCGAGGTGAAGGCGGGAGCCCCGATCTACCTGGTGGAACGTGCTTCTTTGCAAATCATTCCGGGAGTCCTGCTTCTGGAGAAACGCCCTTTTCGTGCCGACGGCACTTTTGTCGGCATCGGAGATCCGGTCTATAACACTGCCGACCCACGCTTTCCGGGCGACCGCAGACATTCGGAATTCTCGCTCCCGCGCCTCCCGAAAACGGCCCGGGAACTTGAGGTCTCAGCCAAATCGTGGGGCGCCGGTCAGGTGCACCTCCTCACCGGCATGAACGCCTCCGCGGAGTCTCTGTGGAAGCTTTCCGCCACGAACCCATCGGTCCTCCACTTCGCTACCCACGTCGTCACCGGCAGTGGCGAGTATCGTTCCGGCCTCATCGCGTTACGCCTCAATCCGCAGGGCGCCATGGAACTCCTGGGCCCCCGCGAAATTCTGGCCAGAACCATTTCGGCCGACCTTGTCGTCATGAACGGCTGTCATTCGGCCCAGGGTGAAGCGGTCCCCAGTTCTGGCCGAATGGGTTTAACCCGTGCCTGGATCGGTGCCGGAGCCGGTGGCGTCCTTGCCACTCAATGGGATATTTCTGACGACGACGCCGAAGCGCTGATGAGCAATTTCTACATTCTGCTTAAGAATTCCCCCGAACTGGGCGTGGCTGAAGCCCTGCGCCAGGCACAACTGTCCGCACTTCGGTCCTCCCGCCGGGAACTGACGCGCTGGGCTGGCTACTACCTGCTAAGCCGAACGTTTTAGGGCGGAACCATTCCTTACGTTGTACGCATTAATACAAGCCGCAAATACGGCGCAACGACTTGCTAAGATCGGGTATCATGGAGGGCCGAAAGACGGATCCTGAGCTCAAGCACGATGACGGCCTGGAGGTCCCCGATTGGGGCGACCTCGTCAGTCGGATTCAAAACAGTGATCCGGCGGCGCTGGAACAGCTATACGCTTTCTTTGAAAAAGGCGTACGCTATTTCTTTTTGCGCGCGCTTGGGCCCGACGAACTCGACGACCGCGTGCATGATTGCTTCGTTATTGTCACTCAAGCACTTCAGGCTGGCGAACTGCGTGAACCCGCCCGCCTCATGGGATACATTCGCACCGTGGTCCGGCGGCAAATCGCTTCCGTCATCCACGAGTCGGTTTCGAGGCGCCGAACCCACGTCGATTTCGCTGATTCACTCTTCACCATTGCAGACTGGAAAGAGGATCCGGAAAAGTCGGTTGTTTCGCGGCAGCGCGAGGCGATTGGACGTAAGGTCCTGGGAGAGATCTCGGATCGCGACCGTGAGGTGCTTATGCGATTCTATGTTCACGAGCAGACCTACGAGAAGATCGGTGCATGTCAACACTTTTGAGACACCAGGAAGCATAGATTACTGAGTTTTAATCTCTGAGGGTACTTGTAGTGGTTTATTGATCCAGACCTCCTGAGGGGCTGGCAGCGGTTGTGGTGGTTTGCGAACGAAGCGTTCC
>CAIYVZ010000179.1 GCA_903929755.1 uncultured Acidobacteriia bacterium
AAACCTGCCGCATGCAGAACCGTCACCCTCTCGACTACCTCAACAGCGCCATCCGCTCACACCGCCTGGCACAACCGCCCACGTCCCTACTCAAGAATTCCCGCCCTACCTGAACTGTTACGAACCGTGCTGACAGTGTGGCCAGCATCGGTCAGATACATTGTCCCCGCGCACGCGGGGGTGAACCGCATTCTCTGTATTGCGCGGCGTTGACGGCGGCATTGTCCCCGCGCACGCGGGGGTGAACCGCCCCCGTACACCGTATACTGCGGGCCATTCCTATTGTCCCCGCGCACGCGGGGGTGAACCGCCCTTTAGAATCAACAAACCGTTTTCAGGGCCATTGTCCCCGCGCACGCGGGGGTGAACCGGGCGCCCACTGGATCTCGGGCAGGAGCCAGGCATTGTCCCCGCGCACGCGGGGGTGAACCGTATATTGCCTATGCAAGTATGGCGGCGGCTTTATTGTCCCCGCGCACGCGGGGGTGAACCGGGTATTTCACTTACGCCATGCTGGAAGGCGCAATTGTCCCCGCGCACGCGGGGGTGAACCGCCGAGACCCCGGCAGTTACAGACGCACCATCCATTGTCCCCGCGCACGCGGGGGTGAACCGTTGAACATGAGCAATATCATGGTGCCGCCAACATTGTCCCCGCGCACGCGGGGGTGAACCTGTGTGGATCCAGCCGGCGTCTGCAGCCATGCCATTGTCCCCGCGCACGCGGGGGTGAACCGTCCGGCGTTAAAACAACTTCAATTCGCGAAAGATTGTCCCCGCGCACGCGGGGGTGAACCGTGTTACCGCGCGAACAGATACGCGCGCGTGGAATTGTCCCCGCGCACGCGGGGGTGAACCGTTACCAGCAGTTCGGGTTATCGTTGATCCTGTATTGTCCCCGCGCACGCGGGGGTGAACCGCAATCGCTCCGGTATCTGTTACGAGCAACGCGATTGTCCCCGCGCACGCGGGGGTGAACCGCAAGGCCAAATTTTCTCCCCCAATAACCTGGTATTGTCCCCGCGCACGCGGGGGTGAACCGATGTCAGGCAGGACCGGCGACCACCGGGCCAGATTGTCCCCGCGCACGCGGGGGTGAACCGTTCTTCGTCAACGGCCTACCGTCAATCAGTTTATTGTCCCCGCAGCATACAACACGCCCACAAAAACGCGGTATCCTGAAAATTGAGGCCCCGATGTTTATCGAACTTCCACCCGAAACCGAGATGACCCTGGCAGATGAGGCCAGGCGACGTCAAGTCTCCGTGGCAGCCTTAGTGGAAAGACTCGTCGGTGACAATCTCGCATCACCTCGCTTCCATCGCCCCGGCGCGATCCCGGCACTCCCCGCCTTTGACCTTGGGGTAATGGGACCCCTCCATCGGCGGGATATCTACGATGACGCGGATTGAGCCGGGAGTTCTTGACGCCAACGTTCTGGCTTACGCCATCAACACAAGCGCACCCCAGCATTCGGCTTCGCGGACGCTTCTCGATTCTGCCCGCGATCACCGCGTCACGCTTTACGTAACATCTCAAATTCTCTGCGAGTTCTACTCCATAATCACCAACCCTCGGAGGGTCGCAGCCCCAAAGTCTTCAGCGGACGCTCAGCAAATAGTCAGCGACATCCTCGCGCTCCCAGGTTTGTGGGTCCTGCCGATGCCGATCAGTGCCGTGTCGGGCTGGCTGCAATTGCTTCAGCGATATCCTGTAACCGGAGCCGATATATTCGACCTGCAAATTGTAGCCACTATGCTTGCGAACGGTATCAACTGTATCTATACCTTTAACGGGGACGACTTCCGGATTTTTCCCGAGATCTCCGTCGTCGTGCCGTAACGCTGGTCAATCGCATCAGACCGGCCGAATGAACAAGCGCCACCCATAGCGTGCCTTCACCGCTCCTGCAACCTCTGAGTCCTCCTCGCTGTCACGCGTATAGTTCTCGAAATCTACCCCGGATAGTTATTCTTAAGTTCGGCCATCAAGGGCCTCATGCGGGACTGTGGATGCCACTCGGTTGTGTTTGCACCCGCCAGAAGTCACGTCGCGCCGCTGCCAGTCTGGCGTAAAAAGCCGGGTTTGACTTCCGCACTTGTTCACGCAAGTCCCGGAATTCCTCAGCGCCATCGGCAAGGTATTCGTCCACAACCTCTCGGTTGGCCAGATAGAAACTCAGCGCGCCAAAGATTTGCTCCAGCGAAAGTGACGGCCACGAATCGACAATGCCTTCGGGTGATTCACCCCGAAGAAACGCGTAAACGCCTGAATCCAGCGACACACGCGAGCCGCAGCACCGTGCGAGGTGTGCCCGAACGGTGGAGAAGGTGCCGAGGAGAGCGTTTTGGCGTCACCAAACCCCGCAAGACGGCACCCACAGCTACAGAAACCTGAGGCCATTCCCCGCCAAAACCCGGTCAGGCGCTGCCTTCGGTGCTACCGCTACCAGCCTGTCAGCGATTCAAATTCCATAACCGAACGCAGTCTGCGGTTTCGTTCACCCCGCGGTTACATCCCCGAAACCGGCACCGCCCGCAACCACTCTCCCACTGCGCTTTTGTGCCGTTTCGGCGAAGTAACCTTTTTCAGTCACGGATTTTGAAAATAATTTTTACTCCCCTGTTTTCAACACCCTGCAGGTCATTCCTTCAACCTCCAAAAAACCCTCCTGCACAGCCCGCATGAAAAACTTCTAACCGAAAGGAGCTCACATGCCAACAACCCCGAAGCACCACTTCGAAGTCGACGTAACCACTTTCACCATCGGCCCGGAACTGGGCCTCCATCTCGGCCACCTCATGGCCACCGCCCGTACCGACCTCAAACCCCGCAACTTCCCCGAACGCCACCTCGTCGATGAGCTGGCCATCTCCAAATGGCGAGCCATCCGCGTCTCCCTCATGGAAAAGGCCGTCTTCGAACACGAAAGCGTCACCTTCAAACCCCGCGCCCTCAAAGACGAGTCCGGCGACCTCTTCGAGCCGCACGAAGACATGTATCACCTCGCCATGGCCCACGCCCCGGAGCGCCACGCCACCGTCCTCGCCGCTCTCGGACGCCTCGAAATCCGCTACGCCCGCCAGTTTGCAACCGCCCTGCGCCTTCTCATCGCGCTCCGCCGCGGAACCACACCGCTCGTCCCCGCAACCAACGCTGTCGCCTCCAAACCAAACATCAACGGACCAAATCTCAAAGGACCAAACCTCAAAGGAAAGGAAACCCCATGCGAACCCTCGCCGACTGCACCGCCAGTGATCTGACCACCTTCCAAACCGAGTCCGAAACTCACGCCTACCGCGCCCACATCCAGCGCTGGCAAGCCGCACTCCATCCCAACGGTGACCTCGAATGCCACTTCGCCGCCGAAATCGCCCGGGCCGCCTGGCGTCTCGAAAACTACCAGCCCCTTGGACCCTCGGAAGCCCCTTCTGACGAAGCCCGCACTGCGTGGCAACGCTGCCGCAGCCAAACCAGCCTCCATTTCCGCCGCAATCTCGAAGAACTCCGCCGCCTCCAGTCTGACCTCTACCTCCAGGCTCACCTCGGCATCCTCCTCCCTGGCGTTGCCAGCCTGAAAATCGTCCTCCCTGGCCTCAAGCTGTCCAAACATCAGCCCGAAAACGCCAGCCTCCCCCATAAACCGGAGCCCGCGGACATACAACGCTCCGAGGCCATCCTCCACACGCAAATTCAGGAGGAAGAGCGTCGCCAAATTGCCGAATTCGCCAAAGAACAACCGCGCCATGCCCCGCAACCCGCTATGGCCACGCCAAACCTGGCCTCGCCCAAACCCGAAGCCCCTCGCAACGCGCCCTGTCCCTGCAATTCCGGCCGCAAATACAAGGTCTGCTGCGGGCACTGGTCCAAAAATACTCTCCCGAAGGCCGCCTGACAGGAAATGTTCCAGGTCGGTTGGTCCACAACATCGCACCCTCCACGGTGATGCTTCGCCGTTAGTAGTTGTATTGGGGCGGATGACGGCGAACCGGAACGCGCTCCTCGATTCCAGGCCGCAATTGTGCAGCAAGCTGCTGCACAATTGCCCGGGTTCCCGGCTCGGTTCAGGGGGGGCTCCCCCTTTTAAATCGCCCTTTTTACGTCCGCGACAACGGAGGAAATGCCGTGTCCACAGAAAACGCCTGCGACAGTGACGCCAGCGGCGCAACAGCTTCGCCCGGTGCATAGGCCGTAACGGTTGTATATCGTCCGGCTTCTGGCTTCCGGTGGACGAGGATTCTACGGTTTACCACGTCCAGAACCCAATAATCGGAGATGCCGGCTCGGGCGTACAGGCGCGCTTTGGGGCCCAGGTCGAAGGCCAGGGTGGAATCGGAAACTTCAATCAGCAGTCGTACGTCGGAAGCTCCCGGGCTGGCCTTCATATACTCCGTTGCCACTTTGGTCAAAACCGCTATATCGGGCTCGGGTTCGCTGGTTGGATTGTCCTCGGGCGCCACATCGAGCGGGCCTTCCAGATTGAGGTACTGTACTCCAAAAACGCCAGTCAGCCATTCCAGCATCAAGGTGAAGGCGATCATGTGGGGGCGCTTCTTCCACATCTTGGTGATCAGTTCCCCTTCGATCAGTTCCAGTCGCTCCCGATCCCAAAGGCCAGTTGCTTCCAGACTGTTGCATTCTGCGCGCGTCCAGCGTTTGCGCGGTGGGTACACCGCCGTTGACGTCGGAGGTATGGGCGCTTCGATCACCTGTCCAATTTCTACGGGCATGTTAAATCTGATCTGATCGTATCGCAGGTTTGTCGGGCACAGGTAGTTCGTGTCCTTGCATCTGCGCTTCGAGCCGCTCCACCGCCCGGTCCATCATCGGTTTCGCCAATTCCTGAACCCACGGAATTCTTATCCGGTCGTGGGAGTAAATAAACTTGGCTTTCACCTGGTCGGCCCTGAATTTGCCGGCTTGGGCGAAGCCCAGGAACAGCTCTACGTTCACATCCAGAAAGCTGAGGCTGTCCGCGGCCTGCACCAGATCCGCTTCGGGCCAGCCTCCGAATTCGTGTACTTTAATCAGCTCTTCCACCTGCCGGATGAACTCCGCCCCGCACTGCTGTTCGCGGAGCCACTCGCCGACGATTCGCGCACTGCGGTTCGAGTGCGCCACGTAGTAGTCGTAATCTTCATCGCCATTCCAGACGGGTTGGTCCGGACCGGGGAACGCACGTTCCATGTCGTGCGTCACCGTGGCCAGCCTCACCGCTTCCGGTGAACCCGGAGCGATTCGGTCCAGCCATTCCAGTGAATTCACCATGTGCAGGCTGTTGTAGATGTATTTATCGAGGACCCATTTGGTGGTGGTTTCGATCAGTGGTGTGTCGGGCATTTTGGTTCAAAGATTCGTGATCGGGCGGCTCTGCAGGACGAACAACTGACCGTCTCTCAGGCACCATTCGATATCCTGCGGAGGGCCGAAGATCGCTTCCACGCGGAGGCCGATCTCGCGCAGAACTTCCAGGTCTGCCGGCTCCAGCACGCGGCGGGCAGCATGTTCTTCACTCAGGTGAACTTCCATTGTCCCGCCTTCGGGGCTGTGGACCACAGCATGCGCCTGGCGGGGGATGAAGTCGCGGACAACGCTGCCGCTCGTTCGGTCCACCACGTAGTGGGCCGGCGTGATCATGCCGCTCACGATACCTTCGCCCAGGCCGAAGACCGCCTCCATCACCATGTGCTCTCGCGTTTTGTGGACGGGATCGACGGTAAACAGGACGCCGCTGCGGTCGGCCAGCACCATCTCCTGAACCACCACCGCCATCCGGGTGTCTGCCAGATCCCCCTTTTCGGCTCGATAAAACAGGGCACGGGGTGAGAAAAATGACGCCCAGCAATCGCGTACGGCCCGGAGCACCTCGTCCGGCCTCCGCAGATTCAGAAACGTCTCTTGTTGCCCGGCGAAGCTGGCGGTTTCTCCATCTTCACCAATCGCGCTGGAGCGCACCGCGACCCTCGTACAGTCGCCCAGTGCCGCGTAGGCGGCGGCAATTGCCTCGGCCAGGGCTTCGGGTAAGGCGCGGGCGGCAATCGCGCCCTGGATCGTTTCCGCAGCCCTGTCCAGGGCCTCGTCATCGTACACATCCAGCTCCGCCACGGCCGCGGCTATCGTCCCCTGCACGCCGCTCTCTTTCAGGAATTGCGCGAAGGCCGGGGCGCAGACCACAAAGCCGGGCGGCACAGGCAAACCCTCTTTCGCCATTCGGCTCAGGTTCGCGCCTTTCCCCCCGGCGGAAGCGGTGTCCGGTAACTCGTGAAACCAGGCAACCAAGGGTCCGTCCCTGCTATGCGTCCAGAATGGCGACTGCGCGAACCGGGGCCGCCGTCGTATTCACCCATTTGATGGGGAACAGGCTGAGCTTGAAGCCATGTCCCGGCAGTTTGTCCAGATTGGTCATGTTCTCCAGGTGATAGTACTCCCGATCCCGCATCACCAGGTGCGCTTCCCAGAACTGCTTCCGTTCAAACATCGCCCATACCGGCGGGTCGAACGTGACCGCGTCGATACCGGTCATCTTGATGCCCTGATCCAGCAGCCAGTTGGTGGCTTCGCCGGTCATGCCGCAATGATCCGTTAGATATTTTTCGCTCTCCTGGTAGGCCCCGGCGCCCGTGTGAATCAGGACAATATCGAGGGGCTTCAGCGTGTACTTGATCTTGTCCAGCGCCTGTTTTACGTCGTTGACCGTGATACCGGCGCCGAAAGGCAGGTGCCGAAAGTCGAGGCAAACGCCATCGCCAAAGCAATATTCCAGCGGAATGGTTTCCGGCCCGCCGCCGCTCTTGCGGAAGTGGCGCAGGGCATCCACGTGCGTGCCAATATGGTCCCCGGTCACCACCAGGTAGGAGGCTGCCAGCGAAGTGGCGCCATGGCGCGCGGCGCCGATGCGCTCAGCGAACTCTTCCCAGGATTCGTACATGGCCAAAGACGGCCGGACGACACGGGGAAAAGCCACCATGTCGTTATGCACTTTCATACTGAGGTCGATGAGTTTGGTTGCCATAGCGTCTTCTCTATTCTATCGAGCGCCTGAATCCGGCGGATTATCTGGCGTCGCTGCAATACATTTCCAGGCCCAGCGCGTTGCGCCGCTGGAAGCCTTTCCAGAAAAGATTGCCCGCCGCGTCTTTGCCTGTGCTGTAGGCGGAGGCGTCGGAGTTCGGGGGCGCGGTCCACTTGCCGTCATTGGAAAGCACCACTTCCTGGCGCAGGTAGGCCTTGCGGCTGGCATCTTTTTTCAGGTAGAGGTCCAGGAAAGCCGTGATGAAGTGCTGGTTGATCGCCATCATGCGGTCTTTACGCCAAACGGGTTCGTCGTAGAACTGGTCGAGCCGGAAGTCCGAAATGCCCGCCGGAACGGGGTTGCCACCGGTATTGTGACGCGCGTTCTCGAACACCAGCATGCAGCGCTCCGAATTCGCGGCGCGCTCAAAGGCGCGCTTCACGCCCGTGGTGTACACCGCAATATCGTCGTGGTCGCCGGTGATGAACAGCGACGGGATACGAATGCCCGCCAGGCCGCGCTCGTCCCACGCGTTGAAGGGCGGCTGTTCTCCCCACGGTGCAATGGCCACAATGGCGCGGATGTTCTCGCGATGGATTGCCTGAAATTTCGGACTGTCCGCCATCAGGTCGTCGGCATAGCCACCGGGGACTACGTTGCCGATCGTGCTGGTCTTGCTGTAACCCGCCCCGGCCGATGTCAGCGCGCCATAGCCGCCCATCGAATAGCCGACGATCGCGGTGTTGGTCGCGTCCGCCAGGCCATTCAGGAAGCTGTCGGCCTTCTTCGAGAGTTCCCCCAGTGCCTCCAGCGTGAACAACTGGTCGCTGGACCGGTTCAGCAGCGTGCTTTCGAAGCCGCGAACCTCGCCGAACACGGAATCAGTGTGGTCGATAGCAGCCACCACGTAGCCTTTTGACGCCAGATTCTCCGTGAGGTACGTCAGGAGCGTTCTGGATCCCGGGTACCCGTGGGAAACGATCACCAGCGGGAATTTCTGGCCAGCCACGGGCGCGGCATCACGCAGCGCCTTGCCTGGAAACTCAAAGGTGCCGGGCACATTCTGGGTACCCGCAATACGGCTGGTGTAGACCGTCTTTTCCTCCTGCCCCGCAGGAATGGTGGCAGGGTACCAGATTTCCAGCTTCAGGGTTCGCTCGGTAAGCGGCGCTTTACCCGTGTTTTTATCGAACTTCAGAATGTCCGGCTGTGCGTGGTGGACGATGTCGAGCGTGCGGACGCCGACCGAAAACGCGCCGCGTTTGGCCAGTTCCGGCGCGTCCGGCCCGGGCACGCTGTAGTACTGCTGGGCGCTAAGGGTGAAACAGAGGAAGAAAGCGGACGGCAAAGTGCGCATGGTTTTAATTATGTCCACTGGGTTTTGGCGGCGGCTGGAACCAGTTGCGGACCGTTTCCGTCACGAACTGATCGCGGCGCGCGCGAACTTCAGCGGCGTCCTTCTTTGACCAGTCGTAGAAGCCCTTGCCCGTCTTGACGCCCAGATTGCCTTCCTCCACCTTTTGGCGGTAGAGTTCGGGGCCGCGCGGCGCATTGCTCAGGTCCGGGACCACGTAGTCGATCACGGAAAAGCCAAGGTCCAGACCCACCATGTCCTGATGTTCGAAGATACCGTAGACCGGGAGTCGCAGGCCGAAACCCGCCTTTGCCGCAAGATCCACGTCTTCCACGTCGGCGATGCCCTCGGCCACAATGTTCACCGCTTCACGCAGCAATGCCATCTGTAAACGGTTTCCCAGTTGCCCGGGACGATCTTTCTTCACCACCACCGGAACTTTGCCACAGGCAGTCAGGAAAGCGCGCACCGCCTCCACCGTTTCCGGAGCGGTCCGTTCGCCCACCACAATCTCTACCAGCGGCATCAGATGCGGCGGGTTCCAGAAATGGGTGGTAAGAACCCGCTCGGGGTGCCGGCAACGGCTGGCGACCGCTGTAATGCTCAGGCCGGAGGTGTTCGACGCCAGGATCGTCTCCGGCCCGGCAATCTGGTCCAGGCGCTCAAAAATGCCGCGCTTCAGCTCCAGATCTTCATAAACGCTCTCGATCACGAGGTCGGCGCCGCCCACGGCGGTCTCGAAGTCCGTGGAGGGCGAGACGGAAAGGGGCCCGGCGTAGGAGGACAGGCCGTTCTGGATCACGCTCTTTGCCAATTCCAGCGCCCGTACAGCCCCGCGCTCCGCGTTATCGGGGGAACGGCTCAGCAGGGTGGTTCGGAGGCCTCCAAGGGCCAAAACTGCGGCCAGACCAGGGGCCATCATGCCGCTTCCCACGACAACTGCCGATTCGAAAGTTCGTAATGTCACGTTATTTAAGCTCGATGACCTTGTTCATTTTGGTACTCATCACGCCGTAACGTAGCACAGCGATAATGTTTCTGTTGCCAATTGCTTTCCTTAGCTGGCACAATGACACTGCCATGCAACTACGCGTTCTGGGACTAATCCTCGCCGGCGGTAAGGGTACTCGGCTCTATCCTTTAACCAAGGAACGAGCCAAGCCAGCTGTACCTTTTGGCGGCAAATACCGGATCATTGACTTCGTTCTCAGCAACTTCGTCAACTCCGGAATCTATTCGATCTACGTTTTGACTCAGTTCCGAAGCCAAAGTCTGCTGCAACACCTGAACGAAGGCTGGCAGACCGGCGGGCTCCTGAAGAACCAGTTCATCATTCCGGTTCCGGCCCAAATGCGGTCGGCGGGTGAGAACTGGTATCAGGGGACGGCGGACGCAATCTACCAGAACATCAATCTGATTGAACAGGCCGATCCCCATGTAGTGGCCATTTTCGGGGCCGACCACATCTACAGAATGAATGTGGCGCACATGGTGGAGTTCCACCAGCATCTGGATGCGGCCTGTACCATTGCGGCCTTGCCCGTGCTTAAGCGGCACGCGCACGAGTTCGGGGTGATTGAGACCAGCGAGAACAACCGGATCGTCGGTTTCCATGAGAAGAATCCCGAGGCTCCCACCATTCCCGGGCGTCCGGAAGAGGTTTACGCCTCCATGGGAAACTACCTGTTTTCAACACGAGCGCTGCTTCGGGCGCTGCATGAAGATGCGGCAGACGAGGCGAGCACCCACGACTTTGGCCGGGATATTCTGCCAAAACTGGTCGCTGCAAATCAGGGCGTCTACGCCTACGATTTCCAGAGCAACCACATTCCGGACGATCCCCCGGGCGAGAAGTACTGGCGCGACGTGGGGACGATTGACGCTTACTGGGAAGCCAGCATGGACCTTCGGGCCGTGAAACCAGCTCTCAATCTCTACAACCGCAAGTGGCCCCTCCGGACCGCCAGCTATCCGGACCCGCCAGCCAAATTCACGTTTGACGACCAGAATCGACGCGGCGAAGCGGTGGATTCCATCGTTTCCGGTGGCTGTATCCTCTCCGGGGGACGGGTGAAGAACTCCATTCTCGGCAGAGGGGTTCGCGTTCACGCCGGGGCGTACGTGGAGGATTCCGTCATTCTGGATAACTGCGACATTGGTCGCCGTGCCCGGGTTCGCCGGGCCATCCTCGACAAAAACGTCAAGGTTCCCGAAGACGCTACCATCGGCTACGATTTGGCCGAGGATTCGAAACTCTACCACGTGACCGAAACGGGGATCGTGGTGGTGGAGGGCAACCGCTCACCAGTAGATATTTCGACCGTATTTGTCTAAAAAAACGTACGGTCCAGGCTCGGTGATACCGCCCAAAGGAACGCCGGCCCTACCCCTTGCCCTTTTCGAGCTTCTCCGCTTCCTTCGTATGCGTAGCGGCGCCAGCCGGGTCTCCATTCTGTAGATAGAGTTCCGCCAGGCGCCGGTGGAGGACGGTGCGGCTCGGCTCGAAATCGAGCGCGCGGATATACTCCCGGATCGCCTGAGCGTACATTTTCCTGGCGGTGTACGCGGTGCCGCGCTCCACCGCAAGATCCGCCTGTAGTCCCTGGTAATATTCAGAAGGCGGGAACTCCCGGCCCTCTGGCAGCGCGGCACGCGCTGCCTCCAGCGCCTTGTCACTCAGGTGCTGAGCGTTGTAGACCCGCGCGAGCGTCAGGTATGCATTCGGCCGGGAGCGGTCCAGCGCGATCGCTTTCCGGCAGAAATCTTCCGCTTCGGCGAACTTCTGCTGCTCGAGGTACAGCGTCGCCAGCGAGTTGTACATCTCCGGCGTGACTGAGGTCGAGTGAATGGCTTTTTGAAACTCGTCTATGGCGGCCTGTTCCTGTTTCAGGTCCAGATAGGCAAGTCCCAGGAAATAATGTGCCGGGGTCATTGTCGCGTCTGCCTGCAGCGCTCTGCTGTTCAATTCCAAAGAGGCGCGAGGATCTCCGAGTTTGCGCCGAACTTCACCCAGCAGCGAAAGAAGATGCGGTAAGCCAGGGCTTTGCTTCAGGCCAAGCTCCAATTGCCCCTGGGCCTTCTCCGACATGCCCTGGTCCAGATAGAGCCGGGCCAGGTAGAAGCGCGCCCACAGAAGCTCCGGATCAATATCAAGCGCCTGCTGTAGTTCCGCTTTGGCCTCGCCCATCATGGCAACCGACCCCTGCGCAAGATACGCCAGGCCCAGCAGCATGTGTGCGGGTGCTGCACGCGGATCGGCAGCCAGCACGGCCTTGCACTCGCGGATCGCCAGGTCGATTTTCCCTTGTTGCACGTGTTGCGCGGCGGCACCCAGTTGCTCGCCCTGGGTTACGGCACGAGAAGCCTCGGCGCGGAGAGGCTGCGCCCGCAGCATCACCGAAGTCATGCCCAAAGCGAGGAGAAAAGCCGGAATCTTAGCGTTTCGCATCGGCCTCATCCAGCAATAAAATCTGCCCTGCGCGAACATTGTCCATTGCCTGCTTCTTCCCGCTGGGCCACTGAATCTCAATGCGAGCGAGGGCTGCGCTGCCCAGCCCGAAATACAAACGCGTATCGCTGGTGCTGAGGTAACTTCCGTAGGGATTGATCTCCCGCAACTGGGTCCGGCCACTGCCAGTCACTCGCACCTTCGAGCCAATTCCGAAACGATTGCTCTCACGCCCGCGGGCACGGATCGCGATCCAGTGATTGCGATTGCCCCCGTCATTACGCAGCAGCAGCGGGCTTCCGCCGGCATCGCTCACCACCACGTCCAGGTCGCCATCGTTGTCGAAATCCGCAACCGCCAGGCCCCGGCCCACGTGCTGGATGCGAAGCGCCGGTCCGCTTTCCGCCGAGACGTCGCGAAAACGGCCGCCGCCCAGATTCCGGTAAAGCAGGTCCGGCTGACGGTAAGCAAGCTTCGGGTCGTAGAGTGTCACATTGTCGGTGACGTGTCCGTTGGTGACATAGATGTCCGGATAACCGTCGTTGTCGAAGTCGAAGACTTTGGCTCCGAAGCCGAGTGTCTTCACGCTGGAGGGTAAGCCGGCTTTGACCGTACCGTCTTCGAACAGCAGCTTACCCAGGTTGTGGTAGATCGGGTTGTATTGGCCCGAAAAGGCCGTAAAAAAGATGTCCGGTAAGCCATCGCCATCAAGATCCACCATCTCGGTACCCATGCCGGCCAGAGCTTTGCCGTTTACGTCGAAACCGACGCCGGCCCCGTAGGTAATGTCGTCAAAGGTGCCGTCGCCTTTATTGCGGTAGAGAAAATTGCGGACACCGTCGTTCGCCACGAAGATATCGGGCCAGCCGTCGCCATCCACATCGGCGATGGCCACCCCCAAACTCTTGCCCGCCGGATTCGCCACGCCGGCTTTGCGTGCGACATCCGTGAACGTGCCATCCCCATTGTTGTGGTAGAGCAAGGCCGGTGTTCCGTCGAACTGCTGTGGATCGCAATACATGCGGTAGCCCGGCTTATGATATCCGCAGTACGGCGCCTTGCGCAGATCGTATTCGATGTACCGCCCCACAAACAGATCTATGTAGCCGTCGTGATCGTAGTCAACCCAGGCGGCGCTGCTGCTCCACCCGCCGCCGCCCACTCCGGCCCTGGCAGTTACTTCGCTGAAGGTCCCGTCGCCTTTGTTGCGAAAGAGCTGATTGCTCCCGAAGCCCGTAAGGTAGATATCCAGATAGCCGTCGTTATCGTAGTCACCCACGGTCACGCCGGTAGCGAACATCCCATTGCCCGCGACGCCTGCTGTGGCAGTTACATCTTCGAATTTTCCGTTGCCCAGATTGCGATAGCGCACATTGCCCGGCGATGGTTTGCCGTGGGCCAGGTCGGCTCCGTTGGCGAAAAACAGGTCGGGCAGGCCGTCGTTGTCGAAATCGATCACGCCCACCCCGGAGCCGAACGTCTCCACCATGTACTTCTCAGCGGAAGCCCCGTTTTCGTTGCGAAAGGTAATGCCCGACTGCGCCGCAACTTCGGTGAACTGGACTCGATTGACCTGTGCCGGACCAGCCTGTTGGCCGTAGACCCCAAGCAGCAGCAAATTGGCGCCGAATATCAGGAAAGCTTTGCGCAAGATCGGCATGGCCCAGGGTTTCATCATATCTGTCTTAGTATCGCTTCGGCGCTACTTGCCGGCGATCAGGACTTCCACATAGTCTCCCAATTGCCGGGCGGTGAATTGATTGCCTTCGAAATCGGCTGCCAGCCTGCCCTGGCGATCAATTACCAGGGTGTGCAGCGAGTGGGTAACGTAGACTTCGTCGGGCCAGAAATTCAGTCCGAACCGGCGCGAAACGGTCTTCACTTCGTCGAGCGGTCCGGTCAGGAAGTGCCAGGATTCCGGATCGGCCTTCCAGGTGGACGCATACTGTTCCAGTACTTTGGGCTGGTCATGCACCGGATCGAAGCTGATGCTGAGGAGCACGAGGTCACGGCCCATGCGGCTGGCGAAACGCTGGTTGAGTTGTCCGAAGTTGTTGGCGAGCCGGAAGCAGTAATCGGGCAACGGACAACTCGTATAGATGAAGGTTACGGCCACCACTTTTCCAGCCAATTGCGATAGCGTTACGCGGTGCCCGGCCTGGTCGATCAGGGTGAAGTCGGGCACGGCGTCGCCGGGTTTTACCGTGGCGTGGGGGGCTTCCAGCAGTTTCAGACGGCGTGCGAGCAGCGGCTCGCGCTCGGAACTTTCATAGCGATGGATCCGGATACGTTCGATATGCGAGCGCTCCTTCTCCACAACCAGAGTGAAGTCCACATAAGCGCCCGCCTTCAGGCTGGCCAGTTCCCGATTATCCGGAACGGAATACGACATCACCATCGCTTCCATATATCCCGGAATAGCTCCGTGGGAGATGTCGACGCTGTGCTGCGAGGGATCGACTTTCAGCACAATCCCGGTCACCGGGTACCGTTTGGCGGCAGCCAGACTCAGGGCAGCCAGGAGCAACATCGTGGGGCAGGTTGGAAACCTGCGGCTTCGCGAATTCCAGATCGTCGCGGACCAATCGATCATAGCTCTCATCCTGCCAAAAGGGCCGGCCTGTCGTTCCCCGCACCCGGTTGGCTTCACGGGCGGTAAACCTCTTCAGCGAATGCATGAACTTCGAGACAGGGTTGATCGGGGTAACCAAAATATGGACGTGATTCGGCATCACCACGAAACGATGAAGATCGTAGTCGAGCAGGTGACGGTAACGTATGGCTTCGACCACCAGGGAGGCAATTTCGGGAGTCCGGAGGTGCGTCTGGCCGACACGCGCATCGGCCAGAAGACGATCCATGGCCAGGAATACTCGGCGCGCGTGCGATTCGGGCATGTGGAGTAAGTGGATTTCGTGGGGAGAAATTCTCACCGAAAAGAGGGCTGGCCGATTGCCAATCGGCCGCAGGTTTCCAACCTGCCCCACAACCAGCAATTAGAAATGTAGAAAGTGGGAATGTGGACACTTTAGCGGCCACGATTGCCACCCAGCTTCACCCTTGGCCGTTCGATCACGCTGTAGTCACTGGCGGACTGGCGGATTTCGATCGCCTTGTTCCTGGGCACGGACGCAAACTTCTGCGGCTGCGCATCTCCGGGCCACTGAATCTCCAGGCCCAGGATCTCCGCCGATTTACCCAGCCCCAAATGCTGTTCCAGAGGTGAGGAACCGAATGACCCGCCGCTTCCTACGGTCCGGTAAACCGCACGTGTCTCCGCGCCGTTCTTTACCGTCACTTTGACCCTGGCGCCAATGGCCGCGCGGTTCGCCTTCACACCCACCAGCCGCACGCTGAGCCAGTCGTTGCCGTGGCCCGGGTTTTCGAAAAGCCGGAACGTATGGCTGTCGCCTGGAACCCCGCCACCGATCACTTCCAGCAGGTCTTCGTCTCCGTCATTGTCGATGTCCGCGAAGGCCACGCCGTGCCCTTTGTGCAGTTCGCCCGTGCCGGAGGAGGTAGTAATGTCCACGAACTTCTTTCCCCCCTGGTTATGCAGCAGCACATTGGGCAGCAGAGTGGCATACGACAGTTCTCCGGTCCCGAAACGGATATCCGGATATCCGTCGTTATCCACATCGCCAAAGTTCGCACCCATCGGCATGAAGACTTTGTTCAGCCCGGTTTCTTCGCTCACATCCTTGAACGTGCCGTTGCCCAGGTTGCGGTAGAGCTTCATGGTGGCGGAATTATGGGGCAGCCCCAGATACGTGCGCACGCTCTCGTCAACGGACATCGCGTAGCTGCTCGCCAGCAGGTCCGGCCGGCCGTCGTTGTCGTAATCGAAAAACCAGGCGGCGAAGCCATGGCCTGAGGCCTGGACACCAGCCTGAGCAGCTACATCGGTAAAAGTGTTGTCGTGGTTGTTGTGAAGCAGCGCGCTGTCGCCGCGGTAGTTGCTCACGAACAGGTCGGCATAGCCGTCGCCGTCATAATCGACCGCCACCACAGCCTTCGTCAGCAGTGACAGATTCGTTCCCGACGACTTTGAGATGTCCTTAAATGTCCCGTTGCCGTTATTCAGGAAAAGCTGATTCGGCTCGTTTTCGTTGCCCACATACAGATCGAGGAAGCCGTCGTTATTGATATCCACCCATACGCCAAATTCCGTGGTCGTGGGCTCGCCCAGACCGGCTTCCACGGTGACATCGGTGAAGGTGCCGTTCCCGTTGTTGCGCAGCAGCGATTTCCGCATGGCCGTTTCCCAGCCGCCGCGCAGGACCAGGATATCCAGTTTGCCGTCGTTATTGTAATCGGTCTGGATAATGTTGTTCCCACCCAGCTGGGCGGCCAGCCCCGATTGCGCGCTGCGGTCGGCAAACGTGCCATCGCCGTTGTTGTGGAAGAAATGCATGGGCGCGCAAAAGTCCCAGTTGGAAGTGACAATATCGAAGAGACCATCGTTGTCGAAGTCGTCGACAATCAGGCCGCCCACTTCAAAATTAACTCCGCCGAGGCCCGCACGCGGCGCCACATCAGTGAAGCGGCCAAGGTCTTCGGCAGATTCAAAGTGCGAAGGTGCCAACAGGTGCTCTTTGGGCACACCGGCCGGATACTTGCCCAGCGTCATGTAGGCAAGGTTCAATAGCCACTGCGTCTCCAGATCTTTAGGCCGCAGCTTGAGCGACGCAAGGAAGTGCTGGATGGCTTGTTGCGAATCCGCAGTCTTGGGGTAACTGACTCCGGGACGAAGCGGAAAGAGGCAGAGTTCCCCAGGATGGCGGTATACGTCGTTGACCGCTCCCGCCCGGTGCAGGTACGCCACGCCCAGCATCTCTTCTACCTCGGGTAGCAGCTTCGGTGCCCCGCGCGATGCGGTGCGGAGAGCCGCTTCGAACTGGGCGATAGCCAAATCCATCTCTCCCTGATAGGCATGTACCTGCGCCAGGCCGAGCCGCAACGCTACGGAATCGGCGGGGGAGTGGCCGGCCCCGTCTGCTTCTGCGGCCAGTTTCTTTGCGCGGGCCTTCAAATCTGCGAACGATTGCTGCCGCAGGGAGCAGGAGAGTTTCAGATCGGTATTCCAGTTGGCAGGCTTAGGGAAGCTCGCCAGAGCTGCCGCCGCTTCGCTGAACCCGCTGATGTTCACGTCAAACCGGATGTTGCCCTCGGCGCGAAGGGCTGCCTGGCGGGCGCGCTGGAACTCTGTGATTCCGGCTAGTTCGTCCGGGGCCAGCACCTTGACGATGGCGAAACCGGAAGGAAGCCGGAACACCGGCGAAATCTGCCCGGGGCCGAGCCCCTGCAAAGCGGTTCGGATCTCGGCACGTAGTGTAGAGGGGTCTACCTGGCCCAGCAGGCCACCATCCAGCGATGTGGCATCCACGGATTTCTCGCGGGCGAGCACGGCGAAATCAGCGCCTTTTTCGACGAGCTCTGCCCGGATGCGAGTCAGCTCCTCGGCTGAATTCAGTACCAGGATCCGCAACGGGACAGCCGTGGAAGTAGGTACCTGGCCGGGGGCAAAGACCACGAGGACCAGCAGCAAACACACGAGCACACGAGACATGAAAACCACCCTGGATTCGAGAATAACATCACAAAACCCCCGGGACATTTTCGTGTGGGGCCGCTTGTTGGGCCGCTTGGCAATGGGCCGCAGGTTAACAACCTGCCCACATTCAGGGAAGGCTGGTGCGGGCACGCGATGCGGCGGCCACGGGCCGGTAGCCCACGGCCCGGTACTCCGGCGCTTGCGGCACGAACTGCGCGTCGAAGCGCGGATCCGGCCCGTCAAAGGTGTTCACCGCCCGATCAATCGTCCCCCGCAGGTCGTTCGTCTCGCCGTGGATGAACGACTCCCGCACGCCGCCGCCACTGGTGATGTCGATCTCGTAGCGCGCCCCCGTCGAGATGCCGCCCTTCAACGTGTTGTTCCAGAAGATCGACTTCACGTAAGTGCTGCCCGTGCCGTTGTCGTCGACGCCGGCCCAGTTGCCGGTGAAGGTGCAGCGCGTGACTTCCGCCCGGGACTTCTCGAACACCGACATCGCGCCCGAGCCATGCTCCGCGTGATACTCGCCTCCTGTCAGCAGGCCGATGTAGTCCACGCCGACATTCGCGATGTTGCCGACAAACAGGCAGTTGTCCAGAGTTGCGCGGCTGCCGTGCAAAAGGTCGAACGCCGCACCGGTGACTTGGGTGCGGTTATCGCGGAAGATGCAGTCGCGGAACACCGCGGCGTCGAGCATCTGGCCGAGGTGCTCCACCGACACACCGGCGCCGCACGGGCTGGTCCAATTGCCCACCACCTCCACCCGCTCAATGGTTGGCCAGGAGCGGGCATAGATCTTGATGCCGCCGCCATCCAGATAGAAGAACGGCGTCTTGGGTACATCATCCGATTCGATTGGCGAGATTCTGCCGGTACCGGTGGTGTAGTTGTTCGCACCGGTGATGCGAAAGCCGCGCAGCACGGTCTTGGGCGATATTCCGTCGCCGAAATAGACGACGTGATTGACAATCGCCGGGAAGCTTGCCGCTTTCTTGTCGGCGACGGCCGGATTGGCGGCGGTCAGCACCACCTCGCCAACGGCTTCCAGTGTAATGCCGTCGTGGCGCCTGTTGAACCAGATCAAAGCCTGCCCGTGCGCCCGCGGCTGATAAGTCCCGGCGTGGACGTAGACTGTCTTGTTGGCCGGATCCTTCGCGGCCGCCTCAAGCCCCGCCTGGATGCTGCCGCCGGGGTGGACCCGGTAAGCACGCGCCGCCGCGTCGAGCGTCACCCCATCGAGGGCCTCGCGACGCTGGGCGACACCGCGACAAGGCACTACGGCGACCGCCGCCGCAACCCGGAGAAACGCACGTCTGCGCATGCTGATCAGGCTAGCACGAGGAAGGGACAACAGCATCGCTTACAGCAACGCGCCCTGGTGATGTCGCGGTGTGCGTGGCTCCAGGTCAGCCTGCCGTGGGCGCAGTTAACGTTAAAGCAGCGAATCTGCCAGGGGAGCTATCGTTCGGGCTGCCAATTTGCTCAAAACCCTTGATTTAGTAACGGTTATGAAATAAAATTGGAGACACTTTGTGCGGGGCATTGGTTTTAGGGTTGTTCACCAGTTCCAGTTGCATTCTAAGTCCTGTCAAAGCCTCCAGGGGCTTTGATTAAGGCGTTCGTCTTCGTGGCGCCGTGAGGCACCCATGGGGGAGATCGCGAATGAAAAGGAGACGAAGATTAACGTGATACGAAATATCAGCAGGATGTCCGGCTGTCTAGTCGCGGCCCTTTGTCTGTTGCCCTTCGGGGCACTGGCACAGGTCACGACCGGCAGCGTAACCGGGCGAGTTGTAGACCAGTCGGGATCTGTCATTCCCGCTGCACAGGTGGTTCTGATCAGCGAATCACAGAATACGAAGAGTTCCGCCGTCAAGACCAATGACAGCGGCGACTACGTGATCCCGAACATCAAGGCCGACACGTACAGCGTCGAAGTCACCGCACCGGCCTTCAAAACCTCCGTGGTAAAGGGTATCGCGGTTTCGGGCGGCGACCGTGTAGGCGTCCCCCAGATCATACTCCAGGTCGGCGGAACCACCGACACCGTAACGGTCAGCGCCGAGCAGGCGCTTCTGCAAACACAAAGCGGCGAGCGCTCCTACGCGATTGATACCAAGGCAATCGAGAGCCTGCCCATCCAGCATGGCAACTTCTTTAACGCTGTGGCCTTTACGCCGGGAGTTGACGGCTCAATCGGCACCGGCAGCACTGCGCGCCTCGGTGGCCAAAGCCAGGACAACATCATGATGGATGGCGTCTCGGCCATGGACACTGGCAATAACGGCCAGATGCTCTCGCTGAACATCGAATCCATCGGCGAAGTCAAGGTTCTTACGCAGGGCTACCAGGCTGAATACGGCCGGTCCAGCGGTATGCAGATCACCGCCGTCACCAAGTCGGGCGGCAATCAGTACCACGGCGCAGGCTACGGCATCTTCACCGACACGTCCTGGAATTCCCGGTCGTGGGTTGCCCAGAAAAACGGCGACACACCGGTGTTCACCGCTCTGAAGACCTACGGCTACACGATTGGCGGACCCGTCTCCATCCCCAAACTGTACGACGGAAAAAACAAGTTCTTCTTCTTCTACGCCCACGAATACAGACCGCAGGGAATCCTCGCCAACAGCGGTAACGTCGTCCGGCTGCGCTTGCCCTCCGCTCTGGAACGCCAGGGTAATTTCTCGCAAAGCGCCGACCAGAACGGCAATCTGCTGAATTCCATCACAGACGCCACCGTCGGGCAGCCCTTCCCCGGGAAGATCGTCCCGCAGAGCCGCCTGTATGCTCCCGGCGTCGCAGTGCTCAATCAGTACGCCCTGCCGAATATCGCGCAGGCGGCGGGCACCAACTATAACTACCAGCAGAACCCGGCCGCTTATAATCAACTGACGCAGCAACCTGTCGTCCGCCTCGATTATCAGTTCACGCCGAATGTTCGCATCTCCGGTAAGTACTCCGGCCAGCTTCAGCGTCCGGTAGTTCAGATCGGGTCTCTCCCCGGTTTCAACGACGCCTACGTACCGTATCCGATCATCACCAATCTCGGGGCTACCTTCGATTGGACGATCTCTCCCACCACGTTCCTTGAAGTGACCTATGGAAGCATCAAGAACCAACTGGCGGGCGGCAACAACGGCGGTCTCGACACGAGCCCAGCGTCGAACCGGCTGAACACTCTCGGGGGCTTCCCGATGCTGTACAAGGATGCCGGAGTGGTGGATCCCGCTTACTACGATTACACGGTGCTGCAGAAAGAGAAGCCTGTGTTCTGGGACGGTAAGAGCGTGAACCTGCCGCCGATCTTCAGCTGGGGCAGCCTCATCGGGGCGGCACCGCCGAACCTGCAATTCCCCGGCTGGCTGAACATCAACAAGACCCAGGATATTGCCGGCAACGTAACCAAGATCATGGGAAGCCACACGCTGAAGGCAGGAGCCTACCTCAACCACAGTTACAAAGCGCAGAACATTGGCACCAGCGCGAGCTTCCAGGGGAACGTGAACTTCGGCAATGACACGACCAATATTCTGGACAGCGGCTTTGGCTACTCGAACGCCGCGCTCGGAATCTTCACGCAGTACCAGCAGATGTCCAAGTTCATCGAAGGCGACATGGTTTACAACCAGATTGAAGGCTTTGTCCAGGATAACTGGAAAGTGAACAGCCGCCTGACGCTGGACTACGGCCTGCGCCTTGTGAATCAGGGCCCGCAGTATGACATTAATGGCACGGCGTCGAACTTCTTCGCCGAACAGTGGAAGGCTGCAAACGCCCCCGTTCTCTATACAGCTGGCTGTAACAACGGTGCGTCGGCCTGTTCGGGCAACGCTCGTAACGCCAAGAATCCGCTCACCGGGCAGATTGTATCGGCTGCCGGCGCGGCAAACACGCAGGTGCTGATCGGCACTCCTATTCCCGGCACGGGCACTACGTTGAACGGTATCGTAGCTGCTGGTAAAGGCATCGAGAAGACGAATTACGTTTGGCCAAAAGTGGTGTTCGCACCCCGGTTCGGCTTTGCGTACGACGTGACAGGGAAGTCCGACTGGGTAATCCGCGGGGGCGGTGGGTTGTTCTACGACCGGCCCGATGGCAATACGGTCTTCTCGACTCCGGGCAATCCACCGGCCGCAACGGCTTCGGACTTGCGCAACGGGAATCTGGCGTCGCTCGGCCAGGGCGGGTTGAGCCCGCTGCCGATACCGTCACTGGTCACCTTCCAGTACCACGCCCAGGTTCCGTCGTCAATCCAGTGGAACGTTGGACTCCAGAAGCAGCTCCCCATGGGGCTGGTCGCCGATGTTTCCTATGTGGGCAACCACGGCTACAACCGGCTGGGAGCGTTGCAGAATGGCGACTTGCAAAACCAGAACGCAGTTGACCTTGGCGCGGCGCTTCTGCCCAAGTATCAGGATCCGACTCTCGGCACGCCGAGCATTCCGGGTGGGTCGGCTTACACAACAAACCTGCTCCGTCCCTACGCAGGTCTGGGCACCATCAATCAGAATACGACGAGCTTCCATGACACCTATCACTCGATGCAGGTAACCCTGAACCGGCGATTCGCTCATGGAGTTTCCTTCGCGGCGGCCTACACGTATGGAATCTCGCTGAAAGGCAACACCGGGCTCATCTATCGCTACACGCATAACTCCGATGGATCGATTTCGGTGCGCTCCGATCAGGGGGCGTATGAAGCCTTAAACGAAACGCTGGACCGTCGTCCGCACTTCCTGAAAGTCAACTCGACCTGGGAACCGACCGGCTTCAAAACCATGGGCGGTTTCGTTCGTCAGCTGACGAAGGACTGGCAGCTTTCCGGCATTCTGACGGCAGCGTCCGGAACGGCATACAATCTGGGCTACGGCTACAACTCGAATGGGAACAACGTGAACCTGACCGGTTCTCCGGACTACAGCGGCAGAGTGGTCCTGGGCAGCGGCCTGGGCAGCGGATGCTCGAGCGACCCCTTCAACCAGTTCAAGGCCTCGGCGGTAACGGGGCCTGCCTACGGCAGCGTAGGCCTGGAATCAGGCCGCAACTACCTGCGCGGCTGCGCGATCAAAAACGTGGATAACTCCATTGTGCGGAGATTCCGCTTCTGGAAGTTCCAGGAATCGCGTCGCTTCGAGTTCCGTGCGGACATCTTCAATACCCTTAACGCCGTGATTCTTAACGGTCGCAACGGGACGGCAACGTTCAACAACCCGACGGCCATGGCGCTGCAGAACAGTCAGTACAATGCTGACGGTTCCATCGCGTCGGGCCGCCAGTTGCCGAAAAACGCGGGCTTCGGCGCCGCAAACTCCGCTGCAAACATGCGCAGCATTCAGTTGGAGCTCCGCGTAGCCTTCTAGGCTTCTGCTGATCTTCAGTCCACAAAACGCAAGTCCAACCGGTGCGCGCCGCTCAACACGGCGCGCACCTTTTTTTATGCAGCGTCGGCCTCACTGGGGGGCATTCGACCCCGTACCACCAAATTCCAGCCAGTACCGGCACCGCCACGGGCCCGGCATTCGGTTCAGCCGCCGCGCCCTCTCGATCACCCTTGCGCGCCAGCCCCGGATCGAGATATCCCGTAGCCACCTTCCAGTTCCAGCGCGTTGCCCTTCAACGCCCCCTCCATTCGCCCCGAACGCACGGCGGAAGCTCAGAAGGCGACAACCTGGCTCTCTGTTGCCTCCCCTGCTGCACCTGTCCCCCTGGATGACGCTCCGCTCGGGCCTGGCACTCGGGGCTACGCGGGAGATCGCCTCTACCGGGCTGGTTTGTGTTTGGCTCCTGATAAACTGAAGCCCATATGGAATCCACCAGACGTCAGTTCATGGCAGCTTCGGCGGGGGCTTTGGCTGTCTCACAGAGCCTGCAGGGTGCGGGTTTAACGGCGAAGGACGTGCTGGAACGAATTCAGAAAAACGTCGGCGTGCCGTGGCGCGCGGAGACGGTGGACACCATCAAGTCCGGCAGCCTGGATACGCCTGTCACCGGCATCGCCACTACGATGATGGCGACGCTCGATGTCTGCCAGCGTGCGGCTGCGGCGGGGAAGAACTTCGTGATCACGCATGAGCCGACGTTCTATGCGCATGAAGATAAGACCGACGCACTCAAAGATGATCCGGTCTACCGCTTCAAGCAGGACTTTCTGGATAAGAACAAGATGGTGGTGATGCGCTTTCACGATCACTGGCATGCGCACCGGCCCGACGGTATCTTTACGGGCATGACGGAGCAACTGGGGTGGACGAAGAATGTAGACGCACAGAATCCCCGGCAGTACATTTTCGAGGGCCTGTCGCTCTCCGATTTCGCCGGGCAAATCAAGGGTAAGCTGGGTATCAAAGCCATGCGCGTGGTGGGTGATCCGAAGTTGCCGATCCGGAGAGTTGCCGCCAACTGGGGTTATGCCGGCGGCTTCCGGGGCTTTACCAATTCAAATATTGACGCGCTGATTGTGGGAGAGTCCCGCGAGTGGGAGATGGTGGAATACGCCGCCGATGCGATTACTGCGGGGCAGAAGAAGGCGCTGATTATTCTGGGCCACATCCCCTCTGAGCAGGGTGGCATGAAGTATTGCGCGGACTGGCTGAAAGGCTTTATCACCGAAGTGCCGATTGAGTTCGTGGCCGCTGCAGAACCCTTCTGGATGCCGGGTGCCTGACTACCCGCTCTGCCACGGTCCGGGCGGCGCGGGACGAAGATCCCGGGGTGCGTCCGCGTGCCTTGCAGCAACTACGCTAAAGGGCTAAGTTGCATGCCGTCCGCATCGAAATTGGCAGGGTTGAGCCACTTCCGGAATGCCGCCTTGCGGGCGGGCCACTCGCTGTCGAGCATGGAGAACCAGGCCGTATCGCGATTCTGCCCCTTGACAATCATGTGCTGCCGGAAGATGCCTTCGAACTGGAAGCCGAGGCGCTGGGCTGCTCGCCGGGAGGGTTCGTTCAGCGCATTGCATTTCCATTCATAGCGCCGGTTCTTCAGGCTTTCGAAGATATAACTGGCCAGCAGGTACATGGCTTCAGTGGCGATGCGCGATTTCTGCAGCTCGGGGCTGAACATGATGCCCCCGACCTCAATCACGCCGTGTTTCGGGTCGATGCGCATGAGCGAGGCCAGGCCGAGGGCTCGTCCGGTGGGCGCATCGAGTATCGTGAAAAACAGAGGGTCGGGCGCGGCAGCCTTCGCCTGTAAGCCAGTCTGCAGATCGGCCTTTGACAGATATGGACCGTCCGGCATCCAGGTCCATAACGCCGCGTTTTCTTCGCCACCCAGGCGAGGCCAGAGATCCTCTACGTGGGCCGCGGGGTCGAGCGGCACCAGCGTGGCGTAACGGCCAGCCAGTGGAATCCGCTCGGGAAGCCTGGAGATCACTTGGCCTGTCCGCGCCCCGGCGTTTTGAGCAGAACAGTTTTCACCTTCGCGCCCTCCAGCACCCGGTCACCCGCATTCACCACCACCACGTCACCTTCGTCAAGGCCTTCGAGTACTTCCACGGATTCGCCGGCATCTCTGCCGAGCTTCACCAGCTTGATGTGGATCGTATTATCGGGACGTACCTGGGCGACCTGCGGGCCCTGCGCGCGAATCAGCAGAGCTTCGGCGCGGACCACGACGGGCGGTTCGCGTCGCGGCGTCTTAAACAGAACCTGGGCGTACATGCCGGGCATCAGCAGGTTGTCCGCGTTATCCACCTGGACTTCGGCCAGGAGGGTACGGCTGGAGGGGTCGAGCGCATCTGCGGTATGGGTGATGGTGCCGACGAAATCCTTCGAAGGCAGATCAGGCACCTTGATGGTGGCCTTTACTCCGACCTTCATGCCGGCGGCTTCCGCCTGAGGCACGTTGATGTAGGTGCGAACCCGCGACGTCTGTGCGATGCGGAACAGCAGCGTGCTGCCTTCATTCACGAGCGCGCCGGTATCCACATTGCGGACCGTGATTACTCCGGAAAAGGGGGCAGTCACTCTCTGGTGGCTCTCCACTTCCTTGAGGCGCGCCACGTTGGCCAGAACCGCGTTCACGGAACTGCGGGCGGCGTTCACCGCCTTCCCCAGCGCCAGGACATTGGCTTTCTGGGCTGCGTGCTGAGCCTGGAAGTTATCGTTTTCCTGTTTGGAGACCGCTCCCCGCTGGACCAGTGCCGCGTAGCGCTCGGCCGTGGTGCGCGCGAGTTGCTCGTTGGCCTTGCCCTGTTCCAGACTGGCATTCGCCTGTTCCTGCACGGCGCGTGCCTGTTCCAGACTTGCCACCGCCTGTTGTACCTGTTGTGTCAGTTCCGGGGCGTCCACTTCAGCCATCAACTGGCCTTCCTTCACGTGATCTCCGATATCGACCAGACGCCGCTTTAGATACCCGGTGGCACGCGCCAGGATCGGCGCTTCTGTAACGGCCTGGATGTTCCCTGGCAGAACCAGTTGAAAAGTTCCGGAGGCCCTTCCAGCCTGGGTCACGTTGACCAGCAGGTCCTGCGCGTTGTCATCTTTCGCCCGCTCCACCAGTTGTGCCTGACGTTCCTTGTTCGGCAAATAGCCCAGAAAGAACGCGGCAACTGAGGCTCCGACCGCCAGCACGACCAGGATAAAAATGACGACGCCTGAGGGTCGGCTTACTTTCTGATGGGCCGGTTTGTCGCGGGAAAGGCGCTTTTCCTGCTCAGCCACCTTGCTGCGGAGCGAGGCGATTTCCGCTCTCAGTTGATTTTCGTTCTGGTCGTCCTGCTCCATGCGGTTTTCGGTCACGCTTGTCCTTCTGTCAGGTAGATGTTCACGTCGGCGCGCTCTTCCTCTTCAATCTGCTGGTCAAAATCCACTGGTGCCTTGCGGCGCAACAGCTTGTAGACCACCGGTACTACGAACAGCGTGGTGAAAGTGGCAAAAAGGAGACCGCCGATTACGGCGCGTCCCAGCGGTGAATTCTGTTCACCGCCTTCGCCCAAGCCCAGTGCCATCGGGACCATTCCGATCAACATTGCCGCCGCCGTCATGACGACCGGCCGGATGCGCGTGCTGCCGGCCGAAAGTGCCGCCTCACGGGCGTTCATGCCTTCGAGTCGCTGGTCGTTCGCAAAAACGACCACCAGAATACTATTCGCTGTGGCCACGCCGATGCACATAATGGCCCCCATCAGGGAGGGCACGCTGAAGGTTGTCTGCGTTATAAACAGAATCCATATGATGCCTGCCAGCGCCCCCGGCAGAGCGGAGAGGATGATGAAGGGGTCCAGCCAGGACTGGAAGTTCAGCGCCATCAGGAAGTAGACGAGGATAATGGCGAAGATCAGGCCCAGGCCAAGGCGCGTAAAGGCGGATTTCATGGTGGCAGCCTGCCCGCGGATTTCAATAGTGGCCCCGCGCGGCAGTTTCGGTGTTACTTCTCTGACGATTTTCTCTACGGCGGCGGTTACGCTGCCGAGGTCCTGGTGATCGATATTGGCGTAGACATCGTAGACAGGCACGGAATTGTAGTGGTTCACGATCTGCGGCGCTGTGGTGCGCTGCGTTCCGGCGAGGTTTGAAAGGATCTGGGCGTTGCCGGCGAGGTTGGCGGTTGCCAGATTGCCGTAGGCCGAAGTTGCCTGGTTGGGGCCCGCGCTGATGGAGGCGGCGTTCGCGCCGGAGGTCCCCATGGAGGCATCCGGCGTACGTGCCGAGAAGCCGCTCAGGGGCGCGATGGGAGTTCGCAGCAGCGCGTCAATGGAATCGATGCGGCGCTGGGGCGTCTGCACGGCAACCTGATAGTTGACGCCCGTTTGCCAGTTCATCCATTGGGTGGGCGCAATTTGGCCCGAGCCACTGAGCGAAATCAGCATGCTGTTCGAGACGTCGCGCTGGGTGAGGCCAACTTGCCCCGCCTTTTCGCGGTCCACATTGACGGTGATTTCCGGATAATCCAGAACCTGGTGAATATGGACATCGGCGGCGCCGGGGACCTTAGAGAGCTTCGCTTCCACGAGCCGCGCGATGGCGATCCCGGCTTCCGTATTGCGGGTGCCGATCTGGACATCGATGGGGGCAGGGAGGCCGAAGTTCAGGATCTGGTTCGTGATGTTGGCAGCTTCAAAGAAGAAGACCACATCGGGGAAGGCTTGGTTGAGGCGCTTGCGCAGCGCAGTGGTGTATTCGGCGGTACCGCCCTTGCGGTCCGGTTTGAGCGAAATCATGATTTCACCGTCGCTGACCCCAATCGTCGGGATATCGCCGTAGGCCAGGCTTGAGCCGCCTGCGGGGAGGCCGATGCTGTCGATCACCGTTTCGAGTTCACTTGGCGGAATCACTTTTCGGATTTCCGCTTCAATGTTGGCGAACACGACTTCGGTTTCTTCGAGTCGCGTGCCGGCGGGAGCCCGGGCGTGCAGCCGCAGCTGGCCGGAATCGACGGTGGGGAAGAAGTCGCTGCCGATGAAATTGATGAGCCCCAGCGAGCCGAGAGAGAACAGCAGGAAAGCTCCCAGCACTATCTTTGCGTGATCCAGGGACCAATCGAGCAACCCGGTATAGAAGGCCCGCATCCGCTCAAAAGCGTTATTGAAGATGTAGTGTGCGCTCCAGATCAGGCCTGTGCCGCCGGCCGATTCGCCATGTTCCCCCATCAGGTACAGCTTCATTTCGGGGCCGAGCATATAGTGCACCATGTTGGGGACCAGCGTCCGGGACAACACGTACGAAGCCAGCATGGCGAAGACGACCGCCAGGGCCATGGGGGTAAACAGGAACCGCGCGGCGCCGTTCAGCAGCAACACCGGGACGAACACCACGCAGATACAGAGCGTGGAAACCAGGGCAGGAGCGGCGATTTGCTGCGCACCATCAAGGACAGCCCGCACCAGCGGTTTCTTCATGCCCATGTTGCGGTGGATGTTCTCAATGGCGACAGTGGCGTCATCCACCAGGATTCCGACAGCCAGGGCGAGGCCGCCCAACGTCATCACGTTAATGGTATGGCCGGTCAGGTTGAGTACGATGAGCGAGGTCAGAATCGACAGTGGAATGGAGACACAAACGATAATCGTGCTCCGCCAGCTGCCCAGGAACAGCAGAATCATCATGCCGGTGAGGCAGGCGGCGATGACCGCTTCGCGAACAACCCCTTCAATAGAGGCGCGCACAAAGATGCTTTGATCGGCCAACAGCCGCAGTTCCAACTCGGGAGGAAGGGTCAGGGCGATCTTCTTCAGTTGTGCTTTCACCGAGTTCACGATGTCGATGGTGGAAGCCCGGCCGTTGCGCATGATGGTCATCAGCGAGCCGCGGCTGCCGTCCACACGGACCATGCTGGTCTGAACTGCCGAACCGTCGCGGATATTGGCGACATCCTTCATATAGACGACCGCGCCATTGACTACCTTCACCGGTAATCCCCCGAGATCGTCTATCGCGCGGGGGCTGGAATTCATTCGGATGGTGTAGTCGCGACCGCCAAACTTGGCGGAGCCACCCGGGAGGATCAGATTTTGCAGGTTCAGGGCGTTCGAGACGTCGGTGGCCGAAACGCTCTTGGCGTACATGCCTTCAGGGTCAAGATCGACCATGATCATGCGGAATTTGCCGCCTGCGGGCCCCGGGATCGTTGTGCCCTGGACGGTGGCGAGGCCGAGCCGAACGAAATTGCTGCCGTAATCGAAAAGCTGCTGTTCGCTGAGGGTTTTGCTGCCAAGGCCCAACTGAAGGACCGGCACGCTGGAGGCGTCATATTTAACAACCGAGGGCGGGAACATGCCCGGCGGCATCATGCGCAGCGCCGTCTGTGTACCCGACACTACCTGGGCCTGCGCCAGTTCGACGCGGGCGTTCGGCTGCAGGTAGAGGCGAAGGATGGAAACGCCGTTATACGATTGCGACTCGATGTGCTCGATGTCGTTCACGTTCGAGGTCGCCTGACGCTCGAACAGCGCGACCACGCGCTTTTCCATCTCTTCAGCCGACAGGCCGTTGTAGTTGAAAACGACGCTGAGGACCGGCAGGTCGATGATCGGGAAGATATCGACAGGCATCGTATAGATAGACACACCGCCGAGCAGTGTGATCATCAGAGCCATGATGACGAAGGTGTAGGGCCGGGTAAGGGCGAGTCGAACGATCCACATGCAGGTTATCCGTCTCCTGAAACGTTTTGGGACTTGGTCCTGGACGTTATCTTGGCATTGTATCGAACGAGGACGGGCTGGCTAAAAGCGCGGGGCTGTGTCCCGTTTTTCAACTCGCGTGCTACCATACGGAAGTACGGCCTGTACACCTCGCGGAGAGGTGGCTGAGTGGTCGAAAGCAGCGGTTTGCTAAACCGTCGTACTTCTTAAAGAGGTACCAGGGGTTCAAATCCCCTCCTCTCCGCCAGTATCCTGTTGTGTCTCCCTATAACTTGTAAACTGTTGGAACCGATGTCTGTTCCAACCCAAACCCGCCGTGCGTTTCTCGGCACTGCTACCGCTGCGCTGGCGTCTCAGGCTGGTGGCGCGGCAACTTCGCCCCGCCCGAACATTCTGTTCGCGATTGCCGACGACTGGTCGTGGCCTTTTGCCTCCATCGCCGGCGATAAGACAGCCCAAACCCCCAATTTTGACCGGATTGCCCGGGAAGGCGTGCTGTTTCGGCAGGCGCACACGGCGGCACCCACCTGCACGGCATCGCGCGGTTCTATCCTGACTGGACAATGGTTCGCCCGGCTGGAGAGTGGCGGGGATCTTTGGAGTGCGCTCCCCGCCAAGTTTGAGGTCTATCCGGACCTTCTGGAGCGAGCGGGATACAGTGTGGGCTTTACGGGTAAAGGCTGGGGTCCTGGTAACTACCAGGCGGGGGGACGTACTCGCAATCCGGCTGGCCCGGAGTTCAACCAGCGAACCGCTGAGCTTGCCAATAGAGACATTTCAAAGCTCGACTACGCCAGGAATTTCGAAGATTTCCTTGGCGGCCGGACGGCTGGCCAGCCTTTTTGCTTCTGGTACGGCGGGCATGAGCCTCATCGGACGTACGAGGTGGGGTCTGGCCTCAGGGCAGGGAAGCGTCTGGCGGACGTGCGGATCCCGACCGGCCTTCCCGATTCACCCGAGGTTCGTGGTGATTTGCTCGACTACGCTCTGGAAATTGAGTGGTTCGACACGCATCTGGGGCGGATGCTCCGCATGCTGGAGCAAGCGGGCGAACTCGACAATACGCTCATTGTAGTCACCGGAGATAATGGCCTCCCGTTCCCGCGCGCGAAGGCCAACCTTTATGGGAACGGTACCCACGTTCCGCTGGCAGTTCGGTGGGGCTCGAAGGTTCCGGGCGGACGGGTTGTGGACGACTTTGTTAGTTTGCCCGATCTGGCTCCCACCTTTCTGCAGGCGGCGGGTCTGCAGCCAACGTCGGCGATGACCGCACGCAGTTTCCTCGATATCCTGACGGGGAAGCAGTCGGGGTTTGTTGATCCCCGCCGGGACCGGGTATTTTCGGGGCGCGAGCGGCATACCCTCGCGCAGCCCGACAGCACGGCCGGCTACCCGATGCGGTCTATACGAACCCGCGAGTTCCTGTATGTCCGCAACTATCGTCCGGAGCGCTATCCCGTTGGGGTGGATACGAAGGCGGCGAACGCGTATCGCGATATCGATCCGGGGCTGACGAAGCAGTACATGATGGACCACCGGGGCGAAGTCTCGGTCGCGAACCTGTTTGAACTGGGGTTTGGCAGGCGCCCGGCCGAAGAACTTTACGAGCTTCGGGCTGATCCGGCAGAGCAGAAGAATCTGGTGGGCGAGCCTGCAAGGGCGGCGATCAAGACGCGATTAGCGGCGGAGCTGGACTCGCAGCTGAACGCCTGGAAGGATCCGAGAGCCCTGGGCAGGGGCGACAAATTTGATACGTATCCCTATTACGGATCCCAGGACGCCACCGATTTCTTCGATAAGCCCGCGCCGACCGTGAAGTAGCGGGGAGCACCGTCAGGCTTGGGTTTTTACCCCTGCTACGGGTGGGTGACCAGCGTCAGCGGAATCTTAGCGGTGGGCCATCATCCAGTCGAGCGCTTCGCGGACAGCCTGGAAAGACGAATATCTGGGGGCATAGCCAAGCGCCTTGCGGGCTTTTTCAGAACTGCAGCTCGGGGAATGCGCGATGTGGTCCCAGGTTTTGGCGGCATCGGATTCTGGTACCGTTTTGCGCCACTCTTCCCACGGGAGGAACCGGAGGCTCGGCTCGCGGCCGAACCAGCCGGCCACAGCTTCGGCATATCCGAGCAGCGTCACGGCGGCGGGGGAGACGGCGTGGAAACTTTCGCCCAGCGCCGCGGCCCGGTTCTCCAGGGCCTTCTGGAACGCCTGCGCCACGTCGTCGGCGTGGACATGGTGGACGGTTTCACGGCCGATATTCGGCAGCGTGACCTCTTCTCCGGCGGCCAGGCGGAAGAAGACGTGCGGGTCGAAGTTGCCTTGCGGATTCAGCGGCGTCCAGCCGGGCCCGACGATGTGGCCAGGGTGGATGACGGTGGCGGGGAAGCCGTTGAGCCGCGCTTCCCGCAAAAGGTATTCCTCAATGGCGGCCTTGCGATTGCCGTAATCCCCGAAGGGACGGCGCGGCTGGGTTTCCGTGGTCGGCACCACCACGCTGGGGCCGTGAACCCAAATGGTTCCGCAATGCAAGAAGTGTTGTACCCGGCCACGGAGGGAGTCCACCATCTGGCGGGCGCTTTCCGGTGTGAAGCAGGTGAGGTCAATCACCACGTCTGCCCCGATCGCCGCGATCCGCCGCCCGAAATCACCTTCGGCCTCTTCTGTTGACCGGTCAGCGACAACGTGCGACACCTGCGTCCACGCGCCATGGGGTTGGTACGGCTGACGCTGTCGCCGGCTGACGCAGATCACCTCGTGTCCTGATTCCACCAGGCGTGGCGTCAACCAGGTTCCAATATGTCCGCTTCCACCAATGACTGCTACGCGCATGTCACCCCCGATGCGATTGTGCCATGAAGATGAGGGCGGCGGCTCCCACGGCTATCAAAACGCCATGCGGCAAGCGCATACCTTTAGGCGAATTCACGTCCAGCTCTTCGCTGCTGCGGTAGGGGGCACGAAAGCGCAGAAGGTCACGCAGGATCCAGGCAACGTTGAAAAAGGTCTGGCCGGTACGTCCCTTCACCACCACCAGCACGAGGGCCAGCACTCCCCCAAGGACCGCGGTCAGCAGGAAGAGCCAGACGCAGTTGCCGGGACCGACAAGGCTGCCAGCAGCCGCCAGCAGCTTCACGTCACCCGCCCCGCGGGCGTGTAAGAGATAAAGGGGGAAATAGAGCAGAAATCCGACGCCCAGACCCGCTCCGGCCTGGCCGAGCCCCGAGACTCCCTGGCTGACGCCATTCCACGCCAGACCGACGGTGAGCCCTGAAAGGACAAGCCAGTTGGGGATTCGGCGAAAACGGATGTCATAGCCAGCCGCCAGGGCGACCAGAACGGCCAGTAGAATTTGTCCGGTGACAGTCAGGTCGGGTTGCGGAGGCAGCACTAGCTAATCGTACCGGCAGGCAGAGGGCGGGCGTCACTCAAGACAAATATCAAATTTCGGTATCAAATTTGGGTTGACTTTGATCTGCCAGCCGTATATCTTTGTTGCAACACGGTCTCAGAGTCACAAAGCTTTACATCTCATACGCAGGGAGTGATTTTCGTATGTCCAGATATATTCAGGCCCGATTTTTGTCTGTCAGCCTCGCCGCCATGGCAATGCTGGCCAGTTTCGCACCCAATCTCAACGCACAAACCCTTTTCGGCTCGATGGTGGGTAACGTGACCGATGCCACTGGCGCGGCTGTGCCCGGCGCGCAGGTAAAAATCACCCAGACCGGCACCAACGAAGTGCGGACCGCCAGCAGTAATGAAGCTGGCAACTACACGATTTCTACTGTTACGGCAGGTACTTATCAGATCGAAATCGCGAAGCAGGGCTTCCGCGGGTTTGTTTCCTCAAACGTTCTGGTGAACCAGAACAACGTGGTTCGCGTGGATGCGCAGTTGCAAGTGGGCGCGCAGGCTGAAAAAGTGGAAGTTACGGCTGAAGCCGCTACTCTGCAGACGGATCGTGCGGACGTTCATGCGGAAGTCTCCTCGCAACAGCTGGAACAGCTGCCGCAACCGAACCGCAGCTATGAGGGCCTTCTGGCCCTCGTGCCTGGTACAACGCCTCCCGGAGGCCAGTTGCAGGGTGGTACCAACAATCCCTCCAAGTCCATGAGTTTCTCGTTCAACGGAACCGGGGCCTCCGCCGCAACTGTCCGTATCGAAGGCGTGAGCGCCATGAACCCCTGGGTTACCAACTACACCACCTTCGTTCCGTCCATGGAAGCGATCCAGAACGTGAACGTAGCCACCAGTGCTGCAGATGCCGAACAGGGTCTTTCCGGCGGCGCTTCCGTAAACGTCTCCCTGAAGAGCGGCTCCAACCAGACGCACGGTGCGGCTTTCGGCTACAACATCATCGCGAAATTCGAAGCCAATAACTTCTTCGCCAACGCGGCGGGCATCAAGAAACCGCCACACCTGGTCAACAACAACACAGGTGGTTCGCTCGGTGGCCACGTTATTAAGGACAAGCTCTTCTACTTCGGCAGCTATGAAGGCGATTATGCCAACCAGGCCGATTCCGGTGTGCTTTCCATCCCCGGCGCTACGCAGCTGGGCGGCGATTTCACTGGCTCCGCGAATCCGATCTACGATCCCAACACCGGCGCAGCCAACGGAACGGGGCGGACGCCGTTCGTCGGCAATCGTATCCCCGCCAGCCGCATTAGCCCGATTACGGCGAAGATGATTCCCTTCTTCCCCGCCACCAACATCCCGGGCGTAAACAACAACTTCTACATGAACCGGCCGACCGTGTACAACCTCCACAAGATCGATACCAAAGTGGACTACACGGCCAGCCAGAAGCTCCGCCTCTCCGGTCGCTGGGGCTATCAGCCCTTCTACAATTTCCAGGTTCCTATCTATGGTGAGGTTCTGGGCGGCTCCGGTGGCTTCGCTGCTTCCGGCGCTGGCAACTACCTGCAGCATGGTGCCACGCTGGCCATCTCGGGGTCCGGGACTTACGTCGTTAGCCCTACCTTCGTGGTCGACGCCACTTTCGGTATCACCCAGGCGCACCAGTTGCTCTTCCCGAATAAATCAGATGTTCGCTACGGCGCTGATGTCCTTGGCATCCCCGGCGTGAATAAGGGTATTCTCCCGTGGGCGGGCGGCCTGCCGCAGTTCGCACTCTCCGGCTTCGTTACGTTCGGTTATTCCTACTCGGCCCTCGAATACAAGGACCCGATCTTCGAATACACTGCCAACGCCACCAAGACGCTGGGCTCGCACACCGTGCGCTTCGGCATCGACATTAGCCGTCAGCACCAGAACCACATTGAGACCAACCCCGACGTTTTCAACTTCAGCGGCAACTCAACGGCCCTGAACGGCGGTCCCGGCGCCAACGCACATAACGTGATCGCCGATTATCTCCTCGGTCTCCCCACCACTATGTCCAACCAGGTGCAGTTTATTCAGCCGACTGAAACCCTGCGCACATGGGAATATGCTCTCTATGTTCGTGATCAGTTTCAGGTGAACCGCAAGCTGACTGTGAACTACGGCGTCCGCTGGGAACTGTACCCTGTTCCCACGCAGGCCACCAAGGGCACCAGCGTCTATGACTTCGCCTCCAACACGATCACCCAGTGCGGCATCCAGGGGCAACCGATGGATTGCGGCATCAAGATTTCCCACAAGCTGTTGGCCCCGAGCTTCGGGATTGCCTACCGCCCATTCGAAAAGACGGTTGTCCGGGCCGGCTACTCGCTCTCTCCGTCGCAGGACAACATGGCTCGCGACCAGCTGAAAACCTACCCGGATCTGGTCGGCGCCACCATCAATGGCGCGTCGTCCTTCACGCCCGCCGGAACGCTTTCCACGGGTATCCCGCTCATCGCCAGCCCGGTCCTTACCAACGGCAAAATTTTTGTTCCCCCCGGAACCGGTGGGCTCAGCGGCTTCAACAATCAGAACTATATCCGCGGCTACATCCAGAGCTGGAACATTACGGTGCAGCGTGAATTCGCTGGCGGTGTGACGGTTCAGTCTGGTTATGTCGGTTCCCACGCAGCTAAAATGGTCTCGAACACCAACATCAACTACGGTCTGCTCGGGGGCGGCACAGCCAGCCAGCCTTTGATCTCGCGCGGCCTGACTGCGGCCGTTCAGGTCCACCAGCCGATCCTGTCCTCCACTTATAACTCATTGCAGAACACGATCAAGAAGCGCCTCTCCAATGGCTTGATGGTGCAGACGTCATACACATGGTCCAAGGAAATCGGGCGCTTTACCTCCATTCTGATCCCCCAGTACACCAACTACGATAAATACACTGCCGGAACAGACAGGACGCACAACCTCAACGTCAGCGCCATGTACGAGTTGCCCTTTGGTAAGGACAAGCAGTACTTCAAGTCCGGTGTTGGCGCGAAGGTTCTGGGCGGCTGGACCACGAACAGTTTATTTGGTCACGTCTCCGGCACCCCGTTTACTATTACCTCTGCTACGGGCGGCTGCAACTGCCCCGGCAACTCGCAGACGGCAGATCTGGTCAAGCCTGTCACCAAGGTTGGTGGTGGCGTGAATGGCCTGGGGGATCCGTACTTCGATCCCACCGCGTTTGCTCCGGTCAGCGGCGCACGCTTCGGTACCCTGGGGTTCAACCGCTTCCGTGGTCCCGGCAGCACCAATATCGATCTGAACCTCTTCCGTACCTTCCCGGTTACCGAGAAGATTAAGGTTCAGATTCGTGCTGAAGCGCTCAACGCTACCAATACACCGCACTTCGCTAACCCCGGTGCCAACGTTTCCAACGCGTCTTTTAACGCGGATGGAAGCGTGAAGAATCTGGGTGGTTTCATGCAGATCACGAGCACGGCGCCGCTGGGCCGGATTCTGGATCAGCGTTACTTCCGCTTCGGCCTCCGGATCATGTTCTAGGACGCAGTAAAACATAAGTGAAAGGGCCCGGTGCGAAAGCATCGGGCCCTTTCCGTTTTAGCGGGACTTGATGTAGGCTTCCACTGCGTCTGCCAGCGGGGGCATGGGGGCGATGCCGCACTCCCTCATGCGCGCGTTTTCCAGAGCGGAGAATTTCGGACGGCGTGCATCGGTCCTATATTCGCGGGCGTCGGTTGGGCTGAGGTTAGCCTGCAGGCCGGCTTTTTCGAAGATCAGCTTCGCGTAATCGAACCAGGAAATGGCCTGGCCACCGCCCACATGGAATATGCCGGAGAGATCTTTTTCGAGGAGATCGATGGACCTGGCTGCGAGCGCGGGGGCATAGGTGGGAGACGCCACGTGATCTTCCACAACCCGGATCGGTTTACCTTCTCGAGCCAGCCGCAGCATCAGCTCCGGGAAGTTCCCACGTGCCGTCTTTAGTGCCCCGATGCCGAAGACGCCGGAAGTTCTTATCACCAGAGCCTTGTCCAGATAAGCCCGGGCGTAGAGTTCACCAGCCAGTTTGGAGACCGCGTAGGCCCCCAGAGGGTGCACGTCGTCCGTTTCGGTGTATGCCCGGCCAGCGGTGCCGTCGAATACATAATCGGTGGAGAAATGGACGAGACGCGCGTCAGTCTGGCGGCACGCGATAGCCAGATTTCGCACGGCCAGCCCGTTGGCCTCCATAGCGGCCAGCGGTTCACGCTCGGCCACATCCACCATGTTGTAGGCGGCGGCATTGAAGACCGCCCACGGTTCAAATTCAGCCAGGGTCCGTTCCACCGCTTCCGCGTTGGTGATGTCCAGCGTCGTTCTGGCGAACGACACCACTTCGTACCCGCGCTGCTTCAAGTCCGCGCACAACTCGACGCCCAGTTGCCCGTGCGCACCGAATACCGCTACCCGTTTGGCCATTTTCCCCACACCATTATTATGATCACGAGCGCCGCAGCCAGCAATCCAAGCCCGGCCCACAGAACCCACTGAGATGACGTATTATCGACTGGAGCCGGAAGCGGCGACAGGACAGGTTCATGCTCCATTTTTACGGAACGGGTCAGGATTCGTTCGCGTCCTGCCTGATCCGCGATTAGAATCGTACCCGAGTTTTCGCTTCGGGTCGCGGCTTCCAGCTTCAGGCGTAAGCGGGCCGGAACCTCATGCAGCGAGCCGTAAAAGACATCGTTCTCGCGGGTTGCGATGATTACCGCCGAAGTCTTGATGAAGCCGGCGACCTGACGCACAAACTGCATACCGCAGCCAAGGCAACGAGAAGCCGATCCAACTTCATTGTTGCAGCGCGGGCAAGTCATAGTGATCTTTAGTGTTCCACTGCGGGGCGAGTGTTTGAACCAAAATGATCCAGAACGACCTGAATGAACCCAAGCGCGGCCTTGGACAGAGCTTTGTCCTTCCGGTAGATCAGCCCCAATTTGCGGATCATGGGTTCCGGTGCCAGCGGAATTGTCTTCAGCTTTCCCTCTGCCACTTCATCGACGCAGTTCAGGGAAGCAAGGAAACTAACACCAAGGCCAGCCTCCACAAACTTCTTCATCGTTTCTGTGGAATCCAGTTCCATGGAGACGCGGATATCGTCTTCCAGCTTCTCAAACCAGGAATTCAGGCGGCTCCGGGTGCGGCCGGATTGCGGCAGGAGGAGGGGATAGGGCTGAACATCTTCGCACTGGACTTTATCCAGGACGGCGAGAGGATGGTCGGCGGTGACCACGCAGTGCACCTCGTCGCGATAGATTTCCACCACCTGGACGCGCTTCTCCGCCACCGGCAATTGAGTGAGACCGAAATCCGCTACGTTTTCCATTACGGCTTCCACGACGCGTGAACCATACGACCGGTTTACCTGCAATTGGATGCCCGGAAACTGTTCCTTGAACTCGGCGAAGACGGCGGGTAAAACGTAGATACAAGTAGCTTCGTTCGCGGCAATCACGAGTTCGCCGCGGGGGGTGGATTCCAGTTCGCTCAGGGCGTTTTGGGCCTGGCGGCGCGTCTCCATCATCTGCTCGGCGAAAGTGGCGAACAGCTTGCCCGCGGAAGTAAGGGAGATGCGGCTGCCAAAACGTTCAAAAAGTTCTGCTTTCAGCTCGTATTCGAGCTGGCGAATTTGCGCACTAATGGCTGGCTGCGTGCGATAGCAGGTCTGCGCGGCCTTAGAGAAACTCTTCAGGCGCACGATTTCTAGAAACGTATGTATCTGGTCGAAGTCCATGATGGAAATACAACGTGATGCTGGCCGCTCCGAGTTTAACAAACCTGACACTCCAGCCGACTCTGATAGCATGGACTGGATGAAGCTCCGAACAATTATGCTCGCAGGCCTTGCTTTGACGGCCATACTCTCCTACGGGCAGGCCCCGGATGCCTCGGCGGACGCAAGAATCGCCCGCGGCAAGTATCTGGCGGAGGAAGTGGCCAAGTGTCAGGATTGCCACACGCCGAAGACGGAGAAGGGCGACTTCATTAAGAGCCAGTGGATGAAGGGCGCCACTCTCGATTTCACTCCCGCCGCTCCGATGATGGGCTGGCACTCGAAGAGCGTGGACATTACGTCCACCAGCGCGTTGTGGGCACGCTGGCAGGTTGCGGGCATGACGAAGTTCCTCGAAACCGGCAAGAATCCGCGGGGTAACAAAGCTGGTCCGCCGATGCCCGACTACACGATGAACCATGAAGACGCCGATGCAATCACGGCGTACCTGAAGTCTTTGCCCTAAGGAGCCGTGAAACCTCTTTGTTTCTGCTGTCTCTCGGTGCTCGGGTTCATTCCGGCTGCCAGGGCACAAACTGCTGAGAATGTTCTGCTGGTGGTGAACCGGCGCTCGGCCGAATCGCGGGCAATTGGCGACTACTACCAGCAGAAGCGGGCCATTCCGTCGCGGAACGTCTGTGCCATTGACACCGCGGTAACCGAGGATATTGCCCGCGAAATCTACGGGAAACAGATCGAGACCCCGGTGGGCGAGTGTCTGCGGACGCGTGGACTTACCGAACGGGTGCTCTACATCGTGCTCACCATGGGCATTCCCCTTCGTATAGGGTCTTCGGCCGGGAAGTCCGCGCAGCAGAGCGATGGTGCGGCCGTAGATTCTGAGCTGACGCTGCTGTATCAAAAGATGCGGGGCGTGAAGATCCCGCTCGACGGGCCGATACCGAATCCGTTCTTCCGCCAGAGGGATACGCCGTTTCGCCATCCCACGTTCCCGATGTATCTGGTGACGCGTCTGGATGCGTGGACAGTTTCTGAAGTGAAGGGAATGATTGATCGCGCCCTGCGGGCGAGGAATGTGGGACGCTTCGCGATCGATCTGAAAGGCTACGACGGCACGGGCGGGAACCAGTGGCTGCGCACCGCGGCGCTGTTGCTGCCTAAGGGCCGCGTGGTTCTGGAAGAGACGCCTGCCACGCTGGAAAATGTAGCCGACGTGATCGGATATGCCTCCTGGGGCTCGAACGACAAGGCCCGGACGAACCGGAATGTTCACATGGGCTGGCTGCCGGGGGCGATTGCGACGGAGTTCGTTTCCACCGATGGACGCAGTTTCCGCAAGCCGCCCGATGCCTGGACGGTGGGGAGCTGGCAAGATGAGAAATCGTGGTGGGTCGGAAGTCCGCAAACGCTGGCTTCAGACTACGTCCATGAGGGGGCCAGCGGGGCTTCGGGGCAGGTTTTTGAACCGTTTCTGGCGTACTGTCCGCGGCCGGATTTTGTTCTGCCCGCCTATGCTGCCGGGCGAAATCTGGCAGAGAGTTTCTACATGGGACTCCCGGCAGTTAGCTGGATGACGGTGGTGGTTGGCGACCCGCTGATGCGGCTGTTACCTTAAGCACTGACAGGCTTCTGTAAAGTTCAAAATTATGAAAGTTCACTTAGAAGGCGTCACGCTGCACCTCGCTCATCCCGATGAGCTGGCTATCCGGTGGGTGGGGCAGGAAGAACTGATGCGGCAGTTGCTGGCCGCCTGGATGGTGGTGACCGAGGCTGATGTGCCCATGAGTCCCCGCCTGATTGGTAAGCCCGGCGTGGGAAAGACGACGTTGGCCTATGCGGCAGCGCGGCGCATGGGGCGCGACGTGTTCATTATGCAGGCGACGCTCGATACCCGGCCCGAAGACCTGATCATTACTCCGGTGATTGAGGGCGAAGGCAGTCTGCGCTACGTAGCTTCGCCGCTGGTTTCCGCCATGATTCTGGGTGGGGTGGCGATTCTGGACGAAGGCAACCGAATGAGCGAAAAAAGCTGGGCGAGTCTGGCTCCGTTGCTGGATAACCGGCGTTATGTGGAAAGCATCGTGGCTGGTATCAAGATCAAAGCTCATGCGAACTTCCGCCTGGTGGCGACGATGAACGATGATGCGTCTACTTTTGAATTGCCCGAGTATATCCATTCGCGGCTGCAGCCGCAGATTCTGATCGATTTCCCGGAGAAAGAGGAAGAGTTACAGATTCTGCGGGAGAATATTCCGTTCGCCGAGGACGCGGTACTGCAGTACGTGGCGGATTTCCTGGAGCAGGCGCATGCGCAGGATGAGCGATACAGTGTGAGAGACGGTATCAATATTGCGCGGTATGCCATTAAGCTGAAGAGCCTGGCGACCGAGCCCGCCCACGAGCGACTGGCTCTGGAGATGTCCGTACTGCAGATACTGGGCGAGGAAGCGTTACGCTATGCCAGACGAGCCCGAACAGCTTCCTGAACCGCTGAGTCTGAAACGAGGCAAGGTCTCCTGGGTTCCGGTTGTGCCGGGCCGAATGGAGTTTGCCGCCGAGGTGCGCCGCCGGATTCTGGCGCAACGGCCGCAAGTTGTGGCGGTGGAACTGCCCGCCACGCTGGAGAGCCTGTTTTTGAAGGCTGCGGATCGCTTGCCCGCAATTTCGGTGATCGTCTATCGCGACAACGTTTATAAGCCGAAAGCCGAGCTGGATGAAGTGGACGCTTCTGCGGTATTTGTCCCGGTGGAACCGGTCGATCCCTTCATTGAGGCGATTCGCTCGGCCCGGGAGATTGGGGCCGAAGTGGTTTTCATTGACCCCGATTCGGCGGAACGGCCGCATCTGCGGGCGTCGTATCCCGACTCCTGTGCGCTGAATACGATCTCGCTGGAGCAATATACCCAGGCTTGGCGGCTGTACCCGCAGCCGCGCAGCGAGGAAGGCGGTACGTTTGCAGCGGGCATCGCCTGGAAACTGCAGGGTGCAGACCCGTTCGCCGAGACTCTGGTGGTGATCTCCCTGAATCTGCTGGATCCCGTGCTGGAGGCTCTGGAAGTTCCGCAGGATGAGCCGAAATCGCGGTTTCGCGAGATGCCTCGGTTACTGAATCCGCATCCGGATTGTCTGGGTGAGATTACCAGCGAGTACCCGTTTCTGCAGGAAAGGTATGAGCTGTTTCGGGAAGCCATGGTGGATAGCGCCAGTATCGACCGCCCCCGCGTCCAGTTTGCCCTTTTCCGCGAAGCAGGCGAGGCCTGGCAGGTGAATACGGGCGAGACCATGCAGCACTGGCAGCGTCGGCTTTTGGCGCGGTATACACGTAATCTCGCACTGGCGCATCGGGATATGACGGCCTCGCTGTACGACATCACCATTGCCGCACGGTCCATTGTGGATGAGAACTTTGCCTGGGATGTCTGGGAGACGGCGAGCCGGTATTCCTGGCAGCAGACCGAGACCGATATCGAGACGGCGAACCTGTCGGGCGAAGAGGTGTGGCTGGATACGCAGCGAATCCGGCTGCGGCGGCGTTTGCCGAGTACGCGGCGTCGGATGACGGTCCCGGGCCTGAAGAAGCGCAAGAAAGAGAAGACGGCGGGCGAATGGGCGTCGGAGGTAAACGGGGCGAGTATTTGCTCCTATCCGCCAGAGGACCTGAAGATTGAGGAATTCGGGCGCTTCCTGAAGAAGAAGGGCAAAGGGATGTTGTCGGAGGAGCGGACCACCGTGGAACCGTTCACCACCTCGCTGCTGGATGGTGTGGATATTCGGGAGACGATCCGGAACTGGCACGAGGGCCGCATCTACGTCAGGAATTCGCGGAAAGTACAGGGCGACGTGGGGTCCGTGATCGTGATCTTCGATGGCGAACGCGACGAGCGGTACAGCTACATGACGACGTGGCTCGGTGAGCACCAGAACGAAAGCGATATGGCGTTCTACTCGACGCCTCCGTTTGATCACATGGTGGGGCCCGGGATTGGCCGGGGTGAGTACGGTGGCTTTCTGATGAGTCTGCCGGCTCGCCGGATGTACGACGTGTGGGCGGACCCGGATTACGATTTCGCCGAGACGAAGGCGGAGCGGTTGCTGCTGGCGGGGCTGGATTACTCGATCCATAAGTATGTGGTTTATGCGGCGGCCAAACCGCCCCGGACCGTGTTTCGGAACATTGCGGACCGGTTTGGACGCACGATTGTCTACCTGCCGGTAGGGCAACTGTCTCCCACGACGATGAAGAAGCTGCGCGTGGTGCATGTTCTGGACGGGTACGACAAGCGGGAGATCGCGAAGGACTACATCTGGTGATCGGCTGTAAATGTGTCCGGCTGTGACAGAATTGCGGACATGCGTTTCCTGATTGGTACGGTGTGTGGTTTGGTCCTGCTGGCGGCGACGCCTCCTCAGAAGGTTTGGAAGTTCGACAGTGTCACCGCGATTGCGGGAAATCCGGCCACGGTGCTGGGGCATCCAAAGGTAATTGCGACACCGCAGGGGAAAGCCGTTCAGTTCAATGGCGTGGATGACGCACTGTTTTTTAAAGTGCATCCGCTGGCCGGCGCGGAAACGTGGACCTGGGAAGTGGTGTTCCGGCCGGAAACAGGTGGCAAGCCGGAGCAGCGGTTCTTTCACTTTCAGGAAGAGGGTACGGATAACCGGATGCTGTTTGAGATCCGTGTGATTGGGGACCAGTGGTGCCTCGACAGCTTCGCCAAGGGTGGCGCGGATTCGAAGGCCTTGATGGATCGCTCGAAACTGCATCCGCTGGACCGGTGGTATCACGTGGCCGCGGTATATGACGGCCATGAGCTGAGAAATTACGTAGATGGTGTGCTGGAAGGCTCGGCTCTCGTGAAGCTGTTGCCACAGAAGGCGGGCGGGGCCTCGGTGGGAGTTCGCTATACGAAGGTAGATTACTTTAAGGGCTCGGTCTTGCGGGCCCGGATGACGCCTCGGGCTTTGCCGGTTGCGCAGTTCTGGAAAGCCCGGAAGTAGACGGCCCGCGTTAGTGCGCGGCGAACCACTTCCGGAAGCCTTCCAGCAGGCCTGCTGACGGTTCCAGGTCGCGTTCCAGGTCGCGTGCCAGGGCATGGAGAGACGAATAGCGCGTTTCGGGTGTCTGCCCGAGGCAGCGCTGGACGATCCTGTTCCAGGGCGGGGCAGCGGGGCTTTCCGGGTCCGGCGAGAGTCGCCGCAGGATGAGGCCGATGGAAGTCAGGTCGGCATGGGCTGTGGTGACGTTGCTGCTGGCTGGCAGCCAGTCGGATAGGAGGACTGCGCCTCGGGCGGCGAGAATAATGTCGCCGGTATTCAGGCTGGCTGGCTGAAAGCCGGACCCGGCGGCATGCAGAAGGACCTGGCACAGTCGCCGCGCCAGGTCATGAGCTTCCTCGGCAGGAAGGCACCCTTCTTCGCGTAGCCTGTCTGCCAGGGTTCGGCCCGGCAGGTACTAAAAAACGGCGAAACCTGCGCGGCCTTCCAGCGTCTCGATTTCTGCATATTCGTAGTGGTGGACAAGCCCGTCGTGGCCCGGCGGAGTTGCGAAGCCACCCGGTCGCGTGCCCACCTTTATCGCAACCGCTTGCTGGGTTTCTGTATTCAGCGCCTCCAGCACGACGCTCCAGCGGCCTCGGCCAATTTCTCGTGCAATTCGGTAATGGCCGGCCAGCAGCGCACCCGGCGCGAAGGTTTCGGCGCGGCTGGCGGGCCGGGCCACGATGGGGTCGCGCAGAAAGTCGCCCATCTTCTCTTCCCAACTGGCGCGTTCCAGCACGTCGGCGATGAGCGCGGTGTCACCCGGGCACTCGACGTTGAGCCAGCTTTCCCGGTCCGCGGCCGGCTTGGCGAGTGCCGCTTCCACCAGTTCCATCAGACGGTCGTCGGAATGTTGACCTTCTATGTGGTCCCCCTGGCTTTGAGTACGGGAGCCGGCGCACTCAGTTTCTCAAACAGCCACCTGCGGGCATCGCCGAAGCGGCGTTCCATGGTTCGAAGGGGGATATCCAGCGCCTCCGCGGTTTCCTCTGCGGTAAAGCCTGCGAAGAAGCGCATTTCGATGATTGGCACCCAGTCGGGGTGCGACGTCTCCAGGGCGGTGAGGAGTTCGCCGACGGCGGCTCCCATTTCGAGTTGCGAATCACGGCCACGAAGCAAATGTTCCAGGTCGGCGATGGGGATTTTGGCTCCGGCGGGACGGGCGCGGGCGTGGTCAATAAGGAGGTGCCGCATGGCACGGGCGGCGACGGCGTAAAAGTGACGGCGGCTTTCCCACTCGCGCTCGCGACCCTTTACGAGCCTGAAGTACGCCTCGTTCATCAGCGCTGTGGCCTGGAGGGAATGATCGGAGCGTTCGCCCGCCATCATTTTGCCCGCCAGGCGGCGCAGGTCCGGCAAAACCAGCCCGAACAGGCGTTCCTCTACCGACCGGTCCCCGGTACTCCAGCGGTGCAGGAGTTGGGTAACTTCCCCGGGATCGGGAATTCCGCCGGCACCCTGCTCGATATTGGCTTCCATTATTTTTAGATATTAGCTTAAATGGAGCTTACCGATGTGCTTTGATGTCCGGGCGGGAGTCGGGGACAAAGCCGTTGCGGTTGGGCATGGCCACTTTGGGCAGAGTCTTTTCGGTGAGTTGCTCTTCACGCGAAACGATGCCGTTGAGGTGAAGAATAAACGCGGTGACCGCGTAGACATCGTTCGGCGGCAGAATGTGCGGTGTGTTGAACGGCATAGCCCGGTTGATGTGATCCCAGACGGTGGTGGCGAAGGGCCAGTAGCTGCCAACTGTTTTGACGGGCTTTGGCGTGGCGAGGGTGCCTACACCGCCAACGAGGGCAGGGTATTCGCCTTTGCGGCCTTCCCCTTTCGGGCCATGGCAGACGGCGCACCGACTTTTATAGATGGGCTCTCCCGCGACAGCGTTCCCCTGGCCGACCGGGAGGCCCCTGCCGTCCGGCATTACTGTAATATCGGCGGCCTGAATTTCCTTTGAGGTGGCCGGGCGACCCAATTCGTACTGTGCCTGCACCAGAACGGGGATGAGAAGCAGAAGCAGGAGCAGGAGCACTCTATGCACTTTGCACCTCGCCGGTTGCGTGGATCCGCCAGGGCCGCAGGCCGTTGTAGTGATAGCCACTGTAAAGCCCGCGAACGGCGATGAGCTCTTCGCGGGTGGGCTGCAGATAGCCCGTTTCGTCGGTGCAACGGCACTGGATGACGGTTTCTTCGCCGTTCCAGCGCCAGGGGAAGCGGAAAGCCGTGAGAGCTTTGGGCAGCACGGGTTCCTGCAGTTCCGCTTCCGCCCAGGTCTTGCCGTTATCAACGGAGACTTCCACCTGGCGGATCTTGCCTCGGCCGGTCCACGCCAGACCCACGATCTCGTGAAAGCCATGTGACGTGAGCTTTTGGCCTCCCGAGGGGCGGGTAATCACGGAGCGGGCCTCCATCACGAAAGTGAACATCTCGGCTTTGCCATCGGGGCGAAGTTCGGTGTAGTAGCCCGTCTCCTTGCTGGACATGGCGGGCTGATCGGTCAGGTGCAGCCGTCGCAGCCACTTCACGTTGGTGTTGCCTTCCCAGCCGGGAATGATGAGGCGAAGAGGATAGCCGTTTTCCGGGCGAAGCGCTTCGCCGTTCTGGCCGTAAGCGAGCAGGACTTCCGGGTCGAGAGCCTTTTCGATCGGGATACTGCGCGCCATACGGCAGGCGTCGGCACCTTCGGCAAGCATCCATTTGGCTTCCGGTTTCAAGCCAACCTCGCGCAGAACGGTGGCCAGCGGCACGCCGGTCCACTGGGCTCCGGAGAGAAGGCCATGGCTGCCCTGCACAGTTTCGGGGAATTTTCCGCCCTGCTCGCCCACACTGTTGCCGCCGCATTCCAGGAAGGTGATGCGGGAGGTGGCGGGAAAACGGCGAATGTCATCCAGGGTGAAGACGAGGGGTTTATCCACCAGACCGTGGATCAGCAGCGTGTGGGTGGCGGGGTCGATTGCAGGGACGCCCGCATGGTGCCGCTCGTAGTGGAGCGCGGAGGGCGTGATGATGCCGTAGAGATCCTGCAGGGGCGTACGGCTGGAGCCGGTGCCCGGGCTGGCCGTAAGTTCACGGATGGTCCGCCGGATTTTCTCCTGGGGCGCACGCTCGCCGTACGGACGCATATTGGCACCGGTGGGGACGGGGGTGTCATCCGTGTTACCGCAGGAAGTAAGCGCTACGCTTCCGCCGGCGACTGCCGCGACTGCAAGGAACTTTCGACGGCTTCTTTCCGGTTTCTTCTTTTGCGGGCGCAGCACGCTCATTGAGTGAGGATCTCACGAATCCACTCGGCGCTCAGCTCCGGGGGGAGAATTCAGGCCTGACGCCTTCCCGTGCGCTTTGCGGGATTCTTCGGGTTGACATACCGCTTCTTCAAACAAAACTGCAGCCCGCAGGTCTCGCACTGATACGGCCAATGGCCCAGAATACTGGCGATCGCTATCGGTCCACAGTGGCCTTTGGTCCGAATCGGCCCATCCTTTATACTCAAAGCTTACCCATGCACCAGCAACTTACCGAACGGCCAGTTGACCTTGACCCCCGCGAAACAGCGGAATGGCTCGAAGCGCTCGACCAGATCGTTGACGGAGCGGGGCCAGACCGGGCCACATTCCTCATCGAGAAACTCGCAGATCGTGCTCGCGAAAACGGAGTCACCCTCCCGGTTCGCCGAAACACCGATTATGTGAATACCATTCAGCCCTGGCAGCAAGTGCCGTATCCGGGCGACCGCGCGCTGGAGCGGCGGATCAAGAGCCTGATTCGATGGAACGCCATGGTGATGGTGTCGCACCAAAACAAGTACGACGAGGGTATCGGCGGGCACATTGCCACCTACGCTTCGCTGGCGACTCTGCTGGAAGTTGGGTTTAATCACTTTTTCCGCGGTTCCTATGGCGATCAGCCGGGCGACCTGGTTTATTTCCAGGGTCATGCCTCGCCGGGTGTCTATGGCCGCGCGTTTCTGGAAGGCCGGCTCACGTCGCAGCACCTGAGCAACTTCCGTCACGAACTGCGTGACACGCCGGGTCTGTCTTCGTATCCTCACCCGTGGCTGATGCCGGATTTCTGGCAGTTTCCGACGGTTTCTATGGGTCTTGGGCCCATCAATTCCATCTACCAGGCGCGTTTTATGCGCTACCTGGAGCATCGTGGTCTGATTCCCGAGACGGGCCGCAAAGTTTGGGCCTTCCTGGGCGACGGCGAAATGGACGAGCCGGAATCGACCGGTGCCATTGGTCTGCCGGTTCGCGAAAAACTCGACAATCTGATTTTTGTAATCAATTGTAACCTGCAGCGCCTGGACGGTCCGGTACGTGGCAATGGCAAGGTGATTCAGGAGTACGAGGCCTTGTTCCGCGGCGCTGGCTGGAACGTAATTAAGTGCATCTGGGGCAGTGACTGGGATCCGCTCTTCGCGAAAGATACCAGCGGCAAGCTGATGCAGTTGATGAATGAGTGTGTGGACGGCGAGTATCAGTCGTTCAAGGCCAAGGGCGGCGAATATGTCCGCAAGGAGTTCTTTGGCCGCTATCCGGAAACGGCGGCGCTGGTTGCCGACATGACGGATGAAGAGCTGACGAGCCTGCGCCGTGGTGGTCACGATCCGCTGAAGGTTTATAACGCTTATAAGGCTGCGACCGAACATAAGGGCGGGCCCACGCTTATTCTGGCGCATACCGTGAAGGGTTACGGCATGGGCGATGCGGGCGAGGCCCGGAACCCCAGCCACCAGAGCAAGAAGATGAACGAGAAGGCGACGGAGTACTTCCGCTCGCGTTTCGATATTCCGATTACCGACGAAGTGGCTGCGAACAGCGAGTTCTACCGTCCGCCAGCTTCGAGTCCGGAAATCGCGTACATGCAGGAGCAGCGTCGTGCGCTGGGTGGTTATCTGCCGTCGCGGAAGCCGGGCCCCTCGCAGTTTAAGGCGCCTGGACCGGAGTTCATTGAGCCGTTTAAGGCTGGTTCGAAGGAACCGCATCCTTCCACCACGATGGCGTGTGTTCGTCTGATGACGGCACTGATGAAGCTGCCGGAGATTGGCCGGAAGATTGTCCCGATCGTTCCGGACGAAGCGCGTACCTTCGGTATGGAATCCATGTTCCGGTCCCACGGCATTTATGCCTCGGCTGGACAGCTCTACAAGCCGCACGATTCCGACATTCTGCTGTATTACAAGGAATCGCAGGACGGTCAGGTTCTGGAAGAAGGTATCACCGAAGCGGGCTCGATGGCTGAGTTCACGGCGGCTGGTACGGCTTATGCCAACTACGGCGTGGATACGATTCCGTTCTACATTTACTACTCGATGTTCGGGTTCCAGCGCGTCGGCGACCAGATTTGGGCGTTTGCCGATTCGCGGGGCAAGGGCTTCCTGCTGGGTGGTACGGCTGGCAGGACCACGCTTTCGGGCGAAGGTCTGCAGCACCAGGATGGCCACTCGGTACTGCTGGCGAGCACGATTCCGACGCTGGCCACCTACGATCCGGCCTACGCGTATGAAACAGCTGTCATCGTGCGCGACGGTATTCGCCGGATGTACGAAAACCGCGAAGACCTGTTCTACTACCTGACGCTTTACAACGAAAACTACCCGCAGGCCGCGATGCCGGAAGGTTGCGAAGAAGGCATCCTGAAGGGCATCTACCTGTTCCGGAAGGGCAGCGTTGCGAAGGCTAAGGCGAAGGTGCAGTTGCTGGGTTCGGGTTCGATTCTGAATGAAGTGGTGAAAGCGGCCGATATTCTGGCTACGAAGTACTCGGTGGACGCGGATGTCTGGAGCGTGACCAGCTACAACGAACTGCGGCGCGAAGCGTTGAAGCTTGAACGCTGGAATCGCCTGCATCCTCTGGAGCCGGCGAAGGTTCCGTATATTCAGCAGGTGCTGGAAGGTACGGAAGGTCCGGTGATTGCGGCTTCAGATTATATGAAGACCGTGCAGGATCAGATTGCTCCGTGGTTGCCGGGCCGGTTTGTGGCTCTGGGTACCGATGGCTTCGGACGCAGCGAAAACCGTGTAAATCTGCGCCGTCACTTTGAGAACGACGCGGCGTCGATTGTAGTGGCTACCTTGTCGAAGCTTTCCCGTGAGGGTAAGTTTGATGCAAAGAAGGCCGCTAAGGCGATCAGCGAGATGAACGTCGATCCCGAAAAGATTGACTCCGCTATCGCGTAAACCTGCTAGCCAAATTACGAAGAAGAAGGGCCATACGCCCGATATACACGCCGTGTATATCCGAAGCGTATGGCCTTTTTTATTTGCAATGCTGAAGCGTAAAGTCTGCTGCGTGAACTTCAGACGCTGACCGGGGGCACCGCTCACGGATGTGTTGCAGTCTGCATCGGCGGAGAAGTTGGAAAAGAAGAGGGTGAAAGTGCGCCTCGACGACTCATATGACCCTCATCTGTTCATGAAGGGAGTTACGCCGACAGCAGGTGGGCCGCCAGTGGCGAACACAAATGCCCAGCGACGGAAAGAACGTCTGCGGCGGCAAAAGTCGGAAGCAGGTCCAAACAGGTTGTTCCGTTAATGGGCGATCCACCGTCGACAACACAGGACAGGGGTTTAATTTGCAGGTTGCCGGTAGTACTGAAAAACTACAGTACTTGACGGAAAGCAAAAGGGGGGGGGTAGTCTTTAGATGGTCCTAATTATTTGTCGGCATAATGCCCTTGGGGCTGCGGCAATTACTTGGGTTTCTGGATGTGGCCCCGGCCTTTGCCGGTCACTTGGTAAGTAAAAATACAGTTCCCGGTCCTGCGGTTCTGGGAACGCAGGAAACTATGCTGTTTTACGGAGGAAGTTTTATGAAAAAAAGTCTTACGTTTGTTCTGGGATGCTTCGCAGCATCCCTCATGATTGGAACCGCGACAGGGGCGACGTTGTCATACGGCGCTCTCGCGGCTCCTGGTACGTATTTCGGAAGTGGGAATCCAAACACTGGGTGGACGGTTTCGACGGACACCACCAATAACCTGGAGCTTGGCCTCGGTGCCTTCGAGCGCTTTACTGCCGTTACAAATCAAGTGAATTCCGTTTATTACGAACCTGTCGGGCCAACAACGCAGCCGGGAAGAACTGGCTCCTATTGGGGATTTAAGTTCTCGGTCAACACCAATGTTGATGGTACAGGGTCCGCTATTGTGGGAGATTATAACTATAATTTGAGTATCAGTGATCTCACGACTTCCACCAACGTGTCGTTTGACCCGACTTTGCTCCCGGACAACTCCCTGAGCGGGACGAGTGGGTTTCAAAACGCTGAATCCCTTCATTTTTCGTTCCTTGCGACTCCTTTGGCATACGATATGAATGCCGCAGATACGTACCGCATCATCCTTTCTGCAACTCCGAGGTCCGGGTTGTACGCGGAGAATTCGGTTTCCATTGATGTTGTCACGCAGACTCCCGAGCCTGGGACTTCTTCGATGGTGGTTTTTGGTACCGGGACCGCCTTCGTTGTTCTCGGACTCCGGCGTCGCAAGCGCCAGTATTTACCCCAGTTGTAGTTTCTTTGCGAGCCTTGGCGTCACCGGAATACTCGGTGGCACCAAGGCTATTACAGAGATGGAAGTAATTCAGGGCCGTTGTCGTAACATGCAATCTGGGGGCTTTCCAGATGCGCTTTGTTCCGACAACGGCCTTTTTTATTGCCGTCTCCTTTGTTTCCATAGTGCCTGTGGGGGCGCAGACTCCACAGGCGCCTTCGGCGGGAATTGATCTCGGCGCGATTGACCGCGCGGCCAATCCCTGCAACGATTTTTATCAGTACGCGTGCGGGATCTGGATGAAGAATAATCCGATTCCCGGAGATCAGGCGCGTTGGGGTCGGTTTGATGAGTTGGCTATGCGCAATCGCGAGACCCTGAAGGCGATTCTGGAAGAGACTGCGGTGGAGAAACCGGGGCGCACACCGAATCAGAAACTGATCGGCGATCAGTATGCGTCGTGCATGGATGAGGCTGGGATTGAGAAGAAGGGCCTGGCGGGGCTCCAGCCGACGCTCGACCGACTTGCTAAAGGTTCCGGCAAGACGTGGCTGGCCGAGGAAGTGGCGCGACTGCATGCGGCCAGCGTGAATGTGTTGTTCCGCCTGGGGCCGACGCAGGACGCGAAAGATTCGAACAAGACCATCGCGAATCTGGGCCAGGCTGGCTTGACCTTGCCGGATCGTGACTATTACCTGAAGACGGACGCGAAGTCAGAAGAACTGAAGTCGAAGTACGTTGCGCACGTCCAGAAGATGTTTGCGCTGCTGGGGCATGATGCGGCGCGGGCGGCCGCGGAAGCCAGGGTGGTGATGGCGTTCGAGACGGCGCTGGCTAAGGTCTCGGCGGACCGCGTGACACTGCGGGATCCGCAGAAACGATATAACGCGGTCACGCTGGCACAACTGGGGCAGACCGCCTCGGGGTTTGCGTGGGATGCGTACCTGAAGCGTGTGAACGTGACGGAGCAGACGTTCAATACCGCGTCTCCGGCATTCCTGAATGGTATGAGTTCCGCGGTCGCCACGGCGTCTCCGGCCGACGTGAAAACGTATCTGACGTGGCACGTTCTGAACGATGCGGCAGGTATGTTGCCGAAAGCATTTGTGGCGGAAGATTTCCAGTTCAGCGAGGCGACGCTGCAGGGCGTGAAAGAACTTGCGCCGCGCTGGCGCCGGTGTGTGGTGATGGTGGATCGGCAACTGGGCGAGGCGCTCGGCCAGGAATACGTCACACGCACATTTGGCGAAGAAGGTAAGCAGCGAACGCTGAAGATGGTGGGCGAGATTGAGGCGTCCATGGAGAAGGACGTGAAGTCGCTCGACTGGATGAGCGAGGCGACGAAGACGCAGGCGCTGGAAAAATTGCACAAGGTGGCGAACAAGATCGGGTACCCCGAGAAGTGGCGCGATTATTCGAGCGTGAAGATTGTGCGCGGGGATCTGATCGGGAATGACGAGCGGGTTGCGGCGTTCGCGTTCCGGCGGCAACTGGAGAAGATCGGGCATCCACCAGATAAGGCCGAGTGGAGCATGACGCCGCCTACGGTGAATGCCTACTACAGTCCGGCGGCGAATAATATCAACTTCCCGGCGGGGATTTTGCAGCCCCCGTTCTTCTTCAAGGGCGGTGACGAGGCGGCGAATTACGGGGCTATTGGCGCCGTGGTGGGCCATGAACTGACGCACGGTTTCGACGATTCCGGACGGCAGTATGACGGCGACGGGAATCTGCGCGAATGGTGGACCGAAGAGGACGCGAAGAAGTTCAAGGAGCGCGCCGATTGCATCGTGCAGGAGTACAGCGCATTTAAGGCGACGGCCGATACGAACCTGAACGGGAAGCTGACGCTGGGCGAGAATGGCGCGGATAACGGCGGTGTCCGCCTGGCGTTTATGGCGCTGATGGATGCGGTTTCGAAGCTGGACGCCGCGGGCGGGAAGAGTATGCCGGGAGTGGCGGATTACACGCCGCAGCAGAGGTTCTTCCTCGCGTACGGGCAGGTTTGGTGCCAGAACATTAGTGAGGAAGCGGCCCGGCTGCGGGCCGTGACAGATCCGCATTCTTTGGGACGTTATCGGGTAAACGGCGTCGTACAGAACATGCCGGAGTTTCAGAAGGCGTTTGGATGCCAGGTGGGTCAGCCGATGGTGAAGGAAAACGGGTGCAGAGTATGGTAACGGGACGCTGGTTGGTCGGGTTGCTCGGCTGCGTGGGCTTGTTTGGACAAGCGGTGCCGAAGGCCTGGGTGGTGAAGAGCAACCAGAACGCTCAGTTGCTGATCTCACTGGGCGCAAAGTACAGCCCGGAAGGTGCGTCCTCACAGGGTATGCCGGGGTTCGACGACAGGATCTCGGAGCCGACGCCGGAGAATATCGCGAAACAGAAGGCCGACCTGCAGGCAGCCCGTAAGGAACTGCAGGCGCGGTTGGCGGCGGAGACGGACCCTCTGGTGAAACAGGATCTGGAGATACTGATTGCGGACGCGGATCGCGATATCCGATCACAAGAGGCGAACGAGAAGACGTTCCTGCCTTATATGAATGTGGCCGGCCTGATTTTCTCTGGCGAAAAGACATTGTTGGACGAGCAGACTCAGGCCGAACGGCGTCCGGCGGCGGTGACCCGGCTGCGCAAGTATACGGGTCTGGAACCTGGCTATACGCCCGTGACGCAGCTCGCGATGGCGCGGTATCGGGAGAAGGCAAAGAATCCGGCATTGCTGGGTCCGGCTAAGGAGCTGATCGAGAAGAATCTGGAGAATACCTCGACTTATGTGACGGGGCTGGGCATTCTGCTGGAGAAGTATAAGTTGCAGGGTTACAGCGAGGCTTACGCGAAGCTGCGGGAGCAACTGGCCGAGTATGACGAGTTTGTACGCAAGGAAGTGATGCCGCGTGCACGAACGGATTTCCGGTTGCCTCCCGCGATTTATCAGACGGCGCTGGATAACTATGGTGTGGACTATACGTCGGCTGATCTGGCGAAGCTGGCGCACCAGGGGTTCACCGATATCCAGAAGCAGATGGCTGATGTTGCGGTGCGGGTGGCCAAGGCGCGGAATCTGCCGAGTTCGGACTATCGTAGTGTGATTCGGGAGTTGAAGAAAGAACAGTTCACGGCGGATGAGATCTTGCCGAAGTATGAAGCGACGCTAAAGCAGATTGAGGAGATTGTCCGGAAGAATCATCTGCTGACCCTGCCGGAGAGACCGGCGCGGATCGTGATCGCGTCGGCCGCGGAGACGGCGCAGCAGCCCGCCCCGCACATGCAGCCTCCGCCCTTGATGAATAACAAGGGCGAGCGCGGCAGCTTCGTGTTGCCTCTGGCGACGAAGGGCGCGAATGGGGTGGAGTTGAAGTATGACGACTTCACCTTCGCGGCGGCGGCGTGGACGCTGACCGCGCATGAGGCAAGGCCGGGGCATGAGTTGCAGTTCGCGTCGATGGTAGAGCGCGGCGTTTCGCTGGCGCGGGCGATGTTCGCGTTTAACAGCACGAACGTGGAGGGCTGGGGCCTGTACGCGGAGTGGTTCATGCTGCCGTATATGCCGGACGAGGGTAAGCTGATTTCGCTGCAGTTGCGGATGCTGCGGGCGGCTCGTGCGTTTCTGGATCCGGAGTTGCAGTCGGGGAAGGTGACGCCGGAGCAGGCGATGAAGGTTCTGGAAGAGGACGTGGTTTGCTCGAAGGCGTTTGCGACGGAGGAAGTGGAGCGGTTCACGTTCCGGATGCCGGGCCAGGCGGTTTCGTATTACGACGGGTATTCGCGGCTGCTGGAGCTACGCCTGGAGGTGGAGAAGGCACTGGGACCGAAGTTCGAGGCGGGGAAATTTCATGACTTCATCTTGAGCCAGGGTTTGCTACCACCGGGGTTGTTGCGGAAGGCAGTGCTGGCGGAGTTTGTGAAGTAAAAAGCCAACCATTATGGTTTGCTCACATCGAGCAAGTGAGCTCGGACCACCGCATTTTCACGTTTGCGCAGACTTGCTGCGAATTTCGTCAGGTCAGATCGCCAGTACCAAGACTCCCAGATCATGGACCTATCGTAGAACAACGTCTCGAATTCGTCCCCCGCTGTATCTTTCGGTCATCTGCGCGGAATTATCCATGGTGCTTTGGTCAGCGGGGAGTGGGTGAGGTTGCCGCCGATCTTCTGGTCGCCGTGGAGATCTCAGGCAGCCCGGTGTCAATGGAGGCGCATGGTGTTTCAGTGGAGTCTCCCGCAACCCTGGTCGAGTCGGGGAGCCCGGCTGGTCGTGGACGCCGTTGATCTCAGGGCGCAGATTCAGGCGACATCGCCGCCTTCTCTGGCCCCGCCTCGAATCGTTATTGCGGCCAGGAACGTATCCCGAAGTGTGAATTCACCAACGGGACTCGCCACGCGAAAAAGGTAGACTATTGGTATGCCGCTGTCCGAGTTGATCGTCATCGACGCTGAGATCGTGGGCGGTAAGCCCGTGATTCGTGGAACGCGTCTTGCGGTCGAGTTCATTTTAGAATTGCTGGCGGCTGGTCAATCGGAATCCGACCTGCTGATGAACTATCCCGGCCTGACGCATGAGGATATTCTTGCGTGCTTGTCTTACGCCAGCTACCTGGCACATGAGTATAGGGCGTATCCGATCCCCGCGTAAATGCGCCTCCTCGCAGACGAGAACTTCTCGAAGCCCATAGTCGAGGCGCTACGTGGCGCGGGTCACGATGTTCTTTGGGTTCGAACCGATTGCCCCGGATGGAAAGATCTTGCGATTCTGGAACTGGCCGAGGCGGAATCCAGAATTGTTCTGACCCTGGACAAAGACTTTCTGCAGCTTGCCCTCCAGCGGCGAAGCCCCATTGAAAACGCCGGCGTTGTTCTATTTCGAGTACTTCCTGCGACGCCTGAAAACTTGATGCCGGTCGTACGCTCGTTCGTGGCGAGCAATCGGGACTGGACCGGGCATATCAGCACGATCACGGCTAACGGAATCCAGATGATAACGGCGCGGCGGAAATAAGTTAATGCCCGCCAGCCAGTTCCTTCACCAGGCTGGCCACGAAGCTCTTTGCATCCCCGAACAACATCAGCGTATTCGGAGCATAGTACAGTTCGTTGTCGATCCCGGCGAAACCTGCCGACATACCTCGCTTGATAATCATCACGGTCCGGGCCTTGTACGCATCCAGAATCGGCATGCCGGCAATCGGGCTGTTCGGGTCGTTCTTCGCGGCGGGGTTCACGATGTCGTTCGCGCCTACGATCAACGCCACATCCGTCATGCCCATTTCCGAGTTGATATCTTCCATCTCGACGAGCTTGTCGTAGGGGACATC
>CAIYVZ010000180.1 GCA_903929755.1 uncultured Acidobacteriia bacterium
ATCTGATGCCGATCACCATTCCGATACTACATTCGTAAAGTGATCGGCATCAGATCGGAATGCTGATCGGCTTCATCTCGGAATCGTGATCGACATCACTTCGGAATGCTGATCGACATGCCTCGGAATCCCCACTTTATCCACGGTCGTATTCCACGAAGCGTATTTCGGAGCGTCGGTGAGAATTCGCCAGATGACTTCCGGCTTCGAGTTGATTTGAGTAGTGACACTAAAGGTTTTCATTATGTATGGGATCCCTCAAGGGCGCCGGGCTTACAGCGCTCGCATATTGTTGTTCTTTGGCTTGTCTTCAACCTCAGCGAGCTGAAGGATTTTCATCACGGGCGGGACATACATCCCGAAGCGGCCCCTCAGTCCCTTTTTTAGACCGTACCAGCCGCCGACGGGGTTGCTTTCTGAGCGTCCCCACGCCTCAACCGTACCTTCTGCGGCGGGCTTCTGCTCATCGGCGCTGCCGAGCGGCATCCAGTCCCCATGTGCCTTGAGCAAGGCGTGCAGATCATTCAGGCACCGCAAGTGATAGCGTAATTCGGTTTTCCCGACCTGTACGATGAGCGCGGGTGGTGTCACTTTTTCGTCACGAAACGCGACGAACTCGGCTCCACCGCTGGGAGTCTTCAGGACCCACGGATTCTCACGTGTGCCTGCAGCGCTGGCGTCAATAGTTTTTTGTACTTCTTCGGACGTCATCATGAATTCCCCAAAACACAGTTTAATGTGTGCCCAATTATTAGATGTGATCGTAACATAACATCGACTTGTATGCCGGTGGAACTTTCGATTATTTTGCGTCGCGAACAGCCCACGTTCCCAACTCCGCATTCTTGTGTTCGAAGACGGTGGAACCGGCGCTCATGAGGCTGAAGAACGCCAGCCGAGGGAAGTTCTGTCCGGACGTTGAACTCCAGTACAAAGTGGGCTGGACATTGAGGAATGGGTGCCCCAGGGGAATTGCGGGTGCCACGGTTCTGTTGTCCATGATGCTCTGCAGTTCGCGCACGTTGGGCAGGCGCCAGTCGCCTGCCTTGCTGGCGTCCTGGAGACCGCATCGACCGGCGCGAAGCTGATTTACGCTGTCCAGTGCATCGGACCAGGAAAGAAATCCGAAGCAATGGGCGTTCTTTAGCCACAGAAGGCCTGTCAGATTGTCGCGGATTGTGCCATTGGAGTTGTCGGTAAACCGAGGGGTCGGCCAGGGGACACCGGCCTGAAGCTCACCATCCTGTCCCGTGCCGCGGCAATCAATTACCTTGCCAGCCACGTCGTAGCACTCAGTGGAGCCTGTCTGCGGCAGTTTCGGAAATACGAGGCCACCCTTGACTGGCAGCGCACGGAAAGTGTTCACTTTGAGGTCAAAGACATGCGGACCCACTCCGAAGGTTGCGAACCATCCCAGCGCCGGAAAGGCGGGAACCGTGCTGGAGGACCAGTAGACGGTGGGTTCGAAGTTATCAAACGGATGATCCTTCGGAAGCGAGGGCCGGTAGGAGCCGAAATCCACAATACTGCGGAGTTCAATGATATTTGGCAAGCGCCAGGTACCTTTCGAACTGCCGTCTGTAAGACCACAAGTCCCGGAGGCAAGGTTTCCCGAAAGTGTCATTGCGTCGAGCCACGACGCACGTCCGAGGCAATCTGCCTTCTTCAGCCACGTCAGACCCGTAAGGTTATCGGTTGCGGTGCCGTCGTTGTTATCGGTAAAGCGCTTGATGGGCCATTCCGCGCCGGCCTGCACGTCCCCATCCTGACCTGTACCTCTGCAGCTAATGCGCGTCCCGGTTGAGTCCCAGCACTTTGTCTGGCCGGTCTTGGGCAGGGGCGCGGGACCGAGCTGCGCCATGGCGTTTTCGGCACAGAGCGCGAAGCCCGCGCAGCATGCCAGGACGAGAGTAAGTTTCATGTTCGGTGATTTCATGACGACATTTTTCTCCAGGTTCTCTCGGGCGACAAGGGATGGCACGCTTAGAACTCTTCTCCGAAGCGGGTCCGGCTACCGCCGCGAACGGGCCACACCGCGTAAGAGACGGCCTTATCTTCAAACACGGTGGGGCCGACGCCAAAGATGGTAAAAAATGCCTGGGCCGCCAGCCCGGTGCTGGTGGTTGATGTCCAGGTGAGCGTGGGCTGCACATTCACGAAGGGATGGCCCGGGGGAAGATCGGGCGCAAAAGTGGAATAATCCTGCAGGCTCTGCAGTTCACGTACGTTTGGAACCCTCCAGTCGCCGCGATTGCTTCGGTCGGTGAGATCGCAGGCCCCACTCTTTAACGCATTCGCTTTCTGCAGGGCGGCTGAGAATGATGCAAACCCGAGACAATTGGACTGCTTTAACCAAACGAGGTTGGTCATGTTATCGGTGACGGTGCCGTTGCCGTTATCCGCAAAGCGCGGCTGCGGCCAGGCGACGCCGGCCTGAATGTCACCATCCTGCCCCGTACCCTTGCAGCCAATCGGCTGACCAAAGGTATTCCAGCAACCGGTCTGGCCGGTTTTTGGAAGCCGGGCATCGCGACCAAGGCCACCTTTTACTGGCCAAATATGGAAGGTGTTGATCTTGACGTCAAACACCGTGGGGCCGATGGACAGAGTAATGAACCACGCCAGCGGAGTAGCGGCCGGGGACTGGGTCGAGGTCCAATAGGTTCCCGGACTCACGTTCGTGAAGGGATTGCCTTTGGGCAGGGCGAACCCGACGTTATCGTAATCGAGGAGGCTCTGCAGTTCCAGGATATTGGCCATGCGCCAGGTGCCAGGCGTGCTTTGATCGTGGAGGCCACACATTCCGGCTGCCAGTTTGTTAGAAAGGCTGAGGCCCCGGTCCCAAACCTGCGCGCCGAAACAGTCGGCGTTTTTCAGCCACGTCAGGTTCGTCATCACATCGGTAACGGTACCGTCGGCGTTGTCCTGGAAACGATGCTTCGGGGCTTGCAGGCCGAAGCGTGTCTCTCCATCCTGGCCGGTGCCTCTGCACTTAATGGCGCTGCCATTATCGTCGTAACATTTTGTCTGACCGGTTTGAAATACCGGCGCTATCTGGCCGTAGGCGAGTGCTGTTGCAAACACCCCCAGAAAAACGAACGAGTGCGGACGAAACGCGTTCATAAGTCTAACCTCCGTATGGGAAGGACCAGATTAGCCGGAATCAAAGTTGGATGCAAGAATATTTTTTGTGAATAGATTGAAACATAGCGTGAGTCCGCGCCCCTCCATTACGGAGAGTTAAATCTAATACAAAAAGATATTGACCAATGGACTGCATTCCATGTTTACCGTTGTATTGTGGCGACGGCACAGGTCGCTTGAGGTCGATATTGAGGGGCCAGTTACATTCCCTGCAGGTGCTGCGTCCGTGCCACGTTGGTCCAGATACTGGACTCTTTAGCGGCGCTTCCGGTCGGCTTTACCGCCTTGACTTCGAAGGTGAAATGAAATCAGGAACCAGGAAAAGTGTTCGTCGGGCGTGACAAAGATGGAGATACGGCAGGCCGTAACGAAAGCCACGGGGAGCCGATGGGTTAAGGCCGCATTAGGTGCAGGCTTGCCCAAATGCGGACTGGAATCTGGTGTACGTGAAATGGTTGGTTAATTTTCGCCCGGTTTCTCAACTTTTTCAACCACCCATGTGGTGACCGGGCTCTTCTTGCCTGCCAGTCGCAGTCCCAGTTGCTCGCGGAGGGCGGTGAAGATGGAGGGGCCTGTTACGTCGTCCGACGGGGCGGCGTCATTGCCCGGCGCGCTGGTATCGAGTGAGTATTTGAGGTCGATATCGTAGAAGCCGTCGAGACCGGTTTCGTCAACCACAGGACGCTCCAGAATATTGCCGAGCGTTTGGGAGAGCCGGTCGAGGGCGATCCCTTCGCCGTGTATGGTGCCCGCCGCATTGCTGCGATTATTCCTCATATTCCCCTTGGGCTCTTTAATCGCTTCGATTTTCAGGCCCGTCTTATCCACCGTCAGCGCGTAGACAGGCAGTTCCTTCTCCTCCTGCCGTACTTTCAACTGGAAGCGATCTTGCAGCATGTGGCGCACCCGCGACCGCATGCGCTCATTCCTGGCTTCGACGCTCTTGCAGTCCTGCAGTGGCAGTTTATCCACCTCCGCGACTTCGTTCTTCGCGTTGATGTCCCAGCCATCATCTTTCACCCACGAGGGGGCGCCGATGATCTGGTAGTCCTGCGCGTTGTAGGCGAACTGAATCAGGAACTTCAGCGGAGTATTCTCGGTGCGGAAGCCGGTCTCGTTGGTCCAGATGCTGGACCCCTTGGCGGCACTGCCGGTCGGTTTGACCGACGCGACTTCAAAGGTGAAATCTTCGGCAAGGAGGGGGATAGTCGCCAGCATCAGAGCGAAAATCAAACGCCGCATATTGTCAGTCTACAGGGGAAATCAGGAACTGGGAGAAGCGACCGTCCGGGGTGACGAACGTGGAGATGCGCAGCGTTTTCAGGGCAGTACGGACGGTGAAGGCGCGATGCGTCATGCCGCCGCGATCCTGACGGCTGGTTTGGGTGAAGCTGTTGGGGGCCCCGATGGCCTTGAGCGAAGCCGAGAAATCTGCGATTGCCTGCGGGGTGAAATAAGCGGTGAGGTCGTCGTCGAGCAGGTCCTTTTGCACCCGGCCATCGGTGAGTGCCGCGTAGAGTTTCTTCGCGTTTTCGAGGCTGGAGGTTGCCGTTGGATCTGCCGACGGAGCCAGCAGCAGGTCTTCAAGCTTTTGCGCGATGGTAGCCGCGGGGCCGGCGTCGCAGTTTGTGAGGACGGTGATGGCCATTCGGTCGTCGGGATAAGTGATGTTCCGGCTCACGAAACCGGACGCGCCGCCACCGTGAGCCCAGCGGCGATGGCCGTTCGTCAGGTTCGTAACTTCCAGGCCCAGCGCGTAACGGCTGCCGGTGCCACCCGACAGCTGTACCTCGGTTGTCAGCGCCTTGAGGGCGGCCGGTTTCAGGATGGTGCCGTTGATGAGCGAGATGTTCCAGAGCGCCAGATCGCTGGCCGTCATGGCGAGTTCACCGGCAGCCCACATCCAGTTGTTGCCCTCGGGCGGCGCGGGTCGAACGGGGCCAGTGGCGTAATGCAGATAGCCGGTGGGATCTTCGGGACTCCAGTTTGACGCGGTTACGTCAAGAGCCGAGGTCATGCCCAGTTTGTCCAGGATCCTGGATTGCAGGAAAGTGAGCAGCGGCTGGTGCGATGCCTTCTCCACAATCTGGCCAGCGATTACATAGTTGGTGTTGCTGTACTGCCAGCGGGTGCCGGGGGCGAAATCGAGCGGAATTTTTGCCCACTTCGTCATAATTTCAGCCGGCGTGGTGTCGCGCGCCATCCAGGGTGCCACATAGTCAAGGGGGTAGTAGTCGGAATACCCCGAGGTGTGGGAGAGCAACTGGCGGAGGGTGATTTCGTTCGCACGCGTCAGGTCAGGAAAGAAGCGCGAGACTTTGTCGGAGAGCGACAGTTTCTTTTCCTCTGCGAGGAGCAGGATGGCAGTGGCGGTGAGTTGCTTCGAATTCGACGCGATTTTGAAGCGCATGGCAGGGGTGGCCGGCACGTTCGGGCCTACTTTGGCGTTGCCAAAGGCTTCGGCGAAGGCGACCTTGCCGTCCTTCACGATGGCGACGGACGCCGCAGGGGTTCCGGCCGCCTCCAGCGAACTGCGAACAATTTCGCGAATGGTCTGTAGGGTGGCTTCGGATAATTGCGCTGTGAGAGGTGCGGAAGCCATAGTCAGTATCAGAACAACACGCAGAAGCATGGGTTACTCCCGTTGACGGAATCGATCCAAAAGATGGAAAAGGCCGGTGCCGACCAGGGCGTTGATGAGGGTCCACATCAGTTCTATGGGAAGGTCGAGCAGTACTGGCTGATCGAGGAGGCCTCGCTGCAGGACCCAATAGAGGAACTGGTGAAAGATGTAGAAGACGCCGCAGAGCAGGAAGCGGACCACGGAACTTTCCACATCGAACTGCATGCCGATGGAGGCGGCGAGATAACCGACCATCGTCTTGCAGATGCCATACATGCCGATGTAATAGCGAGAAAACGAGTCCTGCGCCATGCCGAGGATCAACCCCAGGGTCAGGCCGCGGATCTGGGAGTGGCGCATCAGCCCGAAGTAAATGGTGACGAGGAGGGGTAGTTCGATGCGGGAGATAAAGTGCAGGGTCTGGAAGAGCGGGAGATAAACCTGGATGAGCAGGGCGAGCGCGGGCGTGATCAGCAGCATCCAGATGGAGAACTGGGTGCGGCGTGCCCGGCGGGCTTCGGCGGCGATGAGACCTTCGCTGGCGTATTCCATATCAGGGTTGCGGAACGGCGGGCGAGGCTGCGGCGGGCGCCAGTCTGGGGGCGACCGGGCTGGCGGGGGCCACGGTACCCGTTGCGCTGGTCGCGGGCTTCGGGACAGGCCTGATTATTCCGGAAGCGCCTGTAGATCCGGTAGATCCGGTAGATCCGGTGGTTCCGGTTGCGGAGGGTGGCGGCACCTTGATATTGAAGTTTGGCGGGGCACTGCCCGGGCCACCTTCGCCGTACTTGAAGTTCTGTGCGTCCCCAATTTTCTTGTACTGCTCAAACATCTTGTCGGCCTGCGTGGTTTGTCCGCCGCGGCCTCCGGCTGGATTTACTGCGCCCGCGTTCGGATCACCTTCAGTGACGGCGGGTTGGGGTGGGTCGGGGCCGAGGTAGACGGAGGAGTCGGGCGCGGTGGCTTCGGGGATTTCCTGATGGACCGGGTCCACGATGACGAGGACTTCTTCCGGGGCGGATTCATTTCCCAGCGGTTGGACGAAAATCTCCAGATAAGTGGGGCTTTCCTTCGAAGAAACGAGCTTGGCGGCGGGCAAACCCTTCGGGAAGACGCGATCCTCGCCGGAGGTGTAGAACAATTCGCCCGGGTCCACTTTTTGCGAACCGGGCACATAATCCACCCGAGCCTGACCATTGCCCAAACCGTGCATGATGCCGCGCGCATGGTTTATTTGTGACTCAACGCCGGCTGCGAAGCCTGGGTCGGAGACGGTCAGGACCTGACTTGCAAACGGGTAGACCGCAAGAATCTTGCCGATGATTCCGGCAGGTGTGACGACCGCCATGCCTTTGCGCACGCCGGACTGCGAACCTTTATCGATGAGAAGAGACTTGGCGCCGGCACCGGTGGTGGTGCCAATTACTCGGGCGCCCAGCATTCGCGAGGGGGTCCTGCTCTGAAAGCCCAGCAAAGCCTCGGTGCGCTGCGCCTCGGCCAGGGCGTTCTTCAGGAGTTGGTTTTCAATTTGGAGCTTATCGGCTTCTGAACGGAAACGTCGCGCCTGATCCCTTGCGTCACGCAGGGCGAAGTAGCTTCCGAAAAAACCGGTAGTGCTGTTGCGGGCGTTTTCGATGAGGCTCGCAGCCGGGGTGATGGCGGTAATGGCCCACACGCGCAGCAGGGGGACATCATTGTCGCCCTTGATCTGCCAGGCGACGAGGACCAGTTGGGCGCAAATCGCCACCAGGAGCACGGTAATGTTCCGGTAACGATAAAAGAGCGATTCCATCTGATTATTGACAATCCCCGCAGTAAAATCGTACCGCTAATTGGGGCCGGACTACTGATCGCCCGGCTTATTGATCGATCGAGATCTTACGCAGCAGCTTGAAGTCGCTGAGCATGCGACCGGTGCCAAGGACGACGGAAGCGAGCGGATCGTCGGCAATGGACACGGGCAGACCGGTTTCTTCCCGGATGCGTTTGTCCAGGTTGCGGATCAAGGCTCCGCCGCCGGTGAGGACGATACCCTTGTCGCTAATATCGGCGCTGAGTTCGGGCGGCGTGCGCTCGAGCGCGACACGGATGCCGTTCAGGATGGTGGCGATGCACTCGGAGAGCGCTTCGCGGATTTCAGAATCGCTGACTTCCACGGTGCGGGGCACGCCTTCAATCAAATTGCGACCCTTGATTTCCATGCTGATGGGTTTATCGAGGGGGTAGGCCGAGCCGATTTCGATCTTAATTCGCTCCGCGGTACGCTCGCCGATCAGCAGGTTGTACTTCCGCTTCATGAACTGCATAATGGCGTCGTCAATCGCGTTGCCCGCCACGCGGACCGAACGCGAATACACAATGCCCGAGAGCGAGATGACGGCGATGTCCGTGGTGCCGCCGCCGATATCCACAACCATGTTGCCGGAAGGTTCGGTGATGGGCAGACCAGCGCCGATAGCGGCGACCATAGCCTGTTCCACCAAGTGAACTTCACTGGCCTTGGCGCGGTAAGCCGAGTCCATAACGGCGCGCTTTTCCACCTGCGTGATTTCAGACGGAACGCCGATAACGATGCGGGGGTGAACCAGAACTTTGCGGTTGTGGGCCTTTTGAATGAAGTAGTTCAGCATCTTCTCGGTGACTTTGAAGTCAGCGATGACGCCGTCTTTCATAGGCTTGATGGCGACGATGTTGCCGGGCGTCCGGCCAAGCATTTCCTTAGCCTCTTTGCCGACTGCTTCCACCTCGCCGGTGACCTTGTTCATGGCAACAATGGAAGGTTCGTTGACGACGATACCCTTGCCTTTGGCGAAAACAAGGGTGTTCGCGGTACCGAGATCGATAGCGAGGTCTGACGAAAAGAGACTGAAAAGTGACCGAAGATTCATCTAAGTTGTTCTAAATGCAGGCTGGAGAGGGTGCCGACGCAAGCCTAATCGTAGCATAGGCAGGCGTTAGATTAGGGGTTGACAGAATAAAACAGATGTTTTAATCTGTTGTTTTAATGCCTGCCGTCGCTCAGACACTCCCTCATGCGTCGGACCTTGACGCAACCCACTCCAGACTTCTGGAAGCGGCCGGCGTCGTGTTTGCGGAGAAGGGATTCGCCGGGGCCACGGTTCGGGAGATCTGCTTGCGCGCCGGGGCGAACGTTGCTGCGGTGAATTACCATTTCCGGGACAAGCAGGGTTTGTACATAGAGGTTCTGCGCCGGTCCATGTTGCTGGCGGCGGAAGAAGACCGGGCCGACATTTTGAGTGGGCTTCCCGCCGAAGCGGCGTTGGGGCGGCTGGTTTCCGGTATGCTCCGGCGGATGAACAGTTCTCCAGAGCAGGGTGCGTGGCACGTCCGGATTATGGCCCACGAACTGGCCCAGCCGACGGCGGCGCTGGATCGGGTGGTGCAGGAAGTGATTCGACCCCGGTATGAGGCGCTGCGCCAGATCATTTCCCGAATCATCCAGTTGCCTTCCGAGCATCCAGTCACCAGGATGTGTGCGCATTCCGTGATCGGGCAGGTGGTCCACTACGCGCACGCCCGCCCCGTTATTGATCGGCTGTGGCCGGAGTTGAATTTTGACGCCGACCAGATTGCCGGACACATTGCAACGTTCTCGCTGGCCGGCCTTCGGGCCGTGTCAGCCCAGAGTCAACCCCAGGAATAATCATGAGCGAAAACAAGGGCGGCATCGCCCCGAAGAGAAATCCCCTGAAGATACTGATCCCCCTGCTGCTAATCGGCGGCGCGGGGTTTGGGGTCTGGAAGTTCTTTGTAAACCAACCCCAGCCCCCGGCGAGCGTGGTGGCGATGACGGGGCGGATTGAAGGCGACGACGCCGTGATCGCGCCGAAGATCCCGGGGCGGATTCTGGAAATACGTTTTCGTGAGGGTGACACGGTACACGCGGGCGACGTTGTAGCTGTGCTGGACGATTTGGGCGCGAAAGCCCGAGTGGACCAGGCCACAGCGGCGGTAAATGAAGCCGAGATCCGGCGTCGGGGGGCTGAGCAGCAGATTGCCATCTTCCAGGAGCAGTTGCAGCAGACGGAACTGCAGACGGATCAGGCGAAGCTGGATGCGGAGGGTCGGGTTCATCAGGCGGAGGGAGATCTGGCGACGGCCGAGGCCCAGTTGGCGCAGCAGGAAGCGTCTTTCCGGATTGCCGCGTGGGATCGAGATACCTACGTAAAGCTGGCGAAGGATGGCGCGGTGGCTGAGCGACAGGGTAAGCTGGCATCGTCCGCAGCAGAAACACAGGAAGCGGTAGTGGCTGCGGCGCGGAAGAAGGTGGACTCGGTTCGGGGCAGTCTGAGTGTGGCAAAGGCGAATTTGACGAATCCGGCGATTCGTACCTCGCAATCGGCCGCTATTCGGAAACAGATTATTCTGCAGCAGACGCAGATTGCCAGCGCGGCCAGTGACGTGGTTCGGGCCCGGGCACAGTTGGCTGAGGTGACGGATTCCCAGAGCAATTTAACTATTACGGCGCCCTTCGATGGCACCGTGATCACGCGGACTGCGGAACCTGGTGAAGTGATCCAGGCGGGCACCGGGATTCTTACGCTGGTGGATCTGAAGCGCGTCTATCTGCGAGGCTTCATTCCGCAGGGTGAATCGGGCAAGATCCGGGTTGGCCAGAAAGCCAGAATTTTCCTCGACTCCGCGATCACGAAGCCTCTGGAAGCGGAATTGGTCCGCATTGACCCGCAGGCGACCTTTACGCCTGAAAATACTTACTTCCGGGATGACCGGGTGAAGCAGGTGGTGGGTGTGAAGTTGTTGCTGAAAACCGGCGAAGGCTTCGCAAAACCGGGAATGCCGGCGGATGGTGAAGTGCTGGTTCAGGGCGACACGTGGCCAACGGTTGATTACCGCAAATGACCCCCGCGGAACCACCGTCTGGTATCGGCAATGGCGCGGTCGCCATCCGGGTTGCCGGGCTGCAAAAGAACTACGCCGGCGTGAAGGCCGTTCGCGGCATCGACTTTGAGGTCCGCAAGGGAGAAATCTTCGGGCTGATTGGGCCGGACGGTGCGGGCAAGACGACCACTTTCCAGATCCTGGCCGGGGTAATGGAAGCGACGGCAGGCACCGCGACGATCTTCAATATGGCGGCCCGCGAGGCGCGCCAGGAGACCGGTTACCTGACTCAGACCTTTAGCCTGTACCCGGATCTGACGGTTGCCGAGAACATTCGCTACGTGGGCGACCTGCGGCTGATTCCGCGCGCGGAAATCGAGCTCAGGGGCAACCGCTACCTGACCATGTTCGACATGGACCGCTTTACTGACCGTCTTGCGGGACGGCTGAGCGGCGGCATGAAGCAAAAGCTGGCGCTGGCCTGTGCTCTGGTGGCCCAACCGCAGGTCTTATTGCTGGATGAACCCACCACAGGTGTTGACCCGGTGTCCCGCCGGGAATTTTGGGATACGCTGGCCCACCTTGCGATTGACGGCCTGACAATTCTGGTGGCGACTCCCTATCTGGACGAGGCCGAGCGCTGCCACCGTGTGGCACTGATGCATGAAGGCACCATCCACCAGACCGGAACTCCGTCGGAACTTCGCGGAAGTCTGGGGGCGAAAAGGCTGGAAGTTCACACGGCGGCTCTAAGTGAAGCGGAAGATGTCCTTTCCGGGCACCATGACGGAATTCTGGATGTGCAGCGTTTTGGAGACCGCCTCGATGTAATCGTGCGGGAGCCGGTGGAGGGGCAACGGCAGGTAAAACTGTTGCTGGGTGCCGCCAATATTGCGATTGACTCGGTTCGGGTGGATGAACCGGCGCTGGAGAACACCTTTGTGGCCACGCTTCGGGCCATTGGGCGTGAAGTGAAATCACCCCGGTATCCGGGCCTGCATCCGCACCGGGACATTATGGGCCAGATTGCCATTGGCGCCACGAATCTGACGCGGCATTTTGGAGCGTTCACGGCGGTGCAGGACGTTAGCGTGGAGGTGAAATATGGCGAGATTTATGGGCTGCTTGGCGCCAATGGGGCAGGGAAGACGACGACCATCAAGATGCTGTGCGGCCTGATTGAGCCCTCCACGGGACGGATGGAACTGGCGGGTGAAAGTGGCAGCCTTCGGTCACGGGAAGTACGGCAGAAGCTCGGCTATATGTCGCAGAAATTCTCGCTTTACGATGATCTGACGATTAGCGAGAACCTGAATTTCTTCGGCGGTGTGTACGGTCTTTCCAGCGATGAAATCGAGACGAAAAAGCGCTGGGTTCTGGAGTTCGCGGGGCTGGAAGGGAAAGAAACCGCGCTCACGGGGAGTCTTCCGGGGGGCTGGAAACAGCGCGTCGCGTTCGGGGCATCCATTATGCACGAGCCGAGCGTCCTGTTTCTGGATGAGCCAACGTCCGGCGTGGATCCGCTGGCGCGCCGGGCTTTCTGGCGGATGATCAACCAGCTCGCCGATATGGGCACTGCGATTTTGGTGACGACGCACTATCTGGAGGAGGCCGAGCAGTGCAACCGCCTCGGCTTTATGGTGGCCGGTTCCATTGTGGCGGAAGGTACGCCCGGCGGCGTAAAGCGAGCCCAAACCGGGCATTTGATTGAAACCATTACTACGGAACCACAGCGCGCGGCAGACATTCTGCGAACGGACGGCGAACGCTGGCGGATCTCGCTCTTCGGGGACAGGATTCACAATGTGACCGATGGCGATGCCGAAACCTCTATGCGGGAGACGCGGGCAACGCTGGCCGCGGCGGGAATCGGCGTGCTGGAAGCCCGAGAGATTCCCTGGTCACTGGAAGACGTCTTCATCGCTGTGGTGGAAAAAGCAAAACGGGAAGAAAGGTTGGCCGCAAAATGAGACGAATCCTCGCACAAGCGCGCAAGGAACTGATTCAGATCACGCGCGATAAGCTGGCGCTGACGCTGGCGCTGGTGCTGCCTATCGCCCTGCTGATGCTGCTGGGCTCGTCGATTTCCCTGTCCGTGACGGAACTGCCGCTGGTGGTTCAGGACCTGGATAACTCCGCCGCGTCTCGCTCTTTACTGGAGGCCTTCCGCAATTCGCTCACGTTCCACGTTGTGGCGTGGCCCGTCAACAAGCCGCCGATGGAAGCCTTTACGGCAAACGAGGCAAGAGCCGCGCTGATTATTGACCGAGGCTTCGGTCGTGCTCTGGCACGGGGTGGGGACGCGCAGGCGCAAATCCTGATTGATGCCAGTGACTCCAACACCGCGAAGCTGATTCAGGGCTACTCCAGCCAGATTGTAAATGCCTGGAACAGCACAGCCGGCGGGGCGCAGCGTTTGTTGCCGGTAAAGGCGCTGATCCGCCTCTGGTACAACCCGGGGCGCGTGACTAAAAAATTCTATGGCCCCGGCATTTTCGTGTTGGGGCTCTCCATGTTCCCACCCTTGCTGGCGGCGCTCGCCATGTCGCGCGAAGGCGAGCAGCAAACCCTGCTGCAGGTCTACGTCTCCAGTATTCCGGCGCACCAGTTCCTGCTGGGAAAGATTTTGGCGTTCATGGTGATTGGCTTCGCCGAATGGGTGATTATGCTGGGCCTGCTGTTCACCTACTTTGGGCTTTCCTTCGCTGGTGATCCGACGCCGTTTTTTGTGGCGTCCATCCTCTATTTTTTCTGTGTTGCCACGTACGGAACCATGATTGGCGCCGCGATTCCCAGCCAGGCTGCGGCCATTCAGGCAGTTGCGCTGGGGGGCTTTCTTCTGGTCTTCCTGCTTTCCGGCCTCATTTTTCCGGTGGAGAACATCCCGCCGGGGCTGCGCTGGATCTCCAACTTTGTGTGGGGCCGCTATTACATGGAAATCGTGCGGGACGCGCTGCTGGAAGGCGGGGGGTGGGCTGCGATGTGGTTCAACGTTCTGGTGATTGGGATCATCGGCGGGGTATTCTTCCTGCTGAGTTGGCGCAGGATGCGGAGGATGCAGCTAAGCATATGATCGCCAAACTGTTTGGTGGCCGCATGGCGGCTTTGCTGGGGAAGGAGTTCGCGCAGATCGGGCGTGACAAGCGCCTCCGCATTTCTCTGATTCTGCCGCCCACGCTGCAGTTGCTCCTGTTCGGCTTTGCGCTGAATGCCACGGTGGATAACCTGCGGCTCGGCATTGTGGATTTTGATCATTCTCGGGAAAGCCGCGACCTGATTGCAGCCATGACGCAAAGTGGCGCCTTCCGTTCGGCCGGAGCCTTTACGTCGGCGGAGACCCTGGGCACCGGTATTTCCCAGGGCAAGGTGGACGCCGGGATCGTACTCCCGGTGAATTTCAGCAAAGATCTGCATCGTGGCCACCAGGTGGGGGTTCAGGTGTTGCTGAATGCGATGAACGCGAACACGGCGGCAATCGCGCAGGGCTATACGCAGGGCGTGCTGGGAACCTGGAATCAGGTGATGCTGAAATCGGGTTCGCTTCATGCGCGCTTCACGCAGATTGGCGCTGTACCCCGTGATTTGCGGGGGATTGTGACGCTGCATCCGGCCTTCATCTTTAACCCCGGGCTGGTGAGTAGCTGGTTCGTGGTTACGGGAACGTTTGGGCTTTTGCTGATCCTGAACGGTTCGCTGGTCGCCTCGGCCGCCATGGTGAAAGAGCGCGAGGCGGGTACCGTGGAGCAACTCCTGATGACGCCTGCCGGCACGGGCGAGATCATTGTGGCCAAGATCGCGCCATTATTCGTCTTGCTCTGCGGTATGGTGCTGTTTGCGACGACGCTGATTAAGGTCGTCTTCCAGATACCCTTTCGGGGAAATCTGGTGATCGTGTTTCTGGGCGCTGCGCTGTGTGTTCTTTGCGGAATCGCCATCGGGACGTTTCTTGCCACGTTCACACGTACCGCGCGACAAGCTCAGTTGATGAGTTTTTTCGTGAATCCGCCGCTGTCTTCGCTCTCCGGGGCGCTGACGCCGGTAGAAGCAATGCCCCACTGGATGCAGCCGCTCACCATTTTGAATCCAATCCGCCATTTCGGCGTGATCACGCGTGCGGCGCTGCTGAAGGGCAGCAGTATCGATATTTTGTGGCCAAATATTCTCGCGCTGGCAGCCATCACGCTGGTGTTGCTGTCGCTGAGCGTTTGGCGTTTCCGAAAGCAGTTGGGTTAAGGATATGAGGACGATGCGGGTGGAAAGAATGCGGAACTTCCTGGTTTTGTTTGTGGCTGTTTTTGCAGGCAGCGCGGTTGCCCAGCTGGGGCCGCAGACTGGGGGCGGCGGCGGTTCGGCGAGTGCGGTTCAGGTCCCACTTTCGGGGCGGACTTCGGCGGGGTCGGTAACGGCGACGCAGTCGGCAGTACCCGGCGCTACCGTCAGCGTGAATACGCTGAATGGTTCGGTTCAGGCGCAGGGCAGTTTCACGGGCTCCGTGGCGGGTGGCCCGGCGCTCACCGGAAAACTCACTTTGCAGGACGCCGTGGATCGCGCCCTGGCGCATAATTTAGGGGCCATTGGTCTGGCACAGGCGCTGCGGCAGGCGCGGGGGCAGGAACGGATCGCGCGGAGCGCGCTGCGGCCAAATCTGAGCGGGGCCTTCCGTGAAAACTACTTCACGCAGGACTTGCAGGCTCTCGGGATTAAATTCCCTGGGTTGCCAGCCGTGATCGGGCCCAATGCCTATTACGATCTTCGTGCCACGCTTTCTCAGAACCTGGTGGATCTGACGGCGATCCACAATCGCCGCGCGGGGGCGGAAGCGGTGAAAGCTGCCGAAGAGCAGCTGAAGGACGCGCGGGAATCCGTGGTTCTTGCGGCCGCCGGGGGCTGGCTGCAGGTGTTTACTGCACGGGCTCGGGTTGCCTCCGCGAAAACGCAACTGGAGACGGCCAAAGCTCTCTATGGCCAGACTTTGAAGCGCCGCCAGGCCGGTGTGGCCGCGCAGATTGAAGTGAATCGGGCGCTGGTGCAGCAGCAAACGCAGGAGCAACGCATTGCCACGCTGGAAAACGATCTGTCGCGGCAAAAGATCAACCTGGCGCGTGTCACGGGGCTTCCCGTAAACGACAACTATGATGTGGGGGAGGGTATCGCGTTTGCCGAGCCGCCCGCCCTTACGGTGGACGAAGCTCTGCGGGCCGCATTCGCCTCCCGCGCCGATCTGAAGGCTTCCGAAGCGCAGGTTCGCGTGGCTGAAAAAGCCAGGATGGCGGCCAGGGCTGAACATATGCCCACGCTGGGCGTGCAGGCTGACCTCGGGGTAATCGGACCCCGCTTCAGCCAAACCGAGCACACGTATACGGTGGCGGGTGTGCTGCGAATTCCGATCTGGCAGGGTGGCCGGGCTGGTGGTGATCTGGAAGTTGCCGAAGCGTCACTGGACCAGCGCCGCGCGGAAGCCGCCGACCTGCGGGGGCGTATTGAAAGTGATGTTCGGAACGGCTTTCTTGATCTGAAAGCGGCCACCAGTCAGCTGCAGCTTGCCGCCAATAATCAGGAACTGGCGAAGGAAACTTTGCGGCTGGCCCGGGAAAAGTTCGACGCGGGTGTAACGGATTCGCTGGAGGTAACACAAGCTGCTGAGGCCGTTGCGGCTGCTGAACTGGACCGGATCACTTCGCTGTTCATCCATAACCTGGCAAAACTGAGCGTGGCTCGCGCCATGGGGCAGGCTGAACAACGTTTGGGTGAATTTTTGCCAGTTCACTAGAAACCGGGTGCAACCCTGGTTCATCCGCAGGCATCTGAAGGGTATTCACTGTGAGCGTCTTTATACATGACAATTCGAAGGAGTTCCGCCTCGAAGTAAGAGGCCCTCTGAATGCCGCGGTTGGCGCCGAACTTACCCTGATTTATCAGACGGCGCTCAGTTCTATCCGCGAAATTCCCGCCATCCTCGATCTGCGAAACGTGGAGAGCATTGATGATGATGGGCAGGGGTTGGTGGACCAATTGACGCAGCAGGGCATGGTGTGTAAATTCGCAGAACCCCTGGCGGAAATGCCCTGCTGGCAAACGGCGCTGTGTTCCGCCTGGACGTCGATCTGGCTGGGGTCGGTGCCCGCGATGGTGCCCTCACCCTGCCGCGCCCGGGTCCGGTCCAGGTAAGCCCTTACATTCGCAGGGCAATCAGGAGCCCGACGGAAACCACCACGTTGGCCCCCAGCAGAAAAACCCCGATGGTCCGCTCTTTGGTCAACTTGAACCACATGAACGGCCGAGCCCAAACTAAATGAAAAAAGCCAGCGCAGGGATTTCCCGCACTGGCCTCTTTCCTAACCTTGAAGTTCTTCGCTTACAGGTGCTGGTCGATCAGACCCTGCAGATCGCTCTTGCCAGTGGAGCCCACGCGCTGACCGACAACCTGGCCACCCTTGAAAACCAGGATGGTGGGGATGCCGCGGACCTGATAACGCTGCGCTGTGGCACCGTTGTTGTCCACGTCAAGCTTGCCAATCTTCGCCTTGCCCAGGTTCTCGGTGGCCAGGGCGTCGATGGTCGGTGCAATCTGCTGGCACGGGCCGCACCAGACAGCCCAGAAATCCACCACTACGGGTGTCTCAGATTGCAGGACTTCTGTATCCCAGTTGTCGTCCGTGAAGGTCAGTGTGTTCGGTCCGGCCATAATTGGTTCCTCTTAATCCTCGTTCAAAGTAGTAGATTCGTCAGCCCGCAAAAGGATGCAGGTTACGGTACAGCCTGGAATATTCTGCCGCCGAAGCGTCCCAGGAGAAATCTTTCGCCATGCCTCGCCGCATCATGCGGCCCCACGCCTCCCGGTCTTCCCAGGCAAGGCAAGCAAGCCGGATCGTGTCGAGCAGCGCTTTCCCATTGTAATCGGCGAACTTGAATCCGGTCTCCGGGTCAATCGTGTCATCCAGCCCGCCGGTCGCCCGGACCACCGGCACAGTGCCGTAACGCAGGCTGTATATCTGGTTCAGGCCGCAGGGTTCGTACCGGCTGGGCATCAGGAAAATATCGGAACCCGCTTCAATCCGGTGTGCCAGGGGATCATCATACCCAACCCGAATCGCCACTTTGTCCGGAAAACTTGCACGCAGGTGCCGGAAATAATCCTCGTACTTCTGCTCACCGTTGCCCAGCACCACCAGGAAGACATCATCCTCAGCAAAGAGCGTGTGCCCGATGTTGGCAATCAGGTCAAAACCTTTTTGGTAGGCAAAGCGGGAGACTATGCCCAGCAGGGGACGTCCCAGCGCACGGTCCGGCAGCCCCATTTCGCGGAGTAACTCCCGTTTACAGGCGAGTTTGCCTTCGAGCGAGTGTGCCGAATAGTGTTCCGGCAACGCTTTGTCATATTCGGGATTCCAGCGAGAATAGTCCACGCCGTTCACAATGCCGGTTAGCGATCCGGTTCTGGCGCGAAGCAGACCGTCGAGCCCGAAGCCGTGTTCCGGGGTCTGGATCTCCTGGGCGTAGCGGCGGCTCACCGTGGTCAGGGCGTCGGCGTAAACCAGACCGGCTTTCAGGAAACTGATATTGCCCCAGAACTCAATCAGGTCGGGCCGGTAGAGCCACTCGGGGAGTGAAACTTCTCCCATTTTCGCGCGCGGGAAGATCCCCTGGTAGCCCAGATTGTGGATCGTCATCACGGTACGGGCGGCCATAAAGCGGGGATCGGTCTGGTCGAAGGCCCGTAGATAGACGGGGAGCAGCCCCGTCTGCCAGTCATGGCAGTGGTAGATGTCGGTGGGGAACAACTCACGGGAAATCTCCAGCGCGGCTTTGCAGAGGACGGCAAACCGGATGTGGTTGTCGCCAAAATCTCCATGCTTGTCGCCGTAGAGCCCTTCCCGACCGTAAATTCCGGGCTGGTCAACGTAAAAAATCGTCACGCCGTCCTCAACCAGGCGGTAGATCGCCGTGTCGTAAACGGTGCCTCCGAGCGAGATGGGCATCCAGTCAACAATGCGTTCGGCGGGGGCACTAAAACCGTGCATATAGCGTGGAATCACTACGCAGACGTCATGTCCGGCTCCGACGAGGGCTTTGGGGAGGGCTTCAACTACGTCGGCGAGACCGCCGGTTTTCGCCCACGGACTGGCCTCGGAGGAGACCATCATGATTCTGGGCTGAGGGGAAAGCCCTGTTGGGGGAATGTTTTTAAACTCGGTTCTGGAACGGGAAAGGGGCATCTTCAATCCAAAACAATGTTAAACTAGCCATTCGAGCCAAGCGTTTTGAAGCGTCTCCTCTCTCTCGCCGTCCTTCTCCTCAGCCTCCGTTCTGGTGTGTTCGCCGCAGGTGAATCGTCACAACTGGAAGCCAACGAGAATATTTTCTTCGTGCTCGCGGCCATTAACGCCGCCGGGTATGACGAAGGCGTCACCCTACCCGATAACAGCCCGCTTCGTCAGCAACTTCGGGAGTACATCGCTTCGCAGAACGTCAAAGTTCTGCCGGAACTGAAACAGTTCTTCCAGTCCAACAGCCGTCGCAAAACAACCGCCCAGAATTACGCGCAGTATCTCTCTTACGCTCTGTCGGTGACCGGGGCCCCGGACTTCGGCTGGAAGACTCGCGATGTTGATATCCCGCCAGAGGCGAAAGCCATGGAGGCTTTCACTCCTCTCCTGATCGAATTCTACCGGCAGGCGAATCTGGAACAACTGTGGCGGCGAGCCCTGCCCGTTTACGAGCGGGAACTGGAAAAGTATCACGCGCCCATCATCTCGATGAGCCAGAAGATTGATGGCTACCTGCGTGTGCCCCCTGCCGGCTACCTGGGGCGCCGGTTTCAGGTTTACATCGATCTGCTCTCGGCTCCGCAGCAGGTCCAGGTCCGGAACTATGGCGACGATGAATTCGTGATCGTGACGCCGTCGGAGCAGCCCAAGATGTTCGACATCCGGCACGCCTACCTGCACTATCAGGTGGACCCGCTCGTCATCAAGTACGGCATCGACCTGCAGCAGAAGCGGTCCCTGCTCGATCTGGTGCAACTGACCCCGCTCGACGACAACTACAAGAACGATTTCGTGCTGCTCGCAAACGAAAGCCTGATCAAAGCCATCGAAGCCCGCATCGATAAGACCCCGGCCTCAGTGGACATGGCCATGAAACAGGGCTACGTGATGACGAAACTCTTCTCCGAGCAGCTGCCGGAATTCGAAACCCAGCAGCAGGGCCTGCGCTTCTACCTGGAGGACATGGTGAAAGCGATTGACCTGAAGGCGGAGTCGGCGCGTATTTCGGCCATCAAGTTCGATTCGAGCCAGTTGCAGCGTAAGGGCAAGCAGATTATTACCCAGATCGCGCCCGATCGCTCCCAGGCGGCCAAGACCAACGAACAGGCTGAAAGCTTCTATTCTCAGAAGAATCTCGAAAAGGCGCGGGAGCTTTTCCTCAAGTCGCTGCAGCAGACGGGCACAGACGAAGATCACTCTCAGGCGTGGTTTGGGCTGGCCAAAATCGCGGCACTGGCGAAGCAACCGGACGCCGCTGTTAAACTTTTCGACAAGGCTCTCACCTCCTCGCCCGATCCGTTTACGAAGGGCTGGAGTTATGTTTACCTCGCGCGGCTTGCCAGAGCAGCGAACGAGCCGGATAAGGCGGCACAGTACTACAAGCTGGCGCTGGCCGTTTCCGGGGCATCTCAGGGTGCGCTGGACGCGGCTACCAAAGAAGCTAAATCATTAACTCAGGAGACATCCAAATGAGGCGTTCCGCCATATTTACCGCCATTCTGCTTGCCGCCGCTGTTTCAGCGTTCCCCCAGGGCAAGCAAATGAAGCCAAAGACCAAGAACGAAGCCACGGCCATCCAGGCCATGTTGTCGGCTCCCGATCCGACTGCGCGCATCAAGGCCGCTGACGATCTGATCACGAAGTTCGCCGACACGGAATTCAAGGCGTTTGCCCTATTTCTGGAAGCCGATGCCTACGCGCAGCTTGGCAACTCGGAAAAAGCCATCGTCTACGGCGAGCAGACCATTGAAGCCGATCCGAAGAATTATCAGGCGCAGGTTTTGCTGGCCAAGACGTACGCGCAGACCACCAAGCCGAACGATCTGGACAAAGAAGAGAAGCTCAAGAAGTCCGCGAAGTACGCTGCCGACGCGATTGAAAACCTGAAGACCGCTGAAAAGCCGAATCCGCAGCTGACCGACCCGCAGTGGACCGAAATGAAGAATGATTTCGAAGGCCAGGCAAACCTCGCCCTCGGCATCAACGCCGCGTATCACAACAAAATGGACGAAGCCAATGCCGCATTCGGCAAGGTGGCTACTCTTGATACCGATCCGGTTGACCTCATCCGCGCCGGTCGCGTTCTCATCGACCTGAAGAAGTATGCCGCTGCGATTCCGTGGTTCGAGAAGGTGGAAACTTCCCCGAACGCTCAGGATCAGATTAAGGCCATTGCCAAGAGCGATAAAGCCCGCGCTCAGGCGATGTTGAAGTAGGATCGGCCACTGGCTGACTGTCTCGACTTCAATAAAATGAAACCCAATCTCGAGGATCTGGAAAAGCTTCTCGGGTATTCCTTTAACGATCGAGCCCTCCTCGTTCGCGCTCTGACTCACAGTTCGAGCGCGAATGAGGCGGGTGATTCGTCGAACTCTTCTTTGGGCCCACTGGACAACGAACGCCTGGAATTCCTGGGCGATTCGATTCTTGGCTGGCTCGTGAGTGAACTTCTTTTTCAGCGCTTTCCTGGCTTTAACGAAGGCCAGCTCTCCCTCCTTAAAAATCACCTGGTTAGTTCCAGTCACCTGCAATACGCTGCCCGCCAGCTGCAGTTGGGGGAATTCCTCCAGCTGGGAAAGGGCGAGGAGAGTGCCGGTGGCCGCGGCAAACAGCGTCTGCTGGTGAATACGTTTGAGGCTGTTTTAGCCGCAATTTATTTGGATGGTGGCGTGGAAGCAGCCCGCCTCCTGATTGTGGCCCATGCGCTGCCCGAAACGGTTGAACTGGAGCGGATGGCAGGCTGCGGGCCACCGCAGGACTACCGTGCAGAACTTGATCGTATTTCCAGGGAACGGGATCTCTCGCGGCCCGAGTACCGGCTTGTTTCGGAATCCGGGCCCGGGCACGCCCGCGTCTTTACCGTGGAAGCTCGATTGGGGAAAGACCTGGTTTTTTCGGCGGACGGGCCTTCGAAAAAAGCCGCTGCGCATAAAGCTGCGCAAGAGATCTGCCGCAGGCTGAGTCCGAATGGTGTTGTAGAGCTTAGTGTCGAGACATCGTCCCGGTAGCGGTCGATAAAAGCCGTCGGGCCTGGTTTACTTCGAGGCTGGTTTACTTCGAGCCTACCTTAATGGAATCGTCCCGGCAGCGGTCGCTCCGCCAATGGTTAGCGTGACGGGCTGGCTTCCAGCCGGAATGTTGGACGGTACCGTTACATTGATTTGGTACAGCCCCGGCAGGCCAGGCGTCAGGCCACTAAACAGAACCTGTGCGTTCTGCCCCCCGATGTTCACCACCGGTGTCGCCACGGTTTGAGAAAGCGTGGTCAGGGACGCCGCCTCACCTGATGCGGGCGCATTACCCACCGTGCCCAAGCCATTCGCATACAGGGCTACAACGGTGCCCCGTGTGGCAGGCTCCTTTACCGTGATGACAGGGCTGAAGTAGTTCAGGGGATCGATGGCGGCCACTATGCCGGAACCGATCGGATTTTCGAAAAACGCGGGTGCCGCATCGGCCAGAGGTACGGTAACCACGTTCCCGGGTACGCCATTGACGATCACCTTGACTTGCGCGACTTTCTGGCCTGTAACCTCCCAGGGAACCTGCGCATTGATCTGCCCCGAACTGACGAAGACCAGCCGTGCCGGAGTGCTGATGCCCGCCGCCGGAACATCAAAGCTGACCGTTACATGTTCAATCGCAACTGGCAGACGAGCGGTTGAGGTTACCGCGATGGTGTCCGCCAGCCCGCTCCCGTAGATCGAGAAATATGAACCCGGAGCCAGGGGCCCCGCCTTCCCTGCCGCCGGAACCACGCCACCGGGCGAAATGGCCGGAGGCTGCCGGATATTTCCGGTAAAGGTGTATTGGAACTGGTTGGTTGACGAACAGGCTCCCAGACAGCCATCAATCGAGTAGGAACCGGCAGTGTCGCCAGCGGTTACCCCAATGGAAGCGAAGCCCCAGGCATCCGTTCGCGCTGTCGTCGCACTCAGCTTCATGGGGACGGAGCCGGAGTTCACCAGGAAATTTGCGACCGAATTGGGAATGGCCACTCCATTCACGTCCGTTACCCGAAAAATAATGGATCCTGAGGGGAGTGCCTGGCCTATGGCACCGTCATTGCCGTCGCCCGAGATTGGAATGAAATTCCCGGCGCGGGTGCTGCCAACAACGAACATCCAGGGCACGCGCAGCGGGACGCTGCCGCCGGTAATCGTCACGGATCCATAGTAAACGCCGACTGCGGGCGCAGTTCCGGTCACCGACAGCGTTACGGGCAGGGAGGCCCCGGCCGCCACCGTTAAACTTGTTTTGTCCAAAGAAATCGGAGCCGAAATTGCCGACGCGATGCTGGTGACCGCCAGGGTAAGCGACAACGGTGACGCTCCGGTATTGGCGATCTGCAGAACCTGCCTTAAGGGCAGCGAGGCCGACGCCACGGCGCCAAATGACACGCTCGCCGGGGATACCGTCACGCTTGTCTGGATCGCCAGGTTGGCCAGCAATCGGCCACCGCCGGTCTGGGTCACCTTTACCGGGTCGCCGGAATCATTATTCAGGACGTCCTGAGCGGCCGTATTCACCAGCGCTGATTTCACCTGTGCGGCCGAATAGCCAGGATGGGCCTGTTTTACCAGCGCAGAGGCTCCCGCCGCGAGGGATGTGGCGAAACTGGTTCCCGCAGCCCCTATGTAACCGGTGGCGCTGTAGAGATCTCCCAGCGGATCCCAGCTCTGCGCCCCCATGTAGATCAAATCGCCGTTCTGCCCGCCGCCGGCGACCGTCACCAGGTCCGGCTTAATCGCGTTCGTACCCGTGGTGGGCCCCATTGAGGAGTAGTAGACCAATTCATTCGGATTGACAGAGACCAGGTCGGCACCGGAAGGGTCGATAATCACGGTGGCGCCCGGGTTCGTTTCGAGGTACGCCTTAAGATTCACGCCATCGGAATTCGCCAGAATCACGGCTTGTTGCCCAAAGGTGCCCAGGTTCGAGGGGGATATCGGCCACGCCGCGTCGTCCGGATAATCGTAGAAAATCACCGCGGTGGCCCCAGCGTCCACGGCATTCTGCATCTTTGCCGAAAAAGCGCAAGCCGCATCGCCCACCGGCCCGCGCTGAATCAGCGCAAAGGAATTCGCCAGAGAGCCTGATGGCAGGGGGACGCACGCATAGCCATCATTACCCAGCCGAGCGACGTCTACCAGAGGCGCGGCGTATGCTCCGTACGGCGCGAAGGCATCGGTTGGCTGTGCTGAAATCGCACTTAGGTTGGCCGGGACACGGGCACCTGGAACGCGCACCGCAGGGGTAAATCCGTGGGAATTCGAAGTGCCTCCCACGGTGATTACGGAGGGTGCGGTGCCTGGTGATGAAATGGAGCCGAAAGTGGGGTAATCGAGGCCTTGCGCTCCCGCGTTACCTGCTGCTACTACGATCAGAGCACCCTTTTGGGCTGCCGCCTCAAACGCCGCACCAGCCAGGTCACAGGGAACTCCGGCGCTCTTTCCGCAAGCGAGGCCCGCCTCGGAGGCACCCGTGAAAGCCACGGTTCCCACCGACAGGGCGATCACGTCCATACCATCGGCAATGGCGTCTTCAAGAGCCGCGATCAAAACGTCGTCCGTAGTGACATCGTTTACCTGTGGCGAACCGAACACCTTGTAGCTGCCGATCCAGGCCTTCGGCGCAACCCCGCTGACCGGCACCGCACCCACACTGGTATTTCCCGCCGCTGCGGTTGCCACTGCCGTGCCGTGGCCGGACCTGTCGCGTGCCGAGTAGTCATCCGGCTTAGTAAGTGCGGGGTTTATGGTTCCCGTTCCCACTGCCAGTTGGCGAACATAGCTCCTGGCGACAATTACCTTGCTGTTCGTAAAGTCTCTGCAGTTGGCAGGCGTATCGCATTTGGGGAAGCCCGCAGGTGCCTGCAAGGTGTTGTCCTGCAGCGAGGGATGCGTCTGATCAACGCCCGTGTCCAGGAGTCCGATCCTGATGCCCTTGCCGGCGCCCGAAAACCCGCCGACGTCGGGCCAGGCCAGATCGGCGCCCGTCAAAGGCAGGGCTTTATTTAGTAATTTCTTGTACTTTCGGAGCAGGACCACGCCCGCGACGCCCGGCAGTTTCTCCAACTGAGTAACCTGATCCGGTGTCGCGGCTACAAATACCGCATTCAGCAGCAGCGACGATGATCCGGTTATGGAAAACTGCTGGTCTTCAAGCCGAGCCCGGAGGATCTTCTGCTGTGTCTCCAGGTGTACCCTTGCGGCTGCTGCGCCTGGTGAGAACATGTCCGCCCGAGTGGCAAACCTGGCTGCGACTGACGGCTCCGTCAGAATTACGGCGTACCGTTCCGCCACCTGGGCAACGCAAGGCATCGTCAGCAAGAGAAGGGCGAAGAGTCTGTGGATTGAGATCATTCGTTCTATCGAAAGTACCAAGTTCTTCGAACGCTGTTGCCCGACTGCCGGTTTCGGCTCATTTTCGGGCGGATAGCTGCCATCGAGGGCATCCGACCCCGGTCTTTAGGCGGCCCCTCCGCAACAAAAATGGCCGGAACCGCATTCTGCGAGCCCCGGCCATTTCTTTATTCTTGCCCGTCTGTTACTTATTCGGCGGATTCACCGTAAAAGTGTAGAGCATGTCGCCCACGGCGGCCGTCAGGTACTGCTTGCCTTCCAGTTCATACGAAATGGGCCCCGCCGTCATCGGCCCGGTCAGGCCGGCATGCCACAGAATCTTGCCTGTCTTCGGTTCGAACGCGATAAAGTTGCTGCCGTTCGAGGTAAACAGCAGATTCCCGGCGGTAGACAGCATGTGCGATGGTCCGCCACCGGCTGGCCATTCATGCTTCCAGGTAATATTTCCGGTCTTGTAATCGATCGCGATCAGCGCCGAGCCATCGGTGCCGGCCTGCGCATCCAAACCGGCCCAGCCTTCCGGGTGGTCATCGGTATCGGTAATGTAGTACATGCTGTAGGATCGGCTGGTACCCACGTAGAGCAGGCCGGTCTCCGGGCTGAAGGTCTGGGCAGGCCAGTTCGTGGCGCCACCAGAAGCGGGGGAAACCAGACGTCCGTCCGGGGCAGGGAACTTGGCTGGATCGGGAATCGGCTGGCCCTTCGCGTTCAGGCCCTTCGTCCAGTTCAGCGTATCGATGAACGGCTTCGTCACAAGATGCTCGCCGGTGGCACGGTCCAGCAGGAAGTAATAGCCGTTGCGGCTCGCCTGCGCCAGCAGTTTGCGGGGCTTCCCGTTGATCACGCCGTCAATCAGAACAATTGGTACCGAGGCATCCCAGTCATGCACTTCGTGGGGGGAAACCTGGTAATACCAGGCCATCTTGCCTGTGTCGGGGTTAATGGCAATGATCGAGCAGGTGTAGAGATTGTCACCCTTTCGGCTCTGTTCGGCCATCACGGGGTTCGGGTTGCCGGTGCCCACGTAATAGAGGTTCAGGTCCGGATCATAAGCACCCGGGATCCATGCCTGCCCCGTTCCGTGCGCGGAGGCATATTCATCAGGCCATGTCTCAATACCAGGCTCGCCCGCACGCGGCGTGGTGTAGAACTTCCACTGCAGCGCGCCGGTCTCCGGATCACGCGACTGCACAAAGCCAGGGTTATCAATGTGATCGCCCCCGATACCCAGAATTACATGATTCCCAATGATCATCGGCGCCACCGTAGAGGTGTAATCCAGCTTCGGATCGGCGATCTCCACCGACCACCGCTCCTTGCCTGTCTTCGCATCCAGGCTTACCAGGCGGCTGTCGGGAGCTTCAAAGAACAGCCAGTTGCCGTAGATACCGACGCCGCGGTTGCCAATCGTACTGCCCGTATTCTGGCGATATTGGTAGTGCCACAGTTCACGGCCATTGTGCGCGTCGGCCGCCCAGACATGGTTCGGGGAGGTGAAAAAGAGCACGCCATTCACCAGCAGGGGCGTCGATTTAATGGTGATGCCGTTGCCCGCGCCGTAGCGGTTTACCCAGGCGAGCGACAGGCCGTTCACGTTGCCGGAATTAATCTGCTTCAGCGTACTGAAGCGCCGCGCGGAATAGTCGCCGTTATAGGTCGGCCAGGTATCGGTCGGCGGCTGTAGAAGCTTCTTGGGGTCGAGCATTTGCCCGTTCGCCAAACCGGCGCCCAGCGCCAGAATTGTCGTAAAGATGATGGTGGGAGTGATCAGTTTGCGCATCGTCATTTGCAATCTCGGGTTACTTCAGGCTCGACAGGTATGCTGTCACGTTGTGGATGTCTTCATCCGTGTACTTGCGCAGCAGGTCCGTGTGGGCCTTTGCCGGGTCTTTCACTTCCACCTTCGGGATTCCGTTGTTGCGGCTGAACGAGTGATACTCGCCTGATGCGTCCTTCAGCGAAACCGTAAAGTCGTCGTAACGCTCCAGCACGCCTTCCACCGTCTTGCCGCCGACCAGGGTTACCTTCGCCGTAATCGGGGCCTTCGCTGCTGCGCCACGTCCACCACGCCCGGCGCGGGGCTGCAACCAGCGGCCCTGCAGATCATGCGCGTCGTACTTTGCGCCAATACCCTTCAAGTCACCCGAACCCGAGTGGCATTTCGCACAGCCCCCCGCTCCATTGAAGTAAGCTTCGCCCTTTTTCGCATCGCCCGTCAGGGCATCCAGGAAGAGGTACGTATTGCGGTGATCCGCGGAAAAAGTCTGCGCGTGGAGCCAGGCGACGATGTCACCAATCTGCGGTTCGGAGAGGGCAACCTTCGGCATCCCTTTCGCGGGGCGTCCATTGCGGATGACAGGCGAGACCAGCAGGCCTTTTTCGTCGTCAAGAACGAGCAGGGAGCGCACCAGATCCGGTGCCTTATTCGTGCCTTTCGCCGTCATACCGTGACAGCCGCCGCATTTCTCTTTAAACAAGACACTGCCGCGCGCCACCGCGTCGGGGTCCTGCTTCGAACCGGCAATGGCTGCTGGACTCGCTTCGATAGTCGCCTTTGTGCCCGGCGTGGAAGGCAGTTGGGCGCAGAGAGAAATACTGAGGAGGGGCAACGCCACTACTCCTGCCAGGAAAACTGTTGTTCGGAACATAGTTTAGGATCGTGCGGAATCCATGATAACAATTGCCGGGTTTCCCGTCGATCTACAGGGCCACCGGCATGGCGGCATCGCGTGGTTGGCTTAGCTTTCGCCGCTTACCTCTCGCCGCTTACCTCTCGCCGCTTACCTCTCGCCGCTTACCGCGCCTGCTCAATCGCATGGCGAGTCATGGCCCCGGCATAACTTTTGCCCTGATGATCCGGACCTGGGCCTATACCTTTCCTTCGGCGCTGGCGTTTGATGCTGCTGACAATACCTTGTGAATGTTCGACCGGGGGACACAGCCTTTCCGGCGTGCCGGGTTGGCTGGACAGGTCTGACCGGCAAAGGTGCCTGTGTCTCACCGGGCTACTTTCAGGCCCGGTGAGACACAGGATGCCTTAGACGAGTTTTGCTTTGCTGAAGGGCAGTTCCCGCACTCTCTTGCCGGTGGCCGCGAACACTGCGTTCGCGAACGCCGGAATAAACGGAGGCACACCCGGTTCGCCGATACCGCCCGGCAGTTCATTGCTTTCCACAATATGAACGTCCGTCTGGATCGGCGCCTGATGCATTCGGGGCACCTGGTAGTTGTTGAAGTTGCCCTGCTGGACCCGGCCGTCTGCCAGGCTGATTTCACCCGTCAGCGCAATGCCCGCGCCCATCACGCCCGCACCTTCAAACTGCGAAACCGCGCGTTCCGGGTTAACCACCGTGCCCGCATCCACCACAAAGTAACTTTTCGGGATGCGGATCTTGCCGGTCTTATCCACTTCCACTTCAACCACGGACGCCACGTAGCTGGTAAAGCTCCGGGCCACCGCGACCCCCATGCCCCAGCCGTTGCCGGGTTTTCTCTTGCCCCAGCCTGACTTTTCGCCAGCGATCTCCAGCACCTTCCGCAGGCGCCGCGTATCGAACGGATACCGGTCCAGCGACTCGCCGTAATTCCAGTACTCACCCACGCCCTGCGCGCCCAGATTCAGAATCTTGCCCGCGCCCAGCAACTCCAGCTGGTACTCCAGCGAATCACGGCCTGCCGCGTGTGCCAGTTCGTCGGCAAAGCTCAGACCCGAGAACACGTGATAGATGTTGGCAACCGACCGCAGCCAGCCAATCCGGACATGCGCCTTCGCCGGGCCATTCTCCGCCCGTTGGTTCGGGATGTCAAACGGCATATCGTTCAGGCCCATGCCGTATTCCACGTTGAAACCGTACATCGATTTCTCGTCGTTCATGGACGAAATCGACGGGAATACAGACCGGTGCAACCAGCCCGTAACCTTACCTTTTTCATCCAGTGACGCCTTGTGATACATGCCGGCCACCGCGTGATAGTAGTCGAACTTAATGTCGTCTTCACGCGTCCAGACAACCTTTACCGGCTTGCCCACAGACTTCGAGATCAACGCGGCTTCGGCCACATAGTCGGGCTTCGACTTGCGACCAAACCCGCCGCCCAGCAGGGTCACATGGCAGGTAACGTCTTCTACCTTAATGCCCAGTGCTTTGGCGACCGTGTCCTGCACAGCCTGCGGATTCTGCGTCGGAACCCAGGCTTCCACCTTACCGTTTTTGAAACTGGCGATGGCGACGGGCGGTTCCATCGTTGCGTGCGCCAGCAGCGGAACGTAATAGCTGGCCTCCACAATCTTTCCCTTGCTGAAGGCCGCATCCACGTCACCCAGATTGCGGACAACCTTGCCCGGCTTCTTCGCCGTTTCCATCAATTCCGCCTTGTAGTGCTCGGAATCGTGGCTGGCGTTTTCGCCGTTATTCCACTCCACTTTCAGCTTCTTCCGGCCCTGGAACGCAGCCCAGGTGCTGTTCGCCACAACGGCCACGCCGCCCAGCGGCTGGAACGTGTAAGGCGGAGTGAACGGCGGAATCGAAACCGTCTGGCTGACCCCCTTCACCTTCAGGGCTTCCTTGTCGTCGAACGTCTGGACTTTGCCGCCCATCACGGGAGGCCGCTCAATTGAAGCGTAGACCATGCCGTCCACCTTCGCGTCCATGCCGAACACGGCCTTGCCGCTCGTAATGTCCTTCAGGTCGGCAATCGCTTTGGGGTCCTTCGCGGTGTGGCCGATGTAGCGCCATTCACTGCGCGTCTTCAGCTTCAGTTCACTGGCTTTCGGTACCGGCAACTTGCCCGCCGCCACTGCCAGTTCGCCATATCCGAGCTTCTTGCCGGAGGGCGTGTGGGTCACCACGTGGTTCACCGCCGAGCATTCTGACTCGGGAACCTTCCACTGCGCTGCCGCCGCACGCGTCAGCATCAGCCGCGCCGCAGCGCCGGCTTCGCGGAACGGCACGAAGAACCCGCGGATCGACTTCGACCCGTCCGTGTTCTGATCGCCATACCGCGCATCGCCAATGGCCTGCTCAATCTTGACCTTGCTCCAGTCGGCTTCCATCTCATCCGCCGCCACCAGGGGCAGCGTGGTGCGGATGCCGGTGCCCATTTCGGAACGGTGGGTCACAATGTAGACCGTGCCGTCCGGTTCCAGACCCAGATACAAACTCGGTTTTAGTGCCGAAGCTGCGGCCTTTCCGAGATACTCGCTCGTATCCGCCCACAACGTTTCGGGCAGAAGGTCGGCCGCCAGCACGAAGGCCGAGGCTGAGAACACGCCGCCAATGAAGTTCCGCCGCGTGGCATTATCGATGTTTTGAATACTCATTACGCCATCTCCTTCGCTGCAGTCTTGATGGCCGCGCGAATGCGCTGGTAGGTGCCGCAGCGGCAAATGTTGCCCGCCATGCCGTCTTCAATTTCTTTATCCGACGGCTTCTTGATCTTCTTCAGCAGCACCGCCGCCTGCATAATCTGCCCGGTCTGGCAGTAACCGCACTGCGGTACATTGCCCTGGGCCCAGGCCTTCTGCAGAGGATGGTCCCCGTTGGGACTCAGACCCTCAATGGTCACAATTGTTTTGCCTGCCACGTCCTTCATCGCCGTGGAGCATGACCGGATGGCATCGCCATTCCGATGCACAGTGCAGGCTCCGCACTGGCCCACACCGCAACCGAACTTCGTTCCCGTCATCGACAATTCATCGCGCAGGTACCACAACAGGGGCATATCCGGGTCGCCGTCAAAAGACCGTTCGCGCCCGTTCACTTTGAGCTTGATCACAAGAGAATCCTCGCTACCTATTATGCAATTGTCGCTACCGCCCCACCGAACAACTCGTACTTCAAACCGTGGATTGTCGCGCTGGCACTGTACAAGCCCGCCGGAGGCAGGGTGGCGGGCAGTGGTGAACTCATGTTTTCGCACGGGTACATTGCCCCTTTCGCTTGGCGTCAGCACTGCCGTAAGCCGGGAGTGTCCCAGGTCTGGAATTGAATTGCCCCGGCCATCGTGCGGATCTTTTCACTTTAAGGCTTGATCTGCGGAGAAAAGGGGAAGAGCTTCCCAGCAGTCAGGACAACGCTCCCATGTCTATTCATCCGATACGAGCCTATAAATCGAATTCGTAGCGATTTAGCCCCCGTCCCGTGCTGGCCACCGAAATGCTGATGGATTAGCTATGAAAGCCATTCTGATTGCCGCGATGTGCGTCCTGCCCGCGATGGGGGAAGAGATACTACCCTGGACCCCGGCCCCGGAAAAGTCGTATTTTAAGCAGGCTTTCGGACGTGGATCGTTCGAACGTGCAGCAGCGTCCACTCTTTTCGCCGAAATCACAAACTCGCCAAAGGAATGGGGACGTACCTGGGACGGTGCGGGAAAACGGTATGCCTCGGCCTATGGCAAGCACCTGGTGAATACCAGCGTGCGGTACAGCGTCGCTACCCTTCGGCATGAGGACCTGCGGTATTTTCCCTCGGCCGGGAAGTCCGTCGGCGCCAGACTCCGTCACGCGCTGGTTAGCACGGTGGTGGCGCGAAATACTAAGACGGGTTCTTCAGAGATGGCTTTGGGCCGTGTGTCCGGGGCGTTTGCAGGGGGCTTCGTTTCCCGAACCTGGATGCCGGACAGGTATCATACATTTTCCAGCGGAATGGCGTCCGGAGGGATCTCCCTGGGCATTGACGCGGGCGCAAATGTTCTGCGCGAGTTCTGGCACCGCGACCGCCACTAACGCGGATCTGGCGGAGGCGCACCCGGGCGTCGGATGATCCCGGAATCCACGGTTACACCCATTCTGGATACCGCCTGATAATACAGGTCATCCCCCGAGATCTCGATCGTCAGGAACGAACGATCCTTATCGAAGCCAATCTCCGTCAGGCCCTTCTGGCGGAGGTCTCCGGCGCGCAGTTCACCGGCTGCCCCTTCAGTGAAGTAGTAAATTCCCTTTTGCGCCTTCACCCGTTCGTAGACATGTTCATGGCCGGCAAACACGGCCTGCACTCCGTACTTCACGAAGAGGGGTTCCAGCACCTTGCGTAATTCCGTTGCCGAGCCGTGGTATCCGCCGGAGGAGTAGAGAGGATGGTGGAAGTAGCAGATCTTCCAGGGTTCGGTGGCGGCGGCGAGTTCCTGTTCCAGCCAGGCCAACTGCTTCGGGTCCAGATAGTTGGTGTCCAGCGCAAAGAACCGCACATTGCCCTTTGTGAATGCGTAATACTGCTTGCCGTTCATGTTGAACCACTTGTAGAAACGTTCGTTGGTGTCGTCGTGGTTCCCCAGCGTCGCGTAGAAGAGCACTCCGGCATCGAGCAATAGCTTGTACGGAATCTCGAACTTCTTCATCAGATCGGCCGCGCTCTTGCCGCCATAGATGTTGTCCCCCAGCGTCAGAACAAACGTGTACGGCAGCTTGCGGCGAAACTCCTCCATGCGGGCCGCGACCTGATATTGCTCCATTTCGCCTGTCCCCATATCCCCAATGGCGACAAAGCGCACGGAGTCAGGCTTTCCCGGCAGAGTTACAACAATGGGCCCGCCCGGAGCGGGCGCGGCCTGCCAGGCCAGAGTCCGGGGGGCCAGTAACAGGAGGAAAACGATTGCTGCACGTTGGATGAAATGCATATACCTGCTCCGGAACTCAGCGTTATGGCAGAGCGCCTGGAATGAAATCGATAACCAGCCGGGCTTCCTTGTCCTGGAGGACGAAGTCATGCCCGATGATGCGGTACGCGACCTCCGGGGGGAGTTGCGGAAGAAGCAGCAGCAACGTGGGGGGGACGGTTGTGACCGGAAGATCGTCGGGGTAGTCACAGTTCACCGTCAGGTGCCAGCCTTCTACAGAATCCCCGTCCATCGCGGTCTTGCGAACGGCCGCGGCGCCTGCCCCCAGAAACACGGTACGAATGACCCGCCGGAACTCTGCGGCTGCCAGCGGCGTAAAAATATCTCCCTGGCGGGCAGTGGCACGCGCCTCGCGAATCCGGCCGACCAGGGCTTTGCGCGTATCCACAATCTGCTTGCGCTGTCTCTTTGGACGCAGACTCGGCATCGTTTGATGCAGCTTCACATAAGCCGCGATCTTCTCACTGAAATCGCCATACGGTTCCGAACTGACCGGTACCGTCTGCGACCTGACAACGCCTGTGAGCAGCAGGCTGCCCATCGCCAGTGTGACCAAACTTCTAACCGGTCTCCGCAGCATGCGCCATCTCCTTCACCACCTCTTTGACCGCCCGCTTCACGGCATTTTTCACGGTCGCCTTCACCTCGCCGTTCTCCGCGGCCTCTTTGCCCGCCCGCTTCACGGCCTGGCGAATGGCTTTCTTGAGCGTGACTCGCAGGGGAGGCATCTGTTTCACCAGCGCCTTCGTGGCGGCGGTTGCAAGTCGGTCAGGTGCGCCTGTCTCTGCCACAACCGCATCCTTCGCTTCCTCGAAACCGGTTGCCAGCCAGTCTTCTGCAAAGACTGCGGACAGGGTCTGGACCGCTTTCGCGTCCCGAATCACGATACCAATCTCCCGCCGGCGATCCAGTTCGGCGGGCCGCAGACTCTGACTGCCAACGAACGCCACATTCGCATCCCGGATGATTGTCCGCGTGTGCAACCGCATCACCGTGAGCCGAGCGACCGCCAGATTGGAACTATGCGCGGCGATAGTGCCGATGATTCGGATTTCGACGCCCTGCTTTGCCCGGGCTTCCAGCAGGCACATAATCTCCCGGTCATTGATCTTCGGATCGTAGATCCAGAGCGTTTTCTTTGCCTTGGCGATGAATGCCGAAAGCTGCTTCCGGGCATTCTCAGGACTGACCACAAGAGCATTGAGGCCCGCCGCATAGGGCTGGCGGTTCAGGTCGGCTTCAAATAGCTTCTCCGCCTCCTGTACCGTCGCCGGGTGGCGAGTTACAACCCCGAAGCCACGACTATGGTCGATATCCAGGTGGACGTAATTGAACGAAAGCAGGAACAACGTCTTGCGATCAATCAGCATCATTTTGCCGTGGTAGCGGATCAGGTCATCCGCCGTTCGGGCAACCGTGATGCCGGCGGCCAAAAGGCGAGTTTCCAGGCTACGCAGCTTCGCTTCACCACCGCGGTTGGTCTGTGCCACCAGAGCCCGTACCGTAACGCCCCGTGAGGCAGCCGCAGTGAGTGCGGCCTCCAGTTCTTTCCAGTCCATGCGAAAGATCAAGATGTCGATGCACTTCTTCGCACTCTTGATTCCGGCAAGGATTGGCGCAATGCCATCGTTCGGTTGAACCAATAACTTCATGCTGCATTCCTAACAGGCACGCCGAAGTCCGTTCGCCTGGGATCAGGCCGATTCGCGGGAGCGGCCTTTCGAACCAGATGCGGGAAGCGTCGCTTCGACCAGGCACGGTCATGTGACCGGATATGGTCAATAACTTCGGCGACGACGGCACTGGGGGGCGAATAAAGGGGAAGTGGAAATGGCGATGAACGTGCCACTCGTTACTCCGCTATGACGCCAACACATAACTTCGCATTCTGTGTCGCCACCTCCATCTCGTTCTCCTGCCTGCTGACCGCTGCCGAACTCCCGAAGCACATTGCCCACGAAGCAATGTGGCAGGACCGGGGCAACATCTCAGCCCTGAATCTGACTTATGGTCAGGGCGGCGAGCAGCACCAGCCCTCTGGACCGTTCACCTTTGTAAAGGAAGACTCGAGCGGTACTTCACCGAAGTTTGAAATTGTCGATCAGCAGGGTACCCGCTGGAAAGCGAAGGTGGGTGAAGAGGCCCGTGCCGAAACCGCCGCCGCTCACTTGTTATGGGCCGCTGGTTACTTCACCGATGAAGACTATTACGTGGCCGAACTCACGGTAGCGAACCTGCCGAAGCTGGCGCGGGGAAATCAAATGGTGACGGCCGGCGGCGTGGTCCACGGAGTCCGGCTGGAACGCCATATGTCAGGGCAGGAAAAAGGCGGCACATGGACCTGGGCCAGGAATCCGTTGCAAGGGACCAAGGAATTCGCGGGCCTGCGGGTGATGATGGCGCTGATGAATAACTGGGACCTGAAAACGATTAACAACGTCATCTACAAAACCGGCAAAGAAAAAGGCCTGACCTATGCGGTCAGCGATCTGGGCGCGACGTTTGGCAAAACCGGCAATCCTTTGGTGCGCTCCAAGAGTAACCTGAAGGACTACCAGTCGACGAAGTTCATACAGCATGTACGCCAGGAGGATGTGGATTTCCACCTCAACAGCCGGCCCTTCTTTCTTACCGTTTTCGATCTGCCGAACTACATCACCCGGACCCGTATGCAGGGTGTCGTCAAGCATGTTTCCCGGGCCCACGCGGGATGGCTCGGGGGCTTACTGGGCGGCCTTTCGCACGAACAGATCCGGGACTGTTTCCGGTCCGCCGGTTACTCGGATGTGGAAGTGGAAGGCTTCGCGGTTGCGGTGGAAGGTCGTATCGCGGAATTGACCAAACTCTAAAAGGCAGCGGGAGTCCCGGGGGACGGCAGCACCTCGGCGGGCGTGCTCGCCTGCAGGGCAACAAGCTCCGCGTACAGGCCACCGGCGGCCAGAAGTTCCTCATGCGTACCATGTTCGGCGATGCCGTTATCCTGCACCACAAAGATGACATCGGCCCTCTGGATGGTAGCAAGATGATGGGCAATCACCACACATGTCTTGCCCTGCATCAGGCGGCCCAGTGCCTCAAAAACGGCATCTTCCGAGGCGGCGTCCAGGCCCGATGTCGGCTCATCCAGAATCAGGATTGGCGTATTGCGAATAATCGCGCGGGCAATCGCAATGCGCTGGCGTTGCCCACCCGACAGGGTGACGCCCCGTTCACCGACCATGGTGTCGTAGCCATCGGGCATCCTCTCAATGAACTCATGCGCGTTCGCCAGTTTGGCGGCACCAATGATCTCATCACGCCCGGCTTCGGGCTTGCCATAGGCAATGTTCTGCCAGATCGGAACGTGGAACAACACCGTATCCTGCAGGACAAAGCTCATCTGCTCTCGCAGGGACTGCAGCGTATAGCTCCGAACATCGTGACCATCCACTTTCACGGTGCCCGTCAGGACCTCGTAAAAACGTGGAATCAAACCGATGATTGTTGACTTTCCCGCTCCGCTTGGTCCTACGAACGCGGCCACCTGGCCCGGTTCCAGCCGAAAGCTGACGTCCTTCAGGATCAGATTCTCCGGCTGATACCCAAAGTTGACGTGGTCAAACTCTATCTCCCCACGGAGGACCGGCGCAATTGCCGCGCGGGGCATATCACGAACCCGGCTGACTTCCCCGAGGACTTCCTGGATGCGCTCATAGCTAATCGCCGCTTTCGCCACGGTGTCGCCCATCTTTGACAGTTCCCGCATCGGCTTGTACATCTTTCCCAGATAGGCCAGGAAGATGATCAGGTCACCCGTAGTGATGTCGCCGGCCATGGCAAGACGCGCGCCGTAGCCCAGCACCAGACACGTTCCAACCGCCGCCAAAACCTCAACGGTGGGTGACAGCATGGCCTTGATGGAACGCGCCCGCAGTGCCGTCTCCACATTATCCAGACTCTGTTCTTCGAAGCGCTTCTGTTCATAGTCCTCGCGCGCGAAAGCCTTCACCACGCGAATCGACGTGAGGACTTCCTGGACAATGTCGACCAGTTCGCCTTCCTTCTGCCGGAGAGCACGTGAGGCCTTCTTGATCTTTCGGGTAAAGAAGAACACCACCAGAAACAGCGCGGGGGAGATGGAGAGCGCGATCAGGGCGAAGCGCCAGTTGTAATAGAACATCACCGCGACCATGCCGGCCAGCGTAAGAGCGTTCACCAGCATGCCCAGCAGTGCGGAAGTGATGAAGTCCTGTACGGCCTCAATGTCGCTGGTGACGCGGGTGATCAGGTCGCCGGTGCGTCGCTCGTCGTGTTCGGCTAACGAGAGCTGATGAATGTGGTGGTAGAGTGCACGCCGAAGGTCGTGCATCACCCACTGACCAACGCTGGTGGTCAGACGCTTCTCGCAGTAAGAACTGACGGCACCCACAATCGCGATCAGGGCAACCGCACCAACTGCGAAATTCAGGACCGAGAATTTATCGTCACCGGCAGCGCTTTCCACAAACCGGTTCAGCCAATCGGGAAGCGGTTTCGACTGCAGCAGGTTATCAACGATTACCTTGAGTGGCCAGGGGTCGAGGAGGTCAGCAACCGTTTCGCCCAGGACAGCGAGCAGCGCCAGACTCAGCAGTCTCCGGTGGGGTTTCAGCAGGCTGGCAAACTGTTGCCGGGTTGTTCCGGATAATGCAGCAGCGGTCGCGTCGGGTTGTTTGGACACCGACGCAACCTCTGCACGTCAAGCACCTATTGAAAATGGACGATTACAGCTTCCGGTACAAGATATTCTTGTATTCAACCTTGAACGGGGGGCCAACATGCATCTGGAAGCCGAGCAGGCCTTCGGGCACGAAATTCTTCGTGTCTTCATCAATCACCGCGCTGATTAACTGCCCATTCAGAATCTGAATCATCACAGGCCCCCGCGCAATAATGTGGTACTGATTCCAGCCCTGCACGTTCATCACGCCCCGCAAGAGCTTCGGGTCACCAATCGTTGCCAGCGTTTTGTACTTCGGCCCGTCCGTGATCCGGTTCATCTCACCCCGGCGCGCCAACACCACATGCCCCGGCTTCCGGCCGCGCTCTTCGTGCAGATTCCCCGTGAAGCCATTGCTGATATCCATATCCGCCTGATACCCCTTCAGCACCCACTTGCCGAGCTCGGGCATCTCGACGCTGCGGTACTGGATACCGCTGTTTGTCCCGCCCAGTTTGAAATCGATCTTCAGCTCGAAATCCTTCACCTTGCCGCCGCGCCAGATCAGGAAGTTGTTCATCTTCACCACCTTCTCCGGTGTGGTTTCGCCGATGATTTCGCCGTTCTCCACCCGCCAGAACATGGGGTCGCCATCCCAGCCGGTCATCGTCTTCCCGTCAAAGATCGGTACGAAGCCTGCGTTGTCATCCGGCTCATAGTTGTCGGCATAAACGCCACCCAGGGGGCCGCGCGGCGCCACCTGCGCCGGGGGCGGTGCCTGGGCCAGTGCGACGGCAAGAGGGAGGGCGATAAACGATAAACGCTTCAAATTCGACATAGCAGTATGGATTGTATACCGAGAGCGGCTTTCTCGCGCGGCCACGTTTCATGCGATAGCATCGTTGTGGACCCGGACCCTCATCCTGGCCGGGAGCCACCATCAATTGAAGAGGTAGTAATCGGTGAAAAGCAGACTTATCGCATTGAGTGCATTATTCATGGTTGTCTTGGGCGGAACCTCCGCCTGGGCGCAGGGTGGCCGCGGTGGCGTGCCCCAGCCCCAGGGCCAAAACCCCAACGGCATGCACGTTTTTATCTGGGCAGGCCTGAAGTCCCACAACGTTGGCCAGCACGACTACCCCCAGTTCCTGGCCGACTGGAGCAAGCTCCTCACGGAACGCGGAGCCGTTGTTCAGGGCTCTCTCCATATGCCGACTGCGGCTGATCTCGAAGGTATCAACGTCGTCGTCATCTATAAAGGTGACGCCGGGTTCATCAGTGATGCCCAAAAAGCCACCCTCGACGCCTACGTGAAGCGCGGCGGCGGCATCGTCACCATGCATGACTCCCTCTGTGGCCCCGATCCCGCTTATTTCGCCAGCCTCGTCGGTGGCGCCAAGAAGCACGGTGAGACGAACTTCACGCTGGAAGCCCCCATCGCTTACACGATCGCCGATAAAGCCAATCCGATCATGAAGGACATGACCGAAATGACGCTGCTGGACGAATCATTCTTCCTGATGACCTGGGCGAAAGATCCGGCCGTCCACGTTTTGGTAAACAATGTGGTTCCGGGTACCCCCAGCGCCGGTGAACACAAGGGTGAGGTTGCACCGCAGATGTGGACCTGGGAGCACACCGTTGCCGGTGGCCAACCGTCCCGTGCTTTCGTCTGGATGCAGGGTCACACCTACGCCAACTTTTCGAACTACCAGATCCAGCGCACGCTGCTTCGCGGCATCGCCTGGGCCGGTAAGCACCCTGTTGATGAGCTGATCGACTACGTTGCGCCGCCCCGTCCCGCTGGACGCGGTGGCCGAGGCGCCGGCGCTCCCGGAGCCCCCGCGGCTGGTCCCGGTCGCGCACAGTAACTCTCAATCCAAAACGCAGAAAGGGCGGGCTTCGTAAAGAAGCCCGCCCTTTCTGTTTCTGGCCTGAAATGCTATTTAGCCGCTTGCATCTTCATGAGAGCTTCCAGCTGGGCTTCCGGGACGCTGGCCGAGATATTCACCGTATTGCCGACGTTTTCCACCTTCAGCGTCTGGACAATCTGGGCGATTCCGGCCAGCTTCGGATCCTGTCCGCCGCTCAGCGTCACAAACCCGGCCACCATGCGGACGATATCGGCCAAAGCCTTGGCATTCTGCTCATTGTTCGCCACTGCCTGCCCCGAAATCTCCACGTTCGCTCCAAACTTCACGCCACCGCTGGAGGATTCAATGTTCTTCACCAGAGCCAGCGGTTGGGCTGCCGGACCCTTCGCGCCGCCCAATTCAGCCGGCAGTAAAGATCCCAAAGACGCCAGCGTCACCGTCCAGGCGTCCAGCGTGGTGCTGAGCGCTTGTACCCGCGCTGCCAGCGCCGGGCTGATCGAGTTCACTTTGTCGGCGCGGTCAACTGCCGCCTTCACTGAAGCGGTGTCGCCCATTACGACCACCGAATTCCCGATAAATGCCACCGAATGGCTTGCGTCGTTCCCCATCGAGATCAGCGTTGCTCCGCCGTACTGCGAGACCACGGCCTGACCTTTACCTGAACTCGCAGCCGCCGCAATCTTCGCCGCATCGAAACTACCCCGGGCAAGCACCAGCCCGCTCTTGCTCTTCAGGTCGCCCCCTGATGCGGCCAAAATCTCCGTCACGTCCTGCCTGGGATCGAAACCAGTCTGCGTTACCAGCTCCTGGAAGCCTTTTTCGTCTGAATGAAACTGACTCAGCACGTACTGCCCGAACGGGCTGATCCTGGCCGTGGTCACGTTCATGCCGGCCATGATTTGGGCCTCGGGCATCACGAGGTTCAGCAACTGAGTATCGGCGGCAAAAGCGCTGAGGCCAGAAAATACAACGGTGGACAGTAAAGCTGTAATGCGCATGTTGGTTATGAATCCTTTCGTCCTACGCTAAGCATGACCGGGGACTTCCCCGTTCATTAACAGGCAGCTACGATTTTTTATCAATCCGGAAATCGTCGAACGTCGCTACCAAAGATCCGCTCGTTACCAACCCGGCCTTGCCAGTCCCGGTAAACCCAGTATCCTCGGCTTCAAATAGCCGCCTGTTCCCCAGATAAACCTGGATTCGGTTCCCGCGGAAGTTGACGCGCGCCAGATGCCACTCGCCTGATTTCACTTCATGCCGCAGGGTGGAAGGTCCCCCCCGGGCGCCACGAATCCGTAATTCTTGCCGCACGCCGTCGCGGATGCGATACATCGTAATCATGCTGCGCGACGAACTGAAGTCCAGCAGGTAGTAGTTCCCTGGATTCTGGTAGCGCCAGACAATCCCTGCCGTGCCCGACGAAGCTCTGGAGTCGATCCGGAATTTCACGCTCAGGTCGCCATCGTGGCAAACCACGGGATCAAACACGGCGAGGGGGGCTTCCGAACCGCGGGCTGAGCTTTCCAGGACATTTCCGCGGCTGGGTGCCGATGCATCGAAGCGGACTCGCAGATGCTGCCCGCTGTCTGCCGGAGTGACCAACGTCCAGTGTTTTGGCGGGATTCCACACTGCAGAGAGTCGAAGTCGACATTGCCCGGGGCCGCAGCCAGGAAGCCAGCCAGCAAGAGCGCGGTATGAATCTCTACTGCCATTCAGTGTCGTCTTTATTTTACCGCGATCCCGGAAGCGGTGCACAGCAAACCATGCGAAAGCTGCCCGGTCCGATTCGACATCTCTGGCCAGTGCTATGATGCGCCTTGCGCCACCCTCCAAACTGGCGCCTACACAATCTCCATGACTCCATACAGCATAGGTTTAGACTTGGGTGGCACCAACCTCCGCGCCGCCGCCGTTTCTCAAGATGGCAAGATGCTGGGTAAAGTCTCCGGCCGTACCCAGTATTCGGAAGGTCGGGAAGCCATCATTTCGGACATGGTTGAGGCCATCGAACAGCTCCGTGAGAGCCACGGCGTGGAGCATCTGAAAGGCATCGGTATCGGCGTACCTGGCTTCATCTCGCTCAAAGAAGGTATTATCCGGAACTGCAACAACATTGCGTCGCTGGAAAACTTCCCTATCCGCGAGGAAATCGGTCGCCGCCTGGGCACCAGAATTATCCTGGAAAATGACGCGAATGCCGCAGCCCTGGGCGAAAAGTGGATCGGAGCCGGGCGCCACGTGGATGATCTCATTATGCTGACGCTGGGCACCGGCGTCGGCGGCGGTATTATTTCCGGCGGTCGCGTGCTTCGCGGCGGCCACGGCATGGCTGCGGAACTGGGCCACATCACGGTGGTTCCCTATGGCAATCCTTGTGGCTGCGGAAATCAGGGTTGCGTCGAAAAGCACGCCTCCGCAACCTCCGTAACAGCCCAGGCCCGCATGCTCGGTCTTGGCGACGAAAGCCTGACCGCCCGCGACCTTTACGACATGGCGAAAGCGGGCAACCAGAAAGCGCAGGCCATCTTCAATGGAATGGGCGAAGCGCTGGGTATTCTGCTCGCTATGCTGATCAACTCGTTCGACTTTCCCTTGTATCTCATCGCCGGGGGCATGATCGCCGGGTGGGATGCGTTCGCTCCCGCCATGATCGCCGAAGCGAAGCGCCGATCGTTCACGTTCCGTACCGAAGACACCCGTGTCGCTATGGCCGAACTGGGTATTGAAGCCGGCCTCTACGGAGCCGCCTACCTGCCGTTCTGCGAGTAACGGCCCGCATGAAACAATAGCTGGAATGTGGCTCGGAATTGATATTGGGACGGGCGGCAGCCGTGCGCTGCTGGTAGATGGCAACGGTCGGGTTGTAGCGGCCCATACGGTGGCGCATGAGGACATGGTGCAGCACCAACCGCTTTGGGCCGAACAGCGCCCGGAGAACTGGTGGGACGCGGCGGTGGCCGCCATCCGCGGGGTTCTTGCGCAGTCCGGCATCTCCGGCGCGCAGATCCAGGGCATCGGGCTTTCCGGCCAAATGCACGGCCTCGTCATCCTTGATGATGCCAACCGCGTAATTCGCCCCTCCCTCATCTGGTGCGATCAGCGCAGCCAGGCGCAAGTCGATTGGGTCAACCAAACGGTGGGCAAAGCGAAGGTCCTCGCCTGCATCGCGAACCCCGTGCTCACCGGCTTCACGCTGCCCAAACTCCTCTGGGTCCGTGACAATGAACCGGCCCAATACGAACGGATCCGGAAAGTCCTGCTTCCCAAGGACTACGTCCGATTCCGCCTGACCGGCGAATTTGCCACGGAAGTTTCCGATGCCTCCGGTACCGCGCTCTTCGACGTGGTTAACCGCCGCTGGTCCTTTGATCTGGCCGACGCCGTGGGCGTAGACCGAGCTTTTCTCCCCGCCTGTTACGAATCGAGCGAGATCAGCGGCCGCATCACGGCTGAAGTAGCTGCGCTCACCGGCCTCGCCGCCGGAACCCCGGTGGTCGGCGGGGGGGGCGACCAGGCCGCGTCCGCAGTCGGCAACGGCATCGTCGCGCCTGGTATCGTTTCCTGCACGCTCGGAACCTCCGGCGTCGTCTTCGCCCACATGGAGCAGGTGCAATACGACCCCGCAGGCCGCGTCCACACTTTCTGCCATGCCGTAAAAGGAAAATGGCACGTGATGGGCGTCACGCAGGGCGCTGGCCTCAGCCTCCAGTGGTTCCGCAATCAACTCGCCCCCGGGGTGGACTACAACGACCTGATGGCCGAAGCTGCCACCGCGCCCGCCGGTTCCCAGGGCCTCTACTGGCTTCCCTACCTGATGGGCGAACGCACGCCCCATCTGGACGCGACTGCGCGAGGCGGCTGGTTTGGCCTGACCAACAGTCACCGCCGCGCGGACCTCATCCGGGCGCTCATCGAAGGCGTCTCTTACAGCCAAAAAGACTGCCTCGATATCATCGAATCCCTCGGCGTGGAAGTCGCGTCCGTCCGCGCTTCCGGTGGCGGTGCCAAGAGTCCCTTTTGGCGTCAGATCCTGGCCGACGTGTTCAATAAACCCGTGGTGACGCTCGAATCCCAGGAAGGCTCGGCGCTGGGGGCCGCACTGTTGGCCATGGTTGGCACCGGCGAATACGCCGATGTTCCGGAAGTCTGCGCAGCCGTCATCCGGGAAAACGCCCGTGCGGAACCGCAGGCCACGGTCTCGCCAATATACGCGCGGGGCCACGCCACGTACCAGGCTCTCTACCCGGCACTGAAGAATCTGACCTAATACTTGATGCACGGTCGCGCTTGATACCAGCCCGCTTTATACAATGGGCCATGCGCCTGACCGCTCTCTTTCTCGCCGTCGTCCTCCTTGCCCCCGCTCAGCCAAAGCGGGTGGTGACGGATCAAATGGTTCGCGACGTCCACAAGTCGGCGCTCATCATCGATACGCATAACGACATCACCAGCCGCACGGTGGATGGCCTCGATATCTCTAAACCCGGCAACCCGACTGGCCCCGGCTTCACCCACACGGACATCCCGCGCCTGCGTGAAGGCGGCTTCGGAGCCATTTTCTTCGCCGTCTATGTCGCTGCCACCTACGCCACCGATAAAACCTCCGGCCACCGGACGCTCGACATGATCGATACCGTCCGTACCGACATCATCGCGAAGCACCCCGATACCTTCACCTTCGCCACTACCGCCTCTGAAATCGAAGCGGCCCATAAAGCCGGCAAGATCGCCGCTCTCATGGGCATTGAAGGCGGCCATGCCATTGAAGACTCCGTCCGCAGCCTCCGCGATTTCTACGCTCTCGGTGTCCGCTACATGACGCTGACCCACACCAACACCAACGGATGGGCCGACTCCGCGGGCGACATCGCGGACACTAAGGTGCAGCACCACAACGGCCTCACCCCACAGGGCAAAGCCATCATCGCCGAGATGAACCGCCTCGGCATGATTATTGACACTTCGCACGTGGCCGACAAGACCTTCTGGGACGCCCTCGAAACATCAAACGCCCCTATCTTCGCCTCGCACTCTTCCTGCCGTGCGCTGGCCTCTGTGCCCCGCAACATGACCGATGAAATGATTACCGCACTCGGCAAAAAGGGCGGCGTCATCCAGATCAATTTCAATTGCGGCTTCCTCTCCGTCACTGCGCCGGGCGGGAAGCCCTCCGCCACGCTTGCTGATGTGGTCGCCCACATTGACCACGCAGTGAAACTCGCCGGCATCAGCTCCGTTGGTATCGGTACCGACTACGACGGCGTTACCTGCACGCCCACCGGGCTCGAAGACGTCTCCAAATTGCCGAATCTGACCCGCGCGCTCCTCGAAAAAGGCTACTCCGCCGACGACATCCGGAAGCTCTACGGCGGCAATACCCTGCGCCTGATGCGCGCTGTCGAAAAGGTCAGCGCCGGGCTGCAGGCTGCCCGTTAACTAAAGCGCGAGTTTGAACCCGCAAAACGCCGAATCGCGGTCCCAGCCCGCGCCTTCATAAAGTTCCTGGGCGCTGCGGTTCGTTACTTCAGTGGCCAGCGAAAGCCGCACAGCACCCACGCTTCTGCCGTAGTCGGCGGCAAAATCCAGCAGCGCTGTGGCCACCCCGCACCGCCGTACTTCGGGCGCGACAAAAAGATCGTTCAGCACAAATGTCCGCGCCATCGCGGTGGAAGAAAAGCTCGGGTACAACTGCGTGAAGGCACGGGGGACGCCATCCACGTATGCAAGGAACACCACCGACTCCCCCTGCTCAAAGCGAGCCAGCAGAAACGCTCGCGCTCCGTCTAAATCCGAAGCCTGCCGGTAAAACTGCCGGTAGGCGTCAAACAGGGGCAACAGCACGTCCAGATCCGAGATCGAAGCCTGTCGTATTTCAATGCGCGCCATCGTTAATCCAGGTCCATATCCCGAGGCCTCTTCCCAAACTCCGGATCAGCCTTCGCCTGCTTCAGCAGTTCATCAAACTTGCGGTTCAGAACCTGTCCCTGATTCTTCTCGGCGGCAAACGACTTTTGGAAAATCTCTTCCCGTCGCCCCGGTTCGCCCTTTAGTTTTTGAACCGCAGCTGCCAGATCCTCAATCGGCTTGGCCCTCACCGCTTCTTCATGAGAAATCACTACTTCCAGTTCACGATCCACCTTCAGCATCGCGTCACAACAGGGGCATTTCACTTCAATCAGTCTCGCGGCCATGCCAATATTATCGCCCCTTGCGTCACATGATCGGCTGAAGTTCGCTAAACTCGTTTCCGCGATGCTGTTTTCCTCCCGACTCCGCTATTTTGCGCTGCTTCCCCTCGCGCTCAGCCTCCTTTCCTGTTCGAAAACCCCAGGCACTTCCGTTGAAGACGCCCGTGCTTTCCTCCTCAGCACCGAGGCCGAGCTACTGAAACTTCAGATAGCCGATAACCGTGCCAATTGGGTCCACGAGACCTACATTAACGACGACACGGACAACCTTTCCGCCGCCGCCGATGAACGCGTCATCGCCCGTGTCACCGAACTCGTCAAAGAGGCCGCCCGCTTTGACAAAACAACTCTCCCGCCCGACCTTCGCCGGAAGATCCTTCTCCTGAAACTCAGCCTCTCCATGCCCGCGCCCGCCGACCCGAAGCTGCGCGAAGAGCTAACCCAGGTTGCCGCCGGTCTCTCCGGCAGCTACGGCAAAGGTAAGTACTGCCCTGTTCCCAGCGATGCCAACGCGAAATGTCTGGGTGTGGAGGCAGTCGGTGAGCGCATGGCCAAAAGCCGCGATCCCAAAGAGCTCGCCGAGCTATGGGAAGGCTGGCACAAGGTCGCCGTGCCCATGCGTGACCGTTACTCCCGTTTCGTGGAGCTTTCCAACGCCGGCGCAACGGAACTCGGCTTCAAAGATACCGGCGTCCTCTGGCGCTCCGGATACGACATGGACCCCGATGCGTTTTCCACCGAACTCGATCGCCTGTGGGGCCAGGTGGAGCCCCTGTATAAGGAACTCCACGCCTACACCCGCACCCGCCTGACAGCGAAGTACGGCGCCGCCGCCACGCGCCAGGACGGCATGATCCCCGCCCACCTTCTGGGCAACATCTGGGCGCAGGAATGGGGCAACATCTACGACCTGGTCGCGCCCGCCTCCGCCCCCGCCACCTACGACCTCAGTAAGATCCTCGCCTCCCGCAAAGCCGACGCCAAACAGATCACCGGCTACGGCGAGAGCTTCTTCAAATCCCTTGGCTTCGAACCCCTCCCCCCGGCCTTCTGGCAGCGTTCCATGATTACGCGCCCCGCCGACCGCGACGTTGTCTGCCACGCCAGCGCCTGGGACCTTGACTTCGACACCGACGTCCGCCTCAAGATGTGCATTCAGGGCACCGGCGAAGACTTCACTGTCGTCCACCACGAACTCGGGCACCTCTTCTACGACCTCGCCTACCGCAAGCAGCCGTTCCTCTTCCGCGGCGCCGCGAATGACGGTTTCCATGAAGCCATCGGCGACACCATCGCCCTCTCCATCACCCCCGAATACCTGAAGACCATCGGCCTGATCCAACAGGTGCCGCCGCCCGCCGCCGATATCCCGATTCTGCTGCGCCGAGCCCTCGACAAGGTCGCCTTCCTGCCCTTCGGCCTGCTGATTGACCAGTGGCGCTGGCAGGTCTTCTCGGGCAAAGTGAAGCCTGCCGATTACAACACTGCCTGGTGGGCCCTCCGCGCCAAATATCAGGGCGTGGCCCCGCCGTCTGACCGCGGCCCCGAGGCCTTCGATCCCGGCGCCAAGTACCATATCCCGGGCAATACACCCTATGCCCGCTACTTCCTGGCGGCCATCTACCAGTTTCAGTTCTACCGGGCCATGTGCCGCGAAGCGGGTTACACAGGCCCTCTGAACCGTTGCTCATTCTTCGGTTCAGAAGCCGCCGGCAAGAAGTTCAAAGCCATGCTCGAACTCGGCCAGTCAAAACCCTGGCCCGAAGCCCTCAAGCAAATGACCGGCGAAGATAAGGCCGATGCCGGTGCCATGGTGGAATACTTCGCCCCCCTCCTGCAATGGCTGAAGGAGCAGAACAAGGGCGCGACACCTGGCTGGACGGTAGCATCAGGAAAGTGATGCCTGACCTTTTTGCCCCCCTCGAAATTGGGGGCCTGACCCTCCCCAACCGCATCGGCGTTTCGCCCATGTGCCAGTATTCTTCACCGGACGGCTTCGCCACCGATTGGCATCTTGTCCACCTGGGATCCAGAGCCTCCGGAGGCGCGGGCCTCGTCTTCACCGAAGCCGCCGCCGTGGTTCCCGAAGGCCGCATCTCACCCGGCGATCTGGGCCTCTGGAAAGACGATCATATTCCGGCGCTCCGCCGCATCGTTGACTTCACCCACACCCAGGGAGCCCTCATCGGTATCCAGTTGGCGCACGCCGGACGCAAGGCCAGCATGCAGGTTCCGTGGGAACCGGAACGCCTGATGGAGCCTCACGAAGGCGGCTGGACCAACGTGATGGCCCCCAGCGCCATCGCGTTTTCCCACGACTACGCCAGGCCGCAAGCTCTCGATCGTGATGGCATCGCAGCCGTCCAGGCTGCTTTCGTGGCCGCCACCCGCCGCGCCGCCGAAGCCGGGTTCGACATTGTCGAACTCCACGCTGCTCACGGCTACCTGATGCACGAATTCCTCTCGCCGCTCGCCAACGTGAGAACCGATGAATACGGTGGCTCGTTTGAGAACCGCATCCGTCTTCTGGTCGAAACCGTGGACGCCGTCCGCGCCATTTGGAAGAAACCCCTCTTTGTTCGCATCTCCGCCACGGACTGGGTGGATAGCGAACCCTGTTGGGATGCCGATCAGTCCGTCGCGCTCGCCAAAGTGCTGAAAGCCCACGGAGTCGATCTGATCGACGTCTCAAGCGGAGGCATGGTACCCCACGCCAAAATTCCCGCCGGTACCGGTTTTCAGGTCCCCTTCGCCGACCGCATCCGTCAAGAAGCGCAAATCCCGACCGCGACAGTCGGTTTCATCACCGATCCCGCTCAGGCCGACCAAATCATCCGCAACGGCCAGGCCGACCTGGTCCTGCTCGCCCGCGAATTCCTCCGTGACCCCTACTGGCCCGTCCACGCCGCCGAAAAACTCCGCAAAACAGCCGCCTGGCCGAAGCAATATCTCCGAGCGGCGCCGCATGGCAGTACGCCCAGGCAGCCCAGGGTAAACGCTGCTCGCTAGACTGGTGACACACCCACATGTCTCAGCAAAACAAGATCGCCTTAGTTACCGGAGCCGGTTCCGGTGTCGGACGCGCCGTTAGCCTGGCGCTTAACGCCAATGGCTATAACGTCGTCCTCGCCGGTCGCCGTCTGGAAGAACTGGAAAAGACCGCTGAACTCGCTGTCCCCGGCACAAAAATGCTGCCCGTCTCCACCGACGTGGGCCGTCCCGAATCCGTAAAAGCGCTCTTTAAGAAGACCCGTGACACCTTCGGGCGCCTCGACCTGCTCTTCAATAACGCCGGACGCGGTGCGCCCCCCGTCCCCATGGAAGATCTCCCGTTCGAAACGTGGAAATCCGTGGTGGACGTGAACCTCACGGGCTCGTTCCTCTGCGCTCAGGAAGCCATCCGGCTGATGAAGGAACAGAATCCCCGCGGTGGCCGCATCATCAACAACGGCTCCATCTCCGCCCACACGCCACGCCCGAATTCCGCTCCCTACACGGCGACCAAACACGCCATTACCGGCCTCACCAAATCCATCTCGCTCGATTGCCGTGAATACGACATTTGCTGCAGCCAGATAGATATTGGCAACGCCGCCACGGAAATGACCGCGCGCATGTCCGGCGGCGTCCTCCAGGCCAATGGCAAGCTCGCCCCGGAGCCGACTATGGACGTCAACAACGTTGCGAAGGCTGTCCTCTACATCGCGTCCCTGTCGCTTGATTCCAATGTCCTCTTCATGACAGTGATGGCCAATACCATGCCGTTCGTCGGCAGAGGGTAAGGCAGTAACAGCCCGGTGCCCCGGGGCAGGGAACACGGCTCTTATTTCAAGCTGTAGTCTGGTGCTGTGTCAGTTCCCGCCCCGGCCACCACGGCCACCCGCTGCCGGTTGCGCCGCCGGAAGATCCTTCCGCGGCAGTTTCTCCGGTCGCGTTGCCGCGTTGTACACAAACATCGCTTCAATCACCGCCATCTGCGCCAAATCCTGCGGCTGAAGGCGGTCATAGACGTCCATGTTTGAGTGGTGCGTCCGCGTGTTGTAATCCATCGGGTCCTGTACGAACTGGAAGCCCGGCAGGCCTACCCGGTCAAACGACTGGTGATCCGTGCCACCCGTATCCCGAATCGTAATCGCGCCCGGAGTCATGTCCTTCAGCGGCGCAAACCACGCCTCAAAAATCGGCCGCATCATTTCGTTGCCCTGCAGATAGATGCCCCGAATCCGGCCCGTGCCGTTGTCGATATTGAAGTAGCCCGCAAAGTTGTTATGCTCGGCCGTCGGCTTCATCGTTTCCGGATCGGCAAAATGCTGCTTCACATACGCCGCCGAACCCAGCAGGCCCTCTTCTTCGCCACCCCACAGCCCCAAACGCACCGTGCGGTCCATCTTCAGGTTCAGCGTCTTCAAAATGCGCATCACTTCCATCGCCACGGCCGAACCCGCCGCGTTGTCGGTCGCGCCCGTGCCGTAGTGCCACGAGTCAAAGTGCGCGCCCACCATTACCACTTCATTCGGCTTCGTGGTGCCCGGAATCTCCGCCACCACGTTGAACGATTCGGTGTTGCTGTCGAATTCCGTCTTAATGTCGAACTGTAGTTTCACCGGAACATTGTGTTCCACAAGTCGCAGGATGCGGTTGTAGTTCTCCGCCGTGATTGAGACCGACGGTGTGTTCTGCGTGGGATCACCGCGCCGCGCCGCGCCCCCGCCAAACAGCGTGCCGCTCTCCCCGCGCGCCGAAGCCGTCACCGTTAGCAAAACCCCTTCGTCCTTCCAGAAATTCCGTTGCTTATCCTGGAATGCGGTCCGCTCTTCCGGCGTCATCGCCGCCAGCGCCGCAAAACCGCCGCGTCCTGCTGCTCCGCCACGTCCGCCGCGGCCGGTCGGAATCGATTCCGTCTCCAGCTCAGCCAGTTCTTCTTTCGTATAGCGGCTCGCCAGAGGTGCCGTCGGGAAAGGCAGGTCAACCAGGGGAGCAGTGAATACAATCTTGCCCTTCAGCTTTCCGTGATACTTATCCAGATCGGCAGGACTGTCTATCGTCGCCATCGCCACTTCGCCCGTCACCGGACCGTCCGTACCCCTGGTCCACGCGATCGGCACGCCAATAATCGGCATGTACGAAGGCTCAAGCATTGCTCCCGAATAGGCCTTCACCTGCCACCCGGGAATGGCACCGGACGGGACGTCTTTCGTCGGCCACGCTTCCAGCTTCACATTCGCCAGGCCCCATTCCTTCAACTGCCCCACGGCCCAGTCGCCCGCCGCTCGGAACTGCGGAGAATTCGTCAAACGCGGCCCGTAGCGGTCAGTCAAATTCCAGGCCAGATCCATCACCTTACCGCCCTGTGGGCCACGTCCGCGGCCGCCGCTGGAGCCAAACTCAGCCACCTTAATTCGGTGCAGAACGTTCAGTTCAACTCGTTCCTGGGTCGCCTGCTGCGCCACGATGAGAGCCGGTACCGCCACCGCTGCTGTTATGAGTAGTTTGGATATTCGGGGTGACATAGCTTTAATGTTTTAATCGGCAGCATAGCACTTGTTCACCAATACATGTAAGAGCTGCCTCTGAGCCTCGGAACCTGAAGTCCTTCGTTCGTTAGAGCTTCTCTCGGCCCAACATGCGCCCCATTGGCGAGGTGGTGTCAAGCTTTTTGTGTAAACGTCGATTCGCCAGATGTCTTTTTCTGGCCCGCCACCCGTAATGCTTACCGGATATGACCGAGCCTTGGATTTTCTCTTACCCAGGCCGTTCTGCTCTGAGAGCGGGTCCGGTCA
>CAIYVZ010000181.1 GCA_903929755.1 uncultured Acidobacteriia bacterium
AGCCGCCTGACCGAGATCCCGGATCGTGGGCACTACTTTGTGTTTGACGCCCGCGAGATGGATCGGATCTTAAGCGACCTGGTGACGGCGCACCTGGATTGTCCTGCTCTCAAAACGCAAGCCTGAAAACGCAAGTCTGAAGGCGAAAAAAAAGGGGAGGCCGAAGCCTCCCCCTTTTCTTTGTTGCCGGTTGCTTTACGCGGCAACTGTCTCCAGTTGCTTTTCGAATCGCAGTTTGCCGGACGCACCTTCGATATCCACCAGAATGGTTTCTCCGGCCAGGAAGTCTCCAGCCAGCAGGCGTAAGGCCAGGGGGTCCTGCACCAGCCTCTGGATGGCCCTCTTTAGCGGCCTGGCCCCGAACGCTGCGTCGTAGCCCTCCGTCAGGATGGCATCCCTGGCAGGCTGAGACACCACCATCTTCAGGCCGCGAGCCGCCAGCAGACCTTCCACCCTCTTCAACTGCAGGTCGATGATTACCCCCAGGTGTTCCTTCGACAGCGTGTTGAAGACGATGATATCGTCCACACGGTTCAGAAATTCCGGTCGGAAGGTGGCCTTCAGAGACTCCATCAGCCTCTTGCGAATATCTTCCTGCCCGTTGCGGCTCTTGTGATTGATAGAGAAACCGATGTGCGCGCTTTCCGAAATGACCGCGCTGCCCACGTTCGAGGTCATGATGATGACGGCGTTCTTGAAGTCCACCGTACGGCCCTGGCCGTCAGTGAGCCGACCATCATCCAGAATCTGCAGCATGGTGTTAAAGACATCCGGGTGTCCCTTCTCGATTTCGTCGAACAGCACCACCGAGTAGGGGCGACGGCGAACGTGTTCAGTAAGCTGGCCGCCTTCGTCGTAGCCAACATAGCCGGGAGGCGCGCCGATCATGCGGGACACAGAGTGTTTCTCCATGTATTCCGACATATCCACCCGAATCATGGCCTTGTCGTCGTCGAACATGAACTGTGCCAGCGCCCGGGCGAGTTCGGTTTTGCCAACACCGGTGGGCCCCAGGAAGATGAAACTGCCGATTGGACGATGCGGGTCGCTCAAGCCCGCACGGTTGCGGCGGATCGCGTTCGCCACCAGCGAAACGGCTTCGTTCTGGCCGACCACGCGGTCATGCAGCCGATCTTCCATGTGGATCAGCTTCTGAACTTCCCCTTCCAGCATCCGCGAAACCGGGATTCCGGTCCACTTGGCCACGATGATGGCGATATCTTCCTCGTCGATTTCCTCTTTCAGGAGCGGCGAGCCAGACTTCATCGCTTCAATGTCGCGGTTCGCTGTTTCCAGGTTCCGTTCAATTGCGGCCAGTTTCCCGTAGCGGAGCTCGGCGGCTTTATTCCAGTCGTTTTCGCGCGTTGCCTTTTCTTCTTCCGCGCGCGCCTGTTCCAGTTCTTCTTTCAGCTGCTGCACACGGGTGATCGCGCCCTTCTCCCGGCTCCACCGTTCCTTCAGCTGGGCCGATTCGCCCCGCAGACGTTCCAGTTCGTTCTCCACCTGGCGGAGGCGGTCCTTCGACGCGACGTCACTTTCCCGATTCAGAGCCTGCCGCTCTATCTCCAGGTGCGAAATGCGCCGTTCCACATTGTCAATTTCAATCGGCATGCTGCCGATCTGGATCTTCAGCGCAGCCCCCGCTTCGTCCACCAGGTCGATAGCTTTATCCGGCAGGAAACGGTCGGAAATGTAGCGGTGCGAGAGGACGGCGGCGGCTACAATGGCCGAGTCCTTAATGCGCACGCTGTGGTGGATCTCGAACTTCTCTTTCAGGCCCCGCAGGATGGCAATGGTGTCGTCCACCGACGGTTCTCCCACCAGGACCGTCTGGAACCGGCGGGCCAGCGCCGCGTCCTTTTCAATGTGTTTGCGGTATTCGTTCAGCGTGGTGGCGCCGATGCAGCGCAGTTCGCCGCGGGCAAGCGCCGGTTTCAGCATGTTGGCCGCGTCGATTGAACCTTCCGCCCCGCCAGCTCCCACCAGGGTATGCAACTCATCAATGAAGCAGATGATCTCGCCGTTCGACTGGGTGATTTCCTTCAGGACCGCCTTCAGGCGATCTTCGAACTCGCCGCGGAACTTGGTTCCGGCCACCATCTGGCCAAGGTCAATGGCTACCAGTTTCTTGTTCTTGAGCTGGTCCGGGACATCGCCTTTCAGGATGCGCTGGGCCAGACCTTCCACGATGGCGGTCTTACCCACACCCGGTTCGCCGATGAGCACCGGGTTGTTCTTGGTCCGGCGGCTCAGAACCTGCATCACGCGGCGGATCTCTTCGTCGCGGCCAATTACAGGGTCCAGTTTGCCCCGGCGAGCCTGTTCGGTAAGGTCAATCGCGTAACGTTCCAGCGCCTGGTACTTGGTTTCCGGATTCTGGTCTGTCACTCTTTGGGTACCTCGCACAGCGACCAGCGCCTTCAGAATGGCATCGTGGTCGGCACCCTGCCGCACGAGCAGACTGCCTGCCGGGTCGTACTTCTGGTCAGCAATGCCGAGCAGCAGGTGCTCGGTGGAGATGAATTCGTCTTTGAAATTTTCCGCCGCCTTGGCCGAGGCGTCGAAAACACCCTGCAGCGAGGGCGAGACGTATTGCCCCGCCGGTTGGCCCGTAATCTTTGGCAGCTTGGCAAGCTCGCGCTCGGCATCGGCTAACAGCGTGTCCGGTCGGACCCCGCATTTTTCCAGCACCGGGCGCACAATGCCTTCGCGTTCTGAGGTGAGCGCGATTAGAAGATGCACCGGGTGAACGGCCTGGTGGCCGGACTGGCCTGCGGACTCCTGCGACTGCTGCACTGCTTCCTGCGCTTTTTGCGTGAGTTTATCGAATCGAAATGGCATGGAGTTTCAAGGCCTCCTTCAGTTATGAGAGTAGCGCTTATCCGCCTGCGAAAAGAAGGGGCGAGCGCGGCGGACTGCGCTCTCCCCCTTCCCACCAGGACGCCCCGTCCGGTGGTTCCGGCTTAGTTGGCGACAGTCGGCTGGGGCTTCATGTCGTTACCTGGTTGCGTGCCGGTTTGAACAGCCACCTTCACCTGGCGCGGCCTGGCAGCTTCTTTTTTCGGAAGGCTGATGGTCAGGACCCCGTTCGTGTAATCGGCCGAAACGGCTTCGTTGTTTACCGTATTCGGGATCACAAACGAGCGGGTGAATTCCCCGTAGCTGCGCTCCATACGGTGATACCCCTTCACGTTCTCGTCTTTTTCGAATTTGCGATGCCCGCTCAGCGTTAGGGTGTTGTTCTCCACGCGAACATCAATGTCCTCGATCTTCACGTCGGGAAGGTCGGCCTTTAGCGTGAGGCCTTCCTCCGTTTCGACGATATCGACAGCCGGAGAGATGCTCGCTACCGTTCCAGGACGCGCCGCTCGCGGCTCACTCATGAGGCGGGTAACCGCGTCTTCGAAGAGGCGGAAACCGTTAAAGGGGTCGGAAGTGATTAGTGAAGTGTTCATGTTTTTGTAAGCTCCTTTCAGATCGCACTGTGATAGTCTCATCTGCTATCGATCATAAAATATGAGTGCATTCGTGTCAAGTAAAATTATGCGCACTTCGGCATAAGTCGTCAGATGGCGACTAAGATGCTTAAAATGTGAGGGTTAGCTTACTCTTCCCCGTCGTCTTCCGGAGCTTCGTCCAGAAATTCCGGCTGTGCCGCCCGGCGTTTGAGCGCGGCAAGTACCGGCCCGGAGGCGAATCCGGCCCGCAGAAGCCGCCGGTAGGAGCGGGCGAGAACTTTGGGGTCCTCAACCTTGACGCCAGGTTTTAATGCGGGCAGCCGGCGCTCGATGTAGGCATCGACCAGTTCGGCTTCGTTCTTTCCGGCGAAGGCTTCCTCCACCGCCTTCTCGGCGATCTGGGCCGGGAGCCGCTGGCTGCGCAGGTCGCTCAACACCCGAGTCCGGCCGAATCCGGCACCTTCCACCTTGTACCGCGCCAGCCCTTCGGCATAGCGCGCGTCATTCAGATAGCCGACTTCATTGAGGCGTTCGAGGGCCGCGTCAATATCTTCCAGCCGCAGTGCGCGGTTGCGAAGCTTGGTCCGGAGGTTCTCCGTGGAATAGGTCCGAACGGACAGAAGCCGGACCGCATATTCATAGAGGGCGGCCGCTTCGAGTTTAGGGGCTTTACGGGGAGTGGGCACGATAGATACTGGAAGTCTAGCGGATTTAGACAGGGTTATACTTGAGTTGACCGTTCATTTCCGTATGCAAGCTTCCTTGAAGCATGCTGCGGGCGGCATTGCCATCTGGAGGACAGAAACATGGATAGAGACGGATTTGCGAACTTTTTCCTCGGCTTGGGTGTTGGTTTGGGTGTCGGCCTCCTCTTTGCACCCCGGTCCGGAGAAGAGACCCGGCAGTTGTTGAAGGACAAGGCCGATGAAGGCACCGACTTCCTGAAAAAACGGACAGTCGATCTTCGGGAGAATGCTTCAGGTCTGGTGGATAAGAGCCGTGACGCGCTCAACCGCCAGCGTGATTCTGTGGCCGAAGCGATGGCCGCGGGTCGGCAGGCGTATCGGGAAAAGGTTGAAGAGACCGGGCAGCAGCCTGCTTAAGGGATAAGGTGGCGGGTGCATGGCCTGCCTGAAGGAGTTTCATGTCTGAAGACACGTTTCGTTGGGTGATTGCCGGGGGCGTTGGAGTTGCAGCCCTCTGCATTGCCCTCATGGCAGGAGTATTGCTTGCCATCTATAAGGCTGTGGGTGGGTTGCAGGACCGTTCGGACGATCTTTCTGCGAAAGTCTATCCGGTGATCGACATCGTTAATCGCCTCGCTACCGAGAACGCACCCAAAATCAGCGACATTACGACCAGCGCGCAGGTGATTGCCGCCAACGCGCGCGAGATCTCGGAAGAAGCGAAGGATCAGGCGCATCGCTTCGCCGAGGTCGGTCGCGACATTGCCGACCGCACCAAGGTGCAGGTAGCCCGGGCGGATGCGGCTGTGGACGAGACCGTGGAGCAGTTGCATGTTGCCGGTGTCCACGCAAAAGCTGCGATCCTGAAGCCGGTCCGTGAAGCCACAGCAGTGGCGGCGGGCATCAAGGCGGCGGTGAGTACTTACGCCGCAGGCCGCAGAACCCCAATCGACCACATTACGCAGGACGAAGAGATGTTCATCTGATGGCGACCCTGGCGCTGGTCTACGGCCTTCGTTTGTTGCCTGCCGATGAACTGGAGAGCTTCGAAGATGCCACCGTGAAGCTGAAGAATGGACGGACAGCTTCGGTGACGATGCACACGATTGAGGGCGCAAGCGAAGCGGAGATCAGAAAACAGCTGAACCTCTCGCTCGATGCGTTCTTTGATTTTTACCCGGAAATCTAAACGCACACAGCAATACGAAAAAGCCCCGGTAGCTTTCGCTCCGGGGCTTTCGAATTCTCATTTCTTCAGAAGCGGCTTAAGCGGCCTTCTGGATCTTGCCGTTGCGAATGCAGGACGTGCAGGCCCGAATACGCTGGCTTGCACCATTCAACATGGCGCGAACTCTCTGCAGGTTCACATTCCACCGACGATTGGTTACGTTGTGTGCGTGACTGACTTTGTGTCCAAACTGTGGGCCCTTGCCGCAAACTTCACATACTCTTGCCATAAACCGTTAGTGTATCACAGGGGCGAGGCTCCCACACATTATGGGGATCTTTGCCACTCACTATAGTTCTGCTTGTGTCTCCACTAAGCGTCTGTTCGGCCCGACACCCATCCGGGGACGGTAAACTCGGATTTTGACTCGCATCTCACCGCAGGCTATCCGCTACACCATCTTCGCGGCTATTGCCGTGGTCTCTGCCATGTATATCGCCGCATGGCTCGCCCCGGCAATCGGACTCTATCATGATGACGGCGCCTACCTGGTTACGGCGAAGGCCATTTCCTCCGGGCACGGCTACCTTGTCGATAGCCTGCCCACGCCCGTTCCACAAACCGCATTTCCGCCGCTGTTTCCGGTCCTGCTGGCCTTATTTGCGGCCATATCCTCTAATGCCCAGTGGCTGAAAGCTTTGCCCCTCGCCTGCACGGCGGGGTGGTTGGTTTTGTCATGGAAGTTGCTGCGTCGTCTGGGCGCCTCCCCAGGTGGAACCGCGCTGGTGGTTCTGTTGGCTGCTGCGTCACCAGCCGTAATTTTCCTCGGGACGAATCTGATGCCCGAGTCGCTGTTCGGCCTGCTCGTTGTGGCGGCAATGCTCGCGCTGCTCGATGACCGGCACCGGCTGGCAGGTATTCTTGCCGGTCTTGCCACCCTGACGCGGGCTGGTGGCCTGCCTTTAGTGGCAGCCTGCGCTCTGATGCTGCTCCTCTACGGGCGGTTGCGGAAGGCTGTCGAATTCACGGCTGCCGCCATGCTGTTGGCTGCGCCGTGGTTTGGCTGGTCCATGGCACATTCGCCCTCTCAAAACTACTATGGCCGGGCGATGCACGCCTCCACCAGCATTCTCACCAGCCTCGAAGCGAACGAGAAACTCTTCGCGCTGGGTAACAATTTTCTCTACCTGTTTTCGGCCCTCTGGAGCATGTTGAGCGGCGTCCGGGACGTTTGGGCCGTTCCGGTGACGCTCGGGCTGCTGGGCTGGAGTCTGTGGCGCAGACGGCAATTGGTTCCGGACCTGTTTCTGGCCCTCTATTCCCTGCTGTTGTTGTTCGCGCTGGGCCCGGTGGAGAATGCCCTCGCTCCCGTGCTGCCTCTCATCATCTGGATCTTCTGGAGAGGTCTGGGCAATGTGGTTCGGAGCGAAGCCATTCTGGCGCTGGTGCTGCTTTTGCTGGGGGGAACTGCCAGGCTGGATTTCGAGCGTTTCCGCATGCTGTCCGCCGGCCAGTTTCCCACCACCAGCCGGCAACCGAATGACTGGCGGGAAATGGAACGCCTTTTTGCCTTCATCCGCACCAATACCCCCGAGAATTCCGTTTTCGCAGCAAATCTGGACCCCGTAATTTACCTGAATACGGGCCGCAAAACTATTCGGGGTTTCGCGCCCGACTATTTCCGCGCGGTCTACCAGCCGGGAGGTGTCACGGTGACGCCGGATGGTCTTTCCGCCGCTGTTCTGGCTGAAAACTGCAACTTTGTGGTGCTCACTCCGGACCGGGATTTCGTGGAATCCCCCGCATATCGCCGCTCCGTTGAGGCCATGGAGCGCGGTGGCGTGCTGGAGCCCGTACCGGTGCCAGGGCTTGCCGCCGGGTATCGCTTGTTGCGAGTAGCACGGAACAGTTTCCGCCGTTAATTTGCCCCCCCATACATTTCTACCTTGCGCGGGTAGACAATAGAAGTATGGTTATCGGCGTTCCACGGGAAGTGAAGGATCACGAGACGCGGGTGGGTCTGGTGCCCAGCGGGGCTGCGGCTCTTACTGAGGCTGGACATACCGTTCTGGTCCAGGCCGGAGCCGGCGAGGGTAGTTCGCTCCTCGATGAGGAATTTGCCCGCGCCGGGGCGAAAATTGTCGCCAAAGCCGCCGACGTCTGGAATACCGCGGAACTTATCGTAAAAGTGAAGGAGCCCCAGCTCTCGGAATATCAGTATTTCCGGCCTGGTTTGACGCTTTTTACATATCTTCATCTGGCGCCTTTGCCGGAACTGACCTCTGAACTGTTGAAATATGGCGTGAATGGCGTGGCTTACGAGACGCTTGTGGAGCGCGATGGTTCCTTGCCGCTGCTCACCCCCATGAGCGAAGTCGCCGGCCGTATGTCTGTGCAGGTGGGCGCGCAGTATCTGGAGCGTCCCGCGGGTGGCCGCGGCATTCTGCTGGGCGGCGTGCCCGGTGTGGCTCCGGCTAACGTGGCTATTCTGGGCGGGGGCGTGGTGGGGACGAACGCGGCCCGAATCGCCCTTGGCATGGGCGCCCACGTCACCATCATTGACCGTAACCTGCACCGGTTGCGGGAACTGGACGATATCTTCAACGGCATGGTGGTGACGCTGGCGTCGAACGCTTACACCATTTCCGACACTTTGCGGCACTCGGATCTGGTAATCGGTGGAGTGCTCATTCCCGGCGCTTCCGCTCCCCGGCTCGTCCGTCGCGACATGATTTCCCTCCTGAAGCGCGGGTCTGTGGTGGTGGATGTGGCTATCGACCAGGGCGGGTGCTTTGAAACCTCCCACGCCACCACCCACACCGATCCCGTCTATACCGTGGAAGGCGTGCTCCACTACTGCGTTTCGAATATGCCGGCAGCCGTCCCGCACACTTCTACTTTCGCCCTCACCAATGCCACGTTTCCGTACCTTCTGGAGCTCGCCAACAGGGGCCTCGAAGGGGCTTGCGAGGCGCATCCCGCAATTGCCACCGGCGTGAATACCTATCGCGGCGAGATCACCCATGTTAGTGTTGCCGAATCGCAGGACAAGCCGTGGAAGCCCCTTTCTTCCCTGCTGGGGAGGTCGTAAAAATGCCCCTAACGCATCTGAATCAAGAAGATACGCTGCTGCGCGATACCGTCCGCCGGTTTGCGCGGGAACAGGTGTTGCCGCTGGTTCGGGAGATGGATGACGCGGCCCACATGAATCCCGGGCTGCTGAAGCAGTTATTCGAACTGGGCCTGATGGGGCTCGAGATCCCGGAAGAGTACGGCGGGCAGGGCGGCAGCTTTTTCCAGTGCGTCCTGGCGATTGAGGAACTTTCGGCTGTCGATCCTTCGGTCGGCGTGATGGTGGACGTGCAAAACACCATCGTCAACAATGCCATCATGCGCTGGGCGAATCCGGAGCAGAAGAAACGCTTTTTGCCCCGGCTGGCCACCGACACCATCGGCTGTTACGCGTTGTCGGAAGCCGGGTCGGGCTCCGATGCGTTCGCGTTGGCGACTACCGCGCAAGCGGATGGCAGCGACTTCATTCTCAACGGTCGCAAGATGTGGATCAGCAACGCGGCGGAAGGGGGCATCTTCGTACTTTTTGCGAACCTAAACCCCGCCGCAGGCTACAAAGGCATCACCGCGTTCGTGGTGGAGCGAGGCATGCCCGGGTTCACCGTGGGGCGCAAGGAAGACAAGCTGGGGATTCGTGCGTCGTCCACCTGCGAGCTGATTCTGGATACCTGCCGCGTACCGGCGGCGAACGTTCTGGGCGAGGTGGGCAAGGGTTACAAAATCGCTATCGAAACGTTGAATGAAGGGCGGATCGCCATCGGGGCGCAGATGACCGGCCTGGCGCAGGGCGCGCTCAATCATGCCGTGAAGTACGCCAAGCAGCGGCGCCAGTTTGGGCAGCCGATCGCGCAGTTCCAGGGGGTACAGTTCGATCTGGCCCGGATGGCGGTAGACCTGGAAGCTTCGCGGCTGCTGGTTTACAACGCGGCGCGGCTTCGCGATGCCGGTCTGCCGTTCGTCCAGGAAGCCGCCATGGCCAAGTATTTCGCCTCGGAAGCGGCCGAAAAAATCGCCTCGCGAGCTATTGAAATCCACGGCGGCGTGGGCGTTACGAAGGACTATCCGGTGGAGAAGCTCTGGCGCGACGCCAAGATCGGCCGGATCTACGAAGGCACCAGTAATATTCAGTTGCTCACCATTGCGAAGAAACTGATAGCTTAGTAAAAACGTCCTTTAAAGTGAACCCGGAATGCAGAAAATCTTAGCACTCTCTTTTGTCACGTTGGCGCTCGCCGGGGCCCTCCCTGTGCGGGCAGCGGACCTCAGTCCGGAAGAGGTTATCCAGAAGTTCTCCGTGAAGGAAGCCGAGTTCCGCAAGGCGCGCGAGGCTTACACCTACAAGCAGTCGGTGAAGCTGGAAGAACTGGACTCGAACGGCCGGGTGACGGGGAAGTGGGAACTGGTTTCGGACATCATCTTCGGCCCCAACCGGCAGCGCGTGGAAAAAGTCACTTTCGCGCCGCTCATGACGCTCCACAATATTGTTTTGACGCCTCAGGACGAGCAGGATTTACGCTCCGTTCAGCCCTTTGTGCTGACTGCGGACGATATCGGCAAGTACGACATCAAGTACACGGGCAAGGAAAACGCTGACGAAATCCCCTGCTATACGTTCCAGGTGAAACCCAAGGCGATGGCGAAGGGTGAGCGTTACTTCGAAGGCAAAATCTGGGTGGATGACCGCGACCTGCAGATTGTGAAGACCTTCGGCAAGGGCGTGGGCCAACTGAAGAAGAACGAAGACAACCAGTTCCCGAAGTTCGAGACATATCGGGCGCAGGTGGATGGCAAGTACTGGTTCCCGGTTTATACGCATGCCGATGACGTTCTGCATTTCCAGACCAGCTCGCAGCGCATCCGCATGGTGGTGAAGTACGAGAACTATAAGCGGTTCGGTGCCGAGACCACCATCACGTTCGGCGAAGAAGTTGTGGACTCGCCGGCGACGAAGAAGAAATAGTTCGCCACTTTGTGCGTTTGTCTCAGGCCGCACAGGTTTCGCCTTCGGCGATATCAGCTTCGCGTTATCTGCGGGATCAGATTCCCATAAACATCGGTGAGCCGCATGTCGCGCCCATTAAACCGATACGTCAGCTTCGTATGGTCCATGCCAAGCAGATGCAGGGTGGTGGCGTGGAGGTCGTGGATCGATATCGGCTGGTCTTCGGCTTTGTACCCGAATTCGTCGGTGGAGCCGATGATCTGGCCACCTTTAATGCCCGCGCCCGCCATCCAGATCGACATGGCGCCGGGGTTGTGGTCCCGCCCCACGCCGCGCTGTGAGATCGGCATACGTCCGAATTCCCCGTGCCAGATCACGAGCGTGGAATCGAGCAGCCCGGATGCTTTCAGGTCCGTCAGCAAACCGGTAATGGGGCCATCTACTTCAGCGGCGTGGCGGCGGTGATTGTCGTCGATATTGTCGTGCGCGTCCCAGGTATCCACGTTCTGGATCCCCAGGCCACCGTGATAAAGCTGCACGAAGCGGACACCGCGTTCCACCAGCCGGCGCGCCATCAGGCACTGGCGTCCGAAGGGTTCCGTTCGCGTATCGTCCAGGCCATAGAGCTTCTTCACCACTTCGGATTCGGCCGAGATATCCACCGCTTCCGGCGCGCAGGACTGCATCTTATAGGCCAGTTCGTACGACGCGATGCGGGCCGAGAGTTCGGAGTTCGCCGGGTACTGCCCGGCATCCATCTTATTCAGTTTGTCCAGCAGGCCCAGGCGGGCCTGTTGCTGTGAGTCCGACATGCTGGCCGGAGGGCGCAGGTCGATGATGGGGACGCCCTGGGAGCGAAACACCGTGCCCTGGTAGGTAGCGGGCATAAAGCCGGTCCCCCAGTTCGCAGGGCCCCCGAACGGGCCTCCGTGCATATCGTAGATGACCACGAACGCCGGCAGATTCTGGTTCTCCGAGCCGAGGCCATAGGAGACCCAGGAACCCACGCTGGGGTAGCCCATGCGGATCATGCCGGTGGTGAGTTCGTAATGTGCCTGGACGTGGTCGTTGGACTGGCAGTGGACCGAGCGGATGAGTGCCAGGTCATCCACCATGGTCGCCATCTTCGGGAAGATTTCCGAGACGTCCATGCCGCTTTGCCCGTATTTTTTGAAGGTGAACGGGCTGGGCATCAGGGGCCCGGGACTACCCTGCCGGACAATGACATCGCCCTTGCCTTCGAGCGGCTGGCCCGCGTACTTGCGGAGCGAGGGCTTGGGGTCGAAGGTGTCGATATGGCTCACGCCGCCGCTCATGAACAGCGAGATGACGGATTTGGCTCGGGCGGGGAAGTGGGGCAGTTTCGCAGCGCCACTACCCACGGCGCAGACACCTCCGGCCGGGGCGGCCAGCAGACCATCCTGGCTCAGCAGCGAGGCGAGCGCGACGCTCCCGATCCCGCCGCCGGCGTCGAAGAGAAACTGCCTCCGGGAGCGCCCGGACATGGAGCTATCGAACATAGAGGAACTCGTTGAGGTTCAACATGACGTGGGCGAAGTCGTTCAGGGTGTGGTCGTTCAGGAAGTTCACCGAGATGTTCCGTTCCTCGGGCCGAGGGGGGCGCGAAAGCGCTACCTGGTAAGCCAGGTCGATCTGCCGAGCCTTGTCGTTCGGGGCGGATTCGGCCAGCCGTTGGGCGAACAGATTCGCCTGATTCAGCACGAAGTCGTTGTTCATCAGGGCGAGAGCCTGCGTGGGTACAGTGGTAACGTTGCGGGCGCCGCACGTCAGGTTCTGGTTCGGCAGGTCGAAGACTTCCAGAAAAGGCATCGGCAGGCCGCGCTTGCGGTAGATGTATACGGAACGGCGCCAGACCTCGGAGCTATCGTCTTTCTGCTTCCAGATGCCGTTGGTCATGGACTGCAGGATGTCTTTCGGGAGGACCGGGAACACCGGCGGACCTTCCATTTTGCGGTTCAGGCCACCGCTCACGGTGAGGATGGAATCGCGCAGGGCTTCCGCATCGAGGCGTTGCTGCGGAAACGAGGAGAGCATGCCATCGTTCGTCCCATCGGAAGCCGCCTGGTAGGTTTCCGACGTCATCATCAGACGGTGCATTTGTTTCGTGCTCCAGCCTTTGTCCATAAATTCAGTGGCCAGATAATCCAGCAGTTCCGGGTGCGTGGGCAGTTCGCCCATCTTGCCGAAATTATCGATACTGGAGACGATGCCCCGCCCGAAGTGGTTGTACCAGATCCGGTTCACAGCCACCCGCGCCGTGAGTGGGTTATCGCGCGAGACCAGCCATTCCGCCAGAGCCAGGCGACGCCCGGAGGTGTGGGGCGTTGCCGGCGCCAACTCGGTGGGCGGGTTGCCGTAGGTGGCCACCTTCACGAAGCCCGGCTTCGTTTCTGGACCGTGGCTGTTTACATCGCCCCGAAGCTGGAACCATGAGGGCGGGGCCTGATAGCGCGCTGTCCCTTCGTGGACGTAACTGCCGCCCCCCTCATAGTTGCCTTTGCCCTTACCGGGGGCCGGTTCATCGCCAGGGCCATCGGGCGTAAAGCGGTAGTCGCCGTCGGTTACGCCCATCGCCATTGGAATTGGCGCGGGCCGGGTCTTTTCCACCGCCGCTATTTCGTTCTGGAGCGCCTGCCTCTTGGCCTTGTCTTCCGGCGTGATAACTCGGGAAATTTCGCCGTCAGAGATGCCCACGGCACGAATTACCTGGTCGGCCAGCAGCTTTTGGCCCGGGGTCCGCTGCAGCTCAGGAATCGCGATCGCTTCCTGCACGTTGGCGGGGTACTTTGCATACTTCGCGGGCAGCAGTTTCGCGCGGTAAGGCTGGTCAATCTCGCGGACGCTCAACCGAAGCTGAGCGATCTTACCGTTCACTTCTGCCGTGTGCCGTTTGTATTCGTCGGCCTGCTCTTTCGGCACCAGCGGATGATCCACCTCCACATAGCTCCACAGCGCCGCCTGCAGGCGGTAATAATCAGCCTGGCGGATGGGGTCGAACTTGTGATCGTGGCAGCGCGCGCACTGCACCGTCAGGCCCAGCAGGCCCTTGCCTACCGTGGCGATCATGTCGTCCAGATACTCGAAGCGGAACTCGGGGTTATCCTTCTCGCGGAAACCCACCTTGGCGTAACTCCGCAGAAAGCCGGTGGCGATCAGGCTGTCGTTGGTAACCTTCGCGATTTCGTCGCCCGCCAGTTGTTCGCGGAGGAAGGTATCGTACGGCTTGTCTTCATTGAAAGCACGGATCACATAATCGCGGTAGCGCCACGCGTTGGGGCGGTCGAAATCGTGTTCGAAGCCGTTGGAATCGGCATAGCGGGCCAGGTCGAGCCAGTGCCGTCCCCAGCGTTCGCCGTATTGCGGCGAGGCGAGGAGTTTGTCGATCAGCTTCGGCCAGGCCTGTTCGGAATGATCATTGACGAACTCCGCGGTCTCGGCGGGTGAGGGCGGCAGGCCGATCAAATCGAGATAAGCGCGCCGGACCAGCGTGGCGCGGTCCGCGCGCGGTGTCTGGTGGCGGCCCTTCGCGGCCAGCTTGCTTTGGATGAACGCGTCGATTGGGTTCGTTTTTGCAATCGGCGGCGCGGCCTTCACCGGCAGCTGGAACGCCCAGTAGGCGCGCTCCTCGGGCCGAATCGGAGGGTCGGCAACCGCGGCCGGCGCGGCGCTCGTCACGGCAGCAGCGCCTTCCCACTTCGCACCCTCGTCGATCCAGAGCTTCAGCGTTTCCACTTCGTCGGCGGTCAGCTTGCCGCCAATCGGCATGGCTGGTTTTTCCAGGCCCGCCGCCAGAAGATACAGCTTACTTTTCGCGGAATTCCCCGGCACCAGCGCCGCGCCATGCGCCCCGCCCTTCAGCGCAGCTTCCCGCGTGGCCAGACTCAACTGCGAAAGCTGAACCGACGGCCCATGGCAGTTCCAGCACGTCTTCTGAAAGATCGGCTGAACGTCTTTTGAAAACGAAATTTCACGATCCGCCGCGAACAGAGCGACGCTTGCTGCAAATAGAGCCGGGACCAGGCGCATCGCGCCTATTATGTCACTTTTTAGGCTGCGTTTCGAACAAGTGTCCAATGTCGAAGAAACCATTCATGGCGAGCCGCGTGGAAGGCCCGTCCCCATACCAGCGCGCGCGGTGCCATTTGGACTTCGGCACGTAGACCACGTCATACGGTTCCGCCACAAAAGTCTGCAGCCCCTCGATCTTGTATTGAATGTGCCCGCCCAGCACAATCCAATATTCCGCGCCCTGTGCGTGATAGTGGCCCAGATCGGCGTCCGTCACAGGCGGCAGATCTTTGGCGTAGCCGTAGATGAAGTTCACCGTGCCGCGGTCGTCATGGCAGAAACGCAGCGTGGCTTGCTTGCGAGGCGTGCGTTCGGCTTCCGCGGCCAGTTCTTCATAGGACGCGTGAATGCGGTTGCCGGCGATTTCCGGCATCACCGGGCCCGTGATCCGGACCGGAATGAAATCGAAGCCTGCCAGTTGCGGCGGCTTCGCGTCCATCGGGTACAGCGTGGTCGCGTTGGCAATGTTGGTCTCGAAGCGGATCGACGGCCGGTCGCCGAGGGTTTCCATGCTGTAAATGGTCCGATACGGGACCTGTACCAGCATTCCTTTGGTGGCGACAAACGGCTGTTGTCCATCAATGTTGAAACGGATCTGGCCGTCGGTAACCACCCACCATTCGCGGGTATCCGGATGGAAACGGCGAGGGGTGACGGTGCCGGGCGCGTCGGAAATGAACACGCTGCGGAGGTGCTCGTCATCCACGATCAACTCGTGCCAGGCTGCCTGGCCCTTGTGCTTCTCCAGCAGTTCCGAGTACTTCGTGTGGGCCTTATGCGGGCCCGTCCAGGCGGTGGGCTTCGACGCTTTCGGTGCCCAGGCCAGAATATCCTTGCTCTGCTGGGCCAGTGCCAACGAGGCAAGCGAGGCGGCTGAAAAAAGAATGAGCGCAAACTTCATGCGCCCATCATATGCCTTTTTGAGTGCTCTACGCCGCGTGGGTGCGAAGCCACTCTTCTTCCCACTTGCGAAGAGAGTAGTCGAGTTGTTCCACTTCGGAGGGGCTGACAACGAGGAAGTCTTTCTCCAGATCCTCGCCATTTTCCACTGCGTGCTTCAGCTTGAAGGCCGCGATGCGCGAGCACCACGTGTCGCTCAGGATGGCGCCCTTACGCTTCGTATAGGCGAGCACGTCGGGGTGGTGGAGCACGATCACGCGCTTCAGCGTCTCCTCACCGGATGTCAGCAGGAAGCAGACGTCCACCGAATCGGCGTGGCGAATCGAAATACCCGTCTGCAGGTACTTGAACTGGACGTGCCAGGTGCGCCCAAACGGGTCGGGGCCGATCTCGAAGTCGCGGTAGTTCTCCATCACCTTCATTCTAGCAGGGGCGTAAAAGACGGGCCATTACAGGGGCGGGAACCAGGCGGGGACGCTAGGCTGGTAGAAGGAATGGCATACGAACGTGAAATGACGATAGTGGCCGAAATCGCCCGCGCAGCCGGTGATTTGGCGGTGCAGATCCGCCAGGGCAACATCGGAATTGAAATCAAAGAAGACGAGTCACCCGTGACCGTGGCTGACAAAGCCTGCGAAAAACTGATTGTGGAGCAGTTGAGCGCCGCGTTCCCCGAGGACGGCCTGCTGGGCGAAGAAGGCGCGATGCGGGAAGGCACCAATGGGCGCCGCTGGATTATTGACCCCATCGACGGCACCCGCGATTTTATCCGCGGCACCCGCGCCTGGAGCATGCTGATCGGCCTCGAAGAAGACGGCGAAATCGTTGCTGGCCACGCTTACTACCCCGGGTTCGGCGAAATGTACTCGGCCGCTAAGGGCGTCGGCGCCTTCTTCATTGATGCAAATCAGGATGCCAGGCGTATCCACTGCGGCAATCCGAAGAACATGAGCGAAGCCCTGCTCTGCTGCAACGGTCTCGGCTTCATGCATCGCTATGGGTTCGCCGGTGAGTTTGTGGATTGGATCTCGCAGTTCTGGACGGTCCGCAGTATGGGCGGTTGTCTCGATGCCGTGATGGTGGCGAGCGGGGTGGCCGACGTCTGGATTGAAGCGCAGGCCAAACCCTGGGATCTGGCGCCGCTCAAGATTATCGCGGAAGAAGCCGGCTGCGTCACCTTCGACTTCCAGGGTGTGGCTACCATCTATGGCGGCAACTTCGCCATTGCTCCCCCGTCGCTGGCCGACGAGATTAAAGAATTTCTGGCAAAGGGTTAACTTTCATGAGAGCAGCGGAATTAGCGGGCGTACGTCAGTTTCGGGTTGTGGAGCAGGACCTCGCCGATCCGGGGCCCGGTGAAGTGCAGGTGGAAGTCGCCGCAGTCGGTATCTGCGGGTCCGATCTCCACAACTTCACCGAAGGTGGTATCGGCGACTCGCCCTGCAAGTTCCCCATGATCCTGGGCCATGAACCTTCCGGGGTGGTGTTGAAAACGGGCGCGGGCGTCTCGAGTCTGCTCATCGGCGATTATTTCGCGCTGGAACCCGCCATTCCGTGCGGCCACTGCGAACTGTGTCTGGCGGGCAAGGAAAACCTCTGCTACGACATGCGGTTCCTCAGCTCCGGCGGAATCCCCGGCTTCTTCCGCGAACGCGTGAACCTGCCCGCGCACAACCTGATTCCGGTTCCGAAGCATGTCGGCCTGCGGGAAGCCACGCTGGTGGAACCGATCGCGGTGGCGCTGCACTCGCTCAGCTTTGCCCAGGTCCGGGCAGGGGAAACGGCAGTGGTCTACGGTACCGGCCCCATCGGCCTGCTCACGATCGCGTGCCTCAAGGCTGCCGGCATTCGGCGCGTGTGGGCCGTGGAACCCGTGGCGCATCGCCGGGACATGGCCGTCGCCATGGGAGCCGATGTCGTCCTCAATACGGATCAGCCGGTTCAAGAGATTATGAAGGACACCAATAACCGTGGTGTCGATATCGCTTTCGACTGCGCCGCCGGGGTCAATACCGTCAACGACTGCATCAATTCGCTGGTAAAGGCCGGACGCTTCGTTTATACGGCGATTCCTGCGGAAGTCCATGTTCCGTTTTACGCGCCAGGCCTCAGGAAGAAAGAGCTGTCGTTCTTTAACGTCTTCCGGTCCAATCACCAGACGGAGCAAGCTCGGGACCTGCTGGCCGAAAAAGTTTCCCTGTTCGCGCCCCTGCTGACGCATTCCCGCCCGATTGAGCAGATTCATGAGGCGTTCGATATTGCCCACCGCTATGTGGATGGTGTGGGCAAGATGCTGGTGATGCCGGGCGAATAATTAGATGTAGAATAAAGATAAGAGTAAAGAATCTTTATGCTGAACATCAAAAACGCCGAAGCGGATGAATTGGCACGCCGCCTTTCCGCCGTGACCGGGTTGTCGATTACTGCGGCGGTCACCCAGGCTCTGCGCGAGCAATTGCGCAGAGTGGAGGGGCGTACCGCGGCGCCGGCTCTGGCTGCGGAACTTCTGGAGATTGGCAAGCGCTGCGCGGCGCTTCCGGATCTGGACCAGCGTTCGGCGGAAGAGATTCTCGGCTACAACGAGTTCGGCGCGTCGTGATAGACAGTCGGGCGCTTGTAGCGATTCTGCTTGGCGAAGCAGAGGCGTCGATTGAAGAGGTGCTTTTTAACAGGGAGCAAGCCGACGCGGCCCGGCGGGCCCGGCGGGCATGGCTGCAATTTGGCAAGGGCAGGCACAAGGCTGCCCTGAATTTTGGGGACTGCTGCTCGTATGCGCTGGCGAAAGTTTCCGGCGAACCTCTTCTGGCAAAAGGCGATGATTTCGTCAGGACCGATATTACCCTCGCCGGCCCGGGTTCACTGTCGGGCGACGTGTGGCGACCCAACTGAACGAGACGGAGAGCTTACAAGTCGCACCGATGCCCTGCGTCGAATACTGCGAATACAGTAAATGAAAAAAGAGAGGCGCTTGTGGGCTCCTTCCTTTCCTGGTGACGCGATCAAGAGCGCTGCGCCTGCTCGCCGGATGACCGTTCAGGCCGTATATGATGAAGTTTTGCGGGCTTCGCTCGCCGCTGTTCCGAAATCAAAGTCCTATATCCCGAAACCTGTTCCGGATCTGGAACAGCCGACAACTAACCCACTGGAATACGCTATTTTAGGTGGGCTAACCCCGGTGGGCCGGAAATGGGCCAAAAAGCTGGTACGAGTTTTGGAATCGAGACACGAAGTCGCGATCCGCGCAATTGCCGAGAATCTGATAGCCTTCAAGATGCTGGCCTGCGGTACGGATGCCGCTGACCCCGCTGCTGGTAATGCCATCGAAAGCGCAAAAGCTTTCGGTAAACGAATTGAGGGGCTTTTTGACCGTGCGGAAACAAGCTGACGCAAGTGCGAAAATTGCTATCCGCGACGCTCGCCGAAGTCGATCCGGAATTAGCGGTAGTGAAACGAAGACTGGATGAGTTTGAACGGCGGGTTTCGGGCGGGGAACGGTTTGGGTGCGGGCGGAAGGAGAAGGCGGGGTAAGTGATGGCGAACGGCTCGAGCAAGTTACTGGTTGCGGGGGTACTTTGCTGCACCGCTCTCGCCGCGAGTCCTTTCGGCACCGTCTTGCAGCGAGCCAAAACCAAAGGGGTGATCCGTGTCGCCTGGATGGGAACGTCAATCGCTGGAGGCATGGGCACGGCACCTGGCGATCCATCGAGAATCGACGCTCAAGTTAACGCGTTCCTCAAGCAACGGTTTGGGGTAAAGGTGGTTTCGCGTAATTTCTTCTTTGGTGGGGCACCATCGATCGTGCACCTCGCTATTCTGAAAACGTCCGTCCTCCCATGGAACCCGGACATAATCTTTGCCGAGCTCGGGACAATGGATGAGTTTTCCCCGGAACTCAGCGCGCCTTCAATTGACTCCTTCGTGAAACTCTCGGACGCTAGCGGAGCAGCGCCGGTAATCTGGCACCCATTCACTTCGTACTCTCGTCTCGCGGTCCCTTTCATGGAGCGTTCGGCGTCGACCTACGGTGCCCGTTTTGTTGACATGGGAAGCTATATCCCTGCGCATTCCGCCTCGGCAAGTTTCGCCGAAGATACCGTCCACCCGACGAAGGCAGGTCGCGATCTGATAGCAGTTGCCCTCACTACGGCACTGATGAGCGACGAACCGAGAGCCCGCGTAAGCGCGCACCCGGTCGAGTGGGACGACACGGCGAGCGTCAGGTTTCAGCCGGCATCAATCCCCCGTGGCGACAATTCGCGTACGCCGCGATTTTTCGATAGTGCGGGTTTCGCGGCTCGCTTCAGATCCGAAAGCACCATTGTCGAGCGATTCCGGGGCCAGTTCTTCGTTGCGTTATTTGTGCTTGGCGGGGCACCGGACCGGCTCGCCTACCGAATCGACGACGGCCAGTGGATCACGGCCGCGCCGCAGCCGTACTGGTTTCTCGCATACTCGCTCGCGTCCGGACTGCCGGACAAGGGCCACGTCATCGAAATGCGGCTGACGCCGCGATTGAATCAGCCCGCTATTGTTGATGGGTATTTGGTGAACCGATGACCCTCTCCGACGCCACCATGATCCGAATGCGGCAGAGGCGGCCATGACGGCCAAATCGCTGCATTTGCTATTAATTCGGTTATGGTACGTACAGTTCCGCTTATTCGGCATCCGGTTCCGACTCCCGATCTATACGACGAGTTCGGGTACTTATTGGTGGCCGGTATCCTGCGTCACTGGCGTCTGTCGAATCCGCCGCACAATGTTTCGGGTTTTTGGAAATATGTTTCGTAATTCAGGAGCCGAGCTGCAGCGCTATTTACCCTCTGGGTAACGGCTTGCTGCTCGCCCTGGGCTGGAGCCTTACCGGTACTCACTGGGCGGGTGTGCTGGCGGCGACGGGGCTGTTCTGCGGCTCACCTTTTGGATGCTTCGCGCCTGGATTACTCCCGGGTGGGCACTCGTTCCGTTTGGCTCAATTTCTCCACTGCCATAGTAATAAGCCGCTGGTGCCCGTACGTTCTGCCCATCAGGCACAACGTTACTTTTTGCACGTCACTACGCATGGCCGGCTATGAGTAACACTGGCCACCCGACAGGACTCAGTCACAGTTAACTTATTTACACGAGAACGCGCTCAGCATGCCCCCAGCGGTCAGTGTCGTGGAGTTGGTAAGCGTCATCAGGGTGCCCGCCGCAACGTTGCTGCCCGCTGTGGAAGTGCACGAGCTTCCCGCACTCGATGCAGTACTGCACGCGATGATGGTGCTGCCGGGGGTCCAGGATCCTGAAGAATTGGAACCTGTAACTGAGACGAGGGACCAGGTTTCCGGAACTCCGACGTAGGAATAGATTGTCATGCTCGGCTTGCAGGCGACAGGAGCTATCGCGACCTGAAAGGGTGACGGAAAAGCTGTCGAGACGGCCACATTGGAAGCTACGCTTGCGACCGGGCTAAACCACTGGGTTGCGATCGCCCCGGTCTGGTGACTCGAAATCGTTAAGTCGATGCCGAGGGGGGAAGAACCGGTCCCGAAGGAGCCAGCCGCGCCAGTTGGACCGGTCGCGCCCGCGACGCCAGCCGCACCGGGCGAGCCGTTGTTTCCGCTGGAACCTGTTGCGCCTGTTGCGCCGGTGGCTCCGGTCGCGCCGTTAGTGCCGTTGTTACCCGTCGCGCCTGTGGCTCCGGTGGCACCGTTAGCGCCGTTGTTACCCGTAGCGCCGGTAGCGCCGGTTGGGCCATAGTTGGTCAGCAGAATCGTCAGAGTCGGCGGATGGCTGGTGGTGGAGCTCTCCTTGCTGTCAAACAGGACGTTCACGCCTCCGCCCGCAGAGGTAATGATAAAGCCGCTGTTCGTCGCACTACCATTCAGCCAGTTCTGCACCGCTGTTGTCGCGTCCACATAAACGTAGTTGCCTGCGGCCGTGACGGAAATGCCACTGGCAACCGCCGCTGCGGCCACAGGGCCCGTCGTGCCGCTCACAGTCAGTTCCGACCACGAGCCGTTGGCCACCGAGATATTGATGGTCCCCGCGGCGCTCAGCTTATTCACGAACAAGAAGAAGGTTGCCTTCGCGACCTGACTGGCGGTGACGCCGGAGGGCAAGGCGCTGAGGTCAAACTGCGCCAGCGCCTGGCTGTTCGCCGCTCCGCCCACGTTCAGGGTGGTTGCTGTTCCGAAAGTGGTACCGACGCCCGGGTTCATGAAACTGTCCTGTGTGAGCGGTACGGTCTGCGCAAAAGCGCCAGCGGCGGTTAGGGTGAAGCCCAGTAATAACGCACGTCGTAGTGTGTTCATGAGGAATGTCCTGTAACTGTGGAGGTTTTAGTGTTTGAGCCAGGATTTGCGGCGGCGGAGCGGACCAGCGAATGCCCGGCTGGCGGGGACGAGGAAGCAGGTGGCGGGTTCCGGGGCTGCGGACAGCGCGGCGGCGTCAACCGGGAGAATGTCGACAGCCCCGTTGCCGTTGTGGGCGTCCCCCAGTAGAGAGATACGTAGAAAACTACGAACGGTCATGAAGACTCCTCCGAATCCCAGCCTGATCATCAGGCGTTTGATTAGATCAGTTTAGTTGATCCTGATAGTTATTGCGAACAGATTTTTAGGTTTGCTGGGGGCTTCTGCAATGATGCTGCGGGGACCTTTACGTATCCCGGTAGCTTTTGGCGTGGCGGCCTGTCTGGAGCCCGCGTTTGCCGCAGGGCTTGTTCTTTCGTTCTTAATATGCCAGTCGAGTAGATTTCGGCCTGTACCGTGAACGCAGTGACCGCACTTACCAGAGCATTGGCTGCTAATGAGTTCGGGGGATGGTAGTCGATACGGCGGCGCGCCGAGCCCGCTTGGGCTGGCTGCATGTCCTGCTTATTGGCAGGAGAACGCCACGAAGGCCGATCCAGTGCCTCCGCTGAAGGTTATGTACATGGGGGTGTCGGCGGCAGTGTTGGATGCGGCCACTACACCGCACTTGGTTGGCGTTCCACTGGAGTAGGCAGGCGCAGGACAACTTATGATGGTCGAGCCAAAATTTCCGAAGTTTGACCCGCTAGCGAACGAGGCGGAGTTCAGCGTGAATGTGGTGGTCGCATTCATAAATGAGTAGATGGTCATCGCCGGCTTGCATGCGGTGGTGGAAATCGACATCACAGTCGGAACGATTGAGCCATTTTGGTTGCTGTCGCCCGGGGCCCAGTTCGCGGAACCGCTGTTGTGCCCTACCACAGTGAACGGGATTCCGGAAGGGGAATTGGCCGATACCGCCGGACCGGTTGCACCTGTGGCACCGTTGGTTCCGTTCGTTCCGTTCGAACCAGTAGCGCCCGTGGCCCCCGTTGTCCCGACACCTGTGGCGCCAGTAGCGCCCGTGGCCCCCGTTGTCCCGACACCAGTGGCGCCAGTAGCGCCCGTGGCCCCCGTTGTCCCGACACCTGTGGCGCCAGTAGCGCCCGTGGCCCCCGTTGTCCCGACACC
>CAIYVZ010000182.1 GCA_903929755.1 uncultured Acidobacteriia bacterium
GAGTGAAGGTCCATACGAAGGGACACGTCGGCTAATTCGCCGTACCTACGCCGGAATCTTCAGCATCTTATGCGCGTTATCCCAAACGATCTTCTTGAAAACACCGGGCGTGGTGGAAGCCTTCAGCACCGTCAGCGTGGAGCGTGCCACGCACTGGCCGTTCAGCCGGGCGGCGGCGGGGTTATTGGCCTGGCTGATACCGGCTCCGTGGCCGTCTGAGCAACTGCAGTCGCTGCCGAACATCAGCTTGTCCTGATGGCGGGAGAGGAAGCCTTTGGTGAATTCGGCGTCACGCGACAGAGCATTGTTGCCGGAGTTCGCCGAGCAATCGCCATAGAAATTCGCGTAGTCCGAGAGCAACTTATCGCTGATGCCGCCGGGCTTGATGGGGCCGGAGGGATAAGCCGCTTCGTTGTGATAATCGGCGCTGACGTTGGCCCAGAAGGCGTCGGCGTGGCCGATGAATTTCGTCTTCGGGTAGGCCTTCAGCATGGCTTCAAAATTCTTCGCGAATCCTGTGGACCATTTGCCTTCATTTTCGAAGTGATCGACTTCCTGGAAGTGGATCAGGACGGGCACGTTCAGGTCCGCGGCCATAGCGGCGACATTCTTCAGTTCCGGACCATCGGCGGCCACGTGGAACTTGAGTTCTCCCAGACCCTGGGCGCCATCCTTCACAGCCTGCTTCAGCGAGGCAATGCCTTCGGGCTTCGAAATATCGCCACGCGCGAACCAGGTGAAACGGCCCGGCGCGGCGGCGTCGATGGCCTTGAACTGCGCCAGAGTTTGCGCTCCCAGGAGGTTCGCTTTGGTGACTCCGGCGCCGTCCTGGTGGGCAATATTGGCCTCGGGTTTGGGACGCGGATGGAAATGGAGGTCGAACACGGGCGAGCCCCATTCGCCGGCGGTCTGGGCGTGCAGCGCCTGCGAAGCCAGGGGCGACACTGCTGCCGCAGCCGCTACCGTCTCAAGAAATCCTCTTCTGGTGAACATTCGCTTAACGTATCACAGCTACATCACGCCGAACTTCTTGAAGGCCTCTACAGTGCTCATACCTTTCTCGATGGCCTTGCGAACAGCGTTCTCGCCGCTGACTTTTTCGAGAGCCCGCGTGATGGCTTCTTCCTCGGCTTCGCGGGGCAGAATCAGTACGCCGTCCAGGTCGCCGAAGACGATGTCGCCGGGACGGATGACGACTCCTTCGATCTCAATGGGGACGCGGAAGTCGATCACTTTGCCGCGATAGCCCTGGTCCTGCGCGTAGCGGCCGAAGGAAAACGTGGGGAAGCCGAGGGCGAGGATGCCCTTCGTGTCACGCGAGTAGCCGTTCAGGACGGCTCCGGCAGCGCCCAGTGTTTTAGCGCGAGTGCTCATCAGTTCACCCCACATGGCGTAGCGCGGGGAGCCACCGAAGGCGATATAGACTTCATCGGTTTTCAGATCGTCCAGGGCTTCCAGCATCAGGCCGAAGGGTCGCTTGCCGATGTCGGTCTGCGATGTTTCGTCGGCGAAGGTGAAGTAGTCCGCTTCGAGGACGGGCATGGCGCGTCCGGCGACCACCATGGCGGTATCGAGAGCCTGAATCTGTGGGGGCAGGAACTGGCGGCGGAGCCCCATGTGGTCCATCACGTCGCCGACGACCGCGGTGAACAACCGCTTGCGCATGAGGCGGAACAGCGAGGCGTCGGACTTCCAGTTTTTTGCAGACATAGACCTGTTCAGTTTATACTTCAATCGCCATGATGCGAACGCTCCTCCTGTTTCTCGCCGTCTCTGCCTTCGCGCAGGACCCGCATGCCACCTGGTCGGATTACGGTGGCGCCCCGGACGCCTCTCAGTACTCCTCCCTTGCCCAGATCAATAAATCCAACGTGACGAAGCTGAAAGTTGCCTGGACCTATGCGACGGGCGATACGGGAAAATACTCCTTCAATCCGCTCTCCGCCAACGGCATGCTTTACGTGCTGGCGAAGAGCGGTTCGCTCGTCGCACTCGACGCGGCCACAGGCAAGGAGATCTGGACGTATCCTGGCAGCGCCGGCCTCATCACCAGCCACGGCGTGAACTACTGGGAGAGCGCCGATCACAAGCAGAGCCGTCTGATCTTCACGCAGAACCTCATCCTGAAGGCGGTGGATGCCAAAACCGGCAAGCTGATCCCGGGCTTCGCCACCGACCTCCGCGAAGGTCTGGGACGCGATCCGAAGACCGTTGCTGTGGTGCAGTCCTTCGCGCCCGGCAAGGTTTACAAGGACCTGGTCATCATCGGGTCGGCCACTAACCAGGAGTACGATTCCGCGCCCGGCGATATTCGGGCGTTTAGTGTCCTCACGGGCAAGCTGATCTGGAGCTTTCACACGATTCCCCATCCCGGCGAATTCGGTTATGACACGTGGCCCAAAGACGCCTGGAAGACGGTGGGCGGCGCGAACGCGTGGGCCGAAATCTCGATGGATACGAAGCGCGGTATCGTCTATATTCCGACCTCCAGCCCCAAATACAACTTCTATGGCGGAAACCGCAAGGGGATGAACCTGTTCGGCGATTCGCTGGTGGCGCTGGATGCGGCCACGGGCAAGCGCGTCTGGCATTACCAGATGGTGCACCACGATATCTGGGATTACGACAATGCGACCGCGCCGAAGCTGATTACCGTGAAGCATGAGGGCAAGATGGTGGACGCCATCGCCCAGGCGGGCAAGCAGGGTTTCCTGTGGGTGTTTGACCGGACCACGGGCAAGCCGTTGTGGCCGATTGAGGAGCGCCCGGTGCCGAAATCGGACGTCCCTGGTGAACAAGCCTGGCCGACTCAGCCGTTCCCGACGAAGCCGCCCGCTTTTGCGCGGCAGAGCATGACGGAGAAGGATCTGAATCCGTACATTGATGACGCGGGAGAGCGCGCACAGTTTCGGGATGCGCTCCTCAGCGCCCGGAATGAAGGTCTGTTTACGCCCCCCGGACTGCGGCCAACAGTGCAGATGCCCGGCAATAACGGCGGGTCGAACTGGGGTGGCGCGGCGGCGGAACCGGACAAGGGGTTCGTTTACGTGGTGTCGAAGGACTTTCCGGCGATTCTGAAGCTGGAGCCGGATGGAACGCGGGCGGCCGCACAGACTTCTGTTGCCGAAGTCCAGGGCCAGTGGGTGTTTGAACACGAGTGCGCGAAGTGCCACGCTTCCGACCTGAAGGAACTGAATGGCCGTCTGAGCCGGGAGCAGATCCGCACCGTGATCCAGACTGGAAAAGGGACCATGCCAGCGCAGACGCAAGTATCGGCCGGGGACGCGAATCTGGTTGCATCGTACCTGCTGAATCCGCAGCGCGGGCGGCATGAGACGAATGTTCCGCAGCGGTACTTCAGTTCGTTTGGGTTTATGGTGACCAGCAGCGGTTTGTCCGCCGTGAAGCCACCATGGACCACGATGACGGCTTACGACCTGAACGACGGGACGATTCGCTGGCAGATTCCGCTGGGTCAGGTGCCGGAGTTAGCGGCGAAGGGGGCTGTGGATACGGGCGCGCACTTCCCGAAGACCAATCCGGTGGTGACGGCTGGTGGGCTGATCTTTACGGGCACGCGGGACAAGATGGTGCGGGCTCTGGATTCCGCTACGGGCAAGGTCTTATGGGAGTTTGAAACCCCGGCCGGCCTCGAAGGCATGCCGGCTGTTTACGAAATAGCCGGGAAGCAGTACGTTGTGTTCTGCGCCGCGGCAGCCGCCACGACCCGGACGCACGCGACGCCAGGGCATCCGGCGGATACCAGCCCAGTTGCAGGTTCTTATATCGCGTTCGCCTTACCCTAACCCGGCTGCGAACGCAGCCAGGCTAATCAGCGAAGAACCAAGCACCACCAGCGTGGTGTCGAGTTTCGTAAACACAAGCAGGCCCAGGCTAATGGCCGCCAGGGCCCAGGATAACGGGGAGTGCAGGGCGTCGGCTCCAAGCGGCAATGTGGCGGAGAGGCTAATACCTGCGGAGGCCAGAACAACGGCCCGCAGGGTCCGTTTGACTCGGGGATCTTTGGTGTAGCGGCCTGCGAAACTCAGCATCGGGATGATGAGAATGGCGGGTGTGACCAGCGCGAGCCAGGCCGCGAACCCGCCTGCCACGCCGCCCGCGTAGTAGCCAACGCTCATGACGTAGCTGCCCTTGGGACCAGGAGTGATGCGGCCGATGGCGACAGCCTGGTTCAGTTCCCGGTCGGTCAGCATGTGGTGGTGAATCACCAGATCATCGCGCAGAACGGGCAGGCCTGCCAGGCCGCTGAAAGAGGTCAGCGTGGCTTTCAGGAGCAGTAAGTACAGCGTGATGAAACGGATCATGCCTCGCGCTCCTTCCAGAACCATCCGGCGACACCGGAGATGAGCAGCACCGGAATCGGGGAGAGATTGGCCAGCATGGAGAGGACAATGCTGATGCCGACGATCACAGTGGCGCGGAGGCGATTTCCCGGGGTGAGCGCGGGCCGCACGAGTAACCAGAAGCTCGCCACCAGCACACCCGCGGAAGACGCGAGCGCGCCGGCAATCCCCGCCGCCACCCAGACGTTGGCGCTGACCTGATCGAAGCCGGCGGTCACCGCCCAGGTGATGAAGCAGGCCGGGGCGGAGGCAACGGTCAGGACGATTAGCGCGGCGCGCCAGTCCAGCATCCGGCAGGCGGCGGCAGTGCAGAAAGCGAAGAGGTTGGTGCCGGGCGTGACCCGGGCCAGGGCATAGCAGAGTGCGAAGTCCTGCTCAGACAGCCACTTTTCCTTTTCGACCAGTTCACGTTGCAACGCCGCGGTGGTCGGGTTTCCGCCGCCAAAAGTGAAGTTGCTGACCCGGAAGAAAATCGCGCAAAGCCGCCGGATAGAAGGCACGATTCTATTGTTCCAGAACGTCTTTCATTCTGGCTTCGTCCAGCTCTTTTTCCCACTTGGCGACGACGACAGCGGCGACGGCATTGCCGATCAGGTTAGTGAAGGCCCGGACCTGCGACATGAAGCGGTCCACGCCCAGCAGCAGGGCGATGCCCGCAACGGGCACGGTTCCCAGCGAGGAAAGCGTGGCGGCGAGCGTGATGAAGCCGCCTCCGGTGACCGCGGCTGAACCCTTCGAAGTGAGCATCAGCACGACCAGGAGAACGAATTCCTGCCACCCGGTGAGGTGCGTGTTGGTGGCCTGGGCGACGAAGATGGCGGCGATGGTCAGGTAGATGGAGGTGCCGTCCAGATTGAAGGAATAGCCGGAGGGAATCACCAGGCCAACCACGTGTCGGGCGCAGCCCAGACCTTCCATCTTCTTCATCAGGCCGGGGAGTGCGGCTTCCGAAGACGAGGTGCCCAGCACAACGAGCAACTCTTCTTTCAGGTACTTCAGCAGCTTCCAGAGGTTCACACCATGGAAGGCCGCGATACCGCCAAGGACAACGACGATGAAGACCGCGCTGGTAAGGACGACGCAGCCCATCAGCTTGGCTAGCGGGATGAGGGTGGCCAGGCCGAAGCGTCCGATGGTAAAGGCCATCGCGCCGAAGGCTCCGATGGGGGCGGCCTTCATGATGATCTCCATGATGCCGAACACAGCCTCACCGAAGCGCTCGCAGGCGTTGACCACGCGATGGCCGTGTTCCATGCCGGTGAGCGCGACGCCGAACAGGATGGCGATGAGCAGTACCTGGAGAATCTCACCTTTGGCGAAGGCTCCGACGAGGGTTTCGGGGATGATATTCAGGAGAAAGTCGACGGTGGAGAGCGCCTGACCTGGCGCGGCGTAGGCGGAGATGGCTTTGGTGTCAAGCGTGGCGGGGTTGGCGTTGAGGCCCGCACCTGGCTGGAGGACCTTCACCACAACCAGGCCGATGACGAGAGCGAAGGTGGTGACGACTTCGAAGTAGAACAGAGCTTTGACGCCGATGCGGCCGAGCTTCTTCATGTCGCCCGCCGTGCCGATGCCGACCACGACGGTGCAGAAGATGATGGGCGCGATGATCATGCGGATCAGGCGGATGAAGCCGTCTCCGAGGGGCTTCATCTTGATGGCTGCGGCGGGGAAGAAAGCGCCCATCGCGATGCCGAGGAAGATGCCGGCCAGAACCTGGAAGTGGAGACTGCGATAGAACGGTCGGTTGGCGGGCATTAAGGTGCATTGTAGCGATATACTTCCTGTTTCCCTATGAAGCAACTGCTGGTCCTCCTTTTCAGTTCGTGTTTGATGTCCTGCGCCCAGGATTACTCTCTGGGGCCTGACTCCCAGGAACATGCCGGAATCCCGAAAGGGACGGTTACACGGCATGTGCTGGCGCCGGGCAAAACCTACCAGGGCGTCCCGCATAACTACGCGGTCTACGTTCCGGCTCAGTACAACGGCTCGAAACCTGCACCCTACATGGTCTTCCTGGACGGCAGCGGCGCACTCGGGCCACAGCAGCGCGTTCCCACCGTCCTCGACAACCTGATCGCCCGGGGCGACGTGCCCGCGATGATCGGCATCTTCATTGACCCGGGTGTGCTGCCCGCGCTCAACGATAAGGCGCAGATTCGGGCCAACCGGATATTCGAATACGACAACATCAGCCCGACTTTCTCGACGTTTCTGGAAACCGAAATGATCCCGGAGGTGGCGAAGAGCTTCAACCTGTCGAAGGATCCGAACGACCACGCTATTGAAGGCGTGAGCACCGGGGCGGTGGGCGCGTTTGTGGCCGCGTGGGAGCGTCCGGACATGTTCCGAAGGGTGCTGAGCTTCATCGGGACTTTTGTGAGCATGAAGGGCGCGGAAACCTTCCCGGCGACCATCCGGCGGACCGAGCCGAAGCCGATCCGCGTATTTCTGCAGGCGGGTAAGAATGACCATCTCGGCGAGGGTCAGCCGTTCGGCGTGTTCTACGGTGGCAGCTGGCCACTCAACAACCAGCAAATGTATGAAGCCCTGCAGTTCTCGGGCTACGACGTGAAGTTTGACCTGGGCACCGAGGCGCACAACATGAAGCACGGCGCGGCCATTATGCCGGAGGCTCTGAAGTGGCTTTGGCGTGATTACCCGAAGGCTATTGAGGTTCATGAACCGGCCGCTTTGGGCAAGAAGGACTGGGAAGTTCGGGGCCAGGTTTGGACCGTCGTCTCAGCGGCTAAACCGTGGGAGAAGGTAGGGACGGAGCATGGACCTGTTACCGGGCTGGCGGTGGCTCAGGATGGCCGGGTCTACACAGCCACCAGCAGCGCGATCTTCGCCAACGATAAGCCCTTCAAAACCATCGCCGGCATTACCGCACTTCGGGCCGGGGCGGATGGCCGGATTTATGGCTCACAGCCAGCGAGTAAGCGGATACTCTCGTGGTCGGCGACGGGCGACGAGAAGGTAGTGGCTTCGGGCGTTACCGCCGCGGACCTGGTGCTGACGGCCAAGGGCGGCATCTACTACGCCGATACGGCGGCGCACGCTGTCGGCTACATCGATCCCGCGGGCAAGAGCCGGACGGTGGTTACCAACCCTGTGCAGACGATGATCACCTCGGTTGGGCTTTCGGCTGATCAGTCGCTGCTGATCGTGGGCGATCAGGACCGCCGGTTTCAGTGGTCGTACCAGATCCAGCCCGATGGTGGAGTGGCGAACGGGGAGCCGTTCTTCCGGGTGGACCTTTCAGAGGCATCCCCGACAAGCGAGGTTCGGGCCATCGCGGCGGACGCGATCGGGCAGATCTACTTCGCTACGGCTTTGGGTATTCAGTACTGCGAACAGAATGGCCGGTGCGCGGCGGTTCTGAGCAAGCCATCACGGGAGGCTGTGTCGGCCATGACCTTTGGCGGCAGCTACCTTTATGCGGCAGTTTCGGGCCAGGTATATCGGCGGGCGGTCAAGATTCCGGGTACTTCCGCCTGGTCAGTGGTGACGCCCCCGAAACCTCCGCTGTAGCCCGAGAGCGCTATTGGTGAATTTCCTGCAGACTCCAGACCCGGATGGGGTCGGCAAGCCGGGAGGCTACCGCTTCCACGGCGGCGCGGGCGCCGGACATGGTGGTGATGCAGGGGACGCGGTGAGTGACGGCGGCTCGGCGGATCTGCTTTTCGTCTTCGAAGCTGAGGGCTCCGGTGGTGGTGTAGACGATGAGCTGGATGGTGCCGGCTTTGAGGAGATCGACGGCGTTGGGACGTCCTTCGTTCACCTTGAAGACTGTTTTCACTTCGAGACCACCGGTGCGCAGGAACGCTGCAGTGCCACGGGTAGCGACCAGGTTGAAGCCGAGTTCCACGAAGCGCTTCGCGACAGGCAGGAGTTCCGGCTGGTATCGAGCGCTGACGCTGACGAACACAGTCCCCTTCGAGGGCAGGGGGGAACCGGCTGAAATTTGGGCTTTGGCGAAAGCTTCACCGAAGTGCTCGCCGACACCCATGACTTCGCCGGTGGAACGCATCTCAGGACCGAGAGCGGGATCGACGCCGGGGAATTTGTTAAACGGGAAGACGGGCGATTTGACGAAGGTCTTTTTCACCGGCAGAGTCCCGGTGTGGTGGGTGACTTCGTGGAGCTTCTTGCCGAGCATCAACTGAACGGCGAGCTTGGGAAGCGGGACACCAGTCGCCTTGCTGACGTAGGGCGCGGTGCGGGAGGCTCGGGGGTTTACTTCCAGAACGTAGACCTTGCCGTCCTTGATGGCGTACTGGACGTTCATCAGGCCGATGACGTTCAGAGCTTGCGCGAGGCGGACCGTGTAGTCCTCAATACAGGTAATTTCTGCGGGTTTGAGAGACTGCGGGGGCAGGACGCAGGAGCTATCGCCAGAGTGGATTCCGGCTTCTTCAATGTGCTCCATGATGCCGGCGATGAGGACATTTTCGCCATCGCAGAGGGCATCGACATCCACTTCAACGGCATCTTCGAGGAAGCGATCGACCAGAACGGGGCGTTCCTGCGAGAAGGTGACGGCTTCGCGCATGTAGCGGCGGACGGAGTCTTCGTCATAAACGATGACCATGGCACGGCCGCCGAGCACGTAGCTGGGACGAAGGAGAACGGGGTAACCGATGCGCGCGGCGATTTCGACGGCGGCTTCCACGCTGGAAGCTGTGCCGTTGTCGGGCGACGGGATTTGCAGTCTGTCGAGAAGCTTACCGAAGAGTTTGCGGTCTTCGGCGAGGTCAATATTTTCGGGGTCTGTGCCGATGATGGGCACACCGAGGCGCTTGAGGGGGAGCGCGAGATTGAGGGGGGTCTGGCCGCCGAACTGGACGATGACGCCATCGGGTTTCTCGCGGTCGACGATGTTGAGAACGTGTTCGAGGGTGAGGGGCTCGAAGTAGAGGCGGTCACTGGTGTCGTAGTCGGTGGACACGGTCTCAGGGTTGCAGTTGACCATGATGGACTCGACGCCTTCACCCTGGAGGGCAAACGCGGCGTGGCAGCAGCAGTAATCGAATTCAATTCCCTGCCCGATGCGGTTGGGACCGGAACCGAGGATCATGACCTTCTTGCGGTCAGTGGGTTCGGCTTCGCAGGAGGATTCGTAGGTGGAGTAGAGGTACGGGGTGAAGCTTTCGAATTCAGCAGAGCAGGTATCCACGCGGTTGAAGACGTTGATGACTCCGAGTTCCTTGCGGCGAGTGCGAACATCGGTTTCTTTCACACCCCAGTAGCCGGCCATCTGGGTGTCAGAAACACCGGCGCGCTTGGCTTTGAGGATGAGGGCTTTATCGGCACCGAAGAGCGAGGAGGCGGCGAGTTCTTTTTCGATCTCGCTGATCTGGCGGAGTTGTTCGAGGAACCACGGATCAATGGCCGTCATCTCATGGATGGTTTCCACCGTGTAGCCCTGGGTGAGGGCATAGCGGAGGTAACTGAGGCGGTCCGGGGTGGGCGTGATGAGTTTCTGCGGGATAAGCGCAGGATCGAAGGTCTCTGAGCCGAATTTCTTACCGGTTTCGAGGCTGCGGATGCCTTTGCCGAGGGCTTCTTTGAAGGTACGGCCGATGGCCATGACTTCGCCGACGGACTTCATCTGCGTGCCGAGCGTGGTGTCGGCACCGGGGAACTTTTCGAAGGCCCACTTCGGGATTTTGCAGACGACGTAGTCGATGGTGGGTTCGAAAGAGGCCGGGGTGACGCGGGTAATGTCGTTCTTGAGTTCGTCGAGACGGTAGCCGACGGCGAGCTTGGCGGCGATCTTGGCGATGGGGAAGCCGGTCGCTTTGGAAGCCAGCGCGGAGGAACGCGAGACGCGGGGGTTCATCTCGATGACGACCATGCGGCCGTCCTTCGGGTTGATGGCGAACTGGACGTTGGAACCGCCGGTATCGACGCCGATTTCGCGTAAACAACGGATGGCGCCATCGCGCATCATCTGGTATTCGCGGTCAGTGAGGGTCTGGGCCGGGGCGACCGTGATGGAGTCGCCGGTGTGGACGCCCATGGGGTCGAAATTCTCGATGGAGCAGACGATGATGACGTTGTCGGCGAGGTCGCGGATGACTTCGAGTTCGAATTCTTTCCAGCCGAGGGCGCTCTCTTCGATCAGCACTTCTTTGACGGGAGAGAGATCGAGGCCGCGTTCGAGGATGGTGACGAGGTCTTCGCGGTTGTAGGCGATGCCGCCGCCGGAGCCGCCCATGGTGAAGCTGGGGCGGAGGATGGCCGGATAGCCGTGCGCTTCGCAGAACGCGAGGCCGCCATCGACGTCGGTAACGAGCTTGGAAAACGGGGTTTCGAGGCCGATCTTCTTCATCGCGTCCTTGAAGAGGAGACGATCTTCAGCCTTCTTGATGGCGTCGATTTTGGCGCCGATGAGTTCGACGCCGTATTTTTCCAGAATGCCGGCTTCGGCGAGTTCGATGGAGAGATTGAGGGCGGTCTGGCCGCCGACGGTGGAGAGGAGCGCGTCGGGGCGTTCCTTGGCGATGATTTCTTCGAGGTACTGCTTTGACAGGGGCTCGACGTAGGTGCGGTCGGCGAGCTCGGGGTCGGTCATGATCGTCGCAGGGTTGGAGTTGACGAGGATGACTTCGAAGCCATCGGCGCGGAGGGCCTTGGTGGCCTGGGTGCCGGAGTAATCGAATTCACAGGCCTGGCCGATGATGATGGGGCCGGAACCGATGACAAGAATGCGGTGGATGTCTGTGCGTCTGGGCATTTTACCGCTTACCTCCGAAGTCCTTCATGAGTTTGACGAAGTCGTCGAAGAGGTAGTGGGAGTCGTGGGGGCCGGGGGCGGACTCGGGGTGGTACTGGACGCAGAAAACGGGCTCGCGGCGATGGCGGAGGCCTTCGACGGTGTTGTCGTTGAGGTTGATGTGGGTAATCTCGATGTCGGAGTCGTTCAGCGAGTCGGGGGAGACGGCGAAACCGTGGTTGTGGGAGGTGATTTCGACGCGCTGGGTGAGCTTGTTGAAGACGGGGTGGTTGGCGCCGCGGTGGCCGAACTTCATCTTGTAGGTGCTGCCGCCGAGGGCGAGGCCGAGGATCTGGTGGCCGAGGCAGATGCCGAAGATGGGCGTTTTGCCGATGAGTTTGCGGATGTTGGCGATTTGGGGGACGAGAGGCTCGGGGTCACCGGGGCCATTGGAGAGGAAGACGCCGTTGGGCTTGAGGGCGAGGACGTCCTCAGCGGAGGTTAAAGAGGGCACGACGGTGACTTTGCAGCCGACGTTGACGAGGCGGCGGAGGATGTTGTTCTTAATGCCGAAATCGTAGGCGACGACGTGGTACTGGGGGGGCACGGGCGCGAGCATCCGCTCGGAGGGCGAGCAGGGGAGGTCGGGGGCGTTCCACTGGTAAGCGCTCGGGGTGGAGACGCGGGTGGAGAGGTCGAGGCCGGCCATGGAGGGGAGGGCCCGGGCTTTCGCGACGAGCCGCGCGTGATCCTCTGCTTTGACTGATGTCAAGCCGGAGGAGAGCATGCCGCGCATCACACCGCGGCTGCGGATGTGACGGACGAGGGTTCGGGTATCGAGATCGGAGACGACGGGGATGCCGGCTCGGGAGAGAAAGTCATTCGCTTCCACATCGGAACGCCAGTTGCTGGTGACCTGAGAGAACTCGCGGACCACGAGACCTTCGATCGCCGGTTTGGCGGCCTCATTATCGGCGACGGCGGTGCCGTAGTTGCCAATTTGAGGGTTGGTGAGAATGACAATCTGCCCGGTGTACGAGGGGTCAGTGAAGATCTCCTGATAGCCGGTTAGAGCAGTATTGAAGACAACTTCGCCGCCACGTTCGGCAGGCGCACCAAAACTCCTGCCCTCGAAGACTGTACCGTCTTCCAGAGCCAGAATTGCAGAATCCAACAAATTTCTCCTTGAGATTGGGGCTGGGGTAATAGCCATTGTAGCGGACGGGGTTCGTTGCGGGGGGGGAATGGGGGTAAAACGGGGGGCAATCGGGGGGTAAAAGGGGGGCAAAAGGGGGGCGATTGGGTTGGGTAGAAGTGCTGGTTTCGTCTTGGAATCAACGAGATGGCTGGGTTCGTTTGGGCGAAAAAATGTTTTTGGGCGCATTGCGGTGTCTCAGAGCGCGGATTCCGAGGGCGTTTGGGGGCGGGCGCGGAGGTGGAGGAGGCGGTTCAGGGCGCGGTCGTACTGGCGGTCGTAGCGGGCTTCGTGGCGACTGAGGTTTTCGAGGAAACGGGAGTCGTCAGAAAAGTGGCGGAGGGTGCGGGCGGTTTGGGCGGAGTGTTCGGAGGGGGCGAGGTCAGTGAATTCGGAGGCGCGGGTTTTGGACTCGTAGCCAATGATGGCGCGTTCGAGGCCCCAGGCGCGGAGGCGACGCCAGCGGGCGACGGCCATGCATTCGACGATGTCGCGTTCGACCTCGTTGGCGGGGCGGAGCTGGGTGCGGAGGGTTTTGAGGAGGCGGGCGAAGCGTTTGTGGGATTCGTTGGGGAGGACCACGGTTCTTGCTAAGAACCCGTGTTTGGCTGCATTTTTGGCCGAGCGGGTTTTGCCTTCGGGGGTGACAGGGCCTTTGGATTTGGCTCCGTTTTGGCGAGATGTTGCGGCTCGGCGTTCGGCGGGGGTGAGGTTGGGGGTGGTGTTCTCGGGGGTATTTTCGAGGGGGTTGGTCGGGTTGGTCATTTTGTGGATTGCCTCCGGTTTTAGTGGAGCATTGGGGGCGTGCAAGATGGGGGTTGGACGGGGAAGGGGGAACGGGGTTAAGTGCCTTTGGATGTTGGGACTGGAGATTATTTTCGGAATTTGTGACTGGGGTTTGACGACAAGGCGATAATGGCAGTTTGGAAAGAAAGTTGTCGATACACGGGTCCAAGCCTCAGGCAGCGTTACGCCTGACGAAACCCCGCAACGTTACGGAGAAGCCGGACAGCGGCAAGCTGGAGAGGTTCGGGTTGGGCCGCGCTGGCGGAAGTGCCCATTTGGCTCGAACCATGATGCTGCATGAACTGTCGCGCCTTCTGGAGTCGGTTCCTGACGCTTCCAGTCCAAATACCGCCTATATTGAGGCGATTGAGCTGGACAATTGCCTTGGCAAGCGCTCCGCGCAAACGAGAGCTCTGACCAAACGCCATCTGGCAGATCTTTATTCTTTGAACCCGGAGCATGTCGTTTTCCGCGCCCTGCGCTTTTTTTGGCAGCGTGATCCGGAAGGCCGGCGGCTACTGGCTTGCCTGTGTGCCTGCGCAAGGGATTCCATGCTCCGGGCATCAGCCCCCTTTGTACTGAACCTGCCAGAGGGGCAGGCTTTTTCAGGCGAGGCTTTGGGGCAATTTGTGGAAGGCCTGTATCCGGGACGATTCAGCAAAGCTACGCTGGGATCCGCAGTTCGAAATCTGGCATCCAGCTGGGCGCAGGCGGGTCACCTTTCTGGGCAGGTCCGCAAGGTTCGGAGCCGGGCAACAGCGACGGCGGGCGCTGTCGCGTTTGCGATGCTGCTGGGGTATCTCTCGGGAGAGCGGGGCGAAACGCTGTTCACTTCGAAATACGCGAAGATCCTGGATTGTTCGCCGGAACGGGCGATGGAGCTTGCAGAAACAGCTTCCCGGCGAGGCTGGATTGTTTTCAAGAGGGTGGGTTCGGTGATGGAGGTGGTATTCCCTGTTCTGTTAACGGCTGCGGAAATGGAGTGGATTCGTGAACCGAGTTAAGAGGCTGCTCGCATCGTATACCGGGTTCATTGTGGTGCCGTGGAGGAGTGATGCGGCGGCGGCACAAAGGGTAGTTTTCTGTGTCTATGACGAGACGGAGGAATTGCGCCTGCGAGCCAGTGTGGACGAGTTCGAACTGGCAACGCGGCAGGCCGGGCACGAGTGGTTTCTTTTTGATCTGAGAGACACGTTCGCAGCATGGCTCACCGGCCAGAGATATGCCGAGAGCTATTTCCAGAAGCCTGGACTGTTGGCTACGCTGCTGCCGCGCTACCTGGATTACATCGGAGATGAGTTTTCGACTTTTGTTGAGAAACTTCCGCCAGGCCACGCAAGTGTGGTGGCGCTACAGGGCGTTGGATCACTGTTCGGACTGGTTAAAGTGAAGGATGTTGTGGACCGACTGGCACCGAAGGTGAAGGGGCGGCTGGTGGTATTTTTTCCCGGAACGCGCAAGAACAATAATTACCGCCTGCTGGACGGGTACGATGGGTGGAACTACCTGGCCGTCGCGATTACAGCGGATAAGGAAGTTTGACCACGGAGCCCCTGATGATTAACCGGCAAGTTTACCTCAAAGACCCCGCGACCAGAACCCTTGAGAACGAGGGTGTAGCGAGCGTCAATGATGAGCAAACGGACGACGCGCTTCGGGTACTCCGCTACGAACTGGAGACGTTTGTCTGCAACGGACAGTATGAGCGCGGCATGGAGCACATTCTCGAAACCTACCTGCGGAATCTGGGGCAGACGCAACAGCCGGGAGTATGGATCAGCGGGTTCTTCGGCTCGGGTAAGTCGCATCTGGTGAAAATGCTGCGGGCCCTGTGGGTAGACACGGAGTTCCCGGACGGAGCGACGGCACGCGGGATTGCCAACCTGTCCCAGGCCATTCACGAGTACCTGAGGGAGTTGAGTATTGCAGCAAAGCGGCACGGGGGGCTTCATGCGGCATCGGGCACGCTGAGCGCTGGTCGCAGTGGCAGTGTGCGGCTGGCCTTACTGGGGATTGTGTTTAAGTCCGCTGGCCTGCCGGAACAGTACCCCCTTGCTCGTTTTGTGATGTGGCTGCGCGGGGAGGGTATTTACGAGGCGGTGCGAGGGGAAGTGGTCCGGAGCGGCCTGAACTGGCAGGAGGAACTGGACAATTTCTGGGTTGCGGAGGGCCTGCGCTCCGGCCTTATGAAGGTTCGGCCAACACTGTTCTCCTCGGCCTCAACGTGCGCAGAGACTTTGAGCAGTCTTTACCCCAACATGCAGGACATCAGCAGCGACGAGATGTTGCGGGCCATTCGGCAGGCGCTCACGAAAGATGGCAAACTCCCTCTGACGCTGGTTGTGCTGGACGAGGTACAGCAGTTTATTGGCGAAGACAGCCGCCGGTCTCTGGAAGTTCAGGAGGCGGTGGAAGCATGCTGCAAGAATATCGGCGGCAAACTGTTGTTCATCGGCACCGGCCAGACGGCAGTGACTGGTACTTCTTATTTGAAGAAGCTGGAGGGCCGCTTCACGGTTCGAGTGGAGCTCTCCGATTCCGATGTGGATGCCGTAATTCGGCAAGTAGTGCTGGCGAAGAAGCCCGATGCGATCGGGATGGTTGAGCAAGTAATGCAGACCAACCTGGGCGAGATTTCACGGCATTTGGCCAACAGCAGCATCGGACACCGGCAGGCGGATGTTCCTTTTTTCGCACAGGACTACCCTATTTTGCCGGTACGTCGCCGTTTCTGGGAGACAACGCTGCGGGTACTGGATTCTACGGGGACCGATAGCCAGCTGCGAAACCAGCTGGGTATGGTACACAAGGTGATTCAGTCCAATCTGGATGCGCCAGTGGGGTGTGTACTTCCGGCTGACCTGCTCTATTTCGATGCGGCCGACAAGATGCTGCAGGCCCGTATTCTGCCGCGAAAGGTCCACGAACAGACCATGAAGTGGATGGCCGGGACGCCCGATGAGAGGCTGACGGCACGAGCCTGCGCGCTGGTTTTCCTGATCAACAAGATTGCCGCCAGTAACAAAGAAGTTGGGATTCGGGCCTCGCTGGACACGGTGGCCGACCTGATGGTGGAAGACCTTACCGCCGGAAGCAGTGCTTTACGGAACAAGTTGCCGGGGCTGATGGACAAGTGCGCACTGCTGATCAAGGTCCGGGATGAATACCGAATCCAGACCGAAGAGAGTGCGGCCTGGAATGACGATTTCCTCAATAACCGGGGGCAACTGGCAAATGAGGCACACCGGGTTGAGGCGGAGCGGGACGAGCGAATCCGACGCGTGTTCGGAGAGCTTGTTAAGAAGTTATGGCTGCCGCACGGAACGGGGCAAGTAACGCGGGAGATCACGCCGGTTTTTGAGGCCCGGTTGCCCGCCGACAGCGACAAAAGGATCTGCCTGTGGGTCCGCGATGGCTGGGCCACCGATGAGAACTCCGTGCGGCTGGAGGCCCGGCAGGCGGGGAATCAGGCACCGACCATTTTTGTTTTTGTGCCGCAGAGGTCCCCGGACGATCTGCGCCACCATCTGATGGAATTCAAGGCCGCGACGGCGACTCTGGACAGGCGCGGTACACCAACCACGCCCGAAGGGCAGGAGGCTCGGGCGGCTATGGAGACTACCCGGCAAACGGCTGAGGGTGAAATTCGGCGGCTGCTGGGAGACGCGTTTTCCGGGGCCAAAGTCTTCCAGGGCGGGGGCAGTGAAATTACCGGCAATTCCCTGCAGGATATGGTGCTGGAAGCAGCGGCAAACGCCCTGCAACGCCTGTACCCACAGTTCTCGTTGGGGGACCACGCCGGGTGGGATAAGGTCTACGTAAAGGCCAAACAGGGTGCGCCCGATGCGCTGGTGGCAGTGGGGAGTGACAGCGAAGCGAGTAAGAACCCGGTGTGTAAAGCGCTGCTCGCCTTCGTTGCCGGAGGCAAGAGGGGCGCGGAGATCCGGACGAACTTCGAAGGCACGCCGTGGGGCTGGTCGCGCGACACCGTGGACGGCGCGCTACAGGTTCTGTTGGTGGCCGGACTGCTTCGGGCACAGGATGATCGAGGGCAGACAATTGATCCCCGGGAACTGGAACGCAAGGCAATCGGCAAGGCGGTTTTCAAGATTGAAGCCGCAACCGTCAGTACCAGCCAGAGAATTCAAATTCGTAAGCTGTTCCAGCTAGTGGGAATTTCGGCACGGCAGACTGAAGAACTCGCCGCGGTCCCCGAGTTTCTGCGACTTGCTTTGAGCCTGGCGGAACGCGCCGGGGGCGATGCCCCGAAGCCGGCTCGCCCGAACATTGCGTCGCTGGAAGAGATCCGGCTGGCAGCCGGGAACGAACAACTGCTGGCGCTGTTTAACCGGTACGACGAACTGAAAGCAGCGCTTGATTTGTGGGAGGGCCTGGCGGATCGCATTGAAAAGCGCTGGCCCACCTGGGAGAAGCTGGCCAAACTGCTGGCTCACGTCTCCGAACTCAACCCGGCGCAGGAGGCTGCGCAACAGGCGGAGGCGATTCGGAAACAGAGGTTATTGTTGGGCGAACCGGACCCGATCCAGCCGGTTTTGAAATCCCTGGAGGATGTCCTTCGGGGAGAGCTGACGGAGAAACAAACCCGGTACGCCGACGAGGTGACCGCGAAGACTGCGGAACTTGCCGGAGATGCTTCCTGGCAACAGTTGTCGGAGGATGAACGAGCGTCGATTCGTGACCGCTATGGAATAGGCGAAGTGGCCCGGCTCCGCATCGGAACCCATGCGGAACTGGTGGCGGCGCTGGGACAGCACCCGCTTTCCGTGTGGCAGGACCGCATTGATGCCTTGCCAGGCCGGTTTGACCGGGCGAGAGAACAGGCGGCCCGATCACTGGAGCCGGAGACGCAGACGGTGGACGTCCCTCGCCGGACTTTGAAGACAGAAGTGGAAGTGGACGCCTGGGTGCGGGACGTTCAGGTGCAGTTGAAAAAGGCCCTGGCTAAGGGGCCGGTGGTAATTCGCTGATGAACTCCACGAGTATTGAAGAGTTCCACCCGCTGGACCGGACGCTGCGGAACAAGCTGGAACGTACCGTCATCGAGGCCCGCGATGTCGCCGAGAAGGGGGCGCGCGCCGCGCTGGAGCAACTTGGCGTAGGCGAGCCGAGACCGTTCGAGTATCTCGGCCCGGAGGCGAAAGAACTCCGGCGGAAATTGCGGGTGCACGGACGGCAACTGGGGGATGGCCTGAACCGGGTAACGGACGTTCAGGAAACAAACCTGCTGGCGGAGGAAGTCGCGTACGAGCACTGGCACCGGATGCTGTTCGCGCGTTTTCTGGCAGAGAATAACCTGCTGATGCACCCGGACCCGGATGTGCGGGTACCGGTGAGTCTGGAAGAGTGTGAAGATCTGGCGGCAGATTTTGGTGCCAAGAATGGCTGGGAACTGGCGGCGCGTTTTGCCTCCGAAATGTTGCCCCAGATCTTCCGGCCTGGGTCTCCGGCGCTTGACCTTGCGCTGCCACCGGAAAACCAGCAGAGCCTGGAGAGCCTGCTGAACGGACTGGATGGCGACGTTTTCCAGGCGGCTGATTCGCTGGGCTGGGTCTACCAGTTCTGGCAGGCGCGGAAGAAAGATGCGGTCAATGCGCCTGAGGTAAAGATCGGAGCCCGTGAAATCTCGGCGGTAACGCAGCTGTTTACTGAGCACTACATGGTCAGTTTCCTGCTGGATAATTCTCTGGGAGCGTGGTGGGCCGCCCGGAAGCTGAAACCTGCCGACTTTCAAGCGGCGAGCAGCGAGGAAGAGTTACGCAGAAAAGCGTCCGTGCCGGGACTGCCCCTGGACTACCTGCGGTTCGTACGGCAGGAAGAAGGCGGGTGGAAGCTGGCGGATGGCAGTTTTCCGGACTGGCCCACTTCGCTTGCGCAATTTAAGATGATCGATCCGTGCTGCGGGTCTGGCCATTTTTTGACTGCGACGTTCCTGATGCTGGTGGCGATGCGACGGGCGGAGGAGGGATTGTCGGTACAGGCGGCGACGGATGCGGTTCTCCGTGAGAACCTGCATGGGCTGGAGATTGACCCTCGATGTACCGAGATTGCCGCGTTCAATTTGGCGTTGACTGCGTGGCGCGTTTCCGGGTATCGGGTACTGCCTGCTCCGCATATCGCCTGTACTGGCCTTGCGGTAGGGGGAACGCGAGAGCAGTGGATGGAAATTCTGGCCAGCCAGACCGTCAACCGCAACACTCGGTTCTACTTCGAACAATTGCACGATCTCTTCACGAAGGCACCTTCACTCGGGAGCTTGATCAATCCGCACCGTCTCCTGGGACGTGGGTGGCTGCCGGATCAAAACCCGAGCGGTTTGGATAACGCGCTCGCGGTCGCCTTGGCTGGCGAGGCAAGACTGGTTACGGAACGGTCCGAGTTGGGAATCACCGCCCAGGGAGTAGCAAAGGCAGCCGAACTTCTGGGCGGACGATACGCACTGGTTGCAACGAACGTGCCGTATCTTGGGCGTGGCAAACAAGATAAAGTAATCCGGGAGCATCTCGAAACGAACTATCCGCTCGGTAAGGCTGATTTGGCCACGGCTTTTGTTCTACGGTGCCTTGAGTTCTGTACGAAGGGTGGAACTGCTGCGTTAGTTACACCGCAGAATTGGCTATTCCTTTCAGCCTATGCAAAGCTGCGCCAGTTATTGTTGGAGACAAGGTCGTGGAATTGGGTCGCACGACTGGGCGAGCACGCCTTTGAAAGTCCAGCTGCGGCAGGAGCATTTGGCGCGCTCGTTATTCTCTCGGCAACGGTGCCGGACGATGGGAGTCTGGTTGCAGGAATCGACGTTTCAGCCCCTCGCGGGCAGCGTGCCATATATGTCGAACAGAAAGCCGCGATGTTGCGCGATACCGAGCTTGCGCACGTCTTGGTCTTAAAACAATCGGACCAATTGCGTAATTCGGATTCCCGGATTGCTTTTTCGCCGCGATCGGACCTACCTCTCCTTGGGAGCCTAGCAAGCTCGTTCCTCGGATTAGGGACGGGAGATTTTGCCCGCTACGGCAGAATGTTCTGGGAATTACCGATAAGAACGCACCTTTGGTCCTTCCATCAGGGGCCTGTGGAGAAAACCACTGAATGGGGTGGCACTCAATTTGTTATCGCCTGGGATGATCAGACTAATCGAGTGAGAGGTATGGAGGCTGTCGATAGAGAACAGATCCACAACCAGGATCAGTCTGGACAACAAGCTTGGGCCCGAAGTGGAGTTGCGATAAGTTTGATGGGTGAACTGCGCTGCTCGTTGTACACCGGGTATCGTTACGACAAGTCGATTGCCGTCATCATCCCAAATTCCGACGACCTGCTAGCTCCAATTTTCTCGTTCTGCGCGGATTCGGAGTTTCAACGCACTGTCCGCCAGATCGATCAGAACGTGATGTGTTCTAATGGCGCACTCACTAAGGTTGCAATTGATATTGACCGCTGGCGGACTGTTGCGATGGAAAAATATCCAAGCGGCCTCCAGGCACCTGAGAGCAACGACCCAACTCAGTGGCTGTTTCACGGTCGGCCTGAGCTCTCTGCGTCACCTCTGCAAGTTTCAGTCGCACGCCTCCTTGGTTTTCGCTGGCCGTCGGAAACCGATGCGACCCTACAGCTAAGCAAGCGAGCTAAAGAGCTGGCGAATTCCAATGACGAACTTCTTCCGTTCGCAGATGATGATGGGATTATCTGTATACCGCCTCTTCGCGGCGAAACGCCCGCAGCCGAACGGCTCCTCAACTTGCTTGCGAGAGCCTACGGTCCGGGCTGGAATGGCGAAACGCTCGCTGCGCTGGTGGATGATGTCGGGTTCTCCGGTAAATCCCTCGAAACCTGGCTCCGCGACGGATTCTTTCAGCAACACTGCGAGTTGTTTCACCACCGGCCCTTCATCTGGCAGATCTGGGACGGTCTGCGCGATGGCTTTTCGGTATTGGTCAACTATCACAAACTGGACCACAAGAACCTGGAGACATTGATCTACACCTATCTCGGGGACTGGATCAGCCGTCAAAAAGAAGAGATTGCGGCCGGACTCAACGGAGCACAGGAACGTCTGGATGCCGCAGAAGTCCTCAAGAAGAGGCTGGAACTGATCCTGCCGGGCGAGGCTCCGTACGACATCTTTGTTCGCTGGAAACCAATCGACAAGCAGGCCATCGGGTGGGAGCCGGACATCAACGACGGGGTTCGGCTCAACATCCGACCATTTCTGAGCGTTCCCGACGTGAAAGCGAGAGACGCGGGCGTCCTGCGGGTCAGGCCGAAGAGCGTGGCATGGGACAAGGATCGGGGCAAGGAACCTAAGCGGCTCATTCAGGAGTATCCGTGGTTCTGGGGCTGGGATGGCAGTGTCGATTTCGCTGGTGGCCCGGACCCCACGGGTGACCGTGTCAACGACTGCCACTATACGCTCGCGTTTAAGCGCCGCGCTCGGGAACTGGCGGCGAAAAGGAAAGCCAATGAGCATTAACACCGGGATCGTAGATCAGAGAATTCGTAAGCTTGCGGGCGAACTCGCGGCGGAGTTTGAAGCGCGACTGAACATCGTCAACGACGAGACCAAGAAGAGATCGACGGCTTTTGTATTTCTGGTGGTCCATACGCTGCTGGAGCTTTCCGACGTTGAGGCGCTCGATTGCATCACGGAGGGGGGCAACGATTTCGGGGTGGACGCGGTCCACATCGGCGATGTCGAGGACGGCGAATTTGTGGTTACGCTGTTTCAGGGCAAGTATAAGCAGGATCTGGCGGGGGATGGGAATTTCCCTGCGAACGGAGTTGAAAAGACCGTTCAGGCTGTGAAGTACCTGTTCGATCCGGATGCGGCCATCACGGCGAATGCGCAACTGGCGAGGCGGCTGGAAGAGATCCGGTCACTGGTAAGAGACGGAAAGATTCCGCGAGTGCGCCTTGTTCTCTGCAACAACGGTCTCAAATGGAACGATATCGCACAGCAAACTATCGACCGTGCCGGTTTTCCGGAAGACCAGGTTAGCTGGGAGCATGTGAATCATGATGGCCTGGTTCGCTTATTGCAGGCGTCGAAGCAGGTAAACGCGGTTTTGAGGCTCCACGGGAAGGCCTTCACAGAAGATCTGGATTACCGCCGGGTTCTGGTGGGAAAGATCCCGGTGGAAGAGATTGCCGCGCTGTTCAGTACGCACGGAGATCTGCTGCTGGAGCGCAATGTTCGGCGCTTTCTGGGATTGCAGGGCAACCGAGTCAACCAGGGGATCGACCACACGCTGCGGACAGAAGGTGAGCGCGGAAACTTCTTTTTCTATAACAACGGGATTACGCTGGTCTGCAACAAGTTCTCGTACAACGGGTTGCAGGAAGGCAACTTCCAAGTTCAGGTGGAGGGATTGCAGGTGATCAACGGGGGGCAGACGTGCAAGACCATTCAAACCACGCTTGCCTCACTTGCCGGGACGGACGCGGGCTTTGAAAAGGCTTTCGTGCTGGTCCGGCTCTACGAACTTCCGAGCGATTCGGCCGATCTGGTGCGGAGCATCACGTATGCGACGAACAGTCAGAATCCGGTTGACCTGCGGGATCTGCGGTCGAACGACGCGCGCCAGAAGAGCCTGGAGACGGCGATGCGGGACCTGGGGTTTGCTTACCGGCGGAATCGGGGCGATGCGTCCCTGAAACCTGGGGACATCAGCAGCGCAACGGCGGCGGAAGCTGTGCTGGCGGTCTGGAGAGGGCGTCCGCACCAGACCAAGTTTTATGGGCGGGAGCATTTTGGCAAGCTGTACGACACGATTTTTTCGGATGATCTGAACGCGACGCAGGTAGTGATTGCGACGTTGCTCTTTCGTTTTGCGGAGAACAAGAGGCGGCGGCCACCGGAAGGTGCGCCGGCTTTCGTGGCATATGCTTCAGCCCTGCTGGCGATGTTGATGGGTCGGTATCTGCTGGAGGATCTGGCGATTCCGCTGAGGCAATTGGACCATCAGAAGTTTGCGGTGGCAAGGTCGAAGTTCGAGCAGAATGACGAGGCCTATTTTCAGCGCGCCGTTGAGGCAGTGAATGCGGCACTCGGAAGGCTTTACCTTAACCGTGACGTCTCCTTGCAGAGGCTGGCGGCGACGTTCCGGCGTGGCGACATCCTTGAGGAACTGGCGCGGACGAATGGCTGATATCATCCGGCATCTGGTGGAAGCCATCCGCAAGGCGGCGGTCTACAATCCGGACGTGCAGGCGCCGGCGCAGTGCATTTTGTGGCCGGACGGGGATCGCCAGTGGGAACCGGCGGTTGCGCGACTGCGGGCGGAGTTGCCGGAGTTGTTTGTGCTGGGCGACTATGACCTGGAGAAGAGGGCGGGGCCTGCGATTTGGCTGCGGTGCGTGATCGCGAAGAAGTTAGCGAAGGTTGCCGTGCCTCCGGAGTTGACGCCTATTCTGTACCTGCCGGGAGTGAGCCGCCAGGATTTGCGGGCAGTAGAGAGTTGCCCGGAGTTGCTGAAACCGATTGCGGAGTTGCAGTACAGCGGTGCGTTGTGGTCGCAAGTGAATTTCCGCGACTGGACGATACTGGCGTATCTGAAATCGGACCAAGGCGGGCTGGGACTCGATGTGGCGCAGGATAACGAAGCGCGTCATGCAATGCAACTGGCGCTGTACCGGCTGCTGGACGAAGATGTGGATTTGCTGCGCGGCAAGAGGCTGGACAAGGATTACTTCAATACGCTGCTGACGGGTGGGGACCCGGTGCGGGATTTGCTGCAGTGGCTGAACGAGGAAGATCTGTTTCGGAGTGGCAGGGACGAGAATTCGTGGCGAGGGTTTGTGGAAGTGACCCGGTCCCAGCTGGCATTTGACCCGGAGAATGACGGGAGCCTGAAGGGTGCGGAGTTACTGGCGGGGCACAAGGGGCCGTGGCTTTCGGTCTGGGAGCGATTTTGTGAGGCGCCGAAGCGATATCCGCGGATTCCTGCGCAGATCCGGAAGTGCCGGGCACCGAGTGACACTATTTTCTGGCTGACGGATGACGGCGCTTACGATGGGTGGCCGCAGTGGAATCAGGACCAGGAAAAGAGCCTTGGCGTGGAATTGCAGGCGCTGGCGAAGGTTGCGCCGCATGAGGCCCGCCGGAAGTTAGCGGAGCTGGAGAAGCAGAACGGGCGTCGGCGGCGACTGGTTTGGGCGGAACTGGGGGAAGCTCCTCTGGCGGTGGCGATGGAGAGCCTTGGGGTGGTGGCGGAGGTGACGCAGAGTCCGCTGACGGGGACGGCGGCGGAGATTGCGGCAGGCTACTTTACGTCGGCATGGCGGGCCGATGACGCGGTCTTGCGGGCGCTGGGGGCTGTCAGTCAGCCGGGCGACGTGGCTGCGGTTTCGGCTGCGATTCGAGCCACTTACCTGCCGTGGGCCGAAGACGGTGCGCGGTATCTGCAGAAGGTTGTGCAGCAGAGCGGCTACCCTGGGACGCGGGGTGTAAAGCATGTGGCAAGTCCTGGCAAGGGTTTGGAGTGCGTGTTTTTCGTGGATGGTCTGCGGCTGGATGTGGGACGCCGACTGGCTGAGATGTTGCGGGGGAGAAGCCTTGCAGTGGGAGAGACTCAGGGGTGGGCTGCGCTGCCTTCGGTGACGGCAACCGCTAAGCCTGCGGTGACGCCGGTTGCCCACCTGGTAACGGGACAGGAGGTGAGCGCCGATTTTGAGCCCTGTGTTGCGGCGACGGGTCAGGCGTTAAAGAGTTACTACCTGAAAAAGCTGCTAACGGAGCAGGGGTGGCGGTTTCCTGAAAAATCGGAGGAGAAGCCGGACGGGCCGGGCTGGTGCGAGGTCGGGGGAATCGACAATGAGGGGCATGAACTGGGCTGGAAGCTGGCGAAGCATCTGGACGGCGTACTGACTGAGATCGCGGACAGGGTGGAGCGATTGATTCGGAACGGTTTCCAGACAGTCCGGGTGGTTACCGACCATGGGTGGTTGCTGATGCCGGGCGGGTTGCCGAAGACGGAACTGGCCTCGTCACTATCTGAGAACACCTGGGGGCGCTGCGCCGCGCTGAAGCCGGGGGCGGTGACGGATGAAAAGCTGTACCCGTGGTTCTGGAATCCGCACCAGGAATTCGCTCTGGCGGATGGGATTAGTTGTTATCGGGCCGGGGTTGAATATACGCATGGTGGCCTGAGTGTGCAGGAATGCGTTGTGCTTCAACTGACGGTGACGGCAGACTCGGGGAGCGGCGACGCGGCCGCTATCACCGATGTTTTGTGGAAAGGGTTGCGGTGCCGGGTGACGGTTGCGGGTGCGGCGAGTGGCCTCACGCTGGACCTGAGGAAACAGGCCGGCAATGCGGCGAGTTCCATCGTGCAGGGCGGACGGCCCGTTCAGGAAAACGGAACCTGTTCTGTCCTGGTGGAAGACGAAGACGAACAGGGGAATACGGCTACGCTGGTGGTGCTGGATGCGGTGGGCCGTCTTGTGGCGCAGAGACCGACGGTAGTTGGAAAAGAGACCGACTAATGGACATGGATCGTATTGACGGACTGGCGGCAGGGGCACTGGATGGATATCTGGTGCGCAAGGACCTGGTGCGGACGTTTAGCCGCCAGTTCCCGGTCCCGACTTACGTGGTTGAGTTTCTGCTGGGGCGGTATTGCGCGAGCACAGATCCGGGGGAGATTGAAGAAGGCATCCGGATTACGCAGAGGCAGCTTGCGGAACGGACGGTGAAGGCGGGGGATGAGGAGTTGTTCAAGTCCCATGCACGGGAGAAGGGCGAGGTTAAGGTTATTGATTTGATCAGTGCCCGCCTGGATGCGAAGACGGATTCGTATTTGGCGACGCTGCCGAGTCTGCGGCTGCATGATGCGCGGATTAGTCCAGACCTGGTGCGGAAGCATGAGCGGATGCTGACGGGCGGATTCTATGCGGAGATCACGGTCTCGTACGACGCAGCGCTGGGCGAGGACCTGAATGACCGCCCATTCGGGATTCCGTCGCTTCGTGAGATCCAGTTATCGAAGCGGGACGGTCTGGAGACGCTGGCCAGGGCCAGGAGCGAATTTACGACGGTGGAATGGAAGGCGTTCCTGCTGCGCAGTATCGGGATTGAGGCGGCGGCGTTATCGGAACGGGAGAAGGACGCGCTGTTCCTGCGGATGGTGCCGTTTGTGGAGCGGAACTATAACCTGGTGGAACTGGGGCCGCGGGGAACGGGAAAGAGCCATTTATTCCAGCAGGTGTCGCCTTATTCGCACCTGATATCGGGGGGCAAGGCTACGGTGGCTCGGATGTTTGTGAATAACGCCACGGGGCAGAGGGGTCTGGTTTGCCAGTATGACGTGGTCTGTTTCGACGAGGTGTCCGGAGTCTCGTTCGACCAGAAGGACGGCGTCAATATCATGAAGGGCTACATGGAATCGGGGGAGTTCAGCCGGGGTAAGGAGAGCATCCGGGCCGACGGCAGCATTGTGCTGGTAGGGAACTTCAATGTGGACGTGGAGCATCAGCAAAGGGTGGGGCATCTGTTCGGACCGCTGCCTCCCGAGATGCGGGATGATACCGCGTTTATGGACCGGATTCATGCGTTTCTTCCGGGTTGGGATGTTCCGAAAATCCGCAAGGAGATTCTGACTGATCATTTCGGGCTGGTGAGTGATTTCCTGTCGGAGTGCTGGAGCCAGTTGCGAACGCATACCCGGCTGGGCGCGATTCAGAACCGGGTTTTCCTGGGCGGGGCGCTGAGTGGCCGCGATACCAACGCGGTGAACAAGACGATTAGCGGTTTGTTGAAGTTGCTGTATCCGGGGGATGACGGGGCGATTCCGGAGGAGGATCTGGAATGGGCAGTGCGGATCGCACTGGAGGCCAGGCGGCGGGTTAAGGAACAGCAGAAGCGGATTGGCGCTGCGGAGTTTCGGAATACGCATTTCAGTTATGTGTTGGGGGATAGTGGCGTCGAGAAGTTCGTTTCGACGCCGGAATTGCAGAGTGAAGGCGGGATTGGCGACGATCCGCTGGAACCTGGGCAGGTGTGGACGATTAGTCCGGGGGGGATGGATGACCACCCTGGGCTTTACCGGATTGAGGTGAATTGCGGGCCAGGGACGGGCGTCCGGATTCTGAACAAGCCGGTGCCTGCGGCGTTTCGGGAGTCGGCGGGATATGCGGAGCAGAATCTTTATGCTCAGGCGGTTCGACTGGTGGGGGATAAGGATCCTCGCGAGCATGAGTTTACGGTGCAGTTGCGGGCGTTTGATGCCTCGAAGGCCGGAGCAAAACTGGGTGTTGCGGCTTTGGTGGCGTTCTGTACGGCGTTACTGAAGAAAAGCACTCGCGGGGGCCTGATTGTAGTGGGAGAGATCAATCTTGGCGGGTCGGTTGAGCCGGTTCATGGCGCGGTGACGATTGCGGAGATTGCGGTGGAGAAGGGGGCGACGGCTCTGTTGATTCCAGTTACGTGCCGGCGGCAGTTGCTGGATCTTTCGGATGAGATGGCAACGAAGATCGATATTCAGTTTTATTCGGATGCGCGGGACGCGTTACTGAAGGCGATTCAGGAGTAGAAGCGGTCTCGCATTGCAGTGTCTCAGAGCGCGGATTCCGAGGGCGTTTGGGGGCGGGCGCGGAGGTGGAGGAGATTCAGTTTGGACAACTGTGTTATTCGGATGGAATGGGGGGCACTTCTTCAGGATTGGACGGTTATTGCTGGGACGTGGGGCGGCACAGCGACTGAGGGAGGCTGGCGGGTGGTTTGAAGTGGTGAGGACGCGGGAGTAATTCACAGCCGATCAGGGGCAAGACTTCGGTCTTCTCACCCCCATACCGATACCCGCATCAACCCTGGTATTCTGCCTGGTATATGGAGACGTTGCGTAAGATCACGGTGGAAGTGCCTGCGGAACTGCTGGAGTCGGAGTAAGGGGCGAGCGGGGAGGGTGTCACGCAGACGGTTCGGGCGGGACTGCGGTTGCTGGCTGCGTCGCAGGCTTACGCGAAGCTGCGGCAACTGCAGGGCACGGTGCGATTCTCACGGACGGCAGAAGAACTGAAGGGTGACCGGCGATAGCTGCCGATACCAGCACCTGGATTGCATTTCTGCAGGGTGACGGCGGCGACGACTCCCGGTTGCTGAACCAGGCGCCGGGCGATTGCCAGGTGATGACAAGTTCCGGCGGTGCTGGCGGAGTTACTGAGCGATCCGGAGCTGCCGGATGAAGTGCGGGAGCTGCTGTGCCGGGTGCCGCTGGTGGACTTGAAGCCGGGGTATGGGGAACGTGCGGGACTGCTGCGGGCTACTGGGCTCGAGAAAGGGTGCAAGGCTCGTTTGGGAGACGCCCTGATTGCGCAGGGCTGTGTGGATCGCGGGATTCCGCTGCTGACCCGGGATAAGGATTTCCGTAACTTCGCCGACACCGCGGAACTGAAGTGAGCTGTCAGCTGGAGCGGTATCATCCTATTCCTTTGCAGCACCTGTTGGCGTCGTCGCTTTCCCGGCACAAACAGTTGTGATTTTTTCGACCCTTTCGCGGGCCGTTTTTATTGGCTTCCGTGCGTGGCGGGGTGTCTTTACTCAAACTGCGGACTTACATGGGAAACGGCGCGCGAGAGTGATTCTTCCGGGAGTTCCGTGGCTACCGGCCGATGACGTGGGGGCAACTGCAGAGATGTGCCGGCGGCAAACTGAGAGCATCAGCTCCCCAGCATCAGCTCCCAGTTGACCATGCGTAGTCCGTTAGGCTACAGTTAACACGTGCGGATTGTCGGATTCCGGAGCAAAGCACTGAAGCGTCTTTTCCTGGAGGACGACTGGCGGGGAGTGCCCGCCGATGCCGCAATGAAGCTGCGGATGATCCTAACGTTTCTTCAAGACGCGGGAGACATTGAAGAACTACGGAAGTTCCCGCTCTGGAAGGCACACCGCATGACGGGGGACCGGAAGGACTACTGGAGTCTGACGGTCACGCGAAACTGGCGACTCACATTCCGCACGGACGGACAGGAAATTGCCGATGTCGATTTCGAGGATTACCATTAAGAGGAAAATGCCGATGCGCATGCTAAAGCCGGTGCACCCGGGAATATTTATCAAATCCGAAATTATCGAGGCTTACGGCCTGACCATCACGGAGGCCGCGAAATTGCTGCAGGTGTCACGGCCAACCTTGTCCACGCTGCTGAATGGACACGCGTCACTTTCGGGCGAGATGGCAACGCGACTGGAACAGGCATTCGGCGTCAATATGGAGACGTTGATGCGAATGCAGTCGGCGTGGGATATTGCGCAGACAAAACAGCGAGGCGTTAGTTTTCAGCTGGAGCGGTATCGTCCGGATCTGGTCACGAACGAGGCTTAGCAGAGGCCACCGCAGCGCCTGATGGCTGCATCGCCTTTCCCCGATCACAGACAGGTCAGAAATATTTGCGGCCCTTTCGGGGGCCGTTTTTATTGGGTTTCGTGCGTGGCAGGGTGTTCTTCCTGCGCGGGATGTGGCTTGCGCGGGGTGATACGAATTGGGCATGGGAAGGATACCGGAGACGGCGAGGGGGACGTTCGATGAGGAAGAGCCTGTTGGGCCGGTAGCCCGACGTGTGCGGAAGGTGAAGGCGGGGGCGGCGGAGGCGTGGCGGACGGATCCGGTGGCGTTTGCGCGCAAGGCCGGGTTTGAGCCGGATGCTCCGCAGATTCGGGTGCTGCGGTCGACGGCCAGGCGGGGGATTTTGAATTGTACTCGCCAGTGGGGGAAGTCGACCGTTACGGCGGCTAAGGCTCTGCATCATGCTCTGACGGGCGAGAAGCGGCTGGTGGTGGTGGGGTGCCCGACGGCGCGGCAGTCGGCGGAGTTTTTGCGGAAGGCTGCGGGGATGTTGAGTGGGTTCCAGATTGCTCCTCGCGGGGACGGGATTCATGAGGCTTCTTTGCTGCTGCCGAACGGGAGCCGGATTGTGGGGTTGCCGCAAAACGAAGAGGGCGTTCGCGGACTTTCGGGGGTGACGCTGCTGGTGATCGATGAAGCGTCGCGGGTGGGGGATGGGTTTTATAAAGCCCTGCGGCCGATGCTTTCGACAACGAACGGGGCGCTTTGGTTGTTGAGCACTCCGTGCGAGAAGCGGGGGTTCTTTTATGAGGCCTGGGAGTATGGCGGCGAGATGTGGGAGCGGATTCGGGTGACGGCTCCGGAGTGCGGGCGGATTGCGGCGGAGTTTCTGGAAGAAGAACGGCAAAGTCTGGGGCAGGCATGGTTCCGGCAGGAGTATATGGCGGAATTTATGGATATTGGCGGCGGGTTCTTTGGGCTGGACATTGTGGAGGCGGCGCTGACGGATGAGCTGGAGGCTGTGAGTCTGGACATGAAGAGGTGAGGGGGGATGTATTCCCTGGGAGTGGGTTTGGGGCAGAAGCAGGACCGACGGCGCTGGCGACGAGGCGGGTGAAGTGGCTGAAGAAGAGCCTGGCGGGTTGAGAATGCTGAGAACAGTGCCGCCCTGATGGCCTGCTTCCACGTACACTGGTGGCAAATGTTTACCAGGAATGTGAGTGCGCTGGCGAAGTACTCGCCGGTGAAGAGGGGAAAGACCGATTTGGTGAAGGGCGAGAAGTTGTTCGCCGGGCTGAACTCCCTGGAACCGGGGCAGGAACACGCCTTACATGCGCATGAGGGACAGGAAAAGATGTAGTTCGTGCTGGAGGGTTCGGGTGAGGTTCAGGTGGGGGAGACGACAGAGACGCTGGGGGGTGGCGATGTGATTCGTTTCCGACCGAAGACGCGGCCATGAAGTTGCTGTATCTGGCGCTGTCGAAGGTGGTGGCGAAGTGGGAGACGGTGCAGCATTGGCGGCAGATGCTGAATCACCTGGACACGGTTTGCGGGGAGCGAATCCGGGAGGCCAGGGC
>CAIYVZ010000183.1 GCA_903929755.1 uncultured Acidobacteriia bacterium
CCTGCTGACCGTCACGCAAACCTGCCGCATGCAGAACCGTCACCCTCTCGACTACCTCAACAGCGCCATCCGCTCACACCGCCTGGCACAACCGCCCACGTCCCTACTCAAGAATTCCCGCCCTACCTGAACTGTTACCCCGACCATGCGTGGGCCGTGGACGCCCGCACGGGCCGCGAAATCTGGCACTTCAGCTGGCCTTCAAAGGGCGGCATCCATATCGGCAATCGTGGCGTTGCGGTCTCCGGCAACTGGCTCTATTTCGAGACCCCCGACTGCAACCTGGTATCGCTCAACATCAAGGACGGTAAGGAGCGCTGGCACAAACCGATCTGCGACCTGGAACAGATGTACTTCGGCTCGGCCGCGCCGCTCATCATCGGGAATCATGTAATCGTGGGGGTTTCGGGTGACGATACGGACGTCCCCGGGTACCTGGCCGCGCATGACCCTGAGACCGGCGAAGTTCAGTGGCGCTGGTACGCCCATCCGCAGCCCGGCGACCCGGAAGCGAAGTCCTGGCCAAGTGTGGAAGCCATGATGCACGGAGGCGGTATGACGTGGGGCGCTACCACTTATGACCCCGTGCTGAACCTGCTCTACTTCGGCACCGGCAACCCCCAGCCCGTGATCGCCGGCAAGGCGCGCGCCGGCGACAATCTTTACACCGAATCCATTATCGCGGTGAGCCCCGATACCGGTCGTATGGCCTGGTACTTCCAGTCATCCCCGCATGACACGCATGACTGGGATGCGAACCAGACCCCGGTTCTGATTGATGGCGTGATTGATGGCAAGCCCCGCAAGCTGCTGGCTCAGGCCAGCCGAAACGGGTACTTCTTTGTTCTGGACCGAGCCACGGGCAAGAACATTTCTACCAGTACTTTTGCCACGGCCAACTGGGCGAAGGGGATTGGTCCCAATGGTCAGCCGATTCCGAATCCTGCGAAGGAACCGCAACTGGACGGCGCGCTGGTCACCCCCAACCAGGGGGGCGCGGCGAACTGGCAGCCGCCGGCCTTCAATCCCGAGACTGGCCTCTTCTATGTGGATGCGGCCAATGCCTACAGTGTTTATTACCTCTATGACACCGAGGACAAACCGGAGGGTTGGGGCGGCAATGACCGCGGTGGTTTCCAGGAGTCTTTCCTGGCTGCGATCGACTACAAGACAGGGAAGACGAAGTGGGCGCATAAGTGGGAGGGCGGCGCGCGTTCGGGCCTGCTGACTACTGCGGGTAATCTGGTCTTCAGCACGGGGTCCAGTAACGACATTGTGGCCCTCAACGCCACCACCGGCGCGGCCCTGTGGCATGCCGGGCTGCTCAACGGCGTCACGAACTCGCCGATCACTTATGAGCTCGATGGAGTGCAATATGTGGTGGTCGCCGGCGGCGATGTGATGTACACGTTCGCCATGCGGGCGAAGTAGTAAGCACTTCAGTAACCAGACCCGGCGCAGTTATCCCTTGCTGCGCCGGGATTTTCTCCCTCCGCCATACAATGAGATTTGCCTCCCGCTGACCAAACCGACGTTCCCTGTGGCGACTGTATCGAATGCTGCCGCAGTAATCAGGGCCTTTTCCTCCATCCGGACCATGGTGACGATGTAGCGTCGTATCAGCATCAGGTTCTGACGGATCGCGAAGGGAAGCCGGTATATCTGCTGGCCACCAGCAACGGTGCTTGTGTCTATCTGGGGCCCTCCGGCTGCACTATTTACGAGCGGAGACCTCTGCTTTGCCGTAGTTTCGACTGCCGCAAACACTATCTCATCCTGCCCCGGCAGGATCGGGATAATCTGGTGCGTATCGGACAGTCTTCCCGCGTGGTGTTTAATGCCGGACGTGCCAGGCTGAAGACCCTGAGCGTGGCGGAAAGAAAAGCCTGCGATGACATCCGCGAGGAGTTCTTCTACTAACGGCGTGCGCCTACCGGACCACCTCATACCCGATGAAGGCGAAACCACTGGAATCCGGCAGCCAGGAGTTCAGATTCATGCTTCCCTGGCCCCCCAGCAGCTTGCCCACGGTGCGGATTTTCGCCTCGCGTATCTTCGCCTGGTGCATCTGGTCGCCTGGCAGCGTTCGTAACCGAATCACCACCTCGGCGTTATAGGGGTGCATGGTCAGGTTGTACCCGCTTAAACCCTTCTCGGGATACTTAGCCAGATATTCGGTCAAAGTGATGCCGGTGCCGGTGCCGGGCGGGTACGAGAGCAGGGCGAGCCATTTGCCGTTGGGGGAGGGATGGGGAAACCAGTCCTCCGCTGCGTCATGCGTCACTTGTACGGCCAGCTTGTCGCCTTCGCCCGCGCCGGATTCGGGCATTCTCCAGATATCGAAGCCGCCGGCCCTTTTTGAATTGAAGTAAATGAAGCGGCCCCCGTTGCCGTAGTCCGGGCCATCGTCGAGAGCCGCGTGGTTTGTGAGGCGTTCGTCCTGGTTCCCGTCCGGAGTCAGCCGGCAGATATCGTAATTCGTCTCACCGGCGGTTCCGGCAAAGCGCCGGGTCCCCAGAATCCACTTACTGTCGGAAGACCAGGCATGCAGATAAAACACATCGCCCGGCTTGGTCAGCTGATGCCGGTCCTTTCCTGCAGGCCCGGAAACAAACAGCTCGCCCTTCAGCGAGATTGCATGGATTTTGCCGTCCGGCGACAACGCCTGGTCATGATTGACATCAATATCCCCCAACTCGACGAGTTGCGGCGCGCCGCCTGCGCGAGGGATGCGGTACAGTTTCTTTGCCACGCCGCCGCTGATGAACATCCACTTGCCATCCGCCGACCAGTAAGGCGCTTCGTAGAAGCCATCTCCCTGAAACACTGTCCGCGTCTTCCCGGACTTCAGGTCATATATCTGAACCGTGCTCCGCACGGGAACGGAGGGTTGAGCGTTCGCCCGGCACGCCAGGGCAAGCACAGCCAGAAGCTGAAACAGCGCGCAACGTCTCATTTCGCCTCCGGCAGCAGTTCGTAGCTGACAAAGGCAAACTTCTTGGAATCCGGAGACCAGGAGTTCACGTTGATGGTCCCCTGGCCGCCGAGAAACGAGGCGACCGTCCGCGGTTTCGCCGCCCTGAGTTTGCCGCCGGGCAGCGGCATCATCCGCAACTGAACCGGAAGATTCGGAGGATGCCCCTGGGTTCCCGCCGGAAACGTGACGAAAACCATCCACTTCCCATCGGGCGACGGGTGGGGAAACCAGTCCTCACCGGCGTCGCTTGTTACCTGCTGCGCCAGTTTATCGTCCGGGCCTGCACCCTGGGCCGGCAAGCGCCAAATGTCGAAGTTACCGGTACGCAGGGTGTTTATGTAGAGCCACTTGCCGTCCGGCGAATAATCCGCGCCGTCGTCATATTTGGGCTCCGTGGTGAGGCGCTCTTCGGGGCCACCCGCTGCCGGAACCCGGTAAATATCCACGTTCCCGTTTCGCTCACCGGTAAACGCCAGCCACTTTCCATCGGGAGACCAGCCGTGGTAGAAACTCGGATACCCGGGCGTGACCAGCCGTGGATTCTTGCCATCGGCATCGGAGATCCAGACCTGCGCGGCTGCCTTCGGCCCCGACCGGACGGTCATCGCCAGCAGTTTTCCGTCCCGTGAGATTCCGTGATCGTTGTTGACGGGCGTTGGTGAGGGGATCTCGACGGGTTTGGCTCCCGGTCCCGCCAGCTCCAGACGCCACATCTTCCCGTTGCCATTCAGGAGCAGATACTTGCCGTCGGGGGACCAGTTCGGCGCTTCCATCACGAAGCCCGCAGTGTAAACCACTGTCCTCGTCTTCTTCGCCACGTCATAGATGGTGATGAAACTCTTCGCCGGAGCGCGCGGAGCGGGTACTCCGAACACGCTGGGGGGCGTCTGGGCCAGCATAGTAATAGTCAGCAGGGGCAGTACACAGAGGTGTCTCATCGGGGATCCGTCAGCCCGATGCTATCACCGCCCGGACGTTGCAGCCTGGCTACTGTCCGGCTTCGGTAAACACCAGCGTTTGTACCGCACGCCGGTTGTCGCCCTGATTCCACCCGGTGAGCATCAGCGTACCTGCCTTCTCGGCCTTATACTCGAAATCGAAGGTTTCGCCCACCGCCACTACCTGGTCGGCGGTCTTCACGGGGGTTCCGGCTACAGGGGAGGCATCCTTGAAAAGCTCGCGCCACTGAACCGGGGCACCGTCTCTGGTCAACTGGACGCGCAGATTGTTCACGGAAGGCGAGATATTCACCAGCCGCAGCCGGTAGGTTGTGCCCGCCGCAAGCCGCAGCGTGTTTGGTTGTGGCGAGCCGTTCATTAGAAGCATCGCCGCGCCAAAGGGTTCGCCGGCGCTCTGGCTGAACAGGAAGCTCTTGTCGGTCCCTGGATCGTACGTTGCGCCTTTCGGCAGCACGATCATGGTCCCGTGGATTCCGCCCGTTAGCTGCGCGTCGTCATGCCAGTGCGTGTGATACATAAACGTGCCGGCGCGCGGGGGAATCATGCGGACCGTGAAGGTCTTGCCTGGCTCCACTGCGGGAGCACGTTTTTCATCGCGGCCGCCGAACCCCGGGACGCCGTCGTAGTAGCTCTCCAGTTCAATGCCGTGCCAGTGAATGGCGGTCGCTTCCTTCATCTCGTTCACGATGGTGACTTCGGTCTGTTCGCCCTCCGTCACCACCAGTACCGGCCCGGTTAGCCCCGTACTCAGCGTGGGCTTGGCGGCAGCGCCCGTGGCGTCTTTGTCGCGCAGCCAGAGCGAGTAAAACCGGCCATCGCCCTTACGCGTCCCCACGCCCAGTTCCAGATGCTTCGTCGGCTTCCAGCCGTTCTCGGTATCGATCGCGGACTTACCCGTGATCGTCATCCCGATAATCATGCCGCCCATGCCGCTGTAGTCGGAATCCATGCCGTGCATGTGGTCGTGGTCATGGTTCGCGCCGGCCGACGAGAGATCCGCCGGATCCAGCGGGACCGGCAGACGCATGTGCGGAATCCGGTGGCAGTGATACAGCCAGCGCCCGGGCTCTTTCGGGACCCACGTCATGTCGAACGTCTCCATCACCTCCACGTTGTGGGTGAATTCGACGGGCTGCGAACCATCTTCGTAGACCTTGTAATTCTCACCATCGCCCTCGGCGTCCAGTTCAAAACTGAAGCCATGGAGGTGCATCGGGTGGCTCAAATCGGAAGCGTTCACCAGCTTCCACTTCACCTTTTCGCCCACCTCGTAGTTCAGCCGTTCGGTGTAGGGCCAGCTCTTGCCGTTCATCGCCGTGCGCGTGGGCCCGTTCCACCTTTCCAGAACGAAGATCCGGTCGTTAACGGGCTGGCCGGGCGGGTCCACGACGAAGGCGCCCCCGAGCATGGCGTCCAGCCCACGATTCGTGCCGCGCCGTCCATCCGGGGTGCGGCCCCAGTACAGGTAAGTTCCTGGCTTGCCGGCAGAGAACCGAACATGCTGTGAAGCGCCCGGCTCTATCGTCACCACGTCTTTATCGGTGCCGGGCCTCTGGTGCAGACCATGCAGGGTGGCGGAAACGGGCAGGGCACTACGGAGGGTAATGTCTATGGTGGTGCCGAGGGGCACGCGGATCAGCGGCGAGGGGACCTGCAGGGGTTTCCCCACTTCGGCGAAGGCGTAGACCGGAATCGCTTCGCCGTCTGCCTTCTCCGGATACCAGTTGCCTTTGCGCAATTCCAGGTTCAGGGTCAGCACGCCGTTGCGCAGAACTCCTGCGGCCGTGCGATTGTCATTGGCCGAAATAACCGGCAACACCGCGCCGCTCTGCGCCCACGCGGCCGCTGCCGCCGCTGCCGCCAGTACACTCAGCTTCCATGTCACGGTGATGCACGTCATGGTGGATCTCCCTTCCGAAAAATAATGATGCTCTGACCGTGCCCCGGCATTTGGCAATTCCGCGCGGCAGGATCACGTCGGCAGTATATCCCGAGCAGTATATCCAAAGTGGAAGAGTACTTTCAGCTCTTCGCGTTGCGCCCCAGGCGGGTGGCCGGCACTTTGGCAGCCGATACGGCTATTTTTCGGCTCCACTGCATGGAAGCGTGCGGGCGTTAACGGGAACCCACACTCGCTCCCGCTACACTGAAAACATGCTGGTTATCGGCTCGCGCGGCTCCCAACTCGCGCTCTGGCAGGCGAATCATATCAAGGCTAAGCTTGAAGGCCGGGGTCTTGCCTGCGCTATCGAAATTATTCACACCCGGGGCGACAAAATCTTGGACGTACCTCTGGCCAAAGTGGGCGGCAAAGGGCTGTTTACGAAAGAGATTGAGGCCGCGCTGCTGGAAGGCCGCGTGCATCTCGCCGTCCACAGCCTGAAGGATCTGCCTACCGAACTGCCCCCCGGCCTGGTGATGTCAGCCATCCCGGAGCGCGCCGATCCGCACGATGCCATCATCGGCAGTAAGCTGCGAACGCTGCGCCCCGGTGCGGTGGTCGGCACCAGTTCGCTTCGGCGCATTGCGCAGTTGACCCGGTTGCGTCCCGATCTGGAGCTTCGTAATATTCGCGGCAATATTGATACCCGCATCTCGAAGGTAGAGAAGGGCGAATACGACGCCATTGTGCTTGCCGCCGCGGGCGTGAAGCGCCTCGGCTGGGGGGAAATCATCGCGGAGACGTTCCGCGCGGATGTGATGCTGCCCGCTGTCGGCCAGGGCGCTCTTGCGCTCGAAACCCTCGCCTCCGGGCCAGGTTTTGAAGCCGCCAGTCTGCTGGACGACCCGTGGGCACGTTTCGCCGTCACTGCCGAACGCGCCCTGCTTGCCGAACTCGGGGGCGGGTGCCAGGTCCCGATCGGCGCTTTCGCCAATCTGGAAAATACCGAATTGTTTCTCACCGGCGGCGTCTTCTCGCCTGATGGGGCAACCATGATCCGTTACACTGCCGCAGGGGACTGCACCAAACCGGTAGAACTCGGCAAGAGCGTGGCCGGCGTGCTGCTGCAGCGCGGTGCGGCCGCCATCCTCGAATCTGTGTACAACACATCTACGGAAAAGGACCAGTGATTCGTCCGCGCCACAAGGTCTACCTGGTCGGCGCGGGACCGGGCGATCCTGAGCTGATTACGCTCAAAGCGAAGCGTCTGCTGGCTCAGGCCGATGTGATTCTGTACGACCATCTGGCTTCCGATGATCTGCTGGACCTGGCACCGCCGGGCGCGCAGCGCATCTATGTCGGGAAGAAGCGAGCGCACCACTCGGCTTCGCAGGAAGAGATCTGCGCCATGCTGGTGGAGTATGGCAGCCAGGGCGTCAACGTGGTTCGGCTCAAGGGTGGTGACCCGTATCTGTTTGGGCGGGGAGGGGAAGAGGCCGAAGCGTTGTACCAGGCCGGAATTCCCTTTGAAGTGGTGCCTGGTGTCACGTCGCCCCTCGGGATCGCCGCCTATACAGGGGTCCCGCTCACCCACCGCGACCATACTTCCGTGGTCACCTTCGTTACCGGCCACGACGTGGAGCGGATCGACTGGACCAAAGTTGGTGCGGCCGAAACCCTGGTGGTCTTCATGGGCATTACTCACCTGGCTCAGATCGCCGCCCGCATTATTGAAGAAGGCCGTGACCCTGCTACGCCCGCCATGGTGGTGCGTTGGGGCACCCGGCCCGATCAGGAAGTTGTTACGGGAACGCTTGCCACACTTCCCGAACTGGTTCGGGAACGGGGCATCAAGCCCCCGGCGACCATTGTGATTGGCGAGGTAGTGCAGCTTCGGGAGCGCCTCAGTTGGTTCGAGCGGTTACCGCTGTTCGGCCTGAAAATCGTGGTGACCCGCGCAAGGCAGCAAGCTTCCACGTTGTCTTCTCAGTTGACCGAACTGGGCGCAAAAGTCCTGGAGCTTCCGGTTATCGAGATTCAGCCCGGCGATTCAACGGCGCTGGACGCGGCAATCTTGCGCCTGGAAAGCTACGATTTCCTGATATTCACCTCGGTGAACGGCGTGGAGCGATTTCTGGAGCGTCTGGACGTGAGCCCCCGCGACCTCCGCAATATTCGGGGCCTGATTTGCGCCATTGGACCCGCCACGCGTGACGCTCTGGAACGGTTCCATCTGAAGGTGGATATTGTCGCGAAGGAGTACGTGGCCGAAGGTTTGCTGGCCGCGCTTGCCGGGCATGAAATGCGGGGCCGACGCATCCTGATTGCCCGCGCCGCCGTGGCCCGCGATGTTTTACCCGACACCCTGCGCGCCCGGGGAGCCGAGGTGGAGGTGGTGGAAGCGTACCGGACCGTGCCCCCCGAGGGGCTGGCTGAACGAGCCAGAGAAGTGCTGGGTCACAACCCGGACTGGGTTACCTTCACCAGTTCGTCCACGGTGCGGAATCTGGCCGAAGCGGTCGGTCCGCAAGCCCTGCACGGCATTAAAACCGCCAGCATTGGTCCGGTCACCAGCGGGACGCTGGACCACTACGGGATCCCGCTGACCGTTCAGGCAACCGAGTACACGGTGCAGGGGCTTATTGACGCAATACTTTCCGCTGCGATCTCTGCCTCAACGGGCCCGTCCTCTACAATAGGAACGTGAAATACGCACTGCTAGCGGCCCTCGCTCTCACCCTTGCCGCCTGTTCCAAGAACATCGACACGCTGGATGCCGTAAAGCAAGGCGTCATCCGCGATATCCCGAAAGACATCAACCTCGGCGGCATGGACGTGAACGTCGTTTCCGTGTCCTTCCGCGGTAAGGAAGCCGACGCCATCGTCACCTTCGCCCCCAAGGGTGGCCCGCCCATGATGAACATGAAATACGTCATGGAGCGCAAGGCCGACGAATGGCATATCAAGACGCGCACGTCCGGAGCAACCGAGCATGCCGGTGCTGCGGATCCCACTCAGGGTGGCGCGCCCGGCGCAGCTCCGCAGGCCATGCCCCCCGGCCACCCCGCCACTCCCGGCGCAGGCGCAATGCCGCAGGGCGAAGCTCCCAAGGGCGCCGAACTGCCTCCCGGCCACCCGGCCATGGGCGACGTTAAGAAGTAGCTTATGAAGGTCGCGATCCTCGGCGGAGGCCCGTCTGGAGCCTTCGCCGCCGAGCGCCTCGCGTCGGCAGGCGTTAAAACCATCCTGCTGGACGAAAAACTCGCCTGGGAGAAACCCTGCGGCGGGGGCCTCACGTGGAAAGCTTACTCGCAATACCCGTTTCTCTCCTCAGACTCCACGCCGCACAAAATCGTCCGCGAAACAGTCCTTTCTGCGCCGAACAGCGTCCCGGTCAATCTGAAACTTGACCACCCCCTCCTCATCTACTCGCGCTTCGATCTGAATAACCTGCTGCTGAAACGCGCCGAAGCCGCCGGGGCTCAAATCGAGAAGACCCGCGTGCTGGCTACCGACCGCACTTCCACCGGCTGGACACTCCGCACCAAACACGGCGACATCGAAGTGGACCGCTGCATTGTGGCTACCGGTGCCCGCAACCCCCTGCGGCAAATGGGCACCGAGCTCACCGCGAATGACGCCATGAGCGCCCTCGGCTACTACGTTCCCTGTGACCGGGAACGTATCGATATTCAGTTCCTCCCCGGTCTCGAAGGCTATATTTGGGTTTTCCCCCGCTGCGGTCACCTCTCCGTGGGAATTTGTGGCAAAGGCGAGACGGCGCAATCGCTCCGCCAGCGGCTGGAACGCTACATGGATGAGCAGGGCATCTCCCGCAAGGACGCCACGTTCTACAGCCACCTGCTCCCTGCGCTCGATACTCCAGCCTGGAAGCAGAACCGCGTTGCCGGAGACGGCTGGATGGCCACCGGAGACGCCGCCGGCCTCGTCGATCCCATCACGGGTGAAGGTCTCTACTACGCGATCCGCTCGGCGGACCTTGCCACGCAGGCCATCCTCGCCGCCCCTGCCGATCTGACGGGGGCCGCCTACCGAAAGCATCTGCGGAAGGACTTTGTGGGCGATCTCGAACTCGCCTCCCGCCTGGCTTACCGGGTCTTCCAGGGACGGTTCCTCTTCGGCTCCGTCCCCACGCGCATGGTCCAGTTCACCCGCCTGAGTCCTCTTTTCCGCGAGGTGATGCAGGACCTTTTCGAGGGCTCGCAGCCCTATCTCGGCCTGAAACGGCGCCTGTTCATGAACCTGAACTGGAGCCTGCTGGAAATTGTCTGTAATCTGGGCTTTGGCCGCCTCATCCCCCGTAGAGAAACTGCCGGATCTTAACCAAAATCGCATGAATCACCACAAAATTATTTTTTTTGACGTTATTGATCTTCGCTACCCCACCGTGCGTCTCGGTATGGCCGGTTCAGATCCCCGCCATTTAGCTCCCAACTATTCCTGCGCCATCACTGTTCTGCGCACCGATACGGGGCTGGAAGGTCGGTCGCTCGTCTTCACCGTGGGTGATGGCACGCAGATTCAAAAGGCCGCAATTGAAGCGCTGAAACGTTTCGTGGTGGGCAGAAATCTGGCGGACTTCACGGAAGAACCGGGCCTGTTCGCCCAGGCTCTGGCTGAACATCATCAGTTGCGCTGGCTGGCTCTCGGCGTCTACCGCATGGCCGTCGGGGGCGTGATCAACGCACTCTGGGACCTGTGGGCGAAGAGCGAAAACCTGCCCATGTGGCAGTTGCTGACCAGCCTTCCGCCCGAGAAGATCGTCCAGTCCATTGACTTCCACCACCTTCGCGATGTCCTGACCGAAGACGAGCTTCTGGATATGCTGCATTCGCGTCTCCCGGCTCGCGAAGCCAATCTGTCGCGACTCCGCGCCGAGGGGATCCGCGTCTACAGCACCGCCGGGTGGTCCGGCAGACCCCTGGATGAAGTGCGGCGTCTTTGCAGCGGTCTCTACGCCGCCGGAACTCGCGCCTTCAAGGCCAAAGTTGGCCGGGGTCAGCAGTACGATCGCACGCGGGCGCTGGATGAAGACCGGCGCATGCTCAACGCCATCCGTGAAGCCACCGGCGACGATGCCCTGCTCTTAACCGATGCCAACCAGAACCTGGGGGACTGGCGAAACGCTGCCAGTTACATGAAGGAACTGGCCGAATACAAGCTGCTTTTCATTGAGGAGGCGATCGCTTATAATGATATCTTCGGTCACATTGAACTCCGCAAAGCCCTCGCGCCGGTCGGTATTGGAGTTGCGGGCGGGGAACAGGCCCCCGATGCGATCACCTTCAAACAACTGCTCTCCGGCGGCGGGCTGACGCACTGTCAGATTGACGGGGCGCGGGTCGGCGGCGTGAATGAGCTCTTCGCCATCGTCGCCCTTGCCGCGAAATATGGCGTTCCGGTTTGCCCCCACAGCGGCGGAATTGGTCTCGGGCAACTGGTGGGGGCCATGTCGATCTTCGACCAGGCCTGGTTCGGCAGTGATGGCCGCTGGCTGGAATACCTGGAATTTCTGCAGGCCGGGGTCTTCGTGCACCCTCTGGAAGTCACCAACGGACATTGGCAATTGCCCGCAGCAACCGGTTGGGGTCTGGAAATGGAAGACGATTTCGTCGCCCGTTACCGTTATCCGGAAGGTGCCGACACCGCGAACACGCTGGAAGCCGATCAAGTGGCGGCAGCGCAGCCCGGAGCGCCACCCTACGTTCGCTTCTGGAATCCGGCTACGTAGTTTGAAACGCGGTTAGCCCAGAATGGCCAGGCGCCTGGTCGCCTGGGCAAGACTGGCAGGATGGATTATTTCCGTAGTTGTTCGCCTCTGAGGGCCGCCCGCGCTGCCGGTAATAAGTTTTCAGCGGCTGACGCTTTTTCAACAAAGGCGCGCGCGCCAGCGTGCAGGGCACGTTGCATGCTCGCCTCGCTTGCATCCGTGCTGATCAGGACCGGTTTCGCGGAATCAACCTCCAGGCGGAAGACGGGATTGTCATCCTTTCTGGCACGGTCGACCTGTACATGGATAAGGTGGATGCCGAAAAGATGGCGCGCAAGACTGCCGGAGTGGGCGGTATTGGCAATCACATTATGGTGAAGACCGGAAACGCGAGCGACGCCGAGCTGCTGGAAACTCTGGCCAATAAATTGCGCTATGACCGGGTCGGGTACGGCATCATGTTCAACAACCTGACCGTTGCGGCTAAGGCTGGAGAGGTTACTGTTGGCGGCAACGTGCGTGACTACGCTGACCGGAATTCGGCGCTCGCGATCGTGGAAACCACGCCGGGAGTGCGGGGGGTGGTGGATGAAATCGATGTCGCTTCGCTGTCCTCGGCCGACGACCATCTCCGGATCAGTTTGGCGCGCAGCATCTATGGGCACTCGAGCCTGCAGAAGTATGCGACCGACCCGCAGGCGCCCATCCGGATCGTGGTGGAGAACGGCCACGTGACACTCAACGGCGTTGTCCTGAACGAGACGGACAGGGAAATTGCTTTTGTCCAGGCCAACGCCGTCTCGGGGGTCTTCAAAGTGGATAACCAAATTGTCGTAGCGCGATAACCTGTATCCACGCGAAGGCCAAATGACAGGATGTGCTGTGTGCGTTCCGAAGGTGGAGGCCAGCTGAACTGCGCCGCCTCCACTGGTTTCATCCAGGTTACTTGAGTTCACCGCCGCGCAGCCAAAGTCTATAAAGCCGCAGCGGCGCCCCTGCCCACCCATTGTGACGAGCTTCGGAAAATGATGCTCCGCCAGGGTTACTTCCCCGGGGGCAGCCCCATCACAACCATCACCACCAGCCGCTCCGGCCCGGGGTTCCGGACGGAATGAGGGACTCCGCAGGGTGCGAAAGCCATGTCACCAACCCCCAGCGTCTCTGTCGTCTCCCCCACCTGAACCTCACCCGCACCTTCCAGCACGAAGTACATCTTTTCCTGTCCCTCATGCGCATGTAAGGCGTGTTCCTGCCCCGGTTCCAGGGAGTTCAGCCCGGCGAACAGCTTCTCGCCCTTCACCAAATCGGTCTTTCCCATCTTCACCGGCGAGTACTTCGCCATCGCACTCACATTCCTGATAAACATTTGCCACCAGTGTACGTGGCAGCAGGCCATGAAGGCGGCACTGTTCTCAGCATTCTCAACGCTCCAGGCTCTTCGCCAGCCACTTCGCCCGCCACTTCGCCCGCCACGTCGCCGGCGTCGTCGGATCCTGCTTCTGCCCTAACCCGCATTTCTCACACTGAATAGCTGGGCGGAGGAAATGGCCGGGAAATCGCCTTGCGGACGCATTGTTTGAGTCTGGCTTGCTTCTGACATCTCCTGCGAAGACGAAAGCCTGTTAGCTCATCCCGCCGGAGCCGCCCGTCGCGAAATTCATCGGCCACGCCGACGCCTTCTGGGCCAACGTCAGCGCCGATTATCACAACGAAGCGGCTTATCCCTCCGGCCCCATCAAGCCCGGCGGCATCAGCGATAAGTTGCTCTCGGACTACGCGAATTTTTACGGCGATTGCTCGGCCAATTCCGGCAACAACGCTCTGTCGCGCGACGCGGAATTCACCAAAGGTTTTCTTTCCCGCCATCAGGACAAGCTGATGTTCGGCAGCGACTGTAGTTGCTCAGACGGCCACGGAGCCGGCATCAGCCAGGCCAATAACCCCGCCGCCGCCCGGCTGAACGGCCAGTGTGTGGCACGTTCCACGCTGACGGTGCTGAAGGCTTCCACCACGCCCGGTGTTTTCAAGAAGATCGTTTGGGATAACGCGCATAAGATGCTGAAGATTCCGGCGTAGGTACGGCGAATTAGCCGACGTGTCCCTTCGTATGGACCTTCACTC
>CAIYVZ010000184.1 GCA_903929755.1 uncultured Acidobacteriia bacterium
CGTCTGGCGTGAAAGAACCAAACTGCAGTTCCGTGCCGAATTCTTCAATACCGCCAACCGCGTGAACCGCAACAACCCGAACGTCACCCAAAGTGCCGCCGGTTTCGGCAGCATCACCAGCGCGCAGGACCCCAGGGTCGGACAGCTGGCACTGAAGCTGCTTTTCTAACAACACGCTCACAACGGCTCGCCGAGTCGGCGCTTTGGCAGGTGTTCCTCTCCTGTTTGATGCCGGCCCGGCGGCCTGTGAGCATCTAACAACTCACTCAACCAAAGCAAAAGGGGCAGATGGTGACACTCACCACCTGCCCCTTTTGGCGTTCCAGCCGGTCACACCGTGCGCCCAGCCAGTCCGAAGTATCCCGCCGCCCCCAGCATATTCCTGTCCGACGTCCAGATCTCCGTCTCATCCGCCTCTGCCGCACTCACCAGGTGAATCGCATCCGCTGACCGAATGTTGAGGCCGGGAGGCGCCGCAAGAATAATCGCAGATGTCCGCCGCAGCAGTTGCTCGGTAATCGGAACCAGTACCCAAAGCCCATCTGCGACATGGCTCAGAAAAACAGCTGCAATGCGCCGGGCCTGGGCTTCCGGCAAACCGCCCTCATTCACTCTCCGGTGCAGAACCGAGTGAAATTCCGTAAGGGTCAGGGCGGACGTGCGGACCGGATGGGTCTTGAATACGAGCGCTTCCACCAGCGCCGATTCTGGTTCCGCCAGATACAACTTCGCCACGTAAGAGGTGTCCAAATACATCAGTACCGAGCTCTGTCGTCCGTCAGCGCCTGGTCCACACCCGAACCGGCTGGGGTCTCTGCCCGAAGCTCCCTCAGTTCCCGAAATACCCGCGAAACCGTCGCCTCGGGCATCGCCGGACGCTGGCTCAGGGCCTGCAATTGAGCAACAGGTTCGCCGCGCCGCTCAATCACAATCACATTTCCCGCCTCCGCCTCACGGACCAATTCGGACGTATGAATGTGGAGCTCCCGAATCGAAGTGGAACGCATTGCTACATTGTAGCAACTACTTTGGCAGCCAGGATGCGACTTTCCGGTACCTTCCAGTGCCGGAACACCACACCCAAAGACCTGCGCGGCCCCGAAGTAGCTCTGGCCACGCCCAGCGTGCATCTGAGTTGTCAAACGCTGGAAGATTCGGCCGATCTGCGCCAAATCCCGCAATAACTCACCGGCAGACGGCATTTGCCACCGTCCGGAGCCCGATTTTTCGGCACCAGAGTTGCTTACAATTCCCCAGAAGGGGAATTCTTGCCAGCCACTGCCGAACTTTCATCAGAACATTCCCGCCCGCCAACTACCCGCCCGTCAACTACAATCGCCGAACACATCGTTGAGATTGTCAGCGACTCGGGCGAGGGAGCCCAGACCTGCGGCCAGATGTTCGCCGATCTGTTAACCAGGAATGGCAACGGGATCTGGACCGTGGAGATTATTCCCGCCGAGATTGAACCGCCGAAACGGTCCCGTGCGGGTGCCAGCGGCTACCGGATCCGGATCGGGTCCCACGCCGTCACCAATGCCGGCGATACCGCTGACATCGTGGTGGCATTTAACGAGCAGGTACTCTACAGCCGTATCGATTCCGGCGCGCTCCGGCCCGGAACGCTGATCTTTACCGACGGTTCCTGGCTGGCTGATCCCAACGAGCGTGTAGCCAAACAGTATATGGATGCTGTCGCCGATTTCCGCGCGCGGGGCTACATAGTAATTACGCTGCCGATCGCCGAGGAATGCCTGAAGTACGCCGACGACGTGCGCAAGGGCAAGAACATCTGGATTCTGGGCCTGCTATGCGCCATCTACGATCTGGATCAGGCCCCGGTTCACCAAAACATCACCAATCGCTTCAGCAAGAAGGGCGAGGAAACCGTACGCAAGAATATCGCCCTGTTCAGCGCCGGATACGAGTGGGCTCTGCAGCATGTGGAACAGCGCTTCCATATTCCTTCCATCGCCAATACGAAGCCCATGGTGGTAATGAACGGCAACCAGGCGATCGCGCTGGGAATTATGGCGGCCGGGATCGAAGTCTGCTCCATGTACCCCATCACCCCGGCTACCTCTGCGTCTCATTTTCTGGCCTCGGCATTCGAACAGGTGGGCGGAATCGTCCATCAGGCCGAAGACGAGATCGCCGCTATCGGCTTCGCCGTGGGTTGTTCTTACGCCGGCAAAACGGCCGTAACCATTACGTCAGGCCCTGGCCTGGCACTGAAAACCGAGTTCATCGGCCTGGCCGTGATGACGGAAGTTCCCCTCGTAATCGTTGTTGTGCAGCGTGGCGGACCCTCCACCGGCCTGCCCACCAAGGTGGAACAGGGCGATCTGATGGCTGCCCTGCACGCCTCTCCAGGCGACAGCCCCAAGATCATCATGGCACCCGCCACCATTGAAGAATGTTTCCATTTCATGATCACCGCGCGTAAGCTGGCCGAAGAGTTCCGCAGCCCCGTCATGGTCCTGTCCGATGCCAATCTCGCCACCGGCCAACAGCCGTTCGCGAAACCTGTCTTCGATCCCGCCTGGCTCGCGCCTCCTCTCGATCTGTCTCCGGTGGAACCCGGCTCGCTGCCCTTCGCCTGGGACCCGGAAACCGGGCTCTCACGCCGCCCCATCCCCGGGCAGCGCGGCGGCGAATACGTGCTCACCAGCCTCGCTCACGATGAGCACAGCCACGTGGCATACGAGGCTTCCATCAACCAGCGCGCCATGCGTATGAGGAGCAGGAAGCTGTCTGTTCTGCAAAGTGCGCTCCAGCCGCCCGCCCTTCATGGTGACCCGGAAGGGGACCTGCTCGTCGTCGGCTGGGGTTCTACCCTGGGCACCATCGAGGAAGCCGTGGATCGCCTGCGCTCGGAACGCAAGCGCGTCTCATCAGTGCATCTGCGGTTCCTGTCACCCCTCGAACCCGGCCTGAAAGCGATCTTCTCACGCTTCCGCAAAGTCATCACTATTGAGGTGAATTACAGTGACGACGTCGGTGACCCGTACATCACCGAGGAGTCCCGGCGCTATTCACCTCTGGCGCAACTGCTGCGGGCGCACACCCTGGTGGACATTGACTGCTGGTCGCGAGTCCCCGGAAGTCCGCTCCCGCCAGCGGCCATTGAACAGCGCCTGCGCGAAGAACTCTCAAAGGTGGTGGCGTGATGCAGCCCTTCAAGATCCTCGACCTGGAACCGCACGAACAGCACCACGACCCGAAGGATTACGCCGGCGCGCTGCCGCGCTGGTGTCCCGGTTGCGGCGATCACTCAGCTCTCAACGCCGTCCAGAAGCTCTGCTACGACAAGCAATTGCCCCCCGAACGGACCGTGGTCGTCTCCGGTATCGGCTGCTCCAGCCGCTTCCCGCACTACATGAACACTTACGGTTTCCACGGTCTCCACGGCAGGGCCTTCCCCGTGGCCTGCGGCGTAAAAAGCCGGCGTCCGGACCTGCACGTCTTCGTCGTCACCGGCGATGGCGACTGCTGCGCCATCGGCGCCGGCCACTGGATTCACGCCCTCCGTTACAACATGGATCTGACCGTAATCCTGCTGGATAACAATGTCTACGGCCTGACGAAAAACCAGACTTCTCCCACCACGCGTCTGGGCGAGCACACCAACACGCACCCGCGGGGCGCCGTAGTCCCTCCACTTAGCCCTTTGACGGTGGCCCTCGGCATTACCAACACCTCATTCGTGGCGCAGACGGTCGACTGGCAGCCGGCCCACGTCTACAACACGATTCGCGCCGCCTACGAACACCGCGGCACGTCGTTCGTCCGCATCCTGCAGCGCTGTCCGCACTTCTCCGCGCACATCTTCGACGCGCCCCGTGAAGACCCCTCGCTCCTGCTGTTCATGGAGCACGAACAGGGTATCTCGCTGGAACCGGCTAAGCTGCAGAAATTCCCCAACCGCATGACGCATGATCCGCAGAACCTGGACGAGGCGCGCGCGATTGCCGAACGGGAGGACATCTATCCCCTGGGCCTCCTCTATCGCAATGAAAACGCCGTCTGTTATGACGATTTCACCTCCCGCGGGCTGGGTATGCCGCAGGCCGAACGCCAGGTCGCCATTCGAACGGCAATCGATAAGTTTGTCATCTAAAGGGTAATCACCAATGACCGCGACCGAACCAGTCTCCCAGGCAGTTACCCGGGAAGAACTTCACGCCTTCCACCTGACCGCAAGGGGCCTCGATCATCTCCGGGCAGCGCCAGGCTTTAACCTGGCCACCGCGGCGGAACTTCCCCCCATGGAATCAGTATTCCCCGTCCTGCTTACGCCCGGAAAGCCCCCGCAACCGCATCTCCACACGGTCGGGGCAAATGCGTTGCTCCACGGCCCGGAACACCTGGCGGAGTTCCACGCCTCCGCGCTGCCGCTGCTCTATGGTGGCTTTTTCACGGCAGGGCGCGCAGCTGCCAGAACCCGGTTTGCGGGAGAACTGCGGCAGGCTGTCACGAACCTGCAGGACTTGTTGGCCGTTGACGACGCGAAGCTCGCCCCCACTTCCGCAACCCGCGTTGCGGCATCTCTCGGGGCCGACGCACCGCGCTTTCTGTCCGTGTCCGGCCTGATGGCCGTATGGGCCCGCCACGCCGGCAAACCCGCCGCCATGCCCCCCGACCGGAGACACCGGTGCCACGCAGCTTTAACCATCCTGGAGGAGGCACTCCGCCGGCAGCAAGAGAGTCCCGCATTCTGGCTGTTTCATTCGGACGAACGTGACCCAATGGAACTGGGAACTGTCAGCGGACTCCACCGCAAAAGCCTCGACCCCTGTGCCGACGCGCTGGACTTCTGTGAACAGCAGGCCCAGGAATTGACACTCGTCTTGCGTGCCATGCGTCTCGCGAAACTGGAAACAGTGTCCGGTTACACTCCGGCGGTTCACGATGAAGCCCTGCTTCGCTTCGACTGGCAGACCGCGGAACCCCATGAGATCGCGGCAATCCCCGGAATCATCGCTTTGGAATCCGCCTGGAGCCTCTCCCTGAACTCGTTCTCCCGACTTCTGCGCTCCGGGCTGCCTCTCCAGGTCTTGATTTCCCGCGCCGAGCCCGAAGATGACGATCCAGGCGCGACCGCGCTGGCGCACCATGCAGCCTTTGTGCTCCAGACCTCAATGGCCCGGTGGGACCACCTCTCGAAAGGCTTCGCCGCGATGGCACAGACGCTTTCACCGGCAGTTGCGGTGGTGGCTGTCCCCTCTGCCGGTGAAGATCCCCAGGCCTCGTGGCGGGAAGCTTCTCAGCTGGCTCGCTCGCAAGCCTTCCCCCTGTATCAATATAATCCGGACCGTGAGGGCGAATGGACAGACCGCTTTGAACTCTGCGAAGCGTCCTCCGATGGCCGGGCTGAACTCCTGCTGCTCTCCTGCCGCGACGACCTCAGGATACTTCCGCTGGAAATGCCTGACACGGGCCTGATGGACCTCACGGAATATCTAAAGAAGCCGCAAGACACCGCTACCCTGCCGTTTCTGGCCGTCACGGACATCGCTGGCAATACGCACCGTGTCGCGCTCACCCGGCGCATGGTCCGACTGTGGCAGCTCCGCAGCCGGGCATGGGAAATGCTCGCCGCCCTGGCCGCCACACCAAAGCCCGCGGACGACCTCACCTCCATCCGCAAGGAAGCGGCGAAGGACGCTTATCTGCGCGTGGTTGCCCTGCTGGCGGACCCCGAAAAGCTGGTCCGCCGACCATAACCTCCTGGCGTAGTGGCCTCCGAGCCGTTATCGCCGCGAAGGGGAAGCCGCAAGCGAACGGACAGCCGCTACTTCAGTGACACGGTTGCCGTGCTTTGCGTTGGTGTCCCATTCACCGTCAGCACCACGGGCACAGCCGTTCCCGCAGTTGCGCCAGCAGGAATCTGCAAATTGAACTGCTGGACTCCATCTGGCTCTCCCGGGGCACTACCGGCATAAAGCACCGGCGCATCCACACCCCCGATAGTCGCCGTTACCGCTCCAGCAACCGTCCGCAGGCCATTCGTCCCCGCAGCATTGAAGGTACCGAAACCAGTGCCATAAACCGCCAGCCAACTGCCTCGTGTAGCCGGATTCGCGCTGCCATTGATGGTGCCGTCACTGTTCACCACATCGGCCTGACCTTTGCCGGTGCCCGCCTGCGTAAAGATGCCGGGTACCACGGCTGCCGTGGTCAGACCATTGAAGCTCCACGCCGTCGTGCCGTTACAGGCCACCGTTAAGGCCGCTGGCTGGGTGATACTGCCAGGCACTGCGTAGTTGAGCTGACCGGCTGAATACGAACTCCAACTCACCGCTGTACCGTTGATGCTGATAACCGGGGCCGTGGCGCAACTGAAGTCAGTCAGGTACAGCGTTACCAGTTCATTCGGGGCCACCGTATGATCGGGCCCGGCCTGCGTCGCCGCATTCACCTGTTGGGGCAAGGTGGCGACCATCCCGGACACCGCCATCTTTACCGGAACGCTGACACTGGCCACACCCGCACTGCTCACCACGATGGAATCCGTGTAAGTTCCAGGAGTCGCTTTACTGGGGTCCAGCGTCACCGTGATCGGAGTCGGGGCGATCCCCGAAGCGGGACTCACCGTGAGCCAGCCAGCTGAAGAGGCCGACGTGGAGGCAGTGAACGCAAGTCCGGGGGCGCCGGTTTGAATTGTGTAGCCTGCTGCTGAGCCAGCCGGATAGCTGGAAGCCATGGAGAGGGCCGTGGGATTGGCTGTCAGCGCGGCGGGACTGTTCACCGTCAACATTACCGGAATCGTGATCGTCTGTACCCCGCCCGAGCTACTGCCTGCTACGGAAATGCTGCCGGTATAGCTGCCTGCCGCCAAACCAGCTGCGTTGGCTGTTGCGGCCACAGTACCCGGAAAGCCACCCCTGCTTTGTGTCAATGAAAGCCAGGCCGTTGCGGTCGTTGCGGTCCAACTTCCACTCTGGTTCGCCACCACTGTCGCCGTTCCGGGTCCCAGCAGCGATTGATTCGGCACCACAGAAATACTCATGGAACTGAGGGGGGTGATTTGGAGGGGCAGAACGGTCTGGGGGGCTACTGTGCAGCTGCTGTACCAAGGGGTGCTTCCCGTCGCCGTATCCCAGGCGGAACTTGCCGATGGCGTTAAATAGTTCGGGCACAGGCCTGACTGCCCTGCCCCCAATGCAGACAGAGACGACGCATCTGGTACTGCCCCGGTAAGCTGGTTGTGATCCACATGGAAATACGACAGGTTCGTCGACTGGGTCAGCGACGGAATGCTACCGGTGAGCTGATTGTTCGAGGCCGAGAAACTGAGCAGGTTCGTCAGCCCACTCAGGGATGGAATGATGCCGGTGAGCTGGTTGGTGTCAACTGTGAATTCATACAGGTTCGTGAGCCCGGTGAGGGGTGGAATGCTGCCGGTAAGCTGGTTGGAATAGGCGTCGAACGCCTGCAGGTTGGTCAGTCCCGTGAGCGACGGAATACTGCCGGTTAGATGGTTGCCCGAGACCCGGAAAGCCTGCAGGTTCGTCAGCCCGGAAAGCGACGGAATGTTGCCGGTTAGCTGGTTGCTGAAAGCATAGAAAACCTGCAGGTTGCTCAACCCTGTCAGCGACAGAATAGGGCCGGTGAGATTGTTGGCTGAGATATTGAAATTCCAGAGGTTCGTCAGCCCTGTCAGCGACGGAATGCTGCCGGTGAGATTGTTGTCGTAGACCCGAAACTCCAGCAAGCTGTTCATCCCCGAAAGCGAGGGAATGCTGCCCGTTAGATGGTTGGAATTGGCATAGAGCACCTGTAGTTTGGTCAGATCTGTGAGCGACGGAATGGTGCCGGTTAAATTATTGGACATGAGTTTGACCTCGATCACGTTAGGAGTGGCGTCGCAAGTAACCCCATACCAGCTGCATTCTGTTCCCGCAGTATTGAAGCTGCCACCTGATTTCCATTGCTGGATCCAGGAAAAGCTAAGGCTGGTTGTGGCCCAGCTGTCACCATTTGTACTGTTGTAAATAGCAATCAGCGCATCCCGTTCCGACTGTGGAATTGCCTGAGCACTCGCCACACCCGCCAACAACACCAACAACGCAAACAGCCTCTTCATCTTCAACCCTCTTTTCCCACTCTGCGAGCCTGCGCACACAATAAATCACAGCTAGCGGACGGGGGTAGACATTAAGTACTAATGGTACCGCGCCTGAAAGCCCGATCCAGAATTACCCGATCAGCCCACCGCCGAATCGGTATCCGTTGAGTTGTGGAATGGCGACAGGCCAAGCCAGTGGCGATTCCGAGGCATGTCAATCAGCATTCTGGGAGAATAAATTTTCTCGCTCGGTATTTCTACCACAATTGCGTTGATTCGTGCTACGCTGGTGAAGCGTCAGAAGTTTCTGGCATCCTCGCCCTAGTCCGGTCCGCCGCCCTCGTCCGATCCTGTCCGCCACTTCCTAAAACAGTGCAGCTCTGCAACCTGCAATCCAGAAGGAATCATGAAGAATATTTTCGTAGGCAATCTTGCCTTTAGCGTTACTGAAAGTGCAGTACGGACTTTGTTTGAAGCATACGGGACGGTTGATCGCGTAAGTCTCGTTACGGACCGCGACACAGGTCAGGCCCGTGGGTTTGGCTTCGTCGAAATGCCCGTGAATGCCGAGGCGGAACGCGCCATTGCGGCTCTCAACGGCCAGGAAGTCGGCGGTCGCGCCCTCAATGTCAACGAAGCACGCCCGAAGACCGAGCGCAGCTTTGGTGGCGGCGGCGGTGGCGGTGGTCGCGGCGGTAACCGCAGCGGTGGCGGCGGTGGCGGTCGTGGCGGCGGCGGCAACAGCCGCTGGTAGTTAGCACGGATAGCGCTGGTATCGAAAGTTAGCTTCGCTAACTCCGGTATCTAAAGTTAGCGCACGCTAACGCAATCCAACACATCTTTGAAAATCGCTGAGAAGGGCGCAGACCCGGATCCCTCAGACGCATGGAGTGGCACGCATGTTGCCCGCTGTGCTCTGGTTCCGGTTCGCGCCCTTTTTCGCATTTTTTTACCAAATACTCTCCCTGGAACCAACTGGGTGTGCGACATGAAAGTGGAGATCAGGCCGCCCGCCGACCCTCCCAATAGTTTTCAAACCGGGCGTTGAAGTGACAGCAGCGCAGTGCGAGGATGGCGTTTGCGCCGCGAACGGTCCAGAACATGCCGGACTGCTTGC
>CAIYVZ010000185.1 GCA_903929755.1 uncultured Acidobacteriia bacterium
GGCGCGTTGTCGATCGAATCGAAGGAACGGAACGTCACCTTCGGATTGTGACGCGACAACACTTTCGTGATCGCCGCAGTCAGGGTCGTCTTGCCGTGATCGATGTGACCGATCGTCCCGATGTTTACGTGCGGTTTGCTGCGGTCAAATTTTTCTTTCGCCATGTCAACAATCTCCTGGTAAAAAACCTGGTTTACTTAGTTACTTTGCCCTGCACCCGGGTAATGATTTCTTCCGAGATGCTCTTAGGAACTTCTTCGTAACGCGAGAACGTCATCGTGAAGCTGCCGCGACCCTGTGTACGCGAGCGCATTTCGGTTGCGTAACCGAACATTTCGCTCAACGGCACACTGGCCTTGATGATCTGCGTGGTGCCCTGAATTTCAGTGCCTTCCAGCTGACCACGGCGGGAAATCAGATCACCGTTGATCGGGCCCATGTATTCTTCCGGAACGCAAACCTCAACAGCCATAACAGGTTCCAGAAGAACAGACTTGGCTTTACGGCAAGCTTCCTTGACACAGATGGAGCTACAGATCTTGAACGCCATTTCCGAGGAATCGACGTCGTGGTAGTTACCGTCGAAAACGGACACCTTAACATCAACCATCGGGAAGCCGGCGAGAATGCCACCTTCAAGGGCTTCGACTACACCCTTTTCGATAGCGGGAATGAATTCGCGGGGGATACTGCCACCGGAAGTGTCATTGACGAATTCGAAGCCCTTGCCAGGATTCGCTTCAACGCGCAGCTTGGTGCGGGCATATTGACCGCTGCCACCAGTCTGCTTCTTGTGCGTGTAGTCGGATTCCGCAGTCTGCCGAATCGTTTCACGATAAGCAACCTGAGGCTTGCCAACGTTGGCGGCCACACCAAATTCGCGCATCATGCGATCCACGATAATTTCGAGGTGAAGTTCGCCCATGCCGGACAGGATGGTCTGACCTGTTTCGGGGTCGGTCGCCACATGGAAGGTAGGATCTTCCTGTGCCAGCTTGGCAATTGCCATACCAAGCTTTTCCTGATCGGCCTTTGTCTTCGGCTCAACAGCGAGCTGAATAACCGGTGTCGGGAATTCAATCTTCTCGAGAATGACGGGATCTTTCTCGTCGCAGATAGTATCGCCGGTCGAAACCGTTTTGAGACCCACAGCCGCGCAGATATCGCCGGCCATGATTTCGGAAATATCTTCCCGCTTGTTGGCGTGCATACGAAGCAGGCGTCCAACACGTTCTTTGCGACCCTTGGCCACGTTGAACACCGATTCACCGGCGGACATCTTACCGGAATAAACCCGGAAGAACGCCAACTGGCCAGCGTACGGATCAGTCATGATCTTGAAGACCAGGGCCGAGAAGGGTTCGTCATCAGAAGCATGACGGAGAACCTTAACATCAGGATCGTCAACTGAGATTGCGGTGACGGGGGGGATGTCGAGGGGAGAAGGGAGGTAATCGACCACAGCATCGAGCATGGTCTGAACGCCCTTGTTCTTGAATGCAGAACCGCAGATGACCGGGAAGATCTTCAGCCCGATGGTTGCCTTGCGGATACCGGCCTTAATCTCTTCGTTGGTAATCGTTTCGCCGTTCACGAACTTCTCAAAGAGAATGTCGTCGAATTCCGAAACGGCCTCGATCATCTGTTCCCGGTAGAGCTGAGCCTTTTCGACCAGGTCTTCCGGAATTTCGGTGATGTCGAACTTCGCGCCCAGGGTTTCGTCGCGCCACAACACAGCCTTCATGGTGACGAGATCAACAATACCTTTAAATTGATCTTCCGCACCGACCGGAATCTGGATCGCTACTGGACGCGCTTTCAGGCGATCCACAATGGTTTCGACAGCGCGGTAGAAATCAGCGCCGATGCGATCCATCTTATTGATAAAGCAAATGCGCGGGACGCGGTACTTGTCGCCCTGACGCCAGACTGTTTCCGACTGCGGCTGTACGCCGGCCACTGCGTCGAACACGGCAACCGCACCATCAAGGACACGGAGCGAACGCTCCACTTCGGCCGTGAAATCCACGTGACCCGGAGTATCGATGATATTGATCTGCATGTCCTGCCATGAGCAAGTCGTTGCAGCCGAGGTAATGGTGATGCCGCGTTCCTGCTCCTGCGCCATCCAGTCCATGGTGGCAGTGCCTTCATGGACTTCACCGATTTTGTGCGACCGGCCCGTGTAGTAAAGGATCCGTTCGGTGGTGGTGGTCTTACCGGCATCGATGTGGGCAGCGATGCCGATGTTTCTCATCCTCTCGAGTGGTACAGTGCGTGGCATTTAGTTTTTTGTTGTCTTTTGGGTTCGTCGTTACTGGCTAGTTACCAGCGGTAATGAGCGAAGGCTTTGTTAGCTTCCGCCATGCGGTGTACGTCGTCGCGTTTCTTGATGGCGCCGCCGCGAAGGTTTGCGGCATCGCCGAGTTCGGCGGCCAACTTATCGGCCATGCCCTTTTCGGCCCGACCACGCGCGTTGCTGAGGATCCAGCGAATCGCCAGGCTGGTGCGCCGAGTCTGGGGAACTTCAATCGGAACCTGGTAGTTGGCTCCGCCAACGCGGCGCGTCTTAACTTCCAGCAACGGCTTGGCGTTCTCAACCGCCTTCTTGAACAACTTGATCGCTTCTTCCCCGCCGCCCTTCGCTTCGAGCGTCTTCATGGAAGTGTAGAAGATTTTCTGAGCGGTGGCCTTCTTGCCGTCCCACATCATGGAACAAACAAACTTCTCAACCAGGGTGGACCCAAACACCGGATCCGGAGCGACTTCGCGATTTTCAGCGCCTCTGCGTCTTGGCATGCTTTATCTCTCTTGTCCTGTTACTTTTTCTTGGTGGCGGTTGCTGCTGCGCCGACCTTCGGACGCTTGGCACCATACTTCGAGCGGCTCTGGCGGCGATTCGCAACGCCAGCCGTATCGAGCGCACCACGCACAACGTGATAACGAACGCCAGGAAGATCCTTCACACGGCCGCCGCGGATGAGCACGATCGAGTGCTCCTGCAGGTTGTGGCCGACGCCGGGAATGTACGTCGTCACTTCGATGCCATTGGTGAGGCGGACGCGGGCAACTTTACGGAGCGCCGAGTTCGGCTTTTTCGGTGTGGAGGTGTAAACGCGGGTGCAAACGCCACGCTTCTGCGGGCAGCTCTGCAAAGCCGGACTGGCCGTCTTCCATGCGGGCGCTTTCCGCCCCTTGCGCACTAACTGATTAAATGTTGGCACTAAAAGAATCCTTCAAACCAAATAAATCACGTAAAAATCTGGCAAACCAAACTTCGCTTCTTCACACCCTGCCTCTAATTTCAGAAGCAAGCTGGTTCCACGTTCTCGGCTCAGGCAATTGGGAACTGAGCAAACGTATGATGCTGCACGCCGCTCAGGCTATAGACAGGTCCATGTTCGTCGGCAAAGCACGATTTCAATCTGCGAAACCGGTCTGTCGGGAACCTCGGGACCTCACCCCGGCCGGATCTTCCCCACAGTTCCTACTTTTTGAGTAGTTACCGCGGAAGATGGTAGCCGAAAGCTGAATCACGCAACAGCTTAAAACTTACAACTTAACCACAATCGATAAGCTTAGCGAACTTGCAACCATTCTGTCAACCGTTAGTTACCGACCTTTTTCTGAATCGGATCACGGTCAACCCGGATTGCTTATCCGTGCCGCCAATAAGAATGGTACCAGATGACATTGCGTGGAGCCGTTCCCGCCTCACGCGTGCTGAAAAGCTACCATTGGGGTTGGCCTGAAACTGGGATGGAAGATGATTTGGCGTGGTATTGAATAGATTCGACAGGGGAAAACAGCGTTGACATCACTTAGCGGTCCCCCCCGGGGGATATTCGCAGCCGGGGGCCCCGATTCGGGTATGCGAAGGCCGAAGGGCACGTTTACCGGTGAGTTATTCGCTGAAGAGTGTTCAGGTTGAGCCCGGCAATCCGCACCTCACCCAGCGCCGCACCCGTAGTTCTGGCAGGCTTTTGTGCCTTCGTCAATCTTTTCCTGACGCAACCGATTCTGCCGTTACTCGCTTCTGTTTATGGGGCTTCCAAGGCGACCGTTAGCCTTACTGTGACCGCCGCAACACTCGGCGTTGCGCTTGCGGCCCCTTTTGCGGGGCAGATTGCGGATCGCCTCGGACGCAAGCCTGTGATCGTCTGGTCGGCGGGCCTGCTTGGTTTAACCACGCTGCTCGGAGCCACCGCGCCCAGCCTGCACTGGTTGATTTTTTGGCGGTTCCTGCAAGGCCTGGTGACGCCTGGCGTGTTCGCCATCACCGTAGCCTATATTAATGACGAATGGCCCGCGCAAAGGGTCGGCGCCGCGGCCGGCGCCTATGTGAGCGGGACGGTAGTAGGCGGGTTCAGCGGGCGCGCACTTTCCGGACTGGCGGCGGAATACGTCGGGTGGCGGTGGGCCTTCGTAATTGCGGGCATGGCGTCCATGCTGATCGCGCTGGCGCTTTCTCGCACCCTTCCCCCCGAACGCCGCTTCGTCAAGGGGACGCACACTTCCCTGCTCCGCCCCGCCCTGGCGCACCTGCGGAACCCTCAGCTCCTGGCAACCTGTTCGGCGGGCTTTTGCGTGCTGTTCACGATCATCGCGCTGTTCACCTATGCCACTTTCCACCTGGCGGCCCCGCCGTACTCCCTGAGTCCGGCTCAACTGGGTGCAATTTTCACGGTGTACCTTGTCGGGGCGGCGATCACGCCCCTTGCCGGCCGGGCAACGGATCGTTACGGGCACCGGAATACGGTTCTGATTGCAGCTGGAATCGGCATGACAGGGGCGCTAATCTCTCTGATTCCAAGCGTTTGGGCCGTGTTGATTGGTCTGACGCTGGGCTCTTCCGGTGTTTTCGTGTCGCAATCGGCAGCCGTCAGTTACATAGGCTCGGTTGCTTCCGACGCGCGTGCGCTCGCCGTGGGAATTTATGTGACTTTTTACTACGTGGGTGGCAGTTTCGGCTCCACCGCCCCTGCCTGGATCTGGGATGCGTGGAAGTGGCCCGGCTGCGTCGCCCTGGTCGTCTGTGTGCAAGCTATCCTCGCCGCCATCGTATGGTTTGCGTGGACCCCGCAGAAGTTAACGACTAGCGTTCCGCTTCAATAGCCGCTGCCAATAATTTTTCAGTTTCCAGCTGGGTAAGTGCTGTGCTCACAAAGAGTTCCTGCCGTGCACCGTTCGCCAGGGCAATTGCCTTCCAGCCATTCTGGACAGGCACCGTAATCCGTATTTTCACGGTCCCTTTTGCGTCACGCACTGGCCGGATCACGCCAGGAATTACCGAACGAATCTCGTCGCTGGCAACCAACCGCTCCAGCACAGGGCGCAGATCATCGAGAATACTATGCTCAATTTTCAGCTTGCCCTGCGCCGTTCGCAGCCGGAATGCCATGCTTCGATACTATCGGACCCTCGCAAGCGAACTATTTCACGAATTGAACGGCGGCGAAAATCCCCCCTACCAGCACCACGGAAACGGCGCAAATCATCAGGTACTTCAGAACGCGTTCCTTTGTGGACGCCTCGGCCTGATCGTCGTGCTTAATATGTTCCTCAAGGCTTTCAAACATGTTTTCCCTCTCTGGACGGCTAAGCATCGAGCCAGATCCGTCCTGGCGAGCAAGTCTACTCCCGCGAAAGCCCAAATGCAACGGGGGGATAAAACTCTACACTTTCACCTGTGCCCGGCGGCGCACTTCCTTATAGGGATATTTCTTTTTGAACTCTGCGAAGTTCACCTCAATACCGATACCAGGTTTCTGCGGTAAACGTACGCGGCCATTCTGTTGCACCGGATAGCCGCCATTCGTCATTTCCTGGTACACGCCATCATCGGCGGCTTCCCACTCATGAATCACGCAGTTTCGGCAGACCGACATGGTCGCGAGCGACGCAAGATGCGCCACCGGACCGCTACAGGAATGGGGAGCCACTTCAACGCCATAAGCCTCAGCCATATTGGCAATCTTGCGAAGTTCGGTGACGCCGCCTGCGTGAAGCACGTCGGGCTGCACAATCGCCGCCCCTTTCCCGTCCAGCAGCTGCTTGAACTCGCCCCGGGAAAAGAGGCCCTCCCCGGTAGCAATGGGTACCGGGCTTTTCGCCGCAACCTCGCCCAGGCCAGCCGGGTTTTCCCTCCAGGTCGGTTCTTCCAGAAAGAGCGGCCGATACGGCGCGACAGCGTTCGAAAACTGAATCGCGGAGCGCACGCTAAAGGTCTCTGCGCATTCCAGTGCAATGTCTGCTTTGGAACCGAACACTCCGCGCAGAGCAGCCAGTTCCGCCACGTTCTTGTCGATTCGCTCCAGTTCAGTCCCAAACTGTGGAACCGTGTACTTCACGGCCGTCCAACCCTTCGCCAGGGTCTCTTTGGCCAGGGCGGTCAGGCTGGCGATATCACGCTGCTCCGGCGGAATTCCAGCATCCCAGTGCGTAAAATAAACGCGCTGGTCGGGCTGTAACGGGCCGCCGAGCAGGCGATGAAGGGAAACCCCCAGACGCTTCGCCTCAAGGTCCCACAGCGCCATATCGATTGCGGCGAGCCCTGTCATCAAAGCCGGGCCATTCCGCCAGCGTGTGGCCACATAGTAGACACGATTCCAGTGGCTTTCGGGCCCGGAAGGGTCGCGCCCCACATATTCCGGCTCCAGCCATCGCAGCACCGATTCCGCAATCTCTGTCCGGCTCTCCAGTGTCGCCTCGCCAAGCCCGGTGATCCCGGCGTCGGTCTTCACCTCCACAAACAGCAGGTCCCGCCAGCGCAGCGAGACTTTGTGGATTTCAAATCCGGTGATACGAACTTTTCCGGGTGCCTGCGCGGGCATGGCCCCAGGGAACAAAGCTCCCGTGAATAAGGGAGGCACCAGACTCTTTATCAGCGACCTGCGGTTGAACACTCCGGTTTTTAGCACTCCGCAAGGATATCAGCGCGGCAGATTTGCGATCACGTCTTCCAGTTGCGGCAGCGCCCCGGCGAAGAAGTGGTCTTCCGCTTCAATGAACGTCAGGCTCTTCGGTTCGTGCAGTTGCGCCACCATCGCTTCAATCTGGTCTTTGGGCCCGAACTGATCAATTGTGCTGTGGACAAACCAGCGCGGAATCGTGCAGTCCGCCAGCTCAATATCCAGCCCCCGAACTGTAGGAAAACCAACCGGAATCAGGCGAACGGGCTTCTCGGCCCCCGGGGTCTCGGCAAGATCCTTTGCAATATGCAGGATCACCCGCGAACCGAACGAAAACCCAGCCATGGAGAACGGAACGTCCGGGTAGCGCCCGCGCATAAACGCCAGCACAGCGCGGGCATCTTCAATCTCGCCTTTGCCATACCCAAACGTGCCTTCACTCAGGTTCACACCGCGAAAATTAAAGCGCACCACCACGCTGCCGGTACGGCGCAGGCCCCGCGCCACACGGTAGACAACCTTGTTGTGCATGGTCCCGCCGTGCAGGGGGTGCGGATGGCACACCAGCGCCGCTTCGGTGATGACACCGTCCTCCGGCTCCTCAATCAGCGTCTCCAGGCGGCCCGCAGGGCCCTGAACAAAGAGAGATTCAATGCGCCGGGGCAAGTTAGTTCGTCCGGAAGTTGATGAACTGCAGATCCAGGCCGTAGTCGCCCTTGCGCAGCACCGTCATTGCCTGCTGCAGGACGTCGCGATCTTTGCCGCTGATGCGAATCAGGTCACCATTGATGGACGCTTGTACCTTCAGCTTACTGTCCTTAATGGCCTTGTTGATATCGCGCGCCTTTTCAATCGGGATCCCCGAAATCAGCGTCACTTCCTGACGAACCGTGGAACCGCCCCCCTGGATAATCTTCCCGTAAGTCAGGTTCTTGATCGGTACGCCGCGCTTCACCAGCTTCTGATTCAGGATCTCAGTCACAGCCTGGAGCTTGAAGTCGTCTGCGCTGCTGAGCGTCAGCTTCTTGTCCTTTTCATTCAGCTCGATGTTGGACTTCGAATCCTTCAGGTCGTAGCGGGTAATGATTTCCTTCATTGCCTGGGAGATGGCATTCACCACCTCGGGCATATCAATCTGGGAAACCACGTCAAAACTGTTATCAGGCATTCATCTTGAGTTTACCGAACAACTTCAAGCGACGCTGACCTAAAGAATCGCCCGGACCACGCCGCCGTCAACCGGAATCGTCGCGCCCGTGATGTAACCCGCATGCGCAGAGGCCAAAAACGCCACCACAGCGGCCAGTTCTTCCGGATTTCCCACACGCCGTACCGGAATCCCCTGCGCGATGTCCGCAATGGCGGCCTGCTCATCCATGCCTTTTTCCAGCCGCGGCCGGACCGCAATGTCGCGCACCCTGTCCGTCAGAATGCTCCCCGGAGCCACATTGTTCACGGTGATGCCGAACGGCCCCACTTCATCCGCCAGCAGCCTCGAAAGGCCCGCCACAGCCAGCCGTCCGGCGGTGGAGAGCACGGAACCGGGAAGTACGCTCTTGGTGGCCCAACTCGTGATGTTAATGATGCGGCCCCAGCCCGCTGCTTTCATATCTGGTAACACCAGCCGTATGAACCGGGCAACGCTCAGGGGATTCAGTTCCATGGCCGCACGCCACTGCTCTTCGCTGAAGCTTTCAAATGGCCCAAACGAAGGCCCCCCGGCGTTGTTGATCAGAATATCAACTCGCCCGAAAGCCGCCCTGGCAGCGGCAACAATCGCCTCGCACTGGGCCGGGTCAGTGACGTCTACACGGCCCACTTCCACGCGCACGCCCGTCTCCGCGCGCATAGCTTCCGCCGTCGCTTCAAGCTGTTCCATGCCACGGGCGCCCAGCATCACATTCACGCCCTCCCGCGCCAGCGCGAAAGCACAAGCTTTGCCAATTCCCTTACTGGCACCCAGCACCAGCGCGGTGCGTCCGCGGAGACCCAGGTCCACAGCTATTTCATCCCTTCAGGTTTCTTGCCCGAAAGCGCGGCGACCACGCGTTCGGAGATCTGGTCAATCAGCGCCGGCATGGCGGCGTCAAGCGCCACCGTGACAGCCGCGCGAATCTGCTCGGGGTCCAGCACGGTTACCGAACGGGGTTGCAGGGGAGCCTTCGGCGGCGCCGGAGTGCCCTCGCTGTCACGCTTCCGGGAAGACCGACGTGCCCCGCTAACGAAGCGCCCGATGGAGGCCAGCAGCAGGCTTGCTTCGAACGGCTTTTTCAGGATCCCGTCCGCACGAACACGGTCCACTTCCTGCTCGTCGATCGGTTCTACCGCGCCAGCCGTCAAAATCACCGGCATCCCGCCATGGCGTTTCACGTACTCACAAAGCTCATAGCCCGTAACCTCCGGCATAGAAATATCAGCGATAATCAGGTCCGGTGAAGCGTCCTCAAGACGCAACATCGCTACTCTGCCGTCGCTTACCGTGATGACTTCGTGGCCTTCATCGCGCAGGATGCGCTCCCCCATGCGCTGCGCATGGGGGCTGTCATCAGCCAAAAGAATGCGGCTCATTGCTGGGGTTTTGCCGGTTCGGGCGTGGCAGCAGGAGTCGTGGCAGCGGCCGGAGTGGCAGCAGCGGCGGGAACACCTTTTTTCGAAGCACTCCTGGCAACCTTGGCGGCCTTCGACGCGGCCTTCTTCTGCAGCGCTTCGTATTCCTTGATCTGCTTTGCCGTAGCCGGGTGATTCGTTGGCGGGACAATCTGCTCCGCGCCACCCTTCGCCGCCGACTCGCCGTTCGCACCCAGGCTGGCCTTGTTCTCACCAGTGCCCTGCGCGGCCGGCCCCACAACGCCGTTCTGTGAGCTCAACCGGGCGTCCTTCGCCTGATCCAGTTCTTTGGTATCGCCGACGACACCGCCAACCACATCGCTGACACCACTAGCCCCGCCAGCCGCCGTCTGCGGCACGCTGACAGGCACCACAGGCCGGATGCCCTGCATGGCAGGCGCGCCCATCTTCGCGGCAAATGATGTATCGGGCTTGCCAGATACCATTCCAAATGCCCTGCTCACAAAACCGGGCTTCTTCAGATTTTCCAACTCAAACTTCATCCGGGAGTAAGCGGCAGGGTCGGACTGGGGAATCGGCCGCTTCATCGCAGTCAGGCGCTCTTTGGCGCTGTCCACACGATCGCTGAGAGGATAATCCTTCACGATCTTCGAAAGCGCGGCGGCTTCCTGATTCTCGAACCGATCACCCATCTTGCGGTACGCATCCGCCAGGAGCCACAAAGCTTCATCGGAACCGCTGTACAACGGATATTGCGCCGTCACGTACTCCAGACGGCTGGCAGCGGCGGGAAAGCTTCCCTTGTGGTGATAGAAATCACCGGCCCGGTATTCTTTGTCGGCCAGAACTTCCTGGGTATTCCGCAGCAACTGCTCGGCCGGCTTCGCAAACTTGGAATTCGGGAACTGCACCAGAACCTGACGGCATTCATCTTCGGCCCGAATGCCCTGGCTCGAATCGCGATCCGGCTTATCCATCTGCTTGTAGTGGATGTTGCAGACCTTGTATTGCGACTCCGCCGACTCCTCCATGTTCGGGTAGAACAGGATGAAATCCTTATATTCTGCTTCGGCCTGCGCCAGACCATGCGCGCCGCCCTCGCGATACCAGCTGTCCGCAATGGCGAGTTTCGCCTTCGCCAGAAATTCACTGGTGTCGTAGGTGTTGATCATCGTGTTGAGCGTCAGGCGGGCAACTTCATAGTTGCCCTTCTCCACGTTGCGGATCGCGCGGTCATAAAGGACCTTGTCGGGCTGCAGCGTGTCCTTCGTGATCGGATTTTCGTACTTCTTCCGCCGGAACGGGAAGCCGAAGCCGCAGAAGAGCAGGACGGCGAGCGAACTCGCAAGAACTACGAAAAATGGATGGCGTCTTTGCATCTTTGAACCGTTTCGTCCCCTCAAACCCAAACTTTCAAACCCGAATTGTCCCAGCAGCCCGCTCAGCGAGCTGTTGCATTTCTTTCACGGTTGCGGCCGGATCGGCACTATGGAAGACCGAAGATCCAGCCACCAGCCAGTCACAACCCGCCTCGACTATACTTTCCAGATTATCGCGGCCCACTCCGCCATCGATCTCGATCGCAAAGTCCAGCCCCTTTTCCGCCCGGATCCGCGCCAGTTGCCGGATCTTATTGAGCGAGTGCGGAATGAACTTCTGGCCGCCAAACCCGGGGTTCACACTCATTACCAGCACGAAATCGGCCAAATGGAGAACGTCTTCCAGCACACTCACTGGTGTTCCCGGATTCAGCACAACGCCAGCCTTTGCGCCCAGACCCCGAATCAGCCGCAGGGTCCTGTCCAGATGCCGCGCCGCTTCATAATGCACCGAAACCTGATCGGCACCGGCCTGAATAAAAACGGGCGCATAGGTGTCGGGGTCCGTGATCATCAGATGCACATCCAGCACCGATTTCGTGATCTTCCGAAGCGATTCCACCACCGGTGGCCCCATCGTAATATTGGGCACAAAATGCCCGTCCATCACGTCCACATGAAGCATGGACGCTCCACCGCGCTCCACCGTCGCAATGTCGGTTCCAAGCCGGGAAAAGTCGGCAGCGAGCAGGGATGGAAGGATGTGGACCAAAACTCGATTTTACCACGCTTCGGGAAAGCGGCTATTTCCTTCGCACCGTCGGCTCGAACTGGTTCTGCGGCAAAATGCATCCGGCCTGCTTGCAGTCATGCTGCCCCGCAACTTTTTCGCCGTTCGCGATCAGTTCATCAATGTGTTTCAGAGAGAAATCGAGAATGCCCGGAACTCCCCCCAGAACCTGCTTATCGGGGTGGTAGCGGTGCACGGTAACTTCCCGGTAGAAGTCGTCTGAATGCTGTCTCCGGACAATTCCGGCAAGTCGGTTGCCCAGCTTCACCCTGGCCAGTTCCGAGGAAACCCCCGAGGCAACCGCCGTCGCCAGTGATCGCTCCAGGGTGTCAAGTGTGCTGTTCACCGGACTCAGCGTTAAGGTGTTGACGTCCGGGTTCAGGCAAATCAGGTGGACGACAGTCGCTCCGGCATCAATAGCCGGATTGAGAGGCGAATTCATGACCAGGCCACCATCCACGTAGAGACGCTTCTCCCGACCGCCACCCGGCTTATCCGCTTCTACTTCCACAGGCGCGAACAAACCCGGAATAGCTGTCGACGCCATCACGCAATCCCTGAAGTTCGATTCGCGCATCAGTTCTTCATGCGGCAAGACGGAACTGCCATGCCCAAACAGCCGCACGGTTCCCGCTTCCCAGTCGGTAGCGGCAATCTGGAGCCGGCAGGGTGACTTCTGCAACGCCTGCCAGCTCAGCGTCTCCTCGAGCAATTCACGCAGCGGTTCTGCAGAAATCAGCGAGCTTATGTCCACCGATTCCAGCAACCGCGAGAGTTCGGGGGGCACAGATTTACTTACGTAAGCAAGCCTCTTCAGAAGGTCGGCAGCCAGAAATGCCGAATCCCGAGGGGCCGCTCTGAGCGATGCCAGACTCAGGACATCGCCCCGGACACGAAAAACTCCGTTATTGTGGATTCCGCCGGCAATCTTCTTTCGCCACACATTGACCAGCCCCTCGGCGATTTCCGGCAGTGTCCTGTACGAATCGGAAATCGCACATGCCAGCCACGCCGCATTGAAAGCTCCAACCGAAGTCCCGGTCAGCACCGAGGGTCGCAAGCTGTTCAGGCCCGTGTCCGAGCCGTGCACCGAAGCCGCAAGCTTACGCAGTACCCCCAACTCGAACGCACCGTAGGCACCGCCGCCCGACAACACAATGCCATGACTTTCCGGCAGTTTATTCACTTGGACGGCCATCACAATCAGGCCATCCGGACCGCGATAAGCCGCAAAAGTGCCAAAATCTCCAACCGTGGGTTCCTGCACCACTTCTGTGCCATTCTTTTTCGCGGCGGCATGAAAGGTGGCCAAATCCGCCACTTCGAAGCTGGGGTAGCCCCGGCCGGATTCCACGCCGGCAACAACATCTTTAGCGCTGTCGTTCACCAGCAGGAGGGTGGTGCCGTGAAGAGCCAGCGCGGTGGCGATTCCGGCAAGCTTCCCTGCGGGAACCGAGGCGGGAAATCGTCCTGTTTGCAAGTGCAGGTTCTGTGTAAAAAAATCCGCGGCTGTACTGTGGTCCTTCACAAAGACCACGAAATATGGGAGGCGATCACGCGTAATCATGACCCTGGGATTGTGGCATGATTACGCGAAACTTGTCAAAGCGACTTTTGGTTTACCCGCAAATTACCGCGGCAAAAAAACCATCGCCCGGGTCCCTGCCCGGAAGTCGACGCAAAGTCTCCGCTACCGCGTAGCCGCAGTTGCCAACCACATCGTCGTTTTCTTCCCGTTCGAGCGAGCAGGTTGAGTACACCAGACGCCCGCCAGGCGCCAACAGGGCCAGCGCGTTGCCCAGAATGGCCTTCTGGCGATTTTGCAGGTCCGCAAGATCCTCGGGCTTCAGGCGCCACTTGATTTCCGGATTGCGTGAAAGCGTACCGGTCCCGGTACACGGGGCATCCACTAAAATCCGGTCAAATTTCACCGAAAATGGAAGGGGTGCCCTCGCATCCGCCACCACAACCGGAATACCCAGTTGCAACAGCCCGTGCGCACGTGAAGGATGGAGCTCACAGGCAACCGCCCGAACCGGAGTTTCAAGCGCCTGCGCCGTCTTGTTGCCAGGCGCGGCACAAACATCCAGAAAACGCTGCCCCGGTTCCAGCTTCAGCAGCGGAACAACAGCCTGCGAACCAATATCCTGAAAGCGAAATGCCTTCGGATCGCCCGAGGGTAACTCATGGCAACCAAACACGTCTGTTGCAATAGCCCCGGGCGGAGGCGGCGCACCACCTGTTCGAATGTAGCGCCGTGGCGGAGCCAGACTCGCCGCCACAATGGCCGCCGTGGTCTCCACCCCAAACTCTTTCCGCCATCGCTCCAGCAGCCACGCCGGCGTAGCTGCTTCATCCGGCGCGGTAATCACCTGCCGCATCACTCCACGCAGAATCGCGTTCACGAAACCTGCAGCCGACGCCTTCCCTGCCCTGCGCGCCAATTCAACAGCGTCGTTCACCACCGCATGATCCGGCACGCGGTCCAGGAAGATACACTGATATACCGCCATTTCCAGAACGATGCGCACTTCCACGTCCAGCCTCGCAATGGGTCGTGTGGAGCAGGCTCCCGCGATCGCATCCAGCTGTCCCCTGCGCCGCAGTGTGCCGAAAACGATATCGGACGCCAGCCCCGCATCTCTGGCATCCAGCTGCACGGACTTAGACGCCAGCGCTTCAGCCGACCACGCTCCGCGCTCTACCGCCAGCAGCGCCGCGTACGCTGCCTGTCTTGCCGCCGCCAGCTTCAGGCTTGCACCGCTTCCGCATCCAGAATCGTGATGCGCTTCGCCAGCAGGTCTTCCAGATGCACTAACGCCTTGCTGAAACCGGCAATACCTTCCGCAAGCTTGTCGTTCGCCATGCGGTTTTCCTCATGCATCGCCTCAAAAGCGGCGCGGTCCATCGGAATGCGTTCTACCGTGGAGGTGGCGGCAAGGGCGGGATCGAGCTTGCGGGGCAGCACGCCTTCCGTCGCATCCAGTTCCGCCAGCAGCCCCGGTGAGATGGTGAGCAGATCGCACCCGGCAAGTTCCGTGATTTCGCCTGTGTTGCGGAAGCTGGCGCCCATCACCTCCGTCTTGTAGCCGAACTTCTTGTAGTATTCGTAAACCGCCCGAACCGACAAAACACCCGGATCCTCCGCAGCGGCATAATCTCTGCCCGTGTCTTTCTTGTACCAGTCCAGAATGCGGCCAACGAACGGCGAGATCAGCGTGACGCCGGATTCAGCGCAGGCAATCGCCTGGTGCAGCCCGAACAGCAACGTCAGGTTGCAGTGAATGCCTTCTTTTTCCAGCACCCCGGCTGCCTGAATACCTTCCCAGGTGGAGGCGATCTTGATCAAAATGCGATCCCGGGAAATCCCGGCCGTCTCATACTGAGCAATAATCTGACGGCCTTTGGCAATCGAAGCCGCCGTATCAAACGACAGACGCGCGTCCACTTCGGTGGAAACGCGACCCGGCACAATGGCCAGAATCCTCTTCCCGAATTCCACGGCCAGACGTTCGAACGCCAGATTGGCCACACTTGCCGGTGACGCCGAGGCCCCCAGTTCGGCCCGTGCTCCCCGAAGCGTATCGTCAACAATCTGCGAATACTTCGGCATCTCCGCGGCAGCTGTAATCAGCGAGGGGTTAGTCGTTGCGTCGCGAGGCAGAAATTTTTCTATAGCTTCAATATCGCCGGTGTCTGCCACCACGACCGTCATTTTGCGAAGCTGTTCTAAGAGCGTCATGCTAATTCCTTTTGTATCTTCTTATTCTCGCGCACTGTGTCCCGGCGCAGCCTTGCCCGATTTCCGGGTACCCGGTTCGCGCTGGCCTGTCACGCTGACCCTGGTCCTGCTGTTGAGCCCCGGGATGGCACGCCCCCAGGCGGTTACCGCACACCCCTACCCCGGCATCACCGCGACTACCCTCCGCGACACTACGCCCCGAAACTTCACTGCCCACATTGTCGAAATCGAACTCTCCACACCCGGCCTCCGGTTGCACCTGACGCCACCAGGAGGCACCCGGGAGACCGTCCGCCAAACGACTCTCGAATTCCTCCGCCAGCAAAAAGCGCAGTTCGCCATCAACGCGCACTTCTTCCTGCCCTTTCCATCGGCCGAACCCGACGCAAACCTTATAGGCCTGGCCGTCTCCGATGGAATACTCGTCTCCGATTTCGAAGCCCCGGCCCAGGCATACGCGCTGGCTGCCAACTCTCCAGCCGTTAATATTGATCGCACAAACCACGCCACCGTGGTCCGTTCAGGCGAGCCCCGCGAGTTGCTTTGGACCACCCTCGCCGGATCCGCACAAATTGTCACCCACGGCCAGGTAACGATCCCGCTCTACCGCGACACGGAACACCCCGACGGCACCCTGGCTCCCGGGGGCCCGGGAAACTACACAAATCACCATTCCTCGTACGAAGTGCCACAGGCGCGCACCGCTCTCGGCATTGCCGCCGAGGGCCGAAGGCTGGTGTTGTTCGTCGTCGACCGCGCAGCCGGCAGCCTCGGTCTGACCGTCTCCGAAGTAGCCCGCCTTCTCCAGTCGCGATTCCACGTGGAGGACGCCCTGAATCTGGACGGTGGCGGTTCCAGCACGCTCGCGATGCAGGATCCGGTAACCCACGCCCTGGCAATCGTAAACACGTCGTCCGATAACCCCCAGGGCCGTTCTGTCGGCAGCAACCTGGCCGTCTTCCTGCCCGGAGGCAAGCAATGATCCCGGACCCGCACGCCAATTTCCGCGCCGAGGTCGCCTGCTATACCGCCGCCGACCCCATGCCAACCCTGCGCAACCTCTCCACCTTAACCGCCGTTCCGTTGCGCGAACTCATCCGTTATGTCCTGGTGAAATATGCGGCGTCGGGGACGGACGCCCTGCTCTCCCTGGATCCCATCGTGTTCCGACAAATGAAGGAGCACGTCGCCCGAGCCGAAACCGAGGACACCGACGCCGCCCGCCTGGCCAGTTACCAGGCCCTGCGCCAGATGATCGGCTGGCTTGGACATGCGGAGGCCCCGGTCATACTGGAAACTGGTGAGTAAGCAAAGCTGGTGACAATAAGATTGGCCAAGACAGCGGAACGGGTCGCCGGGATGGCCGCCATCGTCCTCGGCCTGGCGCTCTACCTCCTTAACCTCAGCACCATGGGCCTGGTCAGTGTGGATGAACCCCGCTATGCGGCCATCGGCCAGGCTATGGCGCGCTCGGGCGACTGGATCACGCCCCGGCTCTGGGGCCAGCCATGGTTCGAAAAACCAGTGCTGCTCTACTGGATCACCGGCTTCGGCTTCCGGCTCGGATTTGGTCCGGAACTGGCGCCTCGCCTTCCTGTCGCTGTATTGAGCCTCGCCTTTCTCGTCTTTTTCTGGTTTCGGGTTCGGACGCTGTGGAGCTTGCCGGTCGCCACATATGCTGTCGCAATTCTGGCCACCAGCGTCGGCTGGCTCGCTTACAGCCACATCGCAATCACCGATATTCCGCTTGCCGCCGCCTTCTCGGCGGCTCTCCTGCTGGCGCTCGGAGAAGGCCTGGGCGGTCGCCGAGCCATAGCGGTGGCGGCTTTGCTGGGAGTTGCCGTGCTGGCGAAAAGCCTGATCGCCTGTATTTTTTTTGCTCCGGTTCTGCTGCTGGACCGACGCTGGAACGCACTGCTGCGGCCCGCACCAGTCGGCGCATTCCTGCTTGTCGTTCTGCCCTGGCACATTTTATGTGCTCTCCAAAATGGCCCGGAGTTCTTCCGCGTCCTGTTCCTGGAACACCAGTTTGGGCGCGCCACTTCCACCGCTCTCCAGCACGTCCAGCCTTTCTGGTATTACGTCCCGGTGCTGGCCATGCTGTTGTTCCCCTGGTTCCCTCTGCTGGCCCTGGCCCCCCGCCCCCGAGGCAACGCGCAGATCAGGACACTGTGGGCCGTGGTCGGCTTTGGCTTCGTTTTTCTCTCAGCCACAGTGAACAAGCTCCCGCACTACCCGCTGCCCTTGCTGCCCGCTCTCGCCATCCTGCTGGCGCTGGGTCTGGCCCGGGCGTCACGTCCGGATCGGGCCATTATCGCGCCCCTGGCACTGCTCGGGCTGCTGCCACTTGCAGCTCAGGTTGCACCGCAAGCCCTGGCCCATGGTCTGCGGCAAGCTCAGGCCTCGGCTGCCAGTGCCCTCTGGATTGTAGTGCTGGGCGGAGGCGCCTGGCTTGTCACAAAAACCGCCCCCTTTCGTCGGTTCGCGGTCCCGCTGGCCCTGTTCACCGCAGCCCTGGCGTTCTTCTGGTTTGAGGTCACCGTCTTCCCTGCCGTGGACCAGGCCGCCACGGCCCGCCCGCTTTGGGTCCGCGAGCGCCCCTCCTGCGCCCCGGCCAATAAGCGATTTCTTGTCTATGGCCTTAGTTATTACGCCGGCAAATCCGTCCCGGAATGCCACGTCCTTGACCCGCAACACGATAGCGTTGTACGGTAGCTAAGAAACGACCCCCTAATGATACTTCCGTCGACTTACCTTTTTTCTATGATTTTGCTCCTCATCGGCATGCTTTGCTCCGGTGCGTGGGCCAGCACTTTCAAGGCCGCCGGCTCCAAATGGAGGTTTGAACTTTATTACTTTGACTTCGCTATTGGGGTGTTTTTTGCTGCCCTTTTGGCTGCTTTAACCCTCGGCAGCCTCGGTTGGGACGGCTTCTCTTTCCTCGATGACATCCGCAATGCAGGTAAACGCCAGGAACTGTTCAGCTTCCTGGCCGGCTGTCTCATGAATCTCGGGAACATGATGTTGCTCGCCTCTGTTTCCCTGACGGGAATTACCGTCGCCTTCCCTATCGGCCTTGGCCTGGCTGTTGTGGTGGCTGCCATCTGGAACAATATCCTGAACCCGGGAACCGCAAATTCGCTCCTGCTCGGTGCCGGCGCATTTTGTCTGATCGTCACCGCCGTCGTCGCCTCCATTGCGTTCAAAGTCAACACCATGAACAGACTGGTCGCGCTGGTACAGCAGGGAAAAACCAAATCAACAAAGAAGACTTTCAGCCCGAAAGGCCTGTTTTTGGCGGTCGTGGGGGGCATCCTGATGGGGTCTTATACCCCCCTGATGGACCTCGCCCGTGACCCCGAGATCGGTCTTGGACCCTACGGCCTCATTGTCACGTTCGCCGTCGGCATCGTCTTCTCCACTTTTGTCTACAGTCTGTTCTTCATGAATCTTCCGGTTCAGGGCAAGGTCCTCGACTTCGGCGAGTACTTCAAGGGCAATGCGAGGGCTCATTACATGGGGTTCCTCGGTGGCGTGCTGTGGGTTGTAGCCCTGCTTTCCTCCTTCGTGGTCGCCAAAGCGGACCCGATTGCGCAGGTCCCGCCCGTTCTGGCTTTCGCGTTTTCGCAGGGTGGCACGCTGCTTGGTACGCTATCCGGCTTGCTGTGGTGGAAAGAGTTTGGAGATGCAGACAGCAAGGTGAAAGGTCTTCTCACCTCCATGCTGGTCCTGCTGGCGGTCGGAATCGCGCTGCTGACCGTGGCACCTGTTTACAACTTGAAGTAACTCCCCGCCAGCAAATCAGAAGTGAAAAGCCCACCTCAAGAGGTGGGCTTTTGTTTTGAACCGTTCTATAAAGAACAGTTGTTGATGGGAGAATCATTTTCGACGGCTTCGCAGCCGCCAAAAACTTTATGATTGGATCTTAAGGTTTTCGGATGCCGTTCGTCAAGCGAAAAAGCTCAACTCGAAGAACTGGCAGGTAACCATATAGAAACAAGATAGTTATACGCTCCAACGAAAGCCGCACTGATCAATCCGGACTACTCCAGAAGGGACGTATTTCGGCCAGCCGGGATACGCCAATTCATACCAGACAAAGCACTTCAGAGTTTTTGGTCAGGCCTGCCGGAAAGGTGAAGAGAAATCATTTCATTTTCGTCGCCATCGGGACCGGCGCGCCGGAAGAGTAACCGCAAACCGCCAAACGCGAGGCCGGACGTGAGACAAAGCGCGATCAGAACGCCACAGAGAATGGCTATATTCCACAACAGGTTACCGGGATTATCTTTCAGTCCGGGCACCTTCTGCGGGAGCGTCACGTCCGCCGAATACTTCACCCGGGCCAGAAGTTTCTCCGCCTCGTCCGGAGTGGGAGCTCCCAGTGTGATCGCCACCAAAGGTCCCGAGCGTTTGACCACCCCGCCCGGAATCTGGCTGAACGGGCCCACCCGGTCACGAGCCATCTCCATCGTTGGATAGCTAAAAATTACAAGAGTCGTTTCGCTATCGGAAGGACCATATTTCGCGATAACCCCCTCCGCACTGAAGCGGAAGGCGGCTGTGGAGGGCGAGATTGCCGGAGCAAATCGCGCCAGGCTCACCGGCCCCGTAATGTATCGCTCGGAGTTTACCGCGGCCCCTGCGGGTAAGTACTTCGGCAGCGTCGGGAGGGGGGACCGCGCATACAGCGGAGCCAACGCAAACAAATGGCTCAGCTCTTCAGGCAACAAACGATACCCGTCCGACACGAAGATATAGTTACCGGCCGACACCATCTGCCGGTCCACGTTCTGTACCGTCGTCCCCATCAACTGGACCGGCTTTGCATCGGCGGGCCGCAGCTGAATGAAGGCCGCCATGGCTCCGGTAGCATCAGAAAACCGATAGGCCGTCAGAGTGAACTTCTTGCCGGCATCCGAGTAGGGAGTCGACTCCGACTCTTGTAGTCCATACTCCTCCCAAACAGTTTGGTCGGGTACGGGGGCGGCGCCGGGTTCGCCTTTTTGCCAGTGGCCGATGGTTTCAGGCAGGATGGCAGCAGCGGAAGCGAAACCGCACAACAGAACTGGAGTTATAAGTAATACAAATAGACGCCGCATAAGCTTTGGGTTTGGACACCTTATGATACCGTCTGGTTCCCCCGAATCAGTTCCGCCATTGCCGTGCCCTGTTCGCCCAGCTCTGCTTTGAGGCCCGCAACCACGCCCTCCCGGTTCCGCTCGGGCTGGTTCTGACTCACCTTCCACTTGCCTTCCAGCCGATGAATCCGCATTTCAATTCCCACGATGGCGCGGAGCAGATTGTCGATGTAGCCCCCCGGGGCGTCGGCGAGCGACCAGGGATCCGGTCGAGGTTCCTCATGCCTGGCGGTCAGGCGGGTAAGTAAGCTCCGCAGCCGGGAGGCATCGTCAAATACCTCAACCGTTCCCCAAACATGAACCACGGCATAGTTCCAGGTCGGGACCGCCTGCCCTGTTTCCTGCGTTGTGGGGTACCAGGCGGGGCTAATGTACGCATGTGGCCCCTGAAAGATGGCAAGGGCGGCCGCCGATCCAAACGTCTGCCATTGGTCGTTAGTCCGAGCCAAGTGTCCCGTAAGAGTACCGTACGGGCCTTCTGCCGGATCAAAAAGCAGGGGCAGGTGGTTCGCCACAAGGCCAGCATCTCCCGTGCTTACGAGGGCCGCCAACGGATGCGCCTCCATCAGTTGCCGCAAGACATCGGGCCGATCTTCACGGAAATGAGAGGGCAGATACATGGCTACAGGTGTTTCTAGCGGGGCATATTGTAAAGGAAAGTCATCTGGAGAACGATACGATCTCCTTTGAAGTCAGAGGGTAAGGGCGGGAGCGGGTTAGATGCGCTGATGGCCGCAACGGCGGACTGATCCAGAGCCTTCGCCCCGGAGGCACCGGAAAACACAACCTTCACAACGCCGCCCTGCTTGGAAATCGCAAACTGTAGCACTACCTGCCCCCGCTGACCGAGCCGTGCCGCCTCCGGATAGACAGCGAACCAGTTTCGGCGAACCGCAGCCAGAACCTGCAGCATGTATGGCCGGAAATCGACGCCCATTGGGTCAGATTTGAGCTCCAGATTGGAACGGGGCCGGCCAGCAGAAGGTGGCAGGTTCAGGCCCTGTCCAATTCCTGAATCATCGCCAACGTCACCTATCGTCACCGCTCCCACACTTCCCGAGGAACGGGAAAGGCTTCTAACAGCTTCCTGGATCGACCCGGTGGGAACCTGAATTAGCCCGGTTCCCCGCCCGGCACCCGTTCCTGGAGCCTGATTTCCCGCCATCACGCTCTCCAGCGCTACTTTCGGTTTTTCCGCTACAGGATTGGGAAGATTGGACTTAGGCAGCTGCGCCGTCTGTAATCCCTGCACGGGAGCTTCAAGCTTCGGCGGCTCCACCACTACCTGCCGTGGAGCTTCTTTCGGAGTCGGAGGCGCCGGCATGGGGGGGGCCACTTTCGCTACCTGTGGCATGGCTGCCGCCGGAGCCGGCGCGGGCGACTTCAGGGTGGGGCGCGGCGCAATAGACTCAACCGATAACTCCTTTGTTATCGGCACTTTATTCACTGCTTTCTGAGTCAGTTCAGGAGGTGTATAAAGAGGCGTGACACGTTGTACCAGAATCCGTTCCGGCCGTCTGGGACGGTAGGGACTCTCCTGGACGTTGAGCGCGGCCGTGGTGAGCAGCAGATGTACAACTGCCGACCCGATTGCGGCCACCCGAAAGCGATGCGCCGCCCAAACCGTGTCTCGTTCGAGGAGCAGGTTGAGTTTAGGTTCCGGGACTATTGAATCGGTTTCCAGCAGGTTAAGGCTTCCAGTCCGCGAGGGTCCGCGAAACGACGCCCGCATGTTCCCCGATCTTATCAAGAACGGCGAGGGCGATTTCAAGTGTATGACGAGCCACAACACCATTCAGTTTCGGTGCCTGACGGGATTCTACGGCGTCCAGAAAAGCGTCCAACTGGAGCTTCAGCGGTTCGCCAGCTTCCACCGGGGCCTGCTCGAAGCCAATCCCGTCCGCGCCGCCTACGGAAAAGACCGCCAGGGTCTTCGCCGCGTAATCCAGTGAGGCGTACTGCCGGGGCTGGAAGAGCCGTAGCTTGCGGACCTTTTCCGTCGATACACGACTCGCCGTCAGGTTGGCGATACAGCCATCTTCGAACTCCAGCCGGACGTTCGCAATGTCGACTTTCGGCGAAAGTACGGAGATTCCGGCAGCTCGAATTTCTTTTAGGTTAGACCTTGTAAGTGATAGAACTATATCGAGATCGTGGATCATCAAGTCAAGCACAACATCCACGTCGAGACTGCGCGGCGTGAAAACACTCATCCGGTGAACTTCAAAGAACAGCGGGATGGTCGCCAGGCGTTCGAGCGCGAGAACCGCCGGGTTGAAGCGCTCCAGATGCCCCACCTGCAGGATCCGACCACCCTTTTCGGCGGCGGCGATCAACCGATCGGCTTCAGCAAGCGTGGGAGCAATCGGCTTTTCGACCATGACGTCGATACCGGCTTCCAGCAACGCCACACCAACTTCGCAGTGGGCAACGGTAGGGACGGCCAGAATCGCGGCATCCACTTTGCCGAGAACCTCGGCGTAGCTGCCCGCTGACTCACATTGGTTTGCATCAGCGAACTCTTTTGCTCGCTTCAAGTTAGCGTCTACAACATAAACTAGTTTCGCGCGGCTGTTTTCCGAAACTACGCGGACGTGATTGCGACCGAAAGCGCCGGCTCCGATTACTGCGATGCGGGTCATTTTAGCTGTTCGCCTCTGGTTCCATGCCAAACACCGCGATCCCTGCGGCATTGGCTTTACTCTGCATTTCTTCGCGATCCAACAAAAGGGTTCTGCCGGCATCCACTGCCACAACTGTCGTTCCCGTAGCGATCATGGTGTCGATTGTCCCGGGCCCGATCACCGGAACGTCAAACAACAGATGTCTTCGTCGGGACGAGGCCTTCACAAGGGTAAGCCGCTTGCCCTCCACAAGGCTCGCCGCGCGGCGGAGCATGGCATCTGTACCTTCCATGGCTTCCAGCGCCACACAGGCCCGATCTGCGATGGCTACGCTCTGCCCCAGATCCAGACTGGCCAGGGCGTTGGCGATCCGGCGGCCATATTCAATATCCCGACGCTCATCGGCGTCTGGCTTGCGCGTGGTCATCGCCCCGGCGATAGCCAAAAGCGGCTTCAACAACAAAGTTGAGTCAACAAGCTCAATCCCTTCATTCAAAAGGAGTTGCTGAACGCCGCCAATCAGGGAATCCGTATTCTTCGTGGCCAGTGCCAGCAGGAGCTTCGCCAGACGCCAATCCGGCCGGATATTCGAGAAGATCTTCGCGTGCTTTACCTGCCCGGCCATCATGATCTTCGAAATGGCTTCGTTCTTGCAGCCGTCAATCAGCTTGCCGAGTTCGCCGAGCGAGATCCAATAGCATTTGGTGGCCAGCGATTCAACTTCCGGGGAAGCTTCCTCCCGAATGGCAAACACCACCACCTCATCCCCCTGCTTGCGCGCAGTCTCCAGCGCCAGAACGGGGAACCGTCCATTTCCGGCGATGATGCCGTACCTCATCCCTTTACAACGCCACGTTCAGAAGTCGCGATGAACTCGAGCAGCGTATCCACTTCCGCACACGGAGGAACTTCTGTCCGGATCCGCTCCACCGCCTGAGAGGTATTCAGCCCGGCACGAGTCAACAGGCGAAGTGCGGTCTGCAGAGCCTCAATAGAGCTCTTCTCCACACCCCTTCGGCTGAGGCCTATCGAGTTCGCACCGTATACCTGAACTTCAGGCTGGTAACTCGTTAAAGAATAAGGCATTACATCTTGCTTGATAACGCTGTAAGGCCCCACAAACGAATGCCTGCCAATCCGGCAGAACTGGTGCACGCCGCTGAACGGACTAACGTCCGCCCAGTCCTCTACGGTGACGTGCCCTGCCAAACCGACGCTGTTCCCGAGGATAACGTGATTGCCGATCCGGCAGTCGTGTGCCACATGAGCGTAAGTCATCAGCAGACAGTCATCTCCGATGGAGGTAACCAGGCCGCCGCCCTCTGTTCCCCGGTGAATGGTCACAAATTCCCGGATGTGATTCCGGCTGCCGATGGTTGTGACGGCGCGCTCCCCCTTGTACTTCAAATCCTGGGAAGCCACGCCAACCGAAGAATAGGGAAAGAAGACGTTGTCTTCTCCGATAGTTGTAGGACCTTCCACGAAGATATGGGCCATCAGCCGCGTTCTGGCACCAATTTCAACCTCGGCACCAAGTACGCAGAAGGGCCCGATCTCGGCCGTGGGGTCAAGCTTTGCTCCGGGATCGACGATTGCCGTCGGGTGGACCGGCATTTATTCGGCCTGGGGAGCCTGGTCGGCAACAGGTTTATCTTCGAGCTTGCACATGACTTCGGCTTCCGCGACGACCTTGCCGTCCACATAGGCCTTGCCAGCCATCTTCGCAACGGAACCTTTGCGCTTGATGACGCGCATTTCGAAGCGCAGCTGGTCTCCTGGGACGACCGGGCGACGGAAGCGGGCACCATCCACTGATACCAGAAAAACGAGCTTTTTATCACGGTCCGGGATACTGCGAAGGACCTGAATACCGGCCGTCTGGGCCATCGCTTCGATGATCAGAACGCCGGGCATAACCGGAAAACCAGGGAAGTGACCCTGGAAAAACGGCTCATTTGCCGTCACATTCTTGATGCCGACAATGCTTTCGTCATCAACCTCAAGGATGCGATCAACCAAAAGGAAGGGGTAGCGGTGGGGCAAGATCTTACAGATCTCGTTTACGTCGAGAGTTGGCATGGGAAATAGACAGTATATCGAGACAGTTACTGAAGGATGGGTAACGTCTGGTAATTATTCGCGATGTAGAGGCTGCCCTGCGTGGTTCCGCCGGGTGCGGCAGCCCTGAGTTCGGCGTGGAGCTGCGCCGGTGGCAGCGTGCCGGCAAGCGCTCGCTGCCAGGCTTCCGTGACTGCGGTCACTTCGGCTGCTGTTTCGTGGGCGAATTCCAGGCGGAAATGGCGGATTCCGGCTTCGAGCCAGAGCTTCAAATGTCCGCTGGCTTCCTGGGCTTCCGCGCCGAAAACCGTATTGCGGCAACCCACATCGGCCATCACGGGATGAGCCCGACCGCTCTGGTCCCGAAGCTCGACCCGGTGTGTTTCACACGGACGCCCGCAGTCACGGTAACTGGTCCCGCTGGACAGGAACCGGCAGAAGACGCAGTGCTCCGTGTGGAACACGGGGAGATGCTGGTAGGCGATGGCTTCCATTGTCCCTGGCCCGCAAACCCGGGCAAGGTCAGCGATCTGGGCAGCGTTCAGATCGTGGGTGGGGGTGAGCCTGGAGATCCCCAGATCAAAATACTCGGCAGCCGAAATGGCGTTGGCGGCGTTCAGGCTGAAATCCCCGATCAGCGGGTGCGTAGCCTGTTGCCGGAGCGTGTGGAGGATTCCGGTGGCGCGAACAAGAATTTCGCAGTCCAGGCTGACCAGGAAATTCACAATGCGTGCCTCTCCTGGTTTCAGAACCCGCGGACTGGCAACGCGAACGGTAATGCCTGCAGCCTTCACTCTTTCCACGGAGGGACGCAAGCCGTAAAGATCGAGGTAGTCGAGCGTGATGCTGGAAGGCTGGAGTAGCAGCGCGGCCTCCAGTTGCTCCGGCGTCCGCACCAAAAGGTGGAGATGCGTCGCGGCGGGGACCGGGCCCGGTTGGGCTTCCGGGGCGGCTACGCGAACCGAATTGATGGGGCCGGGGTGATGCGCCTGCTGGAGATCCGTAAGCGCGCTGACGGCGTCCCGCCGGACCTGGTTGAGGACCGAGACGGGAGCGAACAGCGCGCCGGAGCTTTCCAGTTCCAGCGCCTCCAGAACGTAGGGGGTTCCGCCGAGGCGGCCAAACTGATCGCGAAGCTGTTCCTCGCTGAGACCCCGGTTTTTGGCTTCACTGAGCAGCGCTTCAGACGCCGCGTGAACCGTTACTTCCGGCCTGGCGGTAAGCCACCAGTCCGTCCGCAAAGGCTCATTGAGGAGTGCCGTTACGCGGACAGTGACGCCCTGGCGGTGGAGGGGACCGGAGGCTTCGAGGAAGGGTCGGACGGCCTGCGCAAGGTTGGGATCATCGGTCCGCCAGAGCAGATCACCGGAACGGATGCGAGAAAAATTGACGGCGCGGTTGCCAAATTCGAGAACAAGCAAACCCTGATCAGCGGCCACGGTGAAGATTCGGCCACCTTCCTCGCGCTCGCCGGGACTGCGCCACCCGGCGGCGTCGAACACCACACCATCCCCAGGCTTGAGAGGGGCAATGCGGTGGGCGCTTTCCGGACGGACTGTTACCGATTCCTGAAACACTTCCTGCACCGTCCCCATCAGGATGCCCCGGTGCCTGGGTGCCCTGCCCTGCACCACCGCCTGGTGGTTGGTCCCGGTGACGAAGTGGGCCCCGAGACCGCGCGAGTACACCTGTTCCAGCTGCAGCTTTTCTTCGGGAGCGACCCGGACGGCGTGGCCGGCCCACGCCGCATCAACCGCTCTGCGGTAGGCGTTGGTGGTGAGCGCCACGTAATCGGAGTCCTTATAGCGGCCTTCGATCTTCAGAGCCCCCACGCCAGCAGCCACAATCTCCGGGGTTTGTTCCAGCGCATAAAGATCGCCGGGAGAGAGCAGGTACCGCGCATCGCCCAGCGGCGTGAGTTCTCCGTCTACCAGAAGTTCATACGGCAGGCGGCAGGCCTGCGCGCACTGCCCGCGGTTGGCGGAGCGGCCACCCCAGGCTTCAGAGGAAAAGCACTGGCCGGAGTACGCGACACACAGCGCACCATGGACGAACATTTCCAGCTCGCATCCAGTCTCGTCATAGATAGTCCGGATTTCAGGAATAGAAAGTTCGCGAGCGAGCGTTACCCGGGTAACCCCCAGCGATTGCGCGAAACGGACCCCGGCTGAATCCGTGACACTCATCTGGGTGCTGGCGTGAAGCTCCAGCTTCGGGGCAATCTGGCGGGCGAGTTTCAGGATCGCCACATCCTGCACGATCAAGGCATCCACTCCCGCTTCGGCAACGCGGGCGATTACGTCGGCAGCAGACTGGAGCTCGTGCTCAAACACCAGAGTGTTAAAGGTAAGATAACCGCGAACACCGCGGGCGTGGAGCGTCCGCATGACTTCAGGCAATTCTGAAATTTCGAACCCAACTTTGGCCCGGGCACTGAAATGCTTCAGGCCGAAATAGACCGCGTCCGCACCTGCTTCAATGGCGGCGTGGAGTTGGGGCCAATAACCGGCCGGGCTCATGACTTCAGGCTTCTTCACTAACTCCAGCGTAACGGGTCAGGCGTATTGGGCAGCGAGGGAGGCAGCACGGGAGCGAATGGCGGAAAGATGGTCCGTTCCCGCCCCCAGGGCCTGGAGGACGGCCACGGTATCGAAATTGCCGATGCGGACGTCCTGGGCGAAGGGGCAGCCACCGAAACCACCAATCACGGAGTCCAGGCGACGACAACCAGCGCCCACGGCCGCCCGAACTTTGTCGCCGGTATCGCCGGGAAGGCCGTGGAGGTGCGCGCCGATTTCCAGCTCGGGAAAGCGCGCGGTTACCGCACGGCAAACATCCGCCACCAAACCCGCATCCGCCATTCCGACCGTATCAGCCAGAGAGATGGAGATAATCCCCAAGGCTGCAACTTCAGCGGCGGCAGCAATAACGGTCTCCACAGACCACGGATCACCGTAAGGATTTCCAAACGCCATGGAAAGGTAGACGGTGACGTTCAGGCCCACGGCCTGAATGCGACGGAGTTCCGCCATGGATTCCGCAGGAGTCTGCCGCTGGTTCCGCATCCCGAAAGTGGGCGAGACCGAGTAGGGGAAGCCCACGGTAGAAACGGCCCCCGTCTCACGGGCCCGGATGGCACCTTTCTCATTCATAACGATGCCGATGATCTCAACACCAGGCGTGGGGCCAAGGAGTCGTAGCACCTCTTCAGCATCCGCCATTTGGGGGACAGCACGAGGCGAGACGAATGAGACAGCATCCAGATGCAGAAATCCCGCCTCAATCAGAAGGCTCAGGTACTGAGCCTTCTCAAGCGGCGGGATCTGTTTCGCGAAACCTTGCCAGGCATCACGAGGGCATTCGACGATTTTCAATGCGTTTGGGTTTGGGCGACCTTATAAGTATTAGCAGGATCAGCCAGAGCCGGATCCTTGATCTGCTGCAGGGTCGGCAAGCTGGACGCATCCCAGCCCCCGCCGAGAGCGAGGATCAGGTTGATGGCGGCGGTCATACGGCGGCCCAGCAGGGTCACTGCCGCGCGTTCTCCGGCGAGAGTGATGGTCTGAGTCGTAATGACGTTCAGGTACGAATCGGTTCCGGCCTTGTAGCGTTCGGTTTCCAGAGCCAGAGACTGCTCCGCCGAGGCGACAGCTTTGTCCTGAATCTCGGATTCATGGGCCAGGACCCGCAGGGTGGAGAGATTATCTTCCACCTGCTGGAACGAAGTGAGGACGAGTTGCCGGTAGGTGGCGACAGTGGAATCGTATGCCGCCTGAACCTGCAGCAACTGAGCGTCGCGGCGCCCGAAGTCGAACAGCGTCTGGGAGGCATTGGGACCGGCGGACCACGTGCGACTGGCCCAAGACAAAAGACTCAGCAGACTGCCACTGGAGAGACCCGTGGATGCGTTCAGTGTAATGCTGGGGTAGAACGCGATCTTCGCCAGACCGATGTTGGCATTGGCAGCCGCAACCAGACGTTCCTGAGCGGCAATATCGGGCCGACGTTCCAGCAACTGCGACGGCAGGGCAACCGGAATCGGTGGGGGTGGCGCGGCGATCTTGCCACGCGGGATGGAGAAACCAGCAGGGTTCTGACCCAGCAAGACAGCGATTGCATGTTCCAGCTGGTTGCGCTGGACAGCCAGATCGGTGGCCTGTGCCTGCGTGTTGTAGACCTGCGTCTGGGCCAGCGTCACGTCCACCTTCGATGCGACACCGCCGTTGAAGCGGTTCATCGTCAGCGTAAGGAACTTCTGGTAGGCGTCAATTGTGGAATTCAGCAGTTCCAACTGCATGTCGTTCGCCAGCAGGCTGAAGTAGCTGATGGCCACCGAGGCGTGGACGCTGAGACGGATGTTTTCGATGTCCGCGGCAAAGACCTGAGCATTCGCCGTGTTGCCTTCAATAATGGTGTGGAGACGGCCCCAGAGATCCGGTTCCCAGCTGGCCGAGAACGGCGTATTGAAGCTGGAGCCAAAGCCACGGCCTCCGGCGTTGGTCCCGCGATCGGTCTGGCTGATGGAGGGCGTAGTGCCAATGGTCGGATAGAGGGCGGCAGAATTGACCAGAAGCAAAGCACGAGCCTGTCGGAACTGGGCTTCAATCTGCCTGACGTTGTAGTTACCAACGTCAACCTGTTCTTCCAGCTTATTCAGGAGCGGGTCGCCAAAAACCTCCCACCACTTGCCTTTGAGAACGGCATCTGCCGGAGCAGCAGTCTTCCACTCGTCACTGCCGGTCAACTCCTGGAACTTCGGAGCGGGCGGAACGATCAGGGCGGGCTTCTGGTACTTGGGCGCCACCTGCACGCAACCGGTACAGAAGACAGAGATAAGGAACAGATATTTGGTTTGGCGCATCGTTAATCGGCACTCTCCGCAATTCCGCCAGGGATCAGAATTCCCGGACGGTGGCTGGGTTTGTGCGTGGTAGGTTGTTTTCTGGAAAAGCGTTGGCGCAGACGGTCAAAAGTAATATAGATGACCGGCGTCGTAAAGAGGGTTAACATCTGGCTGACGATCAGGCCACCGACGATGGCGATGCCGAGAGGCTTGCGGAGTTCCGACCCGGTTCCAACGCCAAGAGCCATCGGCAGAGCGCCGAGCAGCGCAGCCGCTGTGGTCATTAGAATCGGGCGGAAACGAAGCAGACACGCCCGATAAATAGCATCCCGCGGAGACATCCCCTCATCTCTCTCTGCAGCGAGCGCAAAGTCGATCATGAGAATGGCGTTCTTTTTCACGATGCCGATCAGAAGAATAATGGCGATCATGGCGATGATAGAAAGTTCCGTGCGGAACAGAACCAGGGCGATGAGAGCGCCCACACCCGCGGAAGGCAGCGTGGAGAGAATTGTCAGAGGGTGAATCAGGCTCTCATAGAGAATGCCCAGTACGATATAGACGGCGAGCAGGGCAGTGAGAATCAGCATGGGCTGACTCTTCAGCGAATCCTGATAGGCCTGCGCCGTACCGGCCATTTTGCTGGTGATTGAAGTCGGCGTCCCCATATCGATCTCGGCCTTATGAATGGCATCCACCGCATCGCTGAGCGCTACGCCTTCAGCCAGATTGAACGAGATGGTAGTGGCAGGGAATTGGCCCTGGTGCGGGAGCGACAGCGGAGTTTGGCCTTCCGAGAACTTGGCAAAGGTGGAAAGCGGGATACTGACGCCGCGGGGCGTCTGCACATATATGCGGTCCAATACCTCGGGGGTTGCCCACCAGGATTGCTCCAGCGCAAGCACCACGTGGTACTGGTTGATCGCCTTGTACATAGTAGAAACCTGGCGTTGGCCGAAATTACTGTAGAGTGCGCTGTCCACGGCCTGCGCGGTGAGCCCCAACCGCGACGCGGTATCCCGATCAATCGTCACGTTCGAAGAAAGCCCGGAACTCTGCTGATCGGAACTCACGTCGGCAAGTTCCGGGAGCTGCATCAGGCGGCGCATCACGCGCGGTGCCCACTCCTGGAGGAGGGGCAGTTCCTGAGTTTGCAGCGTGTATTGGTACTGGGCGTTCGACTGCCGACCGCCAATCCGGATGTCCTGTGCCGCCTGCAGGAAGAGCTGGGCTCCCGGCATGCCGCCGGTCTTGCGGCGAATGCGCGCGATCACTTCATCCACCGTCGCCTTGCGTTCCTTCATCGGTTTCAACTGGAGGAACATCATGGCGCTGTTGCCGCCACCACCACCACCGCGGCCCCCGCCGCCTCCGATGGAAACGTCGATCGTATCGACGGCCGGGTCGCTGCGAACCTGTTGCTCGAAATATCGAGCCTTTTCAGCCAGCGCGGCAAACGAGATATGCTGCTGACCCTGAACGGAGCCCTGCAGGCGACCGGTATCCTGCTGCGGAAAGAAGCCTTTGGGGATCTGAATATAAAGATAGATGTTGACGCCGATGGTGAGCACCATCACCACCATGGTCAGCGCGGGGTGCTTCAGCACGACCTGGAGCGCGGAAGCATAGGTAGAGATAATCCACTGGTAGAAGCGCTCCGTAAGCTGATAAAGGCGACCAGGGTTGTGATTCGTCTTTAGCCACCGGGAGCACAGCATGGGCGTGGCTGTAAGAGAAACGACCATGGAGATCAGGATGGCGGTGGAGAGAACGACCGCGAACTCGCGGAAGAGTCGCCCGACGATGCCCCCCATCATTAGAATCGGGATGAAAACAGCGATCAGCGAAATACTGATGGAAAGAACGGTAAAGCCGATTTCCTGAGCACCCTTGAGCGAGGCCGCCATGGGCGTATAACCCATTTCGATGTAGCGGGTAATGTTCTCGATAACAACGATCGCGTCATCCACAACGAAGCCAGTGGCGATCGTCAGCGCCATCACCGAAAGATTGTCAAGAGTGTAGCCACAAAGGTACATGACGCCAAATGTGCCGACAAGCGAGATGGGGACGGAAATGGCGGGGATCAGCGTGGCTCGCCAGTTGCGAAGGAAGACGAACACGACGATGATCACCAGACCAATCGAGATCATCATGTTCCGCTGCGCGTCTGCCACCGATGCCCGAATCGTGTTGGTGCGGTCATTATCAACGTGGAGCGTAATAGTGGGCGGCAGCGAAGCCTGGAACTGGGGCAGAATTGCCCGGACGCGATCGACCGTGTCGATGATGTTCGCGTTGGGCTGACGGTTGATCATGATCAGCACGGCGGGCTTGCCGTTGGCCAGGCCCATGTTGCGGACATCTTCCACCGAATCGATCACGTTGCCCAGTTCGGACAGGCGGATGGGTGCGCCGTTTCTGTACAGGACCACCAGGTTCCGGTAGTCCTTCGCCTCCATAAGCTGATCACTGGTGGACAGAGGCCACCGAAACTGGTCGCTGGAGATTTCTCCCTTGGGAGCATTCGCGTTGGCGGAGCGCAGGAAGCTGGCGACCTGATCCATGCCAACGTTGTAGCGGGACACGGGCTGCGGGTTCATCTCCACGCGAACGGCCGGGAGAGAACTGCCGCCAACCTGCACCTGCCCAACACCCTCAATCTGCGCCAGTTTCTGGGCGAACACGGAGGAAGCGATGTCGTACATCTGCGGCGTAGGCACCACGTCCGATTGCATGGAAAGGATGATGACCGGCTGGTCTGACGGGTTGACTTTGCGATACCGGGGATTGGTGGGGAGGTTGGCCGGGAGGTAAGCCTTGGCGGCCTCGACAGAGGCGGCAACGTCGCGGGCCGCAGCGTTGATATCGCGACTCAGGTCGAACTGAAGAATCACGCTGGCCGAACCGAGCGAACTGTTCGACGTCATTTCGGTGACGCCGGAAATATGGGAGAGCTGCTTTTCGAGAGGCGTGGCCACCGAGGCCGCCATCACTTCCGGGCTCCCCCCGGGAAGACTGGCGCTGACGAAGATGGTAGGGTAATCCACCTGCGGCAGGGGCGAAATCGGCAACAGCGTGTACGACAGACAACCAGCGATAGTCACACCAATCATCAACAGCGTGGTGGCTACCGGCCGACGAATAAACGGTGTGGATACGCTCAAGCGGAAACACTCCCCATCAGGATGGATGTAATCACAAGGCCTCCGGAATGACGGCCAGACTCGGGTCGGTATCGCGGCTCTTGTTGCGATCAACGAACGCCGACAGGCGTCCGAACCAGAGATAAACCACCGGAGTGGTGAACAGGGTGAGGACCTGGCTCACCAGCAGCCCGCCAATGATGGTGACACCAAGCGGCTGCCTGAGCTCTGAGCCCACACCCCGGCCGAACGCAAGGGGAACCGCGCCCAGCAGCGCTGCCATGGTGGTCATCATGATGGGACGAAACCGGAGCAGGCAAGCCTGATAGATCGCCTCAAGCGGTTCTTTACCGTCTTTACGCTCCGCTTCGAGCGCAAAATCGATCATCATGATGGCGTTTTTCTGCACAATACCGATGAGCAGGATGATGCCTATAAGCGTAATGATATCGAGGTCCTGCTTAAACAGGACGCGGGCAAGAAGGGCGCCCATGCCGGCAGACGGCAGCGACGACAGAATCGTGATGGGGTGAATGTAGCTTTCGTAAAGCACGCCAAGCACGATGTAGACGGTGATGATGGCGGCCAAAATCAGGAACGGCTGATTGGCCAGCGAATTCTGGAAGGCGCGGGCCGTGCCCTGGAAGGAGGTTTCCAGACTCCCGGGAATACCAATTTCAGCCGTCGCCTTCTTGATCTCTTCCACTGCCTGACCGAGCGAAGCGCCCTGTGCAAGATTGAAGGAGATAGTTGCCGACGGGAATTGGCTCTGGTGATTGATGGTGAGAGCCGCGGGGACTTCGCGAACGGTGGTGAACGTTTCGAGAGGTACCTGAGAAAGGCGTGCCGCACCGGTCAGCGCCGTGTTTGTCCCGGCGAGCGCAACGGTGGACGCCAGGTTCTGGGATGCCGACCCGACCTGCACATAAAGATGCTTGAGCGCGGCAGCGCTACCCTGCCATTCCGGGGCTGCTTCCAGCACAACGTGATACTGGTTTGATTGAGTGAAAATGGTGGAAACCTGACGCTGCCCGAAGGCGGAATAAAGGGTATCGTCAATGTTCTGGGGGGTGATACCGAAGCGCCCGGCAGTGTCGCGGTCGATTTCGAGGTGAAGGCCAATGCCTCCGTTCTGCAGATCGCTCGCAACATCGCGTAATGACGGAATCTGGCTGAGCCGGTCGACAAGCTTCGGCACCCATTCATCGAGAGTCTTCTTTTCCGGAGCGTCCAGCGCGTACTGATACTGGGTACGGCTGATACGGTCTTCTACCGTAAGGTCCTGAACCGGCTGCAGGAAGAGCTTAATGCCATTTACCTGCGCAAGTTTCGGTTGCAGTCGGCGAATAACGGCGGAGGCATCGATCTTGCGCTCTTCGAGGGACTTCAGCGTGATCTGAATCCGACCACTGTTGATGGTGGTGTTAAAGCCATCAACGCCGATGAAAGAGGTGAGATTGAGAACGGCCGGATCTTCCAGGACAACTTTGGCAAGTTCCTGCTGTTTGATGCTCATGGCAGGGAACGAGATGGTTTCAGGAGCTTCAGAGATACCGAGAATTACGCCTGTATCCTGAACAGGAAAGAAGCCTTTGTTAACGATGGTGTACAGATAAACGGTGGCCCCGAGCGTCCCCAAAGCAACCAGGAGAGTGGCTGTCTGGTGGCGCAGCACGAAGCGCAGAATCGCCCCGTAGATTTCGATGCTCTTTACGAAGCACCACTCTGAGCTCTTATAGAACCAACCCTGTTCGCTCGTCGGGTGGTGGCGCAGAATACGGGCAGACATCATGGGCGTCAGCGTGAGTGAAACGAACGCCGAAATCATGATGGTTACTGCCAGGGTAATGGCGAATTCGCGGAACAGGCGACCCACAATATCGGCCATGAAGAGCAAGGGGATCAAGACCGCGATCAACGAAACGGTGAGCGAAACAATGGTGAAGCCGATTTCAGCCGACCCCTTCAGGGCCGCTGCCATAGGCGTCTCCCCCATTTCTATGTAGCGCGAAATGTTCTCGATCATCACGATGGCGTCATCCACCACGAAGCCCGTCGAGATCGTCAGCGCCATCAAGGAAAGGTTATCCAGCGAGTAATCCAGGAGGTACATGACCGCGAACGTGCCGATGAGAGACAGCGGCACGGCGACGGAAGGAATAATGGTGGCTGAGAAGCTTCGCAGGAAGAGGAAGATGACCATCACCACAAGGGCAATGGTGAGCAGGAGCGTGAATTCCACGTCTTCCACCGAAGCGCGAATGGTGGTGGTACGGTCGGTGATGACGTTCACCTTCACCGTTTCCGGCAAAGACGACTGAATCTGGGGAATCAGCTTCTGGATGTTATCGACGACGCCAATAATGTTGGTACCGGGTTGACGCTGGATATTGACCACAATGGCCGGCGTCGAGTTCACCCAGGCTGCCTGGAACTTGTTCTCTGCCCCGTCAATGATGGTGGCTACATCGCGAAGCCGGACCGGGGCTCCATTGCGGTAAGCAATGACGATGGGGCCATACTGCGCGCCGCTCTGTAACTGGTCATTGTTATTGATAGTCCAGGCTTGGGTGGGACCGTCAAAGTTGCCCTTGGCCGCATTGACGTTCGCGCTGCCGAGCGCCGAACGCAGCGTCTCCATACTGAGGCCGTAAGAGGCAAGCGCCACCGGATTGGCCTGAACCCGGACTGCCGGACGCTGACCACCACTGATGGTGACCAGTCCAACGCCCTTCAACTGCGAGATCCGTTGCGCCATGCGTGTTTCGGCCAACTCCTGCACTTTGGTTAAAGGCATGGTGTCGGAAGTAACGGCCAGCGTCAGAATCGGCGAGTCGGCAGGGTTTGTCTTGGCGTAGATGGGCGGCGTTGGCAGATCGCGAGGCAGGAAGGTCCCTGCGCCGTTAATGGCAGCCTGAACTTCCTGCTCTGCGATGTCAATATTCAGATCGAGCGCGAACTGGAGCGTGATGATGGAACTGCCGAAAGAGCTGACCGAGGTCATCTGGGTCAAGCCAGGGACCTGGCCAAACTGCTTTTCAAGCGGCGCAGTCACCGAAGAAGTCATAACCTCCGGACTTGCGCCCGGATAGAAGGTCTGGATCTGAATCGTGGGATAGTCGACCTGTGGCAATGCCGAAACCGGCAACTGCAGGAAGGCCACGATTCCGACCAGCACCAACCCCACCATCATGAGTGAGGTTGCTACCGGTCGTTCGATGAATACGCGGGACGGGTTCACTGAGTGGGTCCCCCACCACGGCGACCGCGACCACGACCACCGGGCGCAGCACCTTCACCGGCTGGCGCTTCGGCACCAGCTGCGGGAGCAGCACCGCCGTTGGCCCCTGCCCGTCCACGACCACCGCGGCCACGACCACCAGGTGCGCCGCCACCAAACTGATCTTCACCAGGTTTGCGAACGCGAACCGTACTGCCGTTCTGCAGGCGATCAATGCCATCAACGACGACCTGCTCGCCCATTTCGATGCCTTTTTTGATGACGGTGGTTTCTCCGTCAACGGCCCCTTGTTCGATCTGCCGGATCTGGACCTTGGATTCCTCGTTCACAATGTAAACGAAGGCGCCCTGCTGGCCTCGCTGGACAGCCGGGGTGGGGACGACGATCTGATCATTTTCGGTATCCACCAACAGGCGGATGTTGACGAACTGATTGGGAAACAGAGCGCTGTCTTTGTTTTCGAAGACAGCCTTGAGCTTGGAAGTACCGGTGCTGGCGTCAATCTGGTTGTCCATCGTCAGCAGATAGCCGGAAGCGAGCTTCTTCGAATTGTCGCGGTTAAAGGCGTCCACGGTAAGGCGAATACCCTTCCGGATACGGGCCATCACCTGGGGAAGCGCGTCTTCCGGAATAGTAAAGAGGGTGGAAATGGGCTGGAGCTGGGTGATCACGAGCAGGCCGCCCTGATCGGACGCACGCACGATATTGCCCGGATCCACGAGGCGCAGCCCGATGGTGCCCGAAATCGGAGCGGTGACTTTGGCATAGGTCAACTGAAGCCGCGCGTTATTGACGTTCGCTTCGTCAGTTTTAATGTTGCCTTCAAGCTGGGAAACGGTGGCGCGCTGCGTATCCAGCTGCTGCTTCGGAATCGCGTCTTGCGCGAGGAGTTGGGTGTAGCGCTCCAGGTCGAGCTTCGCGTTGGTAAGGGTAGCAGTGTCGCGAGCGAGAGTGCCCTGGGCCTGTTGCAGTTGTACTTCGAAGGGTCGCGGATCGATTTCCGCCAGAAGCTGGCCCTGTTTTACCGTTTCGCCTTCTTTGAACGCGATGCTCATCAGTTGACCATCGACGCGGCTGCGGACGGTAACGGTGTAGAACGCCGTGACATTGCCGAGGCCATTCAGGTAAACCGGAACATTTGCCTTGTGGGGTTTTGCCACCGTGACCGGCGTGGGACCAAAAGCCCCTCTGCCGCGGCCTCCGCCACCACCCCCTCGTCCACCACCACCAGCGCCTGGCGTTGCGATGAGGCCGGGTTGTGAGGCGCGCCAAACGGCATAGCCGGCAACACCGGCGATCACCACCAGAACGAAGACCCAGATCAGGCCTCGCTTCTTTGGTTTTTCGTGATGTGGATTCGGCCCGAGCGCTGGGTTTACCGGCTCAGAGGAAAGGTTAGTGGAAGTGTTCGTCGTCATTCAGCCCGCATTGAAAGTGATTACTGTATCTACTTATGACTACAGTCCCTGGTCGAAGGTAACGGTGCGAGTCAGGGCCAAGATCAAATGATATATGGCCCTGGCCTGTTGGGATGGCCAGACGGGGGGCGAACGCTTCGGCAGGGAGCGCTTCGTCCATTCTCACACCTACACTACCTTTTCTTAATTGTACTGAAAGATCAACGGCTTGCGGACATTGTCCGGGTAAAGTTCGGTAACAATTCCTGAGGTGGCGAGGCGCGAAAACCAGCAGAAGCGGAGAAATCGCCTCGATTGTAAAATCTGGTAAGCTACCGGAGCGTCGGCTTCCCGTTGCCGATTCCGGGCGAGGGGTGACGCGAGAGGGGCTTTTTTTACAGGATTTTGACAATTTGATATCAAACTCCCTGTACCGTTCCGCTGAGCATAGAGAGGTGACTCGAATCTCCCTTCTCTCCATTTCTTTCCTGGCTCTGCTGCCGCTCTCCGCTATGGCAAACAGCACAGGTCCCCCCATCCAAAGAACTGGCGCCCCGGCTGACGGAGGTACAACCTGCACGGCGTGCCACCGGACGTTCGCGCCCGTGAACTCGGATCCGCGAGGCAGCGTGGCCGTCGCCGCCAAGCCATACGTTCCCGGGGTGATGCAGACAATTCAGGTAACCATCAAGCACCCGGAAGCGCTGCGCTGGGGCTTCCAGGTCACCGCACGTCCGACGACCAACCCTGCAAAAATGGCTGGATCTTTCACGCCCAACACCACGATTCGCGTGCGCTGCCAGGGTGGCGTTGATGGTCCCTGCCAGGGTGGCGTTCAGGAGTTCGCCGAACACCGCAGTGCGGTAGTTACCGGCCCCAGCGCCGTTGGGTCCTACACGTATTCCATCGACTGGACTCCGCCATCCAGCAACGTCGGCGACATCATCTTCTACGTGGCCGGCAACGCCGCCAACAACAATGCGGCCAACACGGGCGACTACATCTACAATTCGTCGGCCACCATCACGCCGGCAACCTGTGATTTCCCGGTAATCCCGCAGATCAGCGCCGTGGTGAGTTCGGCATCGTATCAGAACACAATAGCCCCGAACTCGCTGATTTCGCTGTTTGGGACGGGCTTCCAGCCTCTGGACGTGACGCGCGGCCTGTACGCCGCCGACCTGGCCGCAGGTAAGATCCCGACAATGCTCTCCTGCTTCGCGGTGGAGATCAACCGGAAACGGGCGCCCCTCACCTTCACGAATTTCGGACAGGTGAATGCAATCGTACCGAGTGGGACAGCCGCCGGAAACGCCGAAGTTCGCGTGATTGTGAACCCGACTTCTTCGAGTCCGATCTACAGCGCCCCGGTTACAGTAATGGCTGCGGACTTCGCCCCGGCATTGTTTACGCTCGATGGCAAGAAGGCTGTGGCCCAGGTTGCGGGAACTTCCACGCTGGTGACTGCGGCGAAGGCGGGCGACATGGTCACGCTTTACGCCACCGGGCTGGGAGATTTGACCACCAAAGCCGATGCCGCAGACGTGGCGACTGGCCAGAACAATGCCGTCAATACGGTTACCGTGAGCCTCAACGGCACCGCACTGGCGGCTTCCGATGTTCTTTATGTGGGTTCGGCGCCCGGTATGACAACCGGACTTTACCAGATCAACATCCGTATTCCGGCTGGCGTGAAGTCCGGCGATGCGGCTGTCACGCTGGCTGTGGGCACGGCTTCCAGCCTGGGCGGGATCACGATTCCGATCCTGTAGTTGGTTGCAGGTGGATGGTTTAGTGCAGATGGATGGTTGATTACAACTGGATGGTTGATTGCGAGTGGAATAAGGGGCGGCCAGTACAACCTGGCCGCCCCTTATTTTTTGTTCAGCGCATGGCTGGCCAGCCACGCCAGAGTTCGTTCTTCAAATTCGCGCTTCGCCGTGGCCCAAAGATTCACATGGGCCGCCCCGGGAACGAGCCAGAGTTGGGTCAACGCGGGGTTCGCGGCGGCCAAGACCCTGGAATTATCCGGAGACGTGAGATCGTCCGCCATCCCATGTGCCAGCAGGATGGGCGTGCTGCTGCGCCGGACCCCGTCGGCAGCCGAAGACGCCCGGAGGTCAATGCCGTACCGCAGGCGGGTCCAGAGAATTCCGGAACCCACAAGCGGCACGGTCAACCATTTCAAAGCCCGCGGAGCGTTGCGGCGGATTCGTTCCTCCGCGATGGAAGGAAAGTCTGAGTAGGCACTTTCGGCGATCACAGCGCTGAAGCGGGTTTCCGTCCGGAGCGACTCCAACAGGATGCTGCCACCCAGCGAGGCCCCGAAGCCGTAGAGGTTCCCGACGCCGGGCTGGGCCCGCATCCAGGTGGCCCAGGCCCGGATATCAGCCTCATCCTGAATCCCGTAAGAGATTAGGCCTCCCGACTCGCCATGTCCACGGAGGTCGGGGACGAGCACAGAGTACCCGGCCTTCTCATATACAGTGCCCAGCCCGACCACCGCTACCCGGTTATCCCCCACTCCGTGCAGCATAAGGAGCGCACTCCCGCTCGGCTGCTCTGGTTCGTAGTACCAGCCTTTCAGAACCGTTCCATCGGCGGACGTGGTTTGCGCATCCCGGCAGCGAACATGTGCAACGCAGGGGCAGACCGGCGGAACCGGCTTGCGGACTGGCTGGATGGCGCGCTCCGCTGCCACGGCCCCCAGGAAGAACACCGCCAGCGGGACCACCACGGCCAACTGTAGCCCCGAGATCCATACCCATTGACTTCTTCGTGACATGCCTTCAGATTACGTTAGCGCGGTTGCACGTGTTCGATATGCCAGAATGGAACTTGAAACGCTTTTTTGGGGCAATGCCACTGCTTCTGCTGGCAGCATGCGGCAGTTCCCCACAACCGTCCACTCAGTCCACTGCCAGCCTTCCCGAAGCTCACGTTGACCCTGCCACCGCCGGAACCATCAGCGGCCGGGTGCTGTTTGAAGGCCAGGCTCCCGTTATGCCCGTGATCGACATGGCGTCGAACCCGCAGTGCGAGCGGCAACACAAGGTCCCGTTCCGCGCGGAGACGGTGATCGTGAACTCGAATAAGACCCTGCGCAACGTCTACATCCATATTAAGGACGGTCTGGCTCCGGCCCACTGGGCAGCGCCGGCCCAACCCGCCAGGCTGGATCAGAATGGCTGCGTCTACGCACCGCACGTACAGGGCATTGTAGAGGGTCAGGCTCTGGAAATTCTGAACAGTGACCCGGTGAACCATAACGTCCACGCCGAGAGCCAGAAGAATCCGGCATGGAATGAATCGCAGCCCCCCCGGGCGGAACACAAGTTCAAGAAGTTCGGCAGTGCGGAGATTATGTTCCCCTTCACCTGCAGCGTGCATCCCTGGATGAAGGCCTGGCTCGGCGTTTCCGAGCATCCTTTCTTTGCGGTGACTGGCGAAGATGGAAGTTTCCGCATCGAAGGCGTGCCGCCCGGCACCTATACAGTTGAGGCAATCCACGAAAAGTTTGGCCGTAAAGAGGGCAAGCTGACGTTGTCACCGACTGGCACCGCAACCATCGAGTTCACCTATGGCAGCTAAAATTATTTACCGGCGAGGCCTGCACCTGTGGTCCATGCTGCTGGCGCTCTGCACCCTGATGCTGGTAGTGGTGGGGGGGCTGGTCACCAGTCGCGATGCTGGCCTGAGCGTCCCGGACTGGCCTCTTTCTTACGGCAAACTGATGCCACCCATGGAAGGCGGAATCCTCTACGAGCACGGCCACCGGATGATCGCCACCATGGTGGGTATGTTCACCATCGTGTCCATGGTGTGGCTGTGGCGCGTGGAAAGCCGGAAATGGCTTCGTATTCTGGGCGTGATTGCGCTGCTGGCGGTGATTACGCAAGGCTTGCTGGGGGGCCTTACGGTCCTGATGCTGTTGCCGTGGTGGGTCTCCACCATGCATGCAACCCTGGCCCAGCTTTTTTTCTCCACCACCGTTGCCATCGCCATCTTTACTTCAAGCTGGTGGCTGGCCGAACCCACCACCACCGCAGAACAAACCGCGACACCGATTCGGCGCTTGTCCCTGATCGCGCCCATTCTGGTTGTCTGCCAACTGGCCCTGGGTGCGGCTGCCCGCCATAAAGCAATTGGTTCGATTTATCACATTTGCGGCTCCCCCATCGTTGCGGGCGTCATCCTCTGGCTGTCCCTGCGGATCTCCGTGCACTACTCCGAAAATCGGGAACTCCGGCGAGCCGCCCTGACGCTCACAACCATTACATTCACCCAGATCTTCCTTGGTATCGCCGCCTACATGACCCGAATCGCCTACGCGGATGCCGTACAACCGATGCCGCTGATGGTGACTTTCACCGTATTCCACGTAGCGGTTGGCGCTTTGACGCTCGCTTCCAGCATCGCGCTCGCTATCATTGTCCGACGTAACCTGACGCTCGTGGGAGCAGCGTCCGCCTAAGCCACCCGCCACTATAATCCATGCGCCATTACTACGAGCTGACGAAACCGCGAATTACATGGCTCATCCTGATGAGCACGGGCGTGGGCTATTTTTTTGGCCTCAAGCATGCCTGGAATGGACAAGCCGACTCGACCCTGCTGTTCCATACAATGCTTGGAACGGCCGTAATTGCGTCCGGAACCGCGGCGCTGAATCAGTGGTGGGAACGCGAGGCCGACGCGCTGATGCGCCGGACCGCGGGACGCCCACTCCCGACCGGCCGAGTGTCGCCCCCCCGCGCCATGTGGTTCGGGATAGTGCTGGTGATTCTGGGCTTCCTGGAACTCTGGCTGGGCGTGAACCTGCTGACAGGCGTTCTCGGCTTGTTGACGATGGGCGCTTACCTGCTCATTTATACGCCGCTCAAGCAGCGCTCGCACCTTTCCACGGTAATCGGCGCGGTGCCTGGCGCGATCCCGCCCCTGATGGGTTATGCGGCATCGAATGGGGCGCTAACGGCAGAAGCCTGGGCACTTTTCGCGATCCTGTTTATCTGGCAGTTCCCCCACTTTTTGGCCATCGCCTGGATGTACCGCGAGGATTATGCGCGCGCGGGAATCCGCATGTTGCCCGTGGTGGAACCGGATGGCCAGTCAACCGCCCGGCAAATTGTGCTGTACGCCTCCACGCTGATTCCCGTTAGTATTTTCCCGGTATTGCTGGGCATGACGGGCAAGATCTATCTTGTAGGTTCGCTGCTCCTGGGCGCGTGGTTCCTGTACAGCGGGGTTCGGGTTGCGTTCGACTTAACGAACATCCGCGCCCGGAAGGTCCTGCTGGTTTCGGTTATTTACCTGCCGCTGATTTATGGTTTGATGGTTTTCGATCCTCCTCGCTTATGAGAAAACTCGTCCTCCTTCTCTCCTTCGTTTCGCTCGTCGGCTGCGGTTCTGAAAAACCGTTACAGATGCTGGGTGATGTGCCGGATTTCCAGTTGCTGGACCAGGATGGCAAAGACTTCAAAGGTTCTTCCCTGGAAGGTCATGTGTGGGTGGCGGATTTTGTGTTCACCACCTGCCAGGGTCCCTGTCCCCGTATGACCGCCCACATGCGCCAGATTCAGGACGCGACGGATTCCAGCGTAGGGTTGGTCTCGTTCTCGGTGGATCCGGATAACGATACTCCCGCAGCCCTCGCCGCCTATGCAAAGGGTTTCAGCGCGGACACGTCGCGCTGGCATTTTCTGACCGGCGATAAGAAAGTTCTGGGCTCCCTCGGTAAAGATACGTTCAAAATCAGTGGCGTCGGCGAGGGCGTTGACCACAGCACCAGGTTCGTGCTGATTGATGCGAAGGGCCGGATCCGTGCCTATTACGGTCTGGCGGATGGCGGTGTGGTGTCGAAGATTGCGAAAGACGCCGCCGCCCTGAAAAAGGAAAAAAATTGAACTACTCGATACTCCCTACGGTGAATGCGTTCCTGAACGGGACCTCGGCAGTACTGCTGGTGATCGCTTATGTGATGATCCGGCAGCAAAAGCGGGAAGCCCACAAGAAGGCAATGCTGGGGGCGTTCGCTACCTCGGCCATCTTCCTGATTAGCTACCTCACGTATCACTTCAAAGCCGGAATTACGACCTTCCCACATGAGGGTGACCTGAAGACCCTCTACCTGACAATCCTTTTCACCCACACGGTTCTGGCCGTGACTGTGCCGTTTCTGGCGGTGATTTCTATGCGTCGCGGTCTGGCCGGCAAGTTTCCGGCGCACAAGGCCATCGCCCGCTGGACCCTGCCAATCTGGCTGTACGTGTCAGTGACAGGCGTGGTTGTCTATTTGATGCTGTATCACCTCTGAGGCCAGTTTTCACGGCCCGAGAGCGCCAGATAAACACCACCGAACGGCACCAGCGTAACGCAGGCGGTCAGGATGGGGTGCAACCCCGGCAGGACACTACGGATCGCGTAGCCGCTGGCGGCGCCTGCAAGCGCCGCAGCCCATAGGCGCGCCGTATAGCCAACCAGGGAAGGGGTTGCCCCAATCCTGCGCACCAGCGCTCGCCGCAGCAGAACGAACTCCAGCCACCCGCTGATTCCCGCCGACGCAGTCAAACCCGCCACACCCCATTTGGGATCCACAGATAACAGGGGTGGTAGTGAAATCGCGCACAGATAGCCCAAAACCGTAGTGGCCCCCACGCGAAGTACCGCGAACCGCAGCGGCGTCTTCGTGTCTTTCAGCGCGTAAAAGGCAGAAGAGTACAAGCGACCGCCCGTCGAAGCCAGCAAGCCCACAGACGACCCCGCAAGAATCGCCCACACGTAGACCGCGTCAGCCCGCGTGAACTTGCCGCTCTGGTAAATCGCGCCCGCGATGGTGTCGCCCAACACCAGAAAAGCGACGGCTGACGGAATCACGAAGAAGGAGATTCTGCGAAGGCCGCTATAAAGACGCTTGCGCAGATGGGCCGCGATTTCGTCATTGGAACCCATAGCCGAAGACATTTCAGGCAGTTCCGACGCCGAGACAGCCATCCCGAAAAGGCTTACCGGAAGCAGATAAATGGTCTGGGCATAGGCAAGACCGGAGACAGCGCCATCCGGCAGCAGGCTCGCCAACAGGGAATCGATGTAGGCACTCAGCTGCACCACGCCGCGGCTCACGAAAACGGGCGCGAAGTTCTTCAGCACCGTCCGGACGCTTTCGAGGCCCAAATCAAACGCAATACGGAGGGAGGGTGCAAGGGTGATCACCACCGGCAACTGCACCAGAAACTGCGCGGCGCTGCCAACTACCGAAGCCCATGCCGCAATGGCCGCCAGACGTGATTGGGTCGCTGTGGAACCACCTGCGATGAGGCCGATGACAATTGCTGCGTTCCAAAGAATGGGAACACTGTAGGAGAGGAAGAAGCGGCGGTGACTGTTCAGGATGCCCAGGCACCAGGCGGACATCACCAGCAGGCCAGCCCCGGGGAACAGGATACGGACCAGCGTGACCGTCAGTTCCCGTTTGTCGCCGTGAAAACCAGGCGCGATCACATCAATCAGGAGGGGGGCCGCCAACACGCCCAGCAGCACCAGTATCGATGAGATGACCGCGAGAATGGCAAAAACCGCCCCCGCAACCCGGCCAGCCTCTTCCTTTTCATGCCGGGCCAGGAGCCCGGCGTACACAGGAATAAACGAAGCCGAGAGCACGCCCTCCCCGAAAAGGTTCTGCAGGAAGTTCGGGATCCGCATGGCGGCCCGGAAGGCGTCGGCGGCAGCTGAGTTGCCGAAATAATGGGCGAAGATGCGGTCGCGGACCAACCCCGAAATACGGCTGAGGAAAATACCAGCAGCCACGAGAACAGCGCCGCGCGACTTCCCTTGTTGAACTGGCACTCCCTTCAGAATCTCACCCGACCCCGTGCCAAAAGAAAAGGCCCTGAGAGGTGAACTCCCAGGGCCTTTCGAATACAGCATCGTCTCTGTTAATTACGGCTTCGGAACGCTGTTGATCGTCTGCAGAATCCGCGAAACGATCTGGTACGGATCGCCTTCGGAATTCGGACGGCGATCTTCCAGATAGCCCTTATAACCGTTCTTGATGAAATTCACAGGCATGCGGACCGACGCGCCACGGTCAGACAGACCGTAGCTGAACTTGTCGATGGACTGTGTTTCGTGGTGGCCGGTCAGGCGGAGGTGGTTGTCCGGACCGTACACCGCGATGTGTTCGGAGACGTTCGCGGAGAACGCCGCCATCAACGACTCGAAGTATTCCTTGCCACCCGTTTCGCGGATGTACTTGGTGGAGAAGTTGCAGTGCATACCCGAACCGTTCCAGTCACCCTTGATCGGCTTGCAGTGGAACACCACATCCACTTCATACTGCTCGCACAGGCGCATCAGGAGGTAGCGGGCCACCCAAACGTCATCGGCCGCCTTGGCGGAACCCTTGGCGAAAATCTGAAATTCCCACTGACCCTTGGCGACTTCCGCATTGATGCCTTCGTGATTGATACCAGCGGCAAGGCAGAGATCCAAATGCTCTTCCACGATGGTACGGGCGATGCTGCCCATGTACTTGTAGCCCACGCCGCAGTAGTAGGGCCCCTGCGGAGACGGGTAGCCTTCTTTCGGGAAGCCGAGCGGACGCCCGTCCTGATACAGGAAGTACTCCTGTTCCAGCCCGATCCACAGCTCGGCATCATTTTCGATCGTCGCACGGAAGTTGCTCGGATGCGCCGTGCCGTCCGCGTTCAGAACGTCACTCAGCACGATGTAGCCGTTTTCACGACTGGCATCGGGATAGAGAGCCACCGGCCGGAGAACGCAATCGGAACTCCTGCCTTCGGCCTGCATGGTCGAGCTGCCGTCAAAACCCCATTGCGGAAGATCGGCCAGTGTCGGCGGATTCTCAAAGGACTTGATCGTCGTCTTGGCGCGGAGCTCGGGGACCGGCGTTTTGCCGTCGAGCCAGATGTATTCGAGTTTGTATTTTGTCATGGTTTGTTCTTTGTTACCCGTCAAGGGTCAATCGATTGAAACCGGTTCGTGCCATTGGCCTGATCCAGCGGACTGATGTGCGACGGACAGGCTCTACTCCAGGAAAATTGAAGTCTACCTGTAATCCGGTTGTCGGGTCCAATCAAATCTTTCAATCCGGCAACTAACAATCGTGGATCGGCTTGAGACCGGATGGATTGGTACCCCACTCCCCACATTAGAATCAGTATCCAACGGGGCAACCCGTGGCGCTGAATTAATAATTTTTATCGGCCTCATTCGTTTGGTCTATCCACCCTCTGGCGGCGCACCGCAGCGCCGTTAACGTTGCAGCGTTTGGGTCGGGACGTACTTTTTGTAGGCCTGAATCCAGTTGCCAGCCAAGTCGTGCTGAGCGGTGGCGAGGTCCAGATTTCCCGCGCAGACAAGCTGATGGAGTCGCTGCTCCAGCCTGTCTTTCTCCCGGGCGCTCCAGCGGGCCGCGTACGGCTGGGGCCAGAGATTACGGATGGAATCGGAGCCGCCCAGATCGGGTGTGATCAGGTAGTCAACTTCGTAGTCGCCGGGCTTGGCCGGGTTAATCCCGTACGCCATAAAAACCTTGCGGCGCGTGTCGTCCGGGATGTTGGCAACCACCACCTCGGCCTGGGAATTGCGGCAAACCTGGTCGAGCGAGATGGGCCGGACTTCGCCTGGCGTCAGCGTTGCATCTGGTTGTGGGCCGTCCGCACGCACCCGGAATTCGAAAAGCAGCAGGAACGCCCCCGCCAGCGAGAAGCAGACGGCTGCCGCCCGCACCATGCCCCAGATGCGAGGGGGGGCTGTCTTCGCCAGATCCTGTTCCAGCCGGGCGCGCAACAGAGCCCGGGGTCCGGCGATAGAGGGCAGTGCGGGGTCCAGCGCCTGATTTCGGGCTCGGACGAAGTCGAGGATGGTGCTTTCCAGAGCCTGGACTCGCGCACGGCAGGTCCAGCAACTCTCCAGGTGGGCAGACAGTTCGGCCTTTTCCGCAGAGCGAAGTTCGCCGTCCAGCCAAAGCAGGAGTTGGTCGTCGGGCGGGTGAAGGGGCTTTTGCGGCATTGTTAAACCTTCCCCTCCCCCGCTCGGTGAGCCAGTCTGGCAAGAGAACGGGAGAGCGAATTAGCCACGGAACCCAGTGAGATGCCAAGTATCCGCGAGATATCGCGATAACGAAGACCCTCGGCGCGCAGAGCCAGACAGCGCTGGTCCTGTGCCGGGAGCGCGTCAACTACCACTAAGAGATTCTGCTGCAACTCCAGCATTTCCAAACGCTCGGCAGGATTCGGCGCGAAGTCCGGACGGTCAGAAAGGCCGGGCGATTCCACATTCTCGCGGCCCGCACGCGAGTAATACTTGAGCGCCAGATTGTGCGACACGCCGAACAGCCAGGCCTGCAGGTTGTCACGGGGTTTACCCGCCCGCAGGTGGCGAAACAGCAGGAGAAATGTCTCCTGCACGATCTCCTCACCATCGGCTGGGGGGATTCGAAGTGAACGCAGATAGCGAAGCAGAGGGTTGCGCAGCTGCTCGAACAGCGCCACTACATCCTGTTCCAGCCGGGAGGGTGCCGGCGAACTGGCAACACGCTCTGTGGCAAAGCGTGCGAGCAGGCTGGAGGTTTGGGCCATATCGGTTCTTACACTTGATTATCCCCCGAACTCCGGTTCTGTTCAGGCAAATTTCACTGAACGAAACCCTGCGTTCCGGGATATACAATCTATGGGACCTTTGGGGAAACTGGCGGCGCTGGCATTGTTGCTGGCTGGGACAGCAGTTGGACAAACAGCAGAATTGCGGGTAGAGGTGAAGGACGTCTCGGGTGCAGCCATGGATGCGGGCGGGACGCTGCAGCATCTGGGAAACGGGATCTCGCGGAGTTTCCGGACCGCGTCCGACGGCGTGTGGACGTTCACTTCCCTGCCCCCGGGTCGCTATCGTCTTGAAGTATCCAGAAGCGGCTTCACAACGCACTCGGAGGTTCTGGACTTGACGGCAGGCCCCCCCGTTGCGCGAACCGTGACCCTCCCGCTGGGAGCCTCCGCGTTCAAGCTTGACGTTGTGGATACAACGCCGCTGGCTGGCACTGGCCTGGCTCTGGATGAAATCCCCACGCCCGTGCAGACGGCCACCAGCAAAGATCTGCAGCAAAGCGGCGCGCTTGACCTCTCTGAATTGCTGAACCGCCGACTCGATGGCGTCCATATCAACGACAACGCCGGCAATCCGTTCCAGCCCGACGTGAACTATCGCGGCTATTCGGCGTCGCCTATTCTGGGGACGCCACAGGGGCTCTCGGTCTACCTGGACGGCGTCCGCATGAATCAGCCATTTGGAGACGTGGTCAGCTGGGATCTGATCCCCAGGGTCGCCATTTCCGAAGCGACCATGATGCCGGGTTCGAATCCTCTTTTCGGCCTCAACACGCTTGGTGGTGCCCTCTCCGTTCAAACCAAAGACGGCGCCGGTTCTCCCGGAACCTCGATCCAGGCCAGCGGTGGGGCGTACGGGCGCAGGGCGGTGGAGTTCGAGCACGGCGGGTCGAACAAGTTGGGCCTGAACTGGTATGCGGCCGGCAACCTGTTCCACGACGATGGCTGGCGCGACGCCTCGCCTTCGGACGTGAGACAGGGCTTCGCAAAGCTGGGATGGCAGGGTGCCAGCACGTCCATCAGCCTGAGCGGTTCCTATGCCGACAATGAACTTTGGGGGAATGCCCTGCAGGAACAGCGCTACCTCTCGCAAAACTATTCCAGCGTTTACACCAAGCCCGATATCACGAATAACCGCGCACCATCGTTCAATCTGAGCGCACGGCACAACGTTGGCAGCAAGATTCTGCTGTCGGGGAACGCGTACTTCCGCTATATACGCTCCGACACGTTCAGTTCCGACCTGAATGAAGGTTCTTACGACCAGAGTGTTTATCAGCCCAGCGCGGCGGACCGGGCGGCACTGACGGCGGCAGGCTACAAGGGTTTCCCAACCAGCGGCGCCGACATTACAAACACGCCCTTTCCTTCCTGGCGATGCATCGCGCAGGTATTGCAACTGGATGAGCCCGGCGAAAAGTGCAATGGCCTGCTCAACCGAACTTTTACGCGGCAGCACAACTGGGGTCTCTCGGGTCAGGCGACCATGTACTCGGGCGCTGGTAACCGCCGAAACCAGTTGACCTTCGGCGCCGCCCATGACCGCAGCAGCCTGGGTTTCCAGCAAACCAGCCAGCTTGGCTACCTGAACCCCGACCACTCCGTAACCGGCCTGAATGCCTTCGCCGACGGAGTAACGGGTGGCAACGTCAATGGCGAGCCTTACGACAACCACGTCAGCCTGCAGGGCATGGTGCATACGTCGAGCCTCTTTGCCACAGATACACTCACGCACAACGCGTGGACGTTGACGTTTTCCGGTCGCTACAACCGGACCATCGTGGATAACACGGACCGTTTTCACCCCACCGCCGGCTCCGGTTCGCTGACCAGCCACAGTGTATTCCAGCGCTTCAATCCGGCGGTGGGGTTCACCTTCCGGGCGTCAGCCTCCCTGAACATATACGGAAATTACAGCGAGGGCAGCCGCGCCCCCACCTCCATCGAACTGGGCTGCGCAGACCCCGGCCAACCCTGCAAGCTCCCCAACGCGCTGGCAGGCGACCCGCCCCTGAATCAAGTGGTGACGCGTACCGTGGAAGGCGGCATACGTGGCCGCTCCGAGCAGGCGCTCAGCTGGAATGTGGGGGCGTTCCGCGCGAATAACTCGGACGATATCCTGTTCGTCGCCTCCACCCAGACCGGCTTCGGCTACTTCCGGAATTTCGGCAGCACACGGCGGCAAGGCCTGGAAGGCAACCTCCGCAACCGCTTCGGGAGACTCACGCTGGGCGGGGGCTATACCTTCCTGCGCGCTACTTACGAGAGCAATGAAACGGTGCTGGGGTCAAGCAATAGCTCTAACGCGGGGAGCAAGCTCGTGAAGGGCCTCGAAGGCACCCTCGATATCGTCCCGGGTAACAGGATTCCTCTCGTCCCGCAGCACATGCTGAAGACCTTCGCGGATCTGCAGATAAGCCGCAAACTCGGCGTGGATGCCGACCTTCTGGCTGTTTCCAGTTCCTTCGCCCGCGGCAATGAAAATAACAAGGCCGTGCAGGACAACAAGTACTATATTGGCCCGGGTACGTCGCCTGGCTATGCCGTGATGAACCTGGGTGCGCACTACGACTTGCATCGCAGGCTTCGGTTATTCGTTCAGATGAACAATCTGCTGGACCGTCACTTCTACACCGGAGCCCTGCTGGGCCCGACCCCCTTCACCGCCACGGGCACCTTTCAAGCCCGCCCATTTCCCGCAACGGCAAGCGGAGATTATCCGCTGCTGCACACAACGTTCTTTGCGCCCGGCGCGCCAAGAATCATCTCAGGCGGCATGAAATTCACTTTTTAGGGCTATTCGGCGAGTAGGACCAGCGAGGCTCCGGCGGGCGCGGTGACGTGAATCCGCGTGCCTCGTGGCAGCCGGACGGGCCTTCGCAGGCGATAATCGCGCGGCCAGGCCACACGGGAATCCTTCAGCCAGATAAGGCGCTCAATCTCACCATTGGGTTTGGTAGCCCACGCTTCCAGGCTCTGGCGATCCGCCAAACCATGGGGCCGGAGGCCAAGTATCGAGATAGCGCCAGTGAGTGTAATCTCTCCGGAAACCTCCAGCTTCTGCCTCGCAACCAGAGCAGGGCTGGCGGGCAAGGGATTGGGCAGCCGCGAAGGAAGTAACGCCGGGTCGCCCTCGGGCGCGCCGCCTTCCACCCAGGCAACGAACAGATCGATCTCCGGCAGCGACAGGCTCGGGTCGCCATGGAACTCGCCCACGCCTTTCACCGGCCCCCAGGGCGGCATACGCCGACCCAGCACTTCGTCGCGGATCGCCTTCGCCCAGGGCCTCGCGTCGTCGTAGGTAGTGAGACTAAAAGCCGCCCCGCTTTCCCGATGGCACCCGGCACAGTGCCGGTAGACAAGACGAGAAATCTCCTGCGTCCACGTGAGTTTCGTCGTGATGGCATCGTGCGCGAACAGCGGCGCAGCCACCAGGACAACGAGGCTATTCCAGAGCCGCAGGTTTGGGCTCCGGCGAACGCTGCGGCAGAATGCTCCGCACGTCTTTATTGGCGTCAATGGCGACATCGAAGAAGCCGAACATCATCTCTTCCCAGCTCTGGTCGCCGTAGCGAACCTCCGCTTTCGGATTCGGGTTGTGGGGGTTGTTGGCCGAATTATCGTAGTGCGCCACGCATTCAATCTTCGAACCCTTCGGCATGATCAGTTCCTGCTCAGGCTTATAGATCAACTGCCAGGCAAAGTCGTACCGGGGCACGTTGAGCAGAACCTGACGCTCACCGGTCGGATAGACGGCGGTGAAGAGGAAGTCCTTGCCCCGAAGGTGCATATGGGGCATCAGCATGGTTACTTTGGTGTCTGCCCCGAATTCAAAACTGGAGCGCACTTCGTAGTTCCCGTCATCGGGCGGGATCACGAACTTGTTGGTGGTCGCCGCCAGAGTGAACACCCGCTCTTTCACGGGAGACTTCGAGAAGACCATGCCAACCGCCGTTTGGTCCACCCCAGGCTTGCCATTCGCCGTGTAGTGCAACTGCAAAATTATGTCGGAACCTGCCTTGATCAGCTTGCCGCGACCCTCGGGGAGCGGGTCCACCGGGGTTCCGGGAGCATAGCCCACCAGATTCTCGCTCGGCCCGTTCTCCCCCTTGCCGGGGCGATACGGAACACCAGGCTGAGCACCTTTCATCCAGTTCGATCCCGGCGGGCGGATGTAAGCAATCACGTGATGCACCAGTTCCAGATTGCCGGGACGGACTTCCGCAGCCTGAATCCACTTGTCTTCCGTGAAATTCAGGGGAATCAGCAAGTATTGATAATCAACGGTGCCGGCAGCCGGAATATCGTATTTTTGCGACATGCTGACCACCAGATCAGGCTTGCCAATATTCCAGCCATTCACGAACTTCACAGGCGCGGGCAGATCCTTCGGATTGCCTTCCGGCGCCCCGCCGTTCACCCACGCAAGGATCGTGTCAATCTCGGCCTGCGGCATGCTGCGGTCGTTCGAGAACTTCCCAAAGTGCGGATCCGCAAACCATGGAGGCATCCGGCGAGTCTGCACGGCTTCTTTGATGGACGCAGCCCAGGGCCGGGCGGACTTGTAATCCAGCAAGGAGAACGGAGCCGCTTCGCCTGGCCGGTGGCAGCTTTGGCAGCGCTGCTGCACGATGGGGGCGACTTCTTTGCTGAAGGTCGGCGTGGCGGCGAAGACTGCGGCGCTGGCGCCAAGAATGAGGGCAGTGGTTTTCAGGATCATGCGGCTCTCGGTCAACTCCAATAATCCAGTATACGGAGTTTCCGCGAAAACGGTTCAGGCCCTAAAACCGGCGGTGGTGGAACATCGCTTTCATAGCCGCAATCGATTCGGGAGAGCCCAGCACCATGTCGTCAGGGAACTTCGCCGCATTCATCATCTGGTCATAGATCGGCCCTGCCAGGTTCGAATTGACTCCGAGGCCGGCAAGGAACTGAAGCCGCAGATTCCGGTCGCGGTTGATCTGAGCCGTGCGGACCCATTGGCGAAGGTCGCTGGCGCGCGCGGCGTAGGTGGAAAGCAGTTCCACTCCGGAACCATACCCGGCTTCGCGGAGTGAGGTCTTGATCCGCTCGTGGTCGGGACGGTCGAGACGCTGCTGCAGCGCCTGGGGATTGATCTTGAGTGGTTCAACCTGGCCCATCAGAACAAGGTCATACCCCTGGCCATCTGTATTCACATTGCCCCAGATAGTGCCGTTCGGGAACGCTTCAAAGAAGGTCGCGATTTCGCTCTGGGCGGCTTCAACACTAGTCTCGTAGAGCGGAACCCACTGGGTGACAAAGCCTCCGGGATTCAGGCGTCGTTTGCACATCTCGAAGTATTCAGTGGTGTAGAGAGACGCCATACCCTTCACCCAGGGGTGAATCGGGTCCGAGGTGACGATATCGAACTTCTCGTTGCCGGTGAGGACAAAGTGGCGGGCATCGTCGAAGTGGATGTTGGTCCGCTTATCGGTGTAGACGTGGTAATTTTCGTTGCCGAAATACTTGTCCGAGTTGGGCGGAATGTTGGGTTCGATTTCGCAGATGGTGATCTTTTCAATGCTGGGGTGAATTACGAACGAACCGGCGGTGACGCCTGCGCCGAAGCCGACGATCAGCACGGACTTTGGATTCGGATGCAGCAGTGCGGGCAGGTGCCCCAGCATGCGCTGCAGACTCATGTCCTGAGGTTCGGTGGAGGCTTCCACCTTGCCGCTCACGTGGAAGTAAACGGTGCCCCCTTCCCAGCGCGACCAGGCGGCGGAAGAGTTCGTCCCTTCAGCTACTTTCAGAACTTCCCAGCTACCCGTGGTGGTGGGCAGGCGGCGACCGAAACCGATCAGCATCCAGGGCAGCGGCGGCAGGACGAACGCGAGCACCGCCGCGGCCACTATCGAGGCGGTCAAGCGGAGCGTAGAGATCTGCGGAATGCCCTGCAGCACCGCCAGGCCCGCCACAATGGAGATGCCGATCAACAGTTGTTCGGAAACCCGGGTTCCAAACGAAGGCAGGAAAACCAGGCTGAACAGGATGGAACCGAGAATCGCTCCGATTGTGTTCGCTCCATAGATCCCACCGACCAGCTTGGCAGGATCGGAATCTTTGCGCGCTGCGGCGGAGAGGGCGAGCGGGAAGCTGGCACCCCAAAGCAGCGCCGGAAGGAACACGGCCAGCGTGGTTCGCCAGATGTCGCCAACAAAATCCTTCCAGGGCCCGGCGATGGAGTTCACATTGCCCTCAAAGTAGGGCAGTTTCTGCGCCAGCATGTAGCCGGAGAACGCGATCAGGACGCACAGTGCCAGTTGCGAGTAACCCAGCCAGACACGCGCGTTGCCTTTCTTTTCAGCCAGCCGAGCGCCCGCAGCACTACCCAAACCGAGCCCCGTGAGGAAGACCCCCAGAATGATGGAGAACGTGTAAACCGTCGGCCCCAGCATCAGGGCCAGAATGCGCGTCCAGACGACTTCGGCACCCAGCGCGGCAAGACCAGAAAGACCGATCGCGATGTAGATGCCGGTGGCGGATTGCGCCGGGACTTCAGAAGTCTCGGGCGACAGATCGGCGGCAGGCTGCTCCGGAAGCGCCAACTCCAGCTTTTCGAGGCCCAGCGCCCCCAGCGCGACCACTACGTTCAAAATGGCAGCGACGCCGGTTGCAACCGACATATCGTAGACGCGGAGAAGGTAGAACCCGGCCAGCGTACAGCCGACCACACCACCGGCAATGTTCGTCCCGTAGAAGTAGCCCCACCAGACGGCGGCGTTCGGCGTGGATGCTACCCAGCGCGAAATAGCGGGTAGCGTGGCGCCCATCAGCAGGGTGGGGGGCAGCAGACAGATGGCGCAAGCCAGACCGCGCAACAGCATGTTCGGCATCCCGCCCGTCACCGCCGCTACATAAACATGTTGCAGCACGGGAAGACCGTAAAGCACCAGAACGCCGAACAACGCAGTGGCAACCTCAAGGACCGCATACACCCGCAGCGCGCTGTATTTGTTCGAAACCACGCGGGAGAACAGCAGACTGCCCAGGCACATGCCTCCCATAAACGTGCCGAGGAGTACAGCAAGGGAAACGGCGGAGGAGCCAACCACCAACTGCAGCAACTGCAGCCAAACGATCTCATAAATGAGGCCGGCGGCCCCGCTGGCGGCGAACAGCACCAGAAGGAGGGGGAATAAGCGGTTGACGCGTGCTGAAACGGGCGTCTGGGGAGAAAGGGTATCCGAAGGAGTCACAGGAAACGGCCATCATACCAGCGTTGGCTTCAAATACGGCGTTTTTGGCTTGCAGAATGCGTAAAGATCTATGATTTCGAGGAACCGTACCCCCACCTCGTACCATAGTGACGATGAAGATTTGCGTAGCCGGTGAAGGCGCGTTCGGCGTTAAGCACCTGGAAGCCCTGGCAAAAATTGATGGTGTCGAGGTCGTTTCCCTGGCTGGCGGGGTGGCCGCCGACACCGAAGCTGTGGCGCAGAAGTTCAGCGTTGGCCATTGGGCGGTGGGCCTGGAAGAGAGCCTGGCACGAACGGACGTGGAGGCCGTAATTCTAACCACGCCGACCCCCATGCATGCCAGCCAGGCAGTACAGGTAATGCGCGCCGGCAAGCACGTAATGGTGGAGATCCCCATCGCCGATTCTCTGGCCGACGCGGAACTCGTGGTCGCGACGCAACAGGAAACCGGCCTCGTCGCCATGGGTGGCCACACACGCCGCTTCAACCCCAGCCATCAGTTACTCCATCGCCGAATACTTGCGGGCGAACTGAAGCTGCAGCAACTGGACGTCCAGACCTTTTTCTTCCGTCGCACCAACATGAATGCCCTCGGCAAGCCCCGCAGCTGGACGGACCACCTGCTGTGGCACCACGCCTGCCATACCGTGGACCTCTTTCAGTACCAGACCGGCCAGACTGCTTCCGAAGCTTTTGCCCTGCAGGGCCCCCCGCACCCCACGCTCGGCATCGCCATGGACATGAGCATCGGTATGAAGGTCCCCTCCGGTGCCATCTGTACGCTCTCGCTGTCATTCAACAACAAGGGCCCGCTGGGGACCTTTTTTCGCTATATCTGCGATAACGGTACGTACATCGCCCGCTATGACGACCTGGTGGACGGCGAGCAAAACCCGATCGACCTTTCGGGAGTCGATGTCTCCATGAACGGCATCGAACTACAGGATCGTGAATTTATTGCCGCTATCCGCGAAGGCCGCGAACCGAATGCCAGCGTGGCGCAGTGCCTGCCCGCCATGCAAACCCTGGACCGCTTAGAACGCAACCTGAACAGCCATTCTTAAAGATCATGCCCTCCATTACTTACATTTCAAATTCGGGTGAATCCCGCACTGTGACCGTCGATTCCGGCGTCACCATTATGCAGGCGGCCGTCCGTAACGGCGTGCCCGGTATCGTTGCCGATTGCGGCGGCGAATGCCAGTGCGCCACCTGCCATGTCTATGTTGACGGAAAGTTCCTGGGGCTCCTGAAGCCTGCGGCGGAAGACGAAGATGCGATGCTGTCGCTGACGGCGTCGGAACGCAAGGATAACAGCCGTCTGTCGTGCCAGATCGTATTGACGGACAAGCTGGACGGGATCGTCGTCACCACTCCGGCGATCCAGCAGTAGCTGCTTTTATGGACTGCGGCGTCGTGATTGTGGGAGCGGGACAGGCGGGATTTCAGACTGCCCTGTCGCTGCGCAACGAGGGCTACGCCGGTAAAATTGCGCTTATAGATGATGAGGGCCGGGTGCCGTATGCCCGGCCTCCTTTGTCTAAGGCGTATTTGAAGGGAACTGCGACAGCGGAATCTCTGGAGTATCGCCCGGCGGAGTTTTTTGTTCAACAGGCGATTGACCTGGTGCTGGACAATCCTGCCGTCGCGCTTGACCGCGAAAAGCGGACCGTTGCGCTGCGCTCCGGACGCGAACTCGAATGGTCGTCGCTGGTGCTGGCAACTGGTGCGCACGTGCGCCGGTTGCCTTCAACTGGCCCCGAACCGTTCTACCTTCGAACGTTTGCCGATTCCGACGGACTTCGCAATCATCTTGCCGGGGCGGATAGCCTGCTGGCGATTGGCTGCGGGTTTATCGGTCTGGAAGCAGCGGCCGCAGCCCGGGCACAGGGAAAACGCGTCCGCGTCATTGGAGCCGAGGGCCGGCTGATGGGGCGAGCGGTTTCGCCCTTTATCTCCGCGTGGTTTCAGGCGATGCATGAAAAACACGGCGTCGAAATACGCCTGAATACTGCGGTGCGGCGCGTGAGCGAATCCAGCGCCGAGCTTCCGGACGGCACCACGCTGGCAGCAGATGCCGTAGTAGTGGGCATCGGAGTGATTCCGAACACGGCCCTGGCTGCGGCTGCGGGGCTCGCAATCAGCGCCGGCATCCTGACCGATTCCTGGCTAAAAACCAGCGATCCGGCGATCTTCGCAGTGGGCGACTGCGCGGCACATCCCAATGTCTACGCCGGCGGTCTGGCCAGAATCGAATCCGTTCAGAACGCAGCCGACCACGCCCGTGCCGTTGCCGCAACCATCGCCGGGAAGCCGAAGGAATACCACCAGGTGCCTTGGTTCTGGACCGAACAATTCGAAGCAAAACTGCAAATTGCAGGGCTGGCTGTGGAGACCGACGAGACCGAAGTTCGGGGAGACCCCGACTCCGGCAAGTTCTCGGTTTACAACTACAAGGACGGAAAGCTGAAGTTCGTGGAGTCAGTGAACCAGCCCGCCGCCCACATCGCTGCGCGCAAGTTGCTGGAGATCTGAGCCTGACCTGCAGGTGCGGTGTCCCTGTTCCACCGTTGCGGTAATGAAGATAGCAAGGTTGGCTGCCCTGCAAGAAAAAGACACATGCCGCTCTAAAGTATTAAGTGACTGGCACCGATAAGAGGGTATGCAATGCCCACGATGCAGGTCGGACTTTTTGATGATCCGTCACAAGACGGGCTTTGAGCGGCTGCTCATTTTCCTGACAGGTTTACGAGAATATCGGTGCCGGGACTGCGACCAAAAGTTTCGCGCTATGGACCGGCGAACGAAACCACGCACGGTAGAGAGACCGGCGGGAGTGGGGGCCCATGCGATGCAGAAGCCTCTGGCTGGACTACCTTCACGAGTGGCGTAGCGCGCGCACTCCCGGCGAAGGCGACCACGAGGTTGCGTGTTCCAGTGGAAGAAGCTGCCTGTTTGAGGGCAGCTCCTTCCGTTTGAGATTCGCCTTCTTTACGCCAAGGTGTTGATGGCAGCTGGGTGCGAGGCTTCGAAGGCGGCGATGGCGGGTTCCTTGTTCAGGATCCAGCCTAGTTCGTCTACGCCTTCGAGGAGACAGGACTTCGAGAAGGCAGGGACGGGGAATTCGACGGATTCGCCATCGGGGAGCGTGATGCTCTGGGTGGCGAGGTCAACCTTAATCACGGCGTCTTCGGGCAGCGTGAAGAGTTTCGCGTGGACTTCGGGCGAAACGACGATCGGGATCAGGGAGTTCTTCAGGGAGTTTTCCTTGAAGATGTCCGCGAAGCTGGTGCTGATGACGGCGCGGAAACCGAACTGCGTCAGAGCCCAGGGCGCGTGCTCGCGGGAACTGCCGCAACCGAAGTTGTCGCCGGCGAGCAGGATCTGCTTACCTTTACCGCGGGGCGTGTTGAGGATGAAGTCGGGATCGAGACGCCATTCGCAGAACAGGTTATCGGCGAGACCGAGCTTCGAGGTGGTCTTGAGGAAGCGGGCCGGGATGATCTGGTCGGTATCGATGTTGTTGCGGGGAATGGGCACGACGGCCGATTCGAAGGCGATAAAGGGCTGCATTAGAGGATGCTCCTGACGTCAGAAACTACGCCCGAGAGCGCGGTGGCGGCGGCGGTTTGGGGAGAAGCGAGGAAGGTACGTCCACCCTTGCCCTGGCGGCCTTCGAAGTTGCGGTTGGAAGTGGAAACGCTGTATTCGCCGGGCTGCAGCTGATCGCCGTTCATGGCGATGCACATGGAGCAGCCCGGTTCGCGGTAATCGCAACCGGCGGCGCGGAAGATTTCCGGGAGACCTTCGGCGATGGCCTGACGCTTGACGTCCTGCGAGCCGGGGACGACCATGACGCGGACGTTCGGATTCACCTTGCGGCCCTTGAGGATGGCGGCGGCGGCGCGAAGGTCGGTGATGCGGGAGTTGGTGCAGCTGCCGATGAAGACAACGTTGACGGGACGGCCGAGGATCGGCTTACCGGCTTCGAGGCCCATATATTCCAGAGCTTTGGTGATGGCATCGCGCTGGAGAGCGTCGGCGATGGAACGGGGGTCGGGCACGGCACCCGAGATGGAGACACCCATGCCGGGGTTGGTGCCCCAGGTAATCATCGGTTCGAGCGTGTTGGCGTCGATGGAGAGTTCGTGGTCGAAGATGGCGCCATCGTCAGTGGGAAGTTGCTTCCAGCGTGCGACAGCGGCATCCCAGGCAGCGCCTTTGGGGGCGTGGCGGCGACCGTGGAGATACTGGAAAGTGGTATCGTCGGGGGCGACCATACCGGCGCGGGCTCCGGCTTCGATAGACATATTCGAGACCGTCATGCGGCCTTCCATATCGAGAGCGCGGATGGCGGAACCTGTGTATTCGAAAACGCAACCGGTGCCGCCGCCGATGCCGACTTTGGCGCAGAGGGCGAGGATGATGTCCTTGGCCGAGACGCCAGCCTTCAGCGTGCCATCGACCTGAACCTTGAAGGTCCTGGACGGGCGCTGCAGGAGGGTCTGGGTGGCGAGAACGTTCTGGACTTCAGAGGTTCCGATGCCGAACGCGAGAGCTCCGAAGGCACCGTGGGTGGCGGTGTGGCTATCGCCGCAGACGACGGTCATGCCGGGCTGGGTGAGACCAAGCTCCGGTCCGATGACGTGGACGATACCCTGATCTTCGGAATGGACTCCGAAGCAGGGGACGCCGAACTCGTCGCAATTGATGGCGAGCTGGTCGACCTGTTTCGCCGCGATCGGATCGAGGATCGGGAGCGAGCGGTCGGACGTCGGGATGCTGTGGTCGGTGGTGGCGACGGTGAGATCGGGACGGCGGACCTTGAGGCCGCGTTCGCGGAGGCCGGAGAAGGCCTGGGGCGAGGTGACTTCATGGACCAGGTGGAGGTCGATGTAAATCAGCGACGGCTCATCCGCGTGCTCACGGACGATGTGGCTGTTCCAGACTTTTTGGGAGAGAGTTAAAGGGCTTGGCATACGGCGTCTCCTACCTGTTCGGTGGTGGCCGGAGTGCCGGCGGGCTTCAGATCGGCGGTGACTCTGCCGCTGGAGAGTACGACTTCGGTGGCTCGGTTGACGGCTGCGGCTTCTTCGTAGAGGCCGAAGCTGTATTCGAGCAGGGCCGCTACGGAGCCGATGGCTCCGAAGGGGTTGGCCTTGTTCTGGCCGGCAATGTCGGGGGCAGAACCGTGGACGGGCTCGTAGAGTCCGGTCCAGGCTCCGTTGGCCTTCTTCGCGCCGATGGAGGCGCTGGGAAGCATGCCGATGGAACCGGCGAGGATGGCGCCTTCATCCGAGAGAATGTCGCCGAACATGTTTTCGGTGACCATGACGTCGAAGCTCTTGGGGTTGAGGACGAGCTGCATGGCGGCGTTGTCGACGAGGAGGTGGTTCAGGGCGACGTCGGGGTAATCCTTGGCCACTTCGACGACCACACGACGCCAGAGCTGCGAGGTTTCGAGGACGTTGGATTTATCGACGGAAGTGAGCTTTTTGCGGCGTTTGCGGGCGAGTTCGAAGGCCATGCGGGTGACGCGCTCGATTTCGCTCCATGTGTAAGACATGGTGTTGACGGCGCGGGGCTCGGGACCATCCTCATAGATGCCGCGGGGCGTGCCGTAGTAGATGCCGGAGTTGAGTTCGCGGACGATGATCATATCGACGCCATCCACAAGATGGTTCTTGAGGGGCGAAGATTCGAGCAGCGCGGCGTAACTGCGGACGGGACGGAGGTTCGCGTAGACACCCATGGTCTTTCGGATGCCGAGGAGGCCGCGTTCCGGGCGCTTTTCGGGCGGCCAGTTGTCGAACTCGGGGAGGCCGACAGCGCCCATGAGGACGGCGTCGGCTTCCACGGCGAGCTTCGCGGTTTCTTCAGGGAACGGCGTGCCGGTCTTGTGGATCGCGATGCCTCCGAGGAGGGCTTCGCGAATATTGAGGCCGTGGCCCCACTTTTCAGCGACAGTGCGCAGGACGCGGACGGCTTCCCGGGTGACTTCGGTACCGATACCGTCACCGGGGAGGACGAGGATGTTGAGGTTCAAGCAAATACTCCTAAAATTTATGCCGGGAAAGTTTAAGCGGGGACTTGTTGGCTTTTGCGGGCGAGATCGGCGATTTCTTCGTCCATCAGACCCTTTTTGTTGTCAGCGAGGGTGGTGATTTCCGTGTAAACGAAATCGAGTTCATCCTTAGAAAGGCTAAAGCCGAGGTCTTCGAGCCGGTTCTTGAGCGCGTGGCGTCCCGAGTGCTTACCGAGAACCAGTTTACCTTCAGGTACCCCTACGGACTTGGGATCGATGATTTCGTAGGTGGTACGTTCCTTCAAGTAGCCGTCCTGATGGATGCCGGCTTCGTGGGCGAAGGCGTTGCGTCCGACGATGGCCTTGTTGGGCTGGGGGCCAAAAGTGATGATGGACGAGAGCATCTGGCTGGCCGCGTAGAGGTGTTCAGCGTGGATGCCGGTGGTGTAGGGGAAACGGTCGCTGCGGGTCTTGAGGATCATGACGATCTCTTCGAGAGAGCAGTTGCCGGCGCGTTCGCCGATACCATTAATAGTGCATTCGACCTGGCGGGCACCAGCCTCAATGGCGGCGAGGGAGTTGGCGACGGCGAGGCCGAGATCGTCGTGACAATGGACGCTGACGATGGCGGTGTCGCCGAGGGCTTTGACGACGCGGCCGATGATGGCGGCGTATTCGGCGGGCGTGGAGTAGCCGACGGTGTCGGGGATGTTGACGACGCGGGCGCCTTCGGCGACGACGGCGCGGGCGACCTGTTCGAGATAGTCGGGGTCGGTGCGAGCGCCATCTTCGGCGGAGAATTCGACGTCATCCACAAAGGTACGCGCGAGGCGGACGGCGGCGCAGGCGTCATCGAGAACCTGCTGGCGCGACTTCTTGAGCTTGTACTTGAGGTGGATGTCGCTGGTGGCGAGGAAAGTATGGATGCGCGGGCGGCGGGCCGGCTTTAGGGCTTCGGCGGCGCGTTCGACGTCTTTCGAGGTGCAGCGCGCAAGGGCTGCAACCTGGGCCCACGGGTATTCCGCGGAGATGGCCTGGACGGCTTCGAAATCGCCCTGAGAGGCGATGGGAAAACCGGCTTCAAGGATGTCGACACCGAGATCGACAAGCTTGGCGGCCATTTTAAGCTTCTCGGGGACGGTCATGGAGCAGCCCGGGGACTGCTCACCGTCACGGAGAGTGGTGTCGAAGATCCATACGCGGTTGTGTCCGTTCATGAGATTCGCTCCAAGTGTAAGAGGGGTGGGAAGGTACTCCCATAATCGATTATGAAGAGAGGTGCGCTGATTAAGCAAATTTATTTTGTTAGAGGAAATGATTAGCTTAACTAATACATGAGCGATTTGGGCACAGTTCGGGCCTGGCGGCTGGTGATCCGGAGTGTTTAGGCCGCTTTTTTGAGCTGATGGGCGGCTGGACGGGGGAAACGGTAGTGGTCGGGGAGCTGGGCGGCGCGATTCCAGGCGACGGATTTCTAGAAACGGGCGGCGGCGAGGTCGGCTTTGCGCTGGATGCGGGCGATGAGGGTGGCTCGGGTTTCGTAGAGAACAATGTTGGTGCGGCCGGGGTGTTGGCCAGTGGCGCAGAGTTCTTCGTGGCCGAGACCGAGGGTGTTGAATTCGATGGCGCGGGAGCGATTGATGCGCCAATGGTCCTGCGAGATGGAGACGGCGAGCTGGCGTTCGTAGGCTTCGTAAGCGATGCGGTCGGCTTCATTCATGACGTAGAACTGGCCGGTGAGGCCGTGTTGACCAGAAACGTCGGCACGCGCCCTGCTTCAGTGGGGATAACCAGAAACGGTGTCAAGGACCGGACTTGAGGGCGTTCATGGAGGAACGGGCTTTGCCGGATTCGGTCTTTGGACCGGTGGCTTTTTGGGCGTTGAGGAGGTTGGCGAAGAGCTGGGCCTCGGAGAGGGGCGGCTTGTTGGTGGTGTTTTCGTTTTGGGTTTTCGGCGTTTTGGTCGGACATGGTCTGCTCTCTTTCGGGCTCTGGAGATGGGGAGCCTGATTGAGATTTATCAGTTGCGGATTGCAGGATTGGCGGGGGTGGTGGGGGATGTTTTTGAAAAGGCTGGCAATATAGTTTCCTGCTCGCAGTGTATTGCAATTTGCAATATCTCGTTATTGGTCGATGATGCGGCGGTGGAACCTATGGGCGGGCCTCGACGGGGGGATGAAAGGGCGCAACGCGAATTTCGTTTTCCCGACTGCGGGTCTTCGCAATGTCGAAAGCCGATTGCATCCGCATGAGGGTTTCCATCTTAACGCCGAAAGCCTTCTCAATACGCAGCGCCATCTCCCCGGACAGGCCAGCTTTGCTGTTCAGGAGGCTGGACAGGGCAGGACGCGACACTTGAAGCGCGGCGGCGGCGGCGGTGACGGACAGGCCTGCCGGTTCAATGATCTCGGTTCGGATAAAATCACCGGGTTGCGGCGGGTTCTTCATGGGCATGGCTGGTATTCCTCCGGGCTAGTGGTAATCCTCTAAATTCGGATCACAGATTTCGCGCTCGTCATCGACGAGTGAAGGTCAGGCGGCGATTGCGGGTAACGCTCAAACTCCACGTGCCTTTGCGGTCGCCGGTTAGCGTGTGAACTTTCCAGACTACGAGCGACCGCAATTCGTCGCCTTCCATCATGGTATCGAGAAACAGGAACATCTTTCGCAACTTGCTCACGGTGTCGGGTGGAACGCCTTGCGCGTTGTCGTCCTCGTAGAGCCGTTTCAGACCTTTATGAGGGCGGCCATGGTGTCTTCCGGCGGCATAATTTCGATGCAGAGATTTTTCCGTGAACCAAACCAGCTTGGCCAAGCTCCCGACTCCAGGCCTCCCGGCTAACGCGGGGGGAGAGCCTGGTCGTAAGTGGGCTGGCGGGAAGGGGGGGCTTCGAGTTGGGGAAGAGCGCCGTTGCGGGCGGCTTCGGTCCACCAGAGTTTTTTCATTTCGGCCAGTTTTTCGGGATATTGGGCCGCGAGGTTGCGGGTTTCGCAGAAGTCCTGATCCACGTGGTAGAGTTCCCAGCGGTCGGAATCGAAGTCGGAGCCGGGTTGATGGATGGCGGTGGCGTTCCAGCCATCGTGCCAGACAGAGCGGCTGCCCCAAAGTTCGAAGTACTGCGTATCGCGGGGATTGGGGCTTTGGGGATCGTTGAAGGTGGCACGGATGCTCTTGCCGTGGATCGGCATTTGGCAGACGCCGCGGAAGACGCCGGGTGCCGCGATGCCTGTGATGTCGAGCACCGTGGGCGTGATGTCGATGATATCCACGAATTGCTTGCGCAGGCCGAACTTCTTGATTTCGTTGGGCCACGAGACGATGCACGGGGTCTGGACCCCGCCGCGGTAGGGCCAGAGTTTGTAAAAGCGCAGGGGCGTGTCGGAGACAGAGGCCCAGGGCCGCTGGTAGAGAGGCTGAGATTTTTCGCTGCCGAGTTCGTCGAGGCGGAGGAACATTTCGTGGACGGTGGTGGCGTCGCGGTACGGGTAGGCGAAGCCTCCTTTGTTACCGGCTTCGGGGGCGCCGCCGTTATCGGACATCAGGAAAATGGCCGTGTTGTCGAATAAATTGTGTTCTTTCAGGAAGCGGACGAGGCGGCCGATCTGTTCGTCGGCGAATTCGAGAAAGCCGGCGAAGGCGGCCATGAAGCGGGCGAAGACGGCCTTCTCTTCGTCGTTGAGGCTATCCCAGGCGGGGTCGCCGGGGTTGCGGGGGGGAAGCTGGGTGCCGGGCGGGATTACGCCGAGGTCAAGCTGACGGTGATGGCGCTCTTCGCGGAGTTTATCCCAGCCTTTCTTGTATTCGGCGACGTATTTGTCGATGTACGGTTTGGGGACCTGAATGGGCGCGTGGGTGGCGCTGAAGGCGGTATACAGCAGGAAGGGCTTTTTGGCGTCAGCGGTGTTATGGTCGCCGAGCATGCGGAGGGCCTGATCGACGATATCGACGGAGAAATGATAGTCGGGCTTGTTGGGTCGCTCGATGGGGTGATTGTCTTCGATGATGGACGGATGATACTGGTCGGTCCAGCCGCTGAGGAAGCCGTACCAGCGGTCGAAGCCCTTCTGGAGCGGCCAATGGGTGCGGTCGCCGGTAACCTTCTGGTCGGCGTTGGGGACGAGGTGCCATTTGCCGACGCCGTAGGTGGAATAGCCACTGGACTGCAGGATCTGCGCAATGGTGGCGGCGGCGGGGGTGATGCGGCCGCGGGCGCTGGGATAGCCCTGGTCAACATCGGCGAGTTCTTTCATGCCGACCGCGTGGCTGTTGCGACCGGTGAGGAGCGAGGCGCGCGACGGGGAGCAGACGGCCTTGGTGTGGAACTGGTTGTAGAGGAGGCCGCGCGCGGCGAGGGCGTCGATGTTGGGCGTGGCGATTTCGGAGCCATAACAGTGCAGGTCTGAAAAGCCAGTGTCGTCGAAAAGAATGTAGATGATGTTGGGGCTGCCGACCCGGGCCTGGTTCAAGGGCAGGGGGCTGGCTTTGGAATCGGCGGCAACGCGTCCGACGGTGCCCTGGAACGTGTTGACGGGCGTGGGCACAGCGCAGGGCTGTTGCGCGCAGGCGGCACCCGCGAACATGCTTGCGAGTATTTGGCGTCGAGTGGTCTTCATAGAATCCTTTGCCATTTCATGAGCCTGGGCGAGATCCTTTAGAACAGCAGCTTGAGCGCAAACTGAATGATGCGGGGCTGGTTTTCCATGGTGCTGACGACGCCGAAGACAGCACTGCCCTGGACGGTATTGGGCGGGGAGAAGCGCGGCGTGTTGGTGAGGTTGAAGAACTCGGCGCGGAACTGCAGGTTGAGGCGCTCGTTGATGCGGGTGTTCTTGATGGCCGACAGATCTACCTGACGGGCGGGTGCGGCGCGCAGGCCGGTGAAGGTGCGGGCAGCGTTGCCGAAGGTGTAGGCGGGCGGCGCGGTGAACTGGCTGGTGTCGAACCATTTCTGCACGGTGGGGCTGGGGAGCGCGGCGCTGACGCCGGTCCAGTTCGGTCGCTGTCCGCCGCCCTGGGAGAAGGTGTTGTTGACGGCGGAGGTCATGCCGAGGGGCACGCCATCGTAGGCATTGGCAATGACTCCCATTTCCCAGCCGGCGAGGACTTTGTTTGCGAGGCCGTGAGTTTTCCTGAACAGCGGGATTTCGTAGACAGTGTTGAAGACGAAGCGGTTGGTCTGATCGAGGGCGGAGACGGAGCGTTCCTGGCGGAGGTTCTGGAAGTTCTGGAAGGAACCGCCGTTGACGTTTTCGCCGCCGAAGGAATTGATGCCGTAATCCATGATTTTGGAGTAAGTGTAGGCCGCCATGACGGTGAGGCCTTTGCCATAACGTTTTTCGGCCTTGACGGTGAGGCTGTGATAAACGGAACTGGCCCATGAGGCGTTGGCGGAGGTGACGGTGTCGAACTGCGGGTAGGGGCGAAGAAGCTGCGCGGCGGCGATGGTGCGGCCGGCGAAGGCGCCGGAGGTAATTTGGCCGTAGAAGGGATTGGCCACCTGCGTTCGAAGTGCGGCGCCCAGGGCGAGAGCCGCATCGGGGAGCTGGTTCAGGCTGAGGTTTTGGGGCATCTTCAGGCCGTGGCTGCCCATGTAGCCAACTTCAAACAGGGTGGTGAAGGGCAGTTGGCGCTGGATGTTGACGTTCCACTGTTCGCTGTAGGGCGAGACGTTGCCGCGATCAGTGAAGGTGATGGCCTGGCCGAGCAGGGTGGCCGAGCCCTGGCTGCTGCCGGTGGGCTGCAGAATGCCGGTGGGGAATGGATTGGTGAGCGTGTTAAGGGGCGTGAGGCCATCAGGGGCGGCGCTGACCATGTTGGTCTGATTCTGAAAACCGGAGATGCCGAAGGCGGAGGGTCCGCTGCCGATGCCGGTGATGGAGGAGTAGAAGAGACCGCCGCCGCCCCGGATGACGGTTTTGGGATTCAGCTGCCAGGCCAAACCGAAGCGGGGTGCGTAGTTGTTGGTGTCGTATTTGGTGTTGTTGCGGGGAATGCCGTTGACGCCGACGAAGGTGAGCGCGCCGTGGAGGTTGAGGCCGGTATTGGTGAGCGGCGGGGTGGCGGCGTAGTCGAAGTTGGTGAGCTGGTTAAAGCGGTCGGTGCGGGGGGATTCCATTTCCCAGCGCAAGCCGACGTTGAGAGTCAGCTGCGAGTTGATGCGATAGGTGTCCTGCAGGAAAGCGCCGTAGTACTTGGTTTGGTTGGCGACGCCGGGCGAAGGGAGCACGCTGCCGCTGGCCGGATTACCGAGCAGGAACGAGGCGAGAGCAGCTCCGCCAGCGGCGGTGGCAGCGGTGGGGTCCGGACCCTGGGTGAAGGCCTTGTCGAACACAAACCCCGGCGTGTTGGCACCGGTCTGCAGGTTATTGAACTGGATGACGCGATATTCGAAGCCGGTTTTGAGAGTGTGCCGGGCGAGCGACTTGGTGGCGTTGTACTGCCCGGCCCAGGCGGTGTTGCCGAGGCGAATCACGTCGGTGGCGCCGAGCGTTCCGCCGGAGATCACGTTGGGGATGGACGCGGATACGCTGTAGCCGGAAATATTGAAGAACGGGAAGGCGCGGGGCACCAGTTGCGCGGCAAACGCGGCGGGGAAGCCAAGGGTGGTGATGTCGAAGGGCTCGCTGAAGGAGGGGCGGAAGTTAGAGAGGCGGGTGATGGAGATGCGACCGGTCATGAGCAGGGTGGGGCTGAAGACCTGCGAGTCTTCGACGACGGCGTTGCGGCGGCCGAAGGTTTGAGGTCCGGCGACGGGGGAGGCTGGGTTGTTGCCGTAAGCCGAGGCGCGAATCCAGGGCGAGTCGTCGGCAGAGTAGCGGGCGAAGAAGCGGTTGTTCTGCGTAAAGTAGTGGTCAACGCGATAGCTGACCGTGTCTTTGGAGATGTGGCTGCCGTCGGTGCGGGCGTAGTTGTTGACGCCGGTGATGGGGTTGCCCGGGGTGTTGGGAACGGGGAAGAAGGCTGAGGCTTTTTGCGAGACGGGGTTGATGCGGTTGGCGGGAATCACGTTGCCGGGGAAGGGGGTGCGGATGGAGCCGGCGCCGTTGGGATTGGCACGGGTGGTGAGAGGGTCGTAGATGGTGACGACGGCGCCGGAAGCGACGCGGGTGTTGTTGAAGTCGCCGGCAAGTTCCTGCGGGCGGGGCATGCTGCCGAGAAAGGTGATGCCCTGCACAAAGCGGACACTTTCGACGCTGACAAAGAAGAAGGTCTTGTTGTGGCCGTCGTAGATTTTGGGGATGGTGACGGGGCCGCCGAGGGTGCCGCCGAACTGGTTGTACTTGAAGGGCGGCGGTTTCTGGCCGGCCTGATTGGCGAAGAAGTCGTTGGCGTTGAGTTTATCGTTGCGGAGGAATTCGTAGAGGCTGAAGTGGTAGTTGTTGGAGCCTGACTTTGAGATCACATTGAAGACGCCGCCCGAGGCGCGGCCGAATTCGGCGGAGAAGCCGTTGGTTTCCACCTTAAATTCCTGCACGGCGTCGGGATTCATATTAATGACGGGCTGATTTTGGGAGGCGGCGGAGTTGGGCGCACCGTCGAGCAGAAAGTCATTGGCGTTGGGCCGCTGGCCGTTGATGGCGTAAGAGACAGTACTGATCTGGTCAACGACGATGTTGTTGACGCCAACCGAGGCTCGTACGCCGGGGACGAGCGCGGCGAGGGCGTAAGTGTTGCGGCCGAGCAGGGGGAGTTCGGTGACCTGTTTACTTTGGATGACCTGCCCGAGGGTGGCGGACTCGCTTTCCAGAACGACGCTTTGGGCATCGACGGTGACGGTGTCGATGACCTGGCCAACCTGAAGTGTGAGGTCGAGTTTGGCGACCTGCTGGACTTCGAGTTGCAGGCCAGACTGCTTCAGGGTCTGGAAGCCGAGTTTGGCAGCGGTGACTTCATAGACGCCGGGGCGGAGGCCGGGTAGGACGTAGAGTCCGGCATCATTACTTTCGGCGGAAGTGTCGATGTTGGTGTCGAGGGCGCGCAGCGTGACTTTAGCTCCGGGGATGAGAGAGCCGGAGGGGTCGAGGATGCGCCCGCTGAGGGATGCGGTCTGGGCAAATCCCCCGGTCGCCGCAAGCAACAGGATGGGCAGGATAGCGATGGATCGTCTCAGCATGGAGACCGCCTTTGACATTGCCGGAGTCTATCACATGTATTCGGTAACGACCCGGCTGGATTCCGCCTCCATTACCGGGGCTTCACGCGATAATCGTCGGGGAGCGGTTTCCTTGCGGGGGCCGCCAACTGCGGCCGGGTAACCCCGGATGAGTGCAAGCCGACTAACGCGAAACGGGTATCTTGCGTTCGCTGAACAGGTGTCAGCCGAGCGCTTCCCACCAGGCTTTGACAGCCGGGAGGGAGAGTTCTTTGATGACTGACCGCAGGCGCTGAATGTGAGGCGTTAAGTCGTGAGCGGCGTGGTGGGCGCCGCTTGCCCAACTCTCGTGAAACAGGAATTTCGAGGGATCATCAGCCGCCACGTGGAGGTTGTAAAACAGACACCCGGCCTCTTGTCGCGTCGGGGTCAGGACGTCGGTGAGGGCCTGCCTCAATTCCGTCTCTTTTCCGGGACGGGCCTGAAAGCTGACGGTCATGATGATTGGTTTTGCGTCCCTTGGTGCGGTGTCCCTTGGTGTTGTGTCCATAAGATATCCTTCATCGCCCGCCCAGGCGCGCACCCTGGAGGGTCGCCCTGAGTTCGGGATATTGGGCCACAGGGGCCACTGGCATGATTCTACAAGCTGCCCCTGTTCACCGACATCGGGCGAAAAGCATTCCTCCCGTTCCGGCCAGCCATTTGCCTTCCCGGGAAGAACCACAGTGGAAGCGGAGGGATCCGGCGGAGTTTGTTCCGTTACTCGCAAGAGAGCGGATTTATCGGGAAAGAAAGCGGCTTGGGGGATGAGCGGGCGGAACGAAATATTATCTCCAAAAAAAGGAGACGAATTCGCGCATGACAGGAGTATAATCTGGTCACGGCAGAGTGATAGTGGAAAGCCGAATTCGGTCACCATGCTCTTCAAGAAAGGCGGAGGTCGTTGAATTATGAAGTCCCAATTCGATGAAACGAGGCTGCACGGAGCCTGGCTCCATGCACATGAAGAGGACGAACCTGGCCGGATGGTTTTCCGAGCCACCACCCACCAGTTGCCCCCGGCCCGCGGACGTTCGGGATATGAGTTTGGCCCCGATGGACATGTGACCAGAATTGGAAGCGGCCCCACGGACCGTACCACCACCGCCCAAGGCAAATGGACCCTCGATCCGGGAGGCAGGATCAGCATTCAGACACCGGGCCAGCAAGATGAAATTCTCGAGATCCTTGCGCACGATGGGGATCGGCTGGTCATTAAAACTTAACACCGTGCGGAAGGAGAATTCGCATGCCAGGAAAGACAAACAAGAGCAACAATCCCCCACCACCGGCCGCCGGAGCGGCATCTGAGGAGCCGCCGGTAGTGCCGTTACAGCGGCGTTGCGGAACAATGGCGGTGCATTACCGCCATTTGCATTCAGATCCGGACTATTTGCGGGCGCGCGCAGCCAGCGAGACGCATTATTCGGCGATTGTGCAGGGACGGCGGGCGTTGGCTCGTGTGGGTGTGACAACGATCCCGGTGGTGGTGCACGTGCTGTTCAACACGGCACAACAAAATCTCTCGAACGCCCAGATCCAGAGCCAGATTGATGTAATGAACCACGATTACCGCAAGACGAATCCGGATGTGGCGTCGGCACCGGCGGCTTTTGCGCCGCTGGCGGCGGACGCGCGAATCCAGTTCACCCTGGCGACGGTGGATCCGAACGGCGCGGCGACGACGGGAATTACGCGAACCCAAACGAACAGTGCGAGTTTCTCGGATAACGACGCCATGAAGTCGTCGGCAACGGGCGGGCATGACGCGTGGCCGCGGGATAAGTATCTGAACATTTGGACCGTACCGAGACTGACGTCACCGCAGGGTGACCTGTTGGGGTACGCTCAGTTCCCGGGAGGGAACGCCGCGACGGATGGCGTGGTGATTCTGCACAGCGCGTTCGGAACAAACGGCACCGCGGCGGCACCCTTCAACCTGGGGCGTACGGCGACGCACGAGGTTGGGCACTGGCTGAACCTGCATCACATTTGGGGAGACGACAACAACGCGTGCACGGGGAGCGACCTTGTTGCGGACACGCCGAATCAGGCGGGGCCGAATTTCGGTAAACCCGCGTTTCCGCATGTAACCTGCAATAACGGGCCAAACGGAGACATGTTCATGAACTACATGGACTACGTGGACGACGCGGCCATGTTCCTGTTCACGACTGGCCAAGTGACCAGGCTCCAGGCGAGTCTGGACTCGGACAGGCCGACGCTGGGGAGTTCGACGAGTGCCACCTCGCCAATCCTGGATACGCCGGTGGGCACGCTGAAATTTGGGGACGACGCTCCTGTGACGCTGAAGTTCCGGGACGACGTACCGCCGCCCTCGTTGAAATTCCGGGACGACGGGCCACCGCCCTCGCTGAAATTCCGAGACGATTCGCCGCCCTCACTGAAATTCCGGGACGATTCGCCACCGTCGCTCAAGTTCCGCGACGACATTCCGAAGCTGAAGATAACGGACGACGGAATTCCACAGGGACCCGGTGGTTTTGGTCCCGGCCCTGGACCCTTGGGCGCGGCATTCGCCGGCTCGGGACGAACGTCGGCGGCTCCCTTCGTGCTGTCCACGCCGCATCATTCCATGGCGTGGGTGCAGATGTTCCCGCAAGCGGCGGCCGAAGCGGTAAATTCAGCCGAAGATCAACTTCGTCAGTATGAAGAAGTGCTGGAGCAGTACGGGCAAGCGGATTCGGCGGGACAACTGAGTAGCGCGGAACGCCAGGCGGCGGAGAGCATTTATGCGGACTATGCCTCTCTGGTGGCGGAATACAGGCAGTTAACAGGAAGCTAGGGACCCCATGATTCTGATTGTGTCAACGCCTGGCGATGAGCATGCACTCGCCGTGCAGGCAGAGTTGTCGAGGCGGAAAGCGCAGTCGAAGCTGCTTGATTTATCGGAGTTCCCTCAAAACCTGGGGCTGAGCATCCGGTATAAGGCGGGCGAAGGATCGTTCGCGTTCGGCTGCGAGGGAAGTTCTCTGGATCTGGAGGAGTGCGGCGCCATTTGGTGGCGCCGCCCCCAACAGCCGCAAATCAGTTCCGATATCCTGAGGACCACACATCGCCATTTCGCGTTCAATGAGAGTGTGGAAGCGCTGCAGGGCTTGTGGCACGCCCTGCAGCCTTTCTGGATCAACGACCCGGCCCGCGACTATGTTGCGCAGCGAAAGGTTTATCAACTGCGCGTGGCACAGGAGGTTGGATTGACCGTACCTGAGACGCTGATTACGAACTGTACCCGTGCGGCGGGGGATTTCGTCAGGCAGCAGGGAGCGGGGCGTGTGATTTATAAATCATTCTCGGCACTGGAAAACGAGTGGAGGGAAACACGCCTGCTGGCAGAGAACGAGGTGCAGTTGCTGGACAATGTCCGGTATGCGCCGGTGATCTTCCAGGAGTATATAGAAGCCAGCGTGGATCTGCGGGTTACCGTTGTGGGCGCGCAGATCTTTGCGGCGGCAGTTCACTCGCAGGATACTGCGTATAAAGTGGATTGCCGGATCGATATCTCCAATGCGCGGATTGAAGCGGTGGAGCTGCCGCCCGATATTCAGGAAAAGCTGCTTTCGCTGATGGGGGCGATGGGGCTGGTCTATGGCGCTATCGACATGCGGCGCACGCCGGATGGGCGGTACATTTTTCTGGAGATCAATCCGGCGGGGCAGTGGCTTTTTATTGAGCATTATTCCAAGCAACCGATTACGGCGGCGCTGGCGAGCAAGTTGCTTGAGCACGACCGTTAGTGCGAGTGTCCGCGAAGTAACCATACCGGATCCGCATGCCCACCTGGGCGCGGATCCGCAGGGTCCGCAATTCAGAGAAACACTACCGCTGACGGCTCGTTTGCCGTGAAGTTGGCCTTAGTGGATGGTGGCTTTGAAGGGATTGACGATGAGGACGCCGTGAATTAGCTGGCCATGGTTGAGGTCTTCGGTGTAGAGGGTGGTACAGCCGGCGAGGCGGGCGGTGATGACGATGAGGGCATCCCAGTAAGAGATTTGGGCGGAGTCGCTGAGGCGCATGGCGTCGCGGATGTCGTTGAAACCGGGGGCGACGACCGGCCAGACTGCGTAGGAATCGATGTACCGCAGAACCTCGGCTGGCGTTAGTATTGGGCGGCCCTTGCGGGTTTCGGTAACGTAGAGTTCCTGGAGAACCTGTGTGCTGGTTCGAAAGGCTCCGGTGTTGAAGAGCCGGCGCAGGAGGGCTCTGGCCTGGTCCTCGCGAGAGTCACCCCTGTTTTCAATGGCGTAGACGAGGATGTTGGTATCAACGAAGGACAGGTCCATGGAGAGGTCACGGGACAGGGGTCAGGCCTTGCGGTCGTACAACTCGTCGCGGGTCCAGGTTATTTCGCCGACTCGACCGGGGCGTTCCTGGAAGAAGCTTTCGAGAGTTGCCATCGCTTCGGCTCGTTTCTGGGCCTGCGTGGTGACATCTTCGAGATATTCGCGAACCATGGCGTTGACGGAGGTGTTCTTGTCGAGGGCGAGCTTGCGGGCGGCCAGCAGGAGATCTTCGTCGATGGTCAGGGTTAGATTTCTGCTCACGGGATAAGTGTAGCACGGGTTATGTGTGTCCGCCAACGTGCCTGGAAACGTGGTCAAATGGACAGTGCTATGCGCTTTCAACTTGCGGTATTGATGGGTTTGGTGTTTGCTTTGACGATGGCGGCGGCGTCGCCGGAGGCGGAGGTCCGGCAGGCTCTTGCGGATCAGGAGGCGGCGTGGAACAAGGGGGATCTGGCGGCGTTTGTTCAGTACTATTCGCCGGAGAGTGTGTTTATCGGGAAAGAAGTGGCCCGGGGGAATGAGCAGGTTCTGGCGCGGTATGAGAAGAGCTATCCTACGGCGGAGAAGCGGGGGAAGCTTGTGTATTCCGAGCTGGAGGTTCGAGTGCTGGGGGCGGAGTATGCTTCGGTGATCGGGCGGTTTCATCTGACTCGGACGGCGGCCGGGGGCGGGGATTCGCGGGGGATCTTTACTTTGTTGTTCCGGAAGAGTCCGGGTGGGTGGAAGATCATTTTGGACCATACAAGTTAAGGAGAAATGGCGATGACTCGACGGGAATTGGTATTGGGCTCGGTTGCGATGGCGGCGTGGGGTGCGGAGAGCGGGTCGCGGCTCTCGGTGGAGGGGTATATTTTCCAGCAGTACGCGGCGAGGCAGAAGAAATCGCTGGGCGAGGCGCTGGGCGAGGTGATCCCGATGGCGCGGGCGGCGGGGTTCCGGAATGTGGAGCTGAATCAAGCGTTTTTTGCGGGGGATTTGCGCGCGAAGACGCTGGATTTGCTGCATTCGAACGGGCTGCGGATGCCTTCGGTTTATGTGGGCGGCGTGATGCATGAGGCGGAGGCGGCGGCGAAGACCACGGAACTGGCTCTGGAGATTGCGGCGGTTTGCAAGCCGTTCGGATGCACGGGGGTAGTGAATAATCCGAGTCCGAAGCCGAAGGGTGAAGAGAAGACGGACGCGGAACTGGCGCTGCAGGGTGAGTTGCTGAATAAGCTGGGTGGGTCGTTAAAAGACGCCGGGTTTGAGCTGCGGATTCATAACCATACGCCAGAGATGGTGAGTGGGGCGCGGGAGTTCCGGTCGACATTGCGGACGACGGACCCGAAGAAGGTGGCGATTTGTCTGGATCTGGACTGGGTTCGGCAGGGGGATCAGGATCCGTATGCGTTGCTGCGCGAGGCGGGGCGGCGGGTGACGGAGATCCATGTTCGAAACGCTAAAGACAAGTTGTGGCTGGAAACGTTTGAGGATGGGGATGTGGATTACCGCCGGGTGGTGACGGAGATGCGGGGTCAACGGCAGACACCGCTAATTGTGGTGGAACTGGCGTGGCGGGATAACACGGCGATCACGCGGGGGCTGCAGGAGAATTTGACGCTGGGGCGGGTTTATGCCGAGAGGGTGTTTGGGGTGAAGGCTTGATTTCGCGGCGGGGGTTTGTGGCGGCTGCTGCGGTTGGCGCGCGGCTGTGGGGGGCTGCGATGCCGTGGAAGGTGGGGGTTCCGGACTGGAATCTGAAGCTGGGCGCGAATCCGGATGCGGTGGGGGTGGCGGCCCGACTGGGGTTTGACGGGGTGCAGATCTCGTTTGGGCGGAATGTGGAGGGCGGGAAGCTGCCTCTGGATGATGCCGCGCTGATTGCGCGGTATAAGGCGCTGGCTGTGGAGCACAAGCTTCCAATTGAGGGGACTTGCGTGGATCGGCTGCATTCGGATGGGTTGAAGAATGGCGGCGTGGCGGTGCGGTGGGTAGGGGATTCGATTCGTTTGACGCGGGCGGTGGGGTCGCAGGTGCTGCTGTTGCCGTTCTTTGGGAAGCAGGCGACGAAGACGCAGGCGGAAATGGATTTCGTGGGCGATGCGCTGCGGGAGTTGGGCGCGGAAGCGGAAAGGGCGCAAGTGATTCTGGGGCTGGAGAATGAGAACTCGGCCGAGGAGAATGCGCGGATGATGGAGCGGTCGAGATCAGCGAGTGTTCGCGTCTACTACGATGTGGGGAATTCGACGAATATTGGCGGGTATGACGCGGAGCGCGAAATCCGGTGGCTGGGTGCGGCGCGGATCTGCCAGATTCACTTGAAAGACAAGGGTGCACTGCTGGGCCAGGGGAAGATTCAGTTTTCTGGCATTCTGGCGGCGATGCGGGAGATTGGGTTTGCCGGGTTTGCGAATCTCGAAATGGATTTTCGGGCCGGTATGCTGGAAGAAGATATGAAGACGAATTTGAAGTTTGTGCGGGATTTGGCTGGCAAGGTTTGATTAAGAAGAAGACGAAGGAAGCAGTGGCTCCACCGGCGCGGAAGGGTGCGGATATACGGAGGCCGGTTGCGGAGCTTCGGGAGGTTGGTCCGGAACCGTTCCTGGGGGATGAGTTGGTGGAGGAAGCCCGGGCGGTGGGGCTCGATTTATCGGAGCGTGAACTGCCGGGTCTAAGCGTCAAGATGTCGGTGCTGGAGGGTGTTTCGTTTGCGGGGACAGCGATTTCGGCTCCATTCCTGCAGGATGTCCGGCTGGTGCGGTGCGACCTGTCGAATGCGACGTGGCGGAGTTTTCAGGCGACGCGAGTGGAGTTTGTGGAGTGCCGACTGATCGGCATGAAGGCTCTGGAGTGCAACTGGCAGGATGTTTTGCTGCAGGATTGCGACGGGCGGTATCTGCAATTGACGGATGGCCGGTTGCGGAGTTGCGAGTTCCGGGAGAGCACTTTTGTGGAGGCGGATTTGCGGGCGGTGGATCTGGGGAGTACCGTGCTGGGGCAGATGGATTTGAGTCGGGCGGATTTGCGGAATGCTCGGTTGCGGAATGTGGATCTGCGGGATTCGGAGATTGAGGGGATGCTGGTGGCGCCGGAGGATGTGAAGGGGGCGATTGTGAGTCCATCGCAGGCGATGGAGCTGGCTCGGCTGCTGGGGTTGGTGATTCGGTAGTATTACCTGGCAGTCAGGAGGGAATACCTCCCCGGTAGCGGCCAGAGGAATACCCTTTCCTTTCCGATGTCGGTAGGATGTTGGTGATGTTTCTATTTCGGTATTTGCAGAGTTGCGGTTTGCGCGGGAGCTTTGGACTCCAGACGTGCAAAACCCCGCGTTCGGCGCGGGGTCTGCAAAACAACTGGAGTAGAAAGGGGGACTTGGCCAGTGACGCAGTCAACAGTCGGCCTTATCCGGGGACAAGCAGTCCTCTATCCTGCGCTTGTGGTCAATATGGTCTTCTTGATGTTGATCTTAAGCTTCTTCAAAAAGCTGAGACGAATCGGAATCAAAATTGACTTTACTTTTTGATTCTTAACCGTAAGGGGTTCAGCAGCAGCAACTGCTGGCCTCCTCAACATCACAATATCACTGAATCGGGATTAGATCAAGCGACAGATGCGGTGACGGGAACGGGGGAGAGCCAACCGTAACGGTCGGGTTTCGTGCCGTTCACGAGGGCGAAGAATTCCTTCTGGAGCGCCTCGGCGATGGGGCCGCGCCGGCCGGTGCCGATAGTGATGCGATCGATGGAGCGGATCGGCGTGATTTCGGCGGCGGTACCGGAGAAGAAGACTTCATCGGCGATGTAAAGCAGTTCGCGGGGGACAACGGCCTCGACGATCGGGATACCGAGATCACCGGCAAGGGTGAGGACGGTGTCGCGGGTGATGCCGGGGAGGACGGACGCGCCAGCGGGCGGGGTGATGATTTTGCCGTCGCGGACGACGAAGATGTTTTCGCCGGAGCCTTCGCTGACGTAGCCGGACTTATCAAGAGCGATGCCTTCGGAGTAACCGTTGGAGATGGCTTCCATCTTGATGAGTTGCGAGTTCATGTAGTTGGCACCGGCTTTGGCAAGCGCGGGCAGCGTGTTGGGGGCGATGCGGGTCCAGCTGGAAACGCAGACATCGACACCGTCGGCCATGGCATCGTCACCGAGGTACTTGCCCCATTCCCAGCAGGCGAGGTAGACATCGATGGGGTTCTTCTGGCCATTGACGCCCATTTCGCCGTAACCACGGAGGACGATGGGGCGAATGTAGCAGGACTGCAGCTGGTTGACCGAAACGAGGTCGAGGATCGCGGTGGCCAGTTCCTGCTGCGAAAACACGAACTTATCCATCCGGTAAATCTTCGCCGAATCCACCATACGGCGGACGTGTTCGGGAAGCCGGAAAACAGCGGGGCCGGCCGGGGTCTCGTAGCAGCGGATGCCTTCGAAAACCGAGCTGCCGTAGCTGACGACGTGGCTTAGGACATGGATCTTCGCGTCGTCCCATGCGATGAACTGTCCATTACGCCAAATCTTCTCGGTAGCCTTCAACATTTCTTCAGTATAAACGGAACCTATGAATGGGTAAGCCTTTGCAAATAGAGGACACCGAAAAGTGACGATTTTGCTAATCTGTTTGCACCCGACATGCCCATAAAGACACTGCTTCCACTGAACCGCCGTGGCCTGATGAAGTTAGTTGCGACGGTGGCCGCCATGCCTGCGCTGATGACCGCGCAGGTGGCGACGCCTCCGCCTGCCGTGCCGCGGGTTTCCAAAGAGATGATTCTGGCGGCGTTGGGCGTGATGGGCCTAACCTTCAAAGACGCCGAGATTGACATGCTGCTTCCGGTGGTGAACCGGACGCTGGCGGATTACGAAGGGGTCAGGAAACTGGAGGTGCCGTTGGGGACAGCTCCGGCGATCTCATTTTCGCCCCTGGTGCCCGGTTTCAAGATTCCAAAGGGTCCGGTTTATCGGGCTCCGAAGGCACCGTTGCTGGTGAAATTTAAGAATGCGGAGGAGTTGGCGTTCTTGCCGGCGGTGCAACTGGGGGCGTTGATTCGCAGTAAGAAGATTACCTCGACGGTACTAACGAAGATGTATCTGGAACGGCTGAAGATGTATGGGCCGAAGCTGAATTGCGTGATCACACTGACGGAGGATTTGGCGCTGGAGCAGGCGAAGGCTGCGGATGCGTCACTGCGGCGGGGCAAAGTGCTGGGTCCATTGCATGGAGTGCCGTATGGCGCCAAGGATCTGTTCGATACGAAGGGAATTTTGACAACGTGGGGTGCGCAGCCTTATCAGAAACGGGTTCCGGATGCAGATGCCACGGTTATTGAGAGGCTGCGGGGGGCTGGGGCAGTTTTGGTGGCCAAGCTTTCCATGGGAGCACTGGCGCAGGGCGGGTTGTGGTTCGGCGGGATGACGAAGACGCCGTGGAATTACGATATTACGTCGAGCGGGTCGTCGGCGGGGTCGGCGTCGGCGTCGGCTGCGGGGCTGGTAGGTTTTGCGATTGGTACCGAAACGCTGGGGTCAATCGTGTCACCGAGTACGCGATGCGGGGTGGCGGGAGTGAGACCGACCTTTGGCCGGGTACCGAAGACGGGGGCCATGGCGCTGGCATGGACGATGGACAAGATTGGGCCGATTTGCCGGTCGGTGGCAGATTGCGCGGAGGTACTGCGGATTCTGAACGGGCCGGACGGGAAGGATTTGACGGCGATTGCTGCTCCGATGAACTGGGATGCGAGGCGACCGCTAAGAGGCATGAAAGTGGGGTACGTGTCCAGCGAAATGGAAAGGCTGAACGAAAAGCAGAAACCGATTTACGATGCGGCGTTTGCGGTGTTGCGGAAGGCAGGCGTGAAGCTGGAGCCGATAACGTTGCCGGACTTCCCGCTGAATTCGATCCGGTACGTGCTGGATGCGGAGGCGGCGGCGGCGTTCGACGATTTGACACGGGGCGAAGGCCAGCTGGACACGCTTTCGGGGCAAGCGCCGAGCGACTGGCCGAATCAGTTCCGCTCCTCGCGATTTATTCCTGCAGTGGAGTATATTCGTGCTCAGCAGGCACGGACGTTATACATGGCAAAGTTTGAGGAGTTTATGCGGGGTTGGGATGCGTTTGTTTCGACGCCGCAATCGGCCAGCCTGACGGCGACGAATTTGACGGGAAACCCCCAGGTGGTGGTGCCTTGTGGGTTCGTGGACGGTCTGCCAGCTGGCCTGTTGTTTACCGGGAGGTTGTTTGACGAGAGCGCTCCGATGCGTTTGGCACTGGCCTTTGAACAGGCTACGGACTGGCACACGCAGCACCCTGTTCTGCAGGCTTAGGTTGCCACGCTCCATCGTCCAAAGCGTACCGCTCCCTGGCTGTCACAGCTGGGCAGCACTTTGGCGGGTGACGGCACTTTGGATTTCGTTGAGCCTGATGGTGGCAGCCCCGGCGTTGCCGGCCACTTCGGTGGGATTTCGCGATCCGCTGTTCGAACGTGTGGGGTTCGAAAAGTGGGGAACGAAAGCGGAGTCGAAGATCCGTTGGGCGGTGGAGATTCCGCCGCCGGAGCTTTCCACGCACCAGCGCCTGATGATCCGCGTAGTGACGAAGATTGATGGTCGGGAACTGGAGAAGCGGCGGGGCGAGGGCGCGTTCTTTGCCATGCTGCAGATTACGGATCCTGCCGGAGCTGTGTGGCAGAACCACACGCCGATTGACCTTGCGGCACTCCATTCCAGTGTGCAGAACCAGGAGTTCTTCATCACGCATTACGCGTTTGTTCTGCCAGGCGATTACGCACTGACGATTGCGGTTTGCGACAGCAAGACGCTGGAGCATAGTGTGCTGATCCGGAAGGTCCACGTGGACCCCGTCAAGGACGATCCCCTGCCCCATGCGTTTGACGGTCTGCCGGCGGTGGAGTATGTTCCGCCGACGGAGGGGGCTCCGGAGGTTTGGTATTTGCCATTGATTGAAGGCAAACTGAAGCTGCAGCTGGCCACCAGGCACCGGGTGGACGTGCAGGTTCTGGTAAATACGACACCTGCGGAGAGATCACTGGGATCGGCAGCGGCGTTGCGTCGGAATATGAGCCTGGTGATTCCGGCGATGAAGGTGATCAGCGGCGTGGAGATTGCGAACGGGACGCTGAGCGTGGCGCTGCTGGATCTGGAGAAACGTGCGGTGCCTTTTGAGCAAAGTCTGGTTGAGCAAAGTCTGGTTGAGCAAAGTCTGGTTGAGCAAAGCCTGGAAGCTCCGCTGGACTGGTATCGCATGGGGCGGGTGTTCGCGAGCACAGTGCCAGGCATTGTGGACGCGAAGACGCTGGCGAATGAATGGAAGATTCGCGGGTACTTCATGGAGGAACTGGAGCGGCGGCTGCGGGCACCACTGGCGGACGATACGGTGCGGGTGGTGATTGTGCTTTCCGGTCCGGCGTTTTTCGAGGATCCAAACCGGATGGTTTACCAGATCCCGGCGCATGACCCGGCGCGGCAGCTGTATTACGTGCGGCTGCGGACGCTGCCGGTGCGGTATCCACCGAGGAACCGGCCAGGGATGAGGCCGGTGCCACAGAGGCCGACGGTCGTGAACGTCCCGATGGGGAATGACGATCTGGAAAAAATTGCACTGGTGCTGAACGGGAAGGTGTTTGACGCGACCAGTACAGAACAATTCCGGCGTATACTTGCGACTATCATCGAACAGGTTTCGCGATTCTGATGAAGCAGTGGCTGGCGGTTGCGGTGGCGACGCTGAGTGCCGGAGAGGCGCTGGCGCAGGGTCGCGGGGATCCGATGTTCCGGCGATTTCCGTTTGAGCAATGGCGGACGGAGGGCAACGTCACGCAGATCAAGTGGCAGTTTCATGTTCCGGCGGCGCTGCTTTCGCCCCACCAGAGGCTGGTGCAGCGGTTTGAGGCTCTGGTGGATGCGCCGGAAGTGGAGAAACGGCGCGATCACGGGCAACTGGTCTTCCTGCTGGAGATTGAGGATTCGACGGGGCGGAAGTTTCGAACCAGGGAGCTGGCTGACCTGAGCCGTATTCCAGCCGATTTGAAGGCGAAGGGTGCGAGTTGGGCGCAGGACGCGTTCATGCTGCCGGGGACGTATAAAGTGTCGATGGCGGTAGCCGATGCGAAGACGCGGGAGCATAACTTTGTTCGCCGTGAAGTGAAGGTGAGCGGGCCGCGGGCGGATCCGTTGCCACAGGCCTCGAAAGAGTTGCCTGCGGTGGAGTTTGTGCGGATGTATGGGCAGCCGGATTCCTGGTTTCAACCGTTGATGCGGGGCGTGGTGGCGCTGCCGGTGGAGTCGAAGAGACCGGTCCATATCGACATCGTGATGAACATGACGCTTTCGGAGAGGGCGCAGGGTTCACTGCGGGCATTCCGGCGGAATATGAGTTTGCTGGTTCCGTCCCTGCGGGTGCTGGCGGGGATGAAGCCGGAGCAGGGGTCAATGGATGTGACGGTGCTGGACCTGGCGCATAAGAAGAAGTGGGAGCAGGCGGGGGCTCGGGGTCTGAACTGGGAGAAGATGCGGGAGGCGTTCGCGACGGTAACTCCGGGCATAATTGACGTGCAGTCTCTGGCCGGGAAGGCGGCGATGCAGCAGTTTTTCTGGGATTCGGTGCTGGATCGGGTGAAGCCGGAAGAACGGAAGGGCGATGAGCCTCTGCGGGTAGTGATTGTGCTGTCGAGCCCGGTGTTTCTGGAGCGTCAGTATAAGGTGGAGCCGGCGAGCTTCCCCAAGGACCCGAACCGGCGGGTTTATTACATGCAGTACCGGCCGGTTCCGCCGCGTCCGATGATGGTGCGGCCGGATGAGGGGCCGATGCCGGCCGCGGTCGCCTTACCGTCGGATGATCTGGAGCATACCCTGAAGTTGCTGGATGCGAAGGTGTTCCCGATTATTAGTCCGGAGCAGTTCCGGAAGGCGCTGGCGGCCATTTTGGCGGATATTGGACGGATGTGACAGTTGGGGGCTCAGCGGAGATTTGGATAAACTGAAGGCCAGGGTATCAAGTATCGAGTCGGCGGATCGAGGAGATCTGCTGGAACATTTAGATGTCATCGTCCAGCTGGAAGGTAGCTAATGTTAGGCATTCTTGCTAACACAATAGGATATTCCTGCGTACTTCTGCAAAGACCTCGTTCCAAACCGCAAGCCTTACAAGGTAGAGAGCAACGATAAAGCAGGACAAGCAGGACCAGCGATTCCGCAACCAAAGTTCTTGAGGCGCGAAAACATTTGATTTCATTGCTGTTTTAGCCAGTGGTGTGACGGGGCGAGTTCCTGGGCATATTCTGATTGGCATTTGAGGCTTGCGTTCTCTCTTAATTCTTGTATA
>CAIYVZ010000186.1 GCA_903929755.1 uncultured Acidobacteriia bacterium
CCGGGGCAACTGGCAGCAACGGAACGAACGGCTCCACTGGTGCCACCGGCGCTACGGGCAGCAACGGAACGAACGGCTCCACTGGTGCCACCGGCGCTACAGGCAGCAACGGAACGAACGGTACAAACGGCGCGACTGGTGCGACTGGTGCGACTGGTGTAACCGGCTTAAACGGTACGAATGGCGCAACTGGAACAACTGGTCCGACAGGTCTCAATGGAACTAACGGAACGAACGGAACGAATGGCGCGACGGGTCCTACCGGTAATAACGGCCCGGCAGGCCCAACAGGTCCAGCTGGCGCTTCCAGCTTCGGCGGCGACGGTTCCGACGGAACAACCGCCAATGTTTGTGCAATTACGGCGAATACCAACTGGATTTCGAATCCTCCGAACTCGGGCGTGCAGTGCACGAATTTCTCCATCAGTGGGGGTATCACGCTCACCGTCCCCAGCGGCACGGTGATCCACGCGACAGGCACCGTCACCATCTCCGGAGCGCTTACCGTCGGCGACGGCAGCGCGGCAGCAAGCAGCGGCCACGGCCACGTGGCAGCCACACCCTTTAAGACCAGCGGAGGCATCGCGCTTTCCACGCTCTCCCTCCGCAACGAACTTCACGCTGCGGGCTCTGGCGGCGGCCCTGGCCTGCCAGCCGGGGTTTACTCGAATGTTGCGAACGCCGGAGTTGGCGGCGGCAGCGTCGTAATTGTGGCTGCAGGAGCCGTCACGGTAGGGGCGGCCGGCACGATTAACGCAAATGGAGGAGTTGGCACGGCAGATGGTACTGCACTGTTCGCCTACGGCGGCGGTGGTGGTGGTCTGGTTGTGCTGGCATCGCAGACGTCTGTCACAAATTCCGGTACCATCAACGCGAAGGGCGGCAACGGCGCAGCGCCTTTGGGTGCCAATTATTCGGCTGGTGGCGGTGGAGGCGGCGGGGTGGTTCACCTCCTTGGACCGACGGTGACGCTCGGCACGGTGTCCGCGATCGCGGGCTCGGCAGGCGGAGCCGATAACGGACTTGGGTTTGCGGGCGGCGGCGGCGCCGGAGGTGGTAATGGCGGTGCGGTGGCGTCCGCCGGTTCCGGTGGCCTGATTTTCACCACGGTTCTGGCGAACCCGGGCACGCTCTTTGTTCCGTAAGTGCTGGAACCCTGCTGCCTGAAATGGCTCCCCGCGGGAGCCGGACTGACCGGAAATCCGGCAGTTTGACTCCCGCATCCTCCCCAACCCAACAGTTACAGATACAGATTTAGGAGCATCCAATGGCAAGTTCACCATATCTCGGCGGTATCTTCCTCTTCGCGGGCAATTTTGCTCCGAGAGGCTTCATGCTTTGCAACGGCGCCATCCTGTCGATTGCGCAGAATTCGGCGCTGTTCGCGATTCTGGGCACCACTTATGGCGGCAACGGAGTCCAGACTTTTGCCCTTCCCGACCTCCAGGGCCGAGTCCCGGTCGGCATGGGTAACGGACCCGGTTTGTCCGGATATGTTGTGGGCCAAAGCGGCGGGGCAGAGTCCGTTGTTCTGTCGGCGACTCAAATCCCGGCCCATACTCACACGGTCAATGCAGTCTCAACTGTCGGCAATACTCCAAGTCCGGCCGGCGCCCTTCTGGCAACCGGGGGCGTGACACATCCGGCACCGCCATTACCCACCCCCGCAAATTTCTCAAACGCCACGGCAAATGCCACGATGGCGGCCAGCATGATCACCGGTGGTGGGTCGGGTGCGGGGCACTCCAACGTTCAGCCGTATTTGTCCGTCGTCTACATCATTGCGGTTCAGGGGATCTTCCCCTCGAGGAACTAACCGGATGCCCTACACGAGGCGGCAGTTCGCGCACCTGTTGCAGGCCGGCACCGCCCTGACGGTAGTCGGCTTTAGCCAGCAGAGCCTGGCGGCGGGATCTGCCGTCGCCGTCGGATCCGGGCTCAGCCAGACCGCTGGCAAGCGGGCACTCCTTTCGCGGGCCCGCTTTTCGCCTCTGGTCGGGACCGATTTCCGGCTACAAGGCGGCGCGCTGAATCTGCTGGCAGTGGAAGAGGTTCGGTACGGCGCGGGCTTGTCTGCCCGGAAGAGTAATGCGCCCCGTGCAGAATGTACTCTCCTGCGCTTTTCCGGACAGGGCTTGGAATTGGCAGAGGGAACGCACAAGCTGACGCACGAAACACTGGGAGAGATTTACCTGCACCTGAGCCCGGGTCAAACAGGTCGCTACGTCGCCAGGTTGGCCTCCGTGCCGTCCGCTTATCTTGAGAATGCGGCAATTCCGCGCAGACAGCCAACACAGACCAATACAGCAGCCTGAAGGCGTGAATGCCGAGGCTGGCCAGAGGCCACATAGCAGGTTCCGGGGTCGCAGTTGCGTCAACAGCGGAAGCAGAGTCAACCGCAATCGCGTCGAATACCCAACTCCCGTTCAGCGGGGTCCCTGACGACGATTCGCAGAAAGAGTTCGTGGTAACCCAGTTGGCGCACGTGAAGTTCGGATTTCCGCTTTAGCAAAACGGTCCACTTTGGACCACCATTCGGGGTGTTGCCCGATACGGCCAAACCGACCGTGTAGGTTCCGGCACCCAGACTGTTGGTGAGATAGGAATCCAGGCAGCCTGCACCATAGACAGTGACACGCGGACTGGGATTTATCGACGGTGTGTCGTCATCCGAAGATGCAATCTCATTGCCGCTGGGATCCCGGAGGTCGAGAACGGGGTCAAAACCGCCAGCCGGCACCGTCACGCCGCTCGCCGTAACTCCGCCCCAGACGAATATGTCGGAAAAATTACATTAGTGGCGCTTGACAGGTCGAACTTAAAGAGTTGGAACTGATCGTCCGTTGTAAACGAGCCGCTAAACGAGAAGTTACCAGCGCACATTAGCGGCCCGGCTATTACTGCCAGCAGGGGCAGTGCGAGAACTATTTGTAGGTTCGCGCTCATACCGTCAAACGGCCTCCACGCCAGGCGCTTCCGGAAATCCGTCCACAGCAACCCCGCCACCTGTCTGATCTGTGACGAGATTCAACGCCGTCCCCGCCGGGTTGAAATAGCAAGAAGACGGATGACCTTGCTATGAAACCAGCACCTGCGCCACACTCCGGGGCCGGCGGACTTCCGGGCTTCGCCTGAGGCGCAAAGCATCTGCCAAAAAAACGGCCGCCCCTGGCGAGGCGGCCTCTAACGCAAACGTGATGTGCCGGACTAACGCGAAAGCCGCTTGCGTACAAAGGCCAGAGTCGCGCAGCCGAGAACCATGGCAGCCGAGGTGGCTGGTTCCGGCGTTGCGGAAGAGCTATCGTCCGAAAAGGTCTGGAAGGTGTAGTCGAAGCCTGAGCCTGCGAACGAGCTGTAGTCATTCGCAAAAGTATTGCCGTTGGCATAGGGGTTGTCGCCTGCGCCGGCAACCGCTAGTTGCGTATTCGTGCCCGTGAACACCAGGTAATACGTATTGCTGGCCGTGACAACGACCGGCGTCCAATATACCGTCGCCCATGCCTCCCCGCTTCCAACGGCGGTAACTCCCGTGGCCGTCGCGCTGGCAAGCAGGTTGCCATTCGCATTGGGAAGATTGTCGTACAGCGAGATGGTGATGTCACCCTGCGCGCCCGTTCCCACTCCGGTTGTCAGCTCAATTGCAGCGCCGCTCACGTTGCTGTACGAGGGGGCAAAAGACTGCGCCAAACCGGCCTGGTTGAAGGCAGCCATGTTCAATGTTGCGGTGAGTTGGGATTGGTCCACGATACTGGCGGCATACATACCGGAGCCCAGTGCGAGCGCCAAGAAAAATGACTTCATAATGTTTTTCCTCCTGAATCCGTACTATCTGTTGAAACCCGGACTAATCATGTCAATCCGGTACTTCTCTCAGCTTACATGTATATTTCTGCTGGCCATACTGAGAAATCTCTTTGTCAGATTTTCCGGTACCAGAACCCCATCTTTGAAGCGGCGGATACGCTCCTCGACCCCAGCAAGGCCCAGAAGCGAGATAGAAAGAGAAGAGTCGGCAGCAGCGGCACGTTCCGAAACAAAGGCCGTGAGCGCACTCACCTTGGATGCGGGTGAGTTGATCGCTCTTGATCGAGACGACCGCTCTGGATCGTGTTGCCGGCGCGCACAGCGGAACCGGGGATGTGCGTCACAATTCCGGCTGCCGCGCTCGGATTCGCTGTGCGCAATCCTGCCGATGAGGCGCGACTTTCCCGCCTTATCCGGCAACCCGACACAGACCTCGTTACTGTCTGACGACCCCTTGCGCCTCCAAACCGACGTCGGTGACCCTCTCAACAGTGTTGGTACAATTGGTCCCCGAGGACCGAATCATGGCAACCAGCAAGACTGGCGGTGACGGCATTACCTACGAGGGAGTCGGTAAGGGCGTGCACCGCTTTACGTGCATCACTCACAAGCCCTTTGCCGAGTTCAAAGAGGAACTCAATCAGGCCTACGACAATAGCTGGATCCGATCCTTCATCACGATTACGTGGCGTGACACGGAGGTTACCTTCGCGTCCTGGGGTTCCAGCGGCACGCTCATTTGGGATGGCGGCCGAATCTCCGCTGAACTCCGCATCACACAGCCTCCCGCCACCTGGTTTGAACAAAAAATTGTTTGGGAAGTTCGCCAGATGCTTGTGCGGGCCTGTACCTACGCCCGCACCGCGGAGATCGACGCTGAGAACAAGGAAAGCCTCAGGCAGGCCGCCCTTCAAACCTATTACGACGCCTGGTTCAACGAGTGCGAGGCCGACATTTTGATCGCCCGCTGGCAGGTAGTCGATGAAACCACCAAAGTCCTGGCTGCTCTCACCAGCAGTACTTCAGCCGTGTCTGGCTGGTATTTGTGGAAAAATCCCGATGCTGAGAATTGGATAGTAGCCTGGAAAATCGTCGCGGGCCTTGCTTCAGTCCTGTCGATCGTACACGTCGCGTTGAAGGTATCGGATCGCGTCAAGGACTGGAGCGATACGAAGGGCCATTTTGTCCGCCTCCGGACAGAACTGGAAACCTTGCTCTATCAGATGAAAGTAAATCCCGCCTTCGACCTTGAGGAGTTCATGGTTCGCTTCGGTGCCCTGCGGACACGGTTCGGCGAAGGAGTGGATCGAAAGAAAGTGGATTTCCTGGCCTTCAATCTTGAGGGCCGGGCGCGTAGCGTCGCGAAGGAACACTACGACACGTTGAAATCGCGGACCAGCCCTGCCGTCATCGCGGCCACATAAAAAAGCCGGACTGCCCGCTGAAATTCCAGCAAGCTGTCCGGCCCCTCCCAACCTACCTGACCAGCTCGGAAAACCTACCCCAGGAACCCCAAATTTGAAGTATTGAAGTTCCCAATATTCCCGAAGATTGACCCCACCGTCCCGGCACCAGCCCCGGGCGCTACCCCGAACCACTGAGCCAGTGTAGCCCCGTACTGATCCACTGAAGTCGTCGGAATCAAAGTCCCCCGATTATTCGCGTCATACAAACTTCCCAGCGCGAGGCTCGGGAACTGGCCATAGAACTGCCCCCCCATCACGCCGCCACCCACCACAAAATGATGGCTGCCCCACGCATGGTCCGTCCCGCCATTGCTGTTCGGTGTCAGCGTCCGGCCAAACTCCGAAGCCGTGAACGTTGTCACCGAATTTTCAAGCGTCAGTTCCTGTGTCGCGGCATAGAACGCACCCACGGCCCCGTTCAATTCCTGTAACAAAGCATCCTGCGCCGCCAACTGACCACCGTGCGTATCAAACCCACCCATGCTGCAGAAGAAGACCTGCCGCGAGAGGCCCAGCGCGGCCCGCACCTTCATGATCTTCGCCACCATCTGCAACTGCGCGCCCAGGCCGGTGGCCGGGAACACCGTCGCCAGCGTAACGCCCTGCAGCGCTGCGTTCAGCGCCTGCGCATAGCTCGCGCCCCGCGCCAGCGTTGCATTTGCCGCCTGCACCAGCTGCAGCCCGTTGTCGAATGACAACAACTGCTGCTGCCCCACGGCCCGCGCCTGATTTCCCGCCATCAGCATCGTCGCTCCGCCTGTTGGAACCGTCGCCGCAAACGTGGCTTGCCCCGTAACGAACAAACTCGACCCGGCAAGTGAACTCATCGTTGGAAAAGTTGAGCCCTGGTTGTTCACCGGCGTCAGCAGATCGCTCACCCGGCCACCCCAACCCGTGCTGCCCAAACCCGTAGGATTCGCACTGTGCCACTGGCTCGCCTGGTCCGAGTGAGAGAACAGCGCATTGGGAACGATCGCGCTGTTGTTCGAGTTATAGCCATTCCGGTCAATCGGCTTCACCAGCATTCCCACATTGGCGACCACGGCCGCCTTGCCCTGTTGGTAAAGGTTCTGGATCGCCCCCAGCTGCGGGTGCAGACCATACACGTCGTTGCCATTGTTAATCGGCAGTAACCCGCCCTGGGCCAGCGCCAGCGCGCCTCTTCCGTTCTTGTACAGCTGATACGCCTGCTGGGCGGTGTTGATCGGAATCACCGTATTATGGCCGTCATTCCCGCCGCCCAGATAAATGCAAACCAGCGCCTGGTAATTGCCGCCGGCCGCCAGCGCATTCATCTCGCCGAACTTACCCATCGCGCCCAACGCCCCGGCTGCGCCAACTGACCGGATGGCATCCCGCAAAAAACCTCTTCTTGAACGAATCAACATGATTTTGTCTCCTGATCTCTTCTGTCTGTGTCTGCTGTTTAGTGCCAGACGTTGTAGTAGTTCGAGTTGATGATCAGCGTCGCGCCGGTCTCCACTCTGGAAATATTGCCCGCGAGGTCACTCGTAACGCCGGTGATCACCAGCTGCTTCATGGCAGCCGGCATCGTCCCGTGAGTGAGTGTAAAGTCCAGCGCATCCACCAACGCCGCCGGATTCGACCCCAGCGGTACAAACCCGCTCAGATCAATCGTTGTGCCCGGACCATTCGTCTGCACCGCGTTGTTATACGCATTGAAGATTCCCGAAATCAGGTTGCTCCGGCCAATTGCATTGTTCGGAGTATGGATCTGGAACTCAGGTCCGGCCAGCGCCACGCCGGGAGCCCGGAAGCCCGGCGAGTAGTAATTAAACACGCTCGGAGCGTTGTAGATGTCCTGCCCCAGATTCGACAGCGTGTAACCGAAGTAGTTCTGGTTCGTCATTATGCCCCCAAAAGCCCGCGTGAAGCCGGCAATCAAAAGCACCGGTTCCTGGAGATGTCCGTCGGTCGGGCTGTCCAGGCCGCCTGCGTCATTCGTACGGGCTTCCGCATCCAGCAGGATCGCCGTCACCACCGCCTGCATGTCGCCGCGCACGCCCTGCCCGTTGTCCGCAAACACATTCGCCACACGCTGAATGTATGCCGGACTCGGATTGCTCTTCACCAGATGCTGAATCAGCAGCCGTCCAATAAAAGGCCCGACATTCGGATGGTTGAAGATGTTGTCCAGAGCGTTGTTCAGGTCCGTCGAAGCTGAAATACCGGCCGGCGAGACATAGCCGTTCAGCAGTGTCTTCGCGCCCGTATCATGCTGCGGAGCATAGGGTGCCATGGGACCATTCGTCGTCTGGTATGCGCCCCAGATCAAGGGACTGCCCGCAGGCTGAGCATAAGTCCAGCCGGTAAAGACCCGTGCAAATTCGGTGATCGTGAACTGCGAGTAAGTCGGAACAGGGATCTGATTCTGGTCCAGCTGCGCCGTCCCGTCCGCATTCAGCATCTTCGTGCCAAGGCTGAACAGCTGCAGCACTTCGCGCGCATAGTTCTCATTCGCCACCATGCCGGTGGCCGGATTCGCCTTGCCGTTGTTTGCCATATCCAGGTACTGCCCCATCGTCGGGCTCAGCGTTACATCCCCCAGAATCTTCCGGAAGTTTGCAAACGAATCCGCCATCAGCATTTCCTGATACATCGCCATCGGTCCGTTCCAGATGATCTTGTTCAGCGAGGTGACCATAATCTGGCTCAGCGCGAACGCCACTTTCTGCCGCAGCTGATCCTGATTCGTCACCGCGTTCGCCAGAAACATCGTCGACATGCCGCTCTGGTTCCCTGAACCGTTGTAGTTCGAAACCTGCGGCATCGCGAACTGCTCATTCAGCCAGCCCTGGAAACCAACCTGCTGGACATGCAGAGCGTCCACGGGAGTTGGCCCGAAAGCCGCCTGCTCCAGAAACCGCCGTGCCGCGCCGGCCGAGACCTGAGGATTCGGCAAACCAACCTGCACCTGGAACGGCAGTGACGTTATCGGACCGTTGCTCACCACCATGCTCTGCAAGCCACCCTGGGAAGCAAAGCCAACCAGCGTCAGCGTGGTCGGGTTCACATAAGCGGTCGCCAGTTGCAGCGCGCCCAGAGTCACTTTTGAGAGGGCCGTGAAGCCCGTGCCCGTCGCCGAAATGTTGAACGTCCCCAGCGGCAGCGCATTCACGCTCAGCTGTGTAATCACCGGAGCCACATTGCTCACCAGCTGGATCTTCGCCGTGGAAGTTCCCGCCGCGCCCGTCGCCGTCACCGTGTCATATCCGGTCGCCGACATCGCCGCCGGGGCCGTATACAGGCCCGTTGCGGAAACCGTGCCCGACGTCGCCGTCCAGGAAGTCACATTGCCCGAGGTGAACTGCTGCGTCGCACCCAACACCACCACGGCCGTCGCCGGCGAAACCACCGGAGCAGGCGTCGAACCGCCACCGCCACCACCGCCACCACTGGCAGTCGAGGCCTTTACCGGAACCACCAGCGCATTGCTGTACGCCGTGCCGGGGTTTTTCGTCTGGCAGCTCAATGTCGCCGTTGTCGGTGCCACATAGCCCACGCCGCTCACCGACGTCGCTGTATAAAGGTTGCCCGAGAGCTGCACGCCGTTGCACAGGATCGTCGCCCCGGTCAGAATCCCGCTGCCCGTCAACTTAATCGTATAGGTGCCCGAAGGTACCGGGTTCGGCGTGGCCATCGTAATCACCGGCCCCGGTCCAAGCAGATTCGCGTACGCTATCTGCGTTTTCGTCGGCATGCCTTTAGTGACGGCCTTAATGGTCACCGGATTCTGTCCCGGCATCACCGTTGGGGCCGTGTACAAACCATTTGCATCAATACTGCCGCCGCCCACGCTCACAATCGACCAGGTCACACCTTCCGGCTGGATCCCGTTCGTTGCCCCATGAAACTGTCTTGTTGCGCCCAACGCCACGTCGCTGTAGCTGGGCGCAATCGTTAGCGTCTGGGCGACCACCATGCCAGCCGCCAGGGCCGCCATGCCGGTTATCATCCCGAGCCTGTTGATTGTTCTTTGCATCTGACGAATATCCTCCGATGGGGTGCCTTGATGTCCGCGCCGAATCTTATGGGTCGGCGCACGGTACCCTCTCATAGGGAAAGAACGCAACCCAAGCGCAGAGTCGATCAAAAAAGATTCGCCAACTTGAAGAAAACGAAGAATTTTTCCTTCTCCCCCGCTAAAACAACAGGTATACTTCTGTACTTTCCGAGGTGATATATAAGTCCCGTAACGGGTCCGATTGACCCACACATTCGACTCATGCTAATGTCCTTAGAGGAATTAACTTCCTACTTGTAAGACTTCGGCGGCCTCGTCGCAGGCTGGCCGTTAATTTTGGAGGGTTGAAGTGTTGCCCAGATTCGGAAGCTTGCTTGTCTTCGGCCTGTCTCTGGCCATTTGCCCCGTCGCGCGTGGCAGTTTGTTCATCAACCCCACCTACGACGCCACCGTCACGTCCCGCTCAGATTCAGCCCAGATCCAGTCGGCATTCAGCTATGCCGCCAATCAGTTTTCGGCCTATTTTTTCGACAACATCACCATCAATATTGATGTGTCGGCCAGTTCCACAAGCAGTCTTGGCGAGAGCAGCTTCGCCCCCCAGCATGGGTATTCGTATGCGCAGGTGCGCTCCGCCCTCGTCAGCGACGCCACATCCACCGATGACACCACCGCCGATGCCAGCCTGTCCTCCACGGACCCTACCAACAACAGAAACTTTGCCCTTACACGTGCCCAGGCAAAGGCGCTCGGTCTCCTGAATGCCACTTCAGTTGACAGTGACGGCACCTTCTCGTTCGCCCCCGGGCGGGCGTACACGTACGACCCCAACAACCGCGCCGTCGCTGGGAAGTTCGACTTTATCGGTGTCGCAGAACACGAAATCTCTGAGATCATGGGCCGCGTCGGTGGCTTCTACGCGGCACCCATCTTCCCCTATTACGCCGCCTACGACCTGTTTCGCTACACCTCCGTCGGTCACCGGTCCATGACCACCAGCGGCACCGGCGTCTACTTCTCTATCAACGGCGGTGTCACAAATCTGAAGGGCTTCAACAGTAGCCCAGGGGGAGACCTGGCCGACTGGGCCTCGGGCAGCAACGATGCCCTGAACGCCATCACCTCATCCGGTGTCAAGAACGACCTGTCCGCAGTCGATATCCGTGCCATGGATATCCTCGGCTACAATATCGTTTCCCCTGTCCCTGAACCCTCCGAAGTCCTGCCTTTCCTGCTCTCCTTCGGTTTGCTTTACTGGAAACTCACCGGCTGGAAGCTGCGCCGCGCCCCGCGTGGGCAAGGCCGTTAACCGCCAGGCCGAACTCGATTTCTTCGCTTGCGTGAAACAGTTCCACGGAGCCGAAATCCTCTCCACCACCGTCAGCGGCGACGTCTCCTTCTGTGAGATCACCATGGACATCACCTTCCAGAATGACTACCGCGTAAAGATGGCGCAGGTGGCCGTCCGCCGCTGGAAAGACGACAAAATCGTCAACGAGCGTTTTTACTACAACAAAGCCTAACCCGCCAGGCCTAACCCGCCAGGCCTAACCGGCCCTGGTACATCCGGAGAACTTCCGGGTGTGCAAGGAGCCAGTCTTTCATCTTTTCCAAGCCTTCCACCACGCTCACGCCAGTACCCGGGTCCCCGCCACCCACTGCAGCGGACAGCAGAGCATCAACTCCGTTATCCACGTAATTCCAGTCACCCTCCGGTGCCACCACGCTCCGCTCCGCCCGCAGTGCGGCAACCAACGCGGAAGCAGCAGGGCGCTCCGGATCTTCCCACGGTCCAAACAACGGCCGCATCCGCACCACCACCGCGTTTAAGCTCTTCGTCCGTACTGCCCACTCGCAGTAGTGTGACGCCGCAGCTTTCGTAATTCCGTAGGGTCCCGCAGGCCCCCACTCCTGGATGCTGCCCGCCTGCACAAATGCCTCAACGCCCTCCGCTGCGCAAGCATCCAGCAAATGCACCGTCCCCATCAAATTCGTGGAAACCATCTCCTGCATATCGGTCTGCCCGGCCAGTTCGCCATAAGCTGCCAGGTGGAACACCCAATCCGGCTTCACCGAATGCACAATAGCCTTCACCGCGTGGCCATTTTCGATATGCGCGTGGTGCTGCCCGAAATGCCCACCCAACTCCCTCAGCCGCCACGTCTGATGTGGGGGACGCAGGAACAAATGCGTCTCATGACCCTCCGCCAGCAACCGGCGCACCAAATTCGCACCCACAAACCCACTTGCACCCGTTACCAGAACTCGTTTACTCACCTGTTTACCCCCTCAAATGCGCCCCTGCAAGCCCGGCCGATGCGGATACTCCGGCCAACCCGGGAAATGCGGCGCTGTCAACACACCCTTAGGCCGTGCAACCAGCTTGCCATCCTTCACATACCGTTCGCCCCGCTCCGATAAATGCGCCACCAGCCGTTCCCGCCACAAGGCCAGCGTGGCCGCATGAGCCGGATTTCCGGCGAGATCCCGCAACTCGCCCGGGTCCGTTGCCAGATCAAACAACTGCTCCGCACCGTCAAAGGCACTATAGATGTATTTCACCTTCCCGTCGCACAAGGCATTCCAGTTATTTGCCGGACTGTAGCAAATACTGTGTTCCAGATCAATCCACTCCCTCCACCCGGCCACATTCCCCGCCGCCAGTTGCAGTAAACTCTTCCCGTCCACCGGCAATTCCGGCTTTGTCCCCGCAGCTTCCAGAAACGTTGGCAGAATATCCCGCAGTTCCACCGGCTCTTTCCGAACCACCCCACGTTTCCCCGCCACCAAACCTTCCGGCCACCGCATCACCATCGGAATCCGCGCCGATTCCTCCCACGGATAGCTCTTCCGCCACAAATTATGGTCTCCCAGCATATCTCCGTGGTCCGAAAAGAATACGATCAGCGTCTCCTCCAGCATCCCTCGCTTTTCCAGGGCCGCCAGAATCCGCCCCACCTGCTCATCCACAAACTCCACGGAAGCGTAATACCCCTCGCGAGACTGCCGGACTTCCGCCGCTGGCAATTTCCCGTGCCAGATTTCGTTATCGGGCCCACTACGCGGCTCGAATTTTTTCGCCCACGCCGCAGCCCGAGCCTCCGGAATCGCCGCACCTCGATACTTCCGCATCAGCCTCTCGGGCGGATCGTATGGCGAATGGGGACGAATGAACGATACCTTCAGGAAGAACGGCTGTTCCCGGTCATACTGCGTCAGATAATTCACCGCCGCGTCCCCGGTCCACGTGGTGGCATGCAGCTTCTCCGGCATCGCAAACGGTTTCGCCCGATAATCATTCCAGCTCAAACCCGTCGCATGAGGGTCCCCCAGCGGATTCTGTTGCCAAAACCATGCCTCGTAATCGCACCGCGCCTCAGGAGACGCCTCCGACTTATTCCCGGATTCGCCCGGTTTCCAATAGGAGCAATGCTCATCCAGAAGCATCTGCTGATACCCGTGCGAATTTCGCATCGGGTAAAAGTGATTCTTCCCGATCGCCGTGGTCTGATACCCCGCCTCCGCCAGCATCCGGGGCTTCTCCTGCCGGTACTTCTCCGCGATATCGGAATAAGCCAGCATCCCGTGATGCCACGGTGACAACCCCGTCAGCAAAGCCGCCCGCGCCGGAGTGCAGGTAGGAGTTGATGAGTACGCGCAATCGAACCGAACCCCTTCCCTGGCTAGCCGGTCGATATTCGGGGTCTGAATCACCTTGTTCCCATACGCGCCCAGGCAATCAAACCGAAGCTGATCCGCCATCAGCATCAGGATGTTTGGCCTCGGAGTGCCGGGCTGTTTCCCCGAACCACGCCGACCCTGACCCTGAACCGCCGAAGTCTGCGCCAACGCAAGTCCCGCCCCGGCCACCAGCTCCCGCCGCGTCAAAACACTCTCCTGTTCAGCCTCTCAACGGTAAACCGCGCCGTATCCGCCACCGCCATCACCGCCATCACGCCCGCCTGCACCGGATCCGTCACCACCAGATCCGCCGCATCTGGTACGCTCCCCGCCATATTCAGGCTGATCACCAGCAGGCCAAGCGCCCGAACCTCGCGCACCGCCACCTCAATCTCGCCCCCCATCAAGCTCCCGGCCAGCACCAGAGCCCGGGCCCGAGGTAAACGCGGGACCGCACGAACCGCATCCGCCAGCGGAAGCTCCCCCACCAGCGGAATCGTGTCCACCGAGATGTGTTCTCCCCGGATATTATGGCGGTCGGCCTCCACAATGGCCCCAATCGCCACCTGGGCCACCTGCGCCCCACCGCCCATAATAATGATGCGCTTCCCGTAGATCCGGTCCATGCTCCGTACCGGCACCGCCGTCCGCACAATCCCCAGGGCCTGCAGATCCTCTACGATCTCCCCGATATTCTCGGTCCGGACCTCAAAGTAGATCCGCGCCCTCTCCGACGAGTTCTCAATAATCGAACACGTCCCGATATCGCCGCCGTGGCTCGCAATCACCCCCGTCAGCCCGTGCAACACGCCCGGCCCGGGAACCGCCTCAATCAACAGCCCATGATTTTCCAAACTCATCTTTTTCCTTTTACCTGCCGTTCTTTAACCGCCACCCCGGCACAAACCAGTCTGGAGCTATCATCGCAACCGCCCGTCCGGGGACGGAATCTGCTCCGTCAGAATGGGATGGAACGGTCTTCGGAACCTGCACGAGGTAATTGGGGACAGTGGGAATGTTGGCTTCGATTGAGCTGCACCGGTCCAAGCGGGTTTGTGCATGTGGCGACGTTCAAGGAGATTGAGATTAAGTTTGGGTTTGAGTTTGACCGTTGGCTGGACAGCGTGATTATGCAGTTGGCGTTTGGATCCGGTTCATAGTTTCAGTGGCCACTGGCGGTGGCCGTCGAAGACAGCCATGAGTTCGATTCTTTCGCGGCGCACCCGGTAGGTGATGATGTACGGCGTTCCGGATATGACGAGTTCCCGGGTGCCCGTGAGGCGACCGGGGCGACCCATGTGGGGCTGAGTTTGCAGGAGGTCTACGGCTTCCAGAATGCGGGCTGCAACCAGGGCTTCGTTTTGATCGGAGTCCTTCTCGATGTACTCGCGAATCGCGATCAGATGCCGGATTGTGGCTACAGGACTCACTTTCGCCGGACGGGATTCGAGAGCGTAATGGCGAAGCTCTCCCGCACAATACTAAAGATTATCACCTTACAGGTGGCGCGGGCACCCGTACCCTTTAGTTTAACTTTGAACTGACTGGCGCATATTTTCAATCGTAAATTGCAATACCAGGACGGGCGGTCTCTTCTGGTACGCTGGGGGACGGATATGGATAACATCTATTTTCAGAGCTTTATTGATATTGAGACATGGAATGCTGCTCAATGGCGAGCCGCGGCGTTTCTGCATGATCCGGAAGGAAAGCTGCCGCCGTGTTTGGGCCTCGTTTTTGAGAATATCGAGGCCGGGCGGCGGATTTTCTCCGACTGGCGAGCCCGTCTTGGCAGTGTTGATTCACATGAAGAACTGAGAGTCTCGATTATCGAGGATAACTCAGCTGGATTAGAGAGCGGGTACTGGGTACATATCTCATCCAACCCTCTAAACTCGGAAGGACGGGCGCAGGCAGATGGAGCACCTGTCCAGATCCAAACTGCCGTCGTGGTCAGTCGCTTCCAGAAGATGATTCCCGGACCCGGGTCGCCGCACTTGGAGCAGTTCAAGCGCGATGTGCGCGAACAAAAGGGTTATTGCATTCTGCCAATTTCTTCGGACCTGAAACCGGATTTCGAGCTCGCGATCTCGAAGGCTGAGGTTCACCTGCGCCAGGCCAGCGAGGTCGGGATCGACGATCTGGATTCAGTCGTCTTCCCGAAGGATCATTTCGAGGGTAGCGTTCAAATTCATTAGAGTCCTCGTACGCGAGAAACCCGCCGCGCATGGCTTAGGACTCTGCAAGACTACTGGACGAACCCATGCCCAAAGGCGACACAAATCGGAAGAAGCGTGCGGTGAAACCGGCCGCGGGGATCTCAGTTCGAGCCAGTCGCGATGGCGACCAGTTCCACTATCTGTGGGCGGCCCGCCGATGCCTGACATTGCTATCGCCCGACTCAGAGGTCGTAGCCATTGCCATCGAGGGCGCATCCCCTTCGGAGAATCAGCCGGGGCTTCGGAATGTCGGGGAAGACGTAATCGACCTGGCCGAATATCTCGGTAGCGAAGATCTGGCAGGCGCCAGTTGCGTTCGCTACATGCAGTTTAAGCACTCAACACTCCACCCGACCAAACCGTGGGTTCTCAGTGGCTTGAAAAAGACCCTTGAGGAGTTTGCGAAGCGATATTCGAAGCTCGAACAGGACGGACTTGCCCAAAAGGTCGAGTTTTCGTTCGTGACGAACCGGCCCATTGAGTCCTATATTCTGGAAACCCTGGCTGATCTGGGTCAGGGAACGCCCCCGCGGCATCCTGACTGGGCACGCAAGATGGGGGAACTCACGAAACTGGACACGGGCTTCGTGGCGGCATTTTATTCGGCAGTCAGTTTTGTCCCGGACCAGGATGATTATTGGGATCAGCGCAATCTCCTGTTTCAGGATGCGGCGGGCTACCTGCCGGAAGCGGATTACGACGCACCAGTTCAACTGAAAGAGCTCGTGACCAGGAAAGCTCTATCGGAGGCAGTGGGCAAGAACGTCATCAGAAGAGCCGACCTGCTGCACGCCTTCAACACTCTGGAGGACCGGCTATTTCCCGCTCCGTGCCGCATCGATCAAGTCGCGAATGCCGTCCCCCGAGAGCAGGAGCCGGAACTGATAGAGACGATCATTCGAGCTGCCGATGTGCCAGTGATTATTCGTAACAGTTCAGGTAGGGCGGGAATTCTTGAGTAGGGACGTGGGCGGTTGTGCCAGGCGGTGTGAGCGGATGGCGCTGTTGAGGTAGTCGAGAGGGTGACGGTTCTGCATGCGGCAGGTTTGCGTGACGGTCAGCAGG
>CAIYVZ010000187.1 GCA_903929755.1 uncultured Acidobacteriia bacterium
CACGTACTCAGTTGCTATCTGATGTGCTTCCGCCCGACTTCGACGCCGCTGCTTCTGTCGTCCTGATTCAGAGTAGTTCACCCTCCTACTTCAGCAGTTAAACAGTCCCTTTCATAGATGGGGTTGCTCTAACGCTTACAAGCGGAGGCCCTGCTGGAGAGCATAGCCAAGGAATAACCGACTGGACTCATCGCGGACGATGGGCGGGCGCGGCGGAAGCTGCGCCCGCAAGCTACGCATCGGACCGATAGATCCCGATGCCTCCACTCTAAATCAGTTTCTAGATTTGGGAATTCGCGTGAACTACGCTCCAGTGGACGGGCGGACGTGCAGAGGCCAGGATTTTTCCACCGTGAGGTGCCCGATGCAAGCCGGTCCCACCGGCGGACAAGCAGGGCGACCAAGATTCGTTGCTGGAAGTCTTTGGCTCAAGCCACCCGCCACAACACAGGCAGAATGCGCGGGAAGGTGAACCTCAGCACAAGCAGCCTGTTGCTCGGTGAGAATTCGTGCTCCTCGCCCCGGTCGGTGCCGGCGGGCCGACGTGGTTGTGTGCGTCGAGGTCCACATTTGCGCTCGTGCCGTCGCTTTTCGGGCGTCAAAACCGGGGAGAATGCTGACATTCTAAACCGGCGCTAACAGTCGGTGCGGTCAGACTCAAGGAGATGCCGTCCTCGCATTCGTTGGCGTTCGCTGCGTGCCTCGAGAGGATGGCCTTTGCTCTCTCCATGAGGTCCCGGGCCTCAATCAGTTGCTCGGTCGGAACATGGTCGAAATTAAGTTTCTCTTCCGGTGGCACTCCCATACCCAGCGCGACTCTGGCCGCGTCGCCCGGTTGACCAGTGAGCTTTGCTTCGAGCTCAATCTGGCGCTCGATTCGGCCAATTGCAGCCAGTGCCGTATGGTGATTGCCAGTAGCACGACATTCCTGCAAGATCTCCCAGGTTGTCTGGTGCAGTTGCTGAAGGCGGTCAAACAGATTACCAACTCTATGTTCGTCGTTGACAACCACGACCGATTTCAGCGTTCGCGGGATATGCGCGGCCTTATGCCGGAAGAGCGCCGTCGTGGAAACGCAATTCTTCCGGCCGATTGCTCGGAGTGGTTCGCTGGCCATAAGAGCGAGCTCGATCTCTTCGCGGTGGCTATGACGACATACAGTGCAGGTTCTGGGCACCTTAGAATCTTCCCGCCTTACTCTTATATCGTAGCCCAATGTTCGTCTTTTGTGCGCCATCGTCGCGCAACGGAAAGGAGTTGATCCAGTCTGCGGGGGGCACCCGTGAAAGCGAAATCAAACACAAGATCAGCCTCTATATGTTTCGTTAGGACGGTGAATCGGGGACAGGGCTGAACTCGAGAAGCCGAACTCTTTTCGGTCTTTAGCTCTGGCTCGATGCTTTCTGGTGTGACGGTGTGACAGCGTGTGACAGGAAAACCCCTAAGAAACCCTTCACGAGAAACGTTACTCGAAAATGTTGTAGGATTCGGCGTCACACGCTGTCACACGCACGATTTTTGTCACACGGGCGCTAATCGTCCGTGACGTTACTGGATCGGATGCCGAGCCAGACTCGGATCTGCCTGCTGTCCCTCCCGCCGTCCGGCCTGACCCGATCCTGTGCTCTTCCGAGTTTCTGCAGTCGCTCGTCGAAGAGCCCTTTAGCGAGGGGGTGTTTGTCACCCCGCCCTTCGGCCCATGCGGAATAGTCGGAGTAAAGATCAGCGACGGGAACCCAGAACCGTTCTTTCTTCCATGACTTCGCATCGCCATCTCGTGCAATGAGGCAGCGATCTTCGAAGAACTCCCGCAGGCGATCTGACTCCCCGCGATACTGTTCGTTCGCAGCCAACACGTCCGGAGGATCACCCAAGCCTTCTCGCTGGTACAGAACTGCGCCCTCAACTATCCAGCGCAAGATTCCCGGCAATTCAGTTCGTAGCTTTGCGGGCAGGCCCGTGTCGATCTCCTCTTTCGGGATCTGAACCTTGAAGGGGATGCACTTTACGCGGTTCCAGATTGCATCGTTCGGGTCCGCAATCACCGGCTTGTGATTGCAGTCGAGGAACAGTTTGTACGTCGGCCGGAAGGTGATCATGTTCTCTCGCAGCCGCCGCGCTTTAATCTGCCCAAGGCCGGTTAGGTACTTAACCCGGCTTAACGATAGGCGCTGCCCTTGTTCCACCTCACTGGAGGAAACAAACCGGCAGCCCTGAAGGTCTGCAACGTCCGTGTTGACGGCGTTGTTCGAGAGCGCCTCTTTTGGCCGGATCATCAGGCTATCGACCTGGACCTGGCCGGCGTATTCCTTGTCTCCCAGCGCGTCACGGATAATTTCAAGCAGCGTGGTCTTGCCGTTGTTGCCCTCGCCGTACAAGACGAACAGGAGTTTCTCAGGCTTTCCAGTGGCGCCGCAGCCGAACGCCTTTTGCAGGTACCGAACCATCTGTTCCGCGTTATCGTTATCACCCTCTGAGGCATCCGGATGGCTGCCCATGATCCGATAGACGAACGCCATGAAGTGGGGGCACTCTGCGCGCGAATCATATCGGAGCGGGATCATCTTGCTGAGCAGGTCTTCCGGCCGATGTAGCCTCAGGCAACCTGTTTGAAGCTCCACTGTGCCGTTCTCGGTGTTAAGAGTCCAGGGGTCCTGATCAAAATCGGCGCTGCTGGCCTGCCGTACCTTCTTCTTCGCGAGATGGATCATGCTGGTGAGAGCGGCGCGGGAAAGCGACTTGTTCACGAATCTCAGAAACGCTTTGCGTTTCTCGCCGTCCCCAATGTGTCTCGCCTCAGCGAAGGCTTCGAGCATTGTCTTTTCAGCCCGCTTCTCGGCTTCCACAAACTCGTCGAACCGCCACTGCTGGCCCGTCCAAACGTAGTAGCTGTTCCGCTCGCCGCAATAGATCAGCTCTTGTCCATACAGATCGGCCAGGCGATCTGCGTTTCCGGTGTCGTTCCAGTGGTAGGCGCTGCCCTGCTGCGCCCGTTCAATTCCCAGCCATCGGAGCGCTGTATCGACTACCTTCTTGTCTACAAGGCCTATCAGTGTCGGTATGCCCGTTGTCTCGCCGCCGTCCGAGTTTCTCTCAAACGTGGATTTCACTTCGCCGTCGGAGGCGTCCACGTCAGGATTGGTCGGCCAGAGACAGGTGTAGATTGCGCGGTAAAATTCTTGTGCGTCCTGGAGGCTCCAGCCAGCCCGGGCAAGGATCCCGGCGAGCGCGAGGAAGGCATGGTGTCGAGATCCTTGCGTTGGCCAGTGGCGCGCGAAGAGTGCCGCCGCAGCCAACTTGCTAGCGGCAGATGTCAGAGCGTCCCCATCAGTGTTTGCGGGTGTGCCTTCGAACCCTGTCTCGAAACGGACTGCTTCACCGGACTCGTGGGTGCTGGGCGGTACGACTGTTTGCAATCCGATTGACCCACCCGACGACAGGCCGCGCAACTCGACCAGCATGCGGCCGTCCAGCGGGTCACGAAATTGTCTGGTGCGGACGGGCGGATCGGTGCGATAGAAGAAGTGAGAGAAGGGTTTCGACTGCCTTCCGAAAATCATGCCGGTTTCAGGGAGGAGCCCGCGGGCGGCTGCAATCGCTTCGGGGCAGTCGCAATCGACGTCGGTACTTCCGTACTTGTCCCCCAGGTGGAGTCCGACGTTCTGGCGACTGCCGTTGAAGTACTGCGGTGCGAGGTCGGCCGTTATTTCAAGCCTTTCCCATCCCTCAAGAACGGGGGCCTTCGACCGGTGTGGAATCGGCACTGGAGAGAAGCCTTTCTGAATCCATGCAATCGCAGCGTCGAGAGGGGTCATAGCGATTCCTGCCTTGGGGTCTTGGAGATTGAGTTAGGGACAAAAAAAGAAGCAACCGCCACTGGTACACCGGGGCGATGTCTCTTGATACATCTGGTTCGGATTGGATTCTTGGTTATGCGGCCGGCTTCAACCTATGCCCCTCTAGGCGGAGAATTCCGCCATGATTGGAATTGGCCTCCGGGGCCTGGAGGAAAGGATTGATTCAGACGAGTTCGAGACGTCCAGAGTGAGCGCCCAGTCTGGATAAAGCTCTGCTGCGCATCAGCGGTAATGAAACAAATACCGGCCCGGAGTATCGCAGATTCGGCGGGGGCTGTCGGGTTGCCGACGTAAGCCGGTCTGGCCGAGGACACCCGCGCTTGCGCCTACCTGCACAATCCCTCATGTCGACGCAAGACGAATCGTCATCACCGCTGGTCGATGGGCTCCTCCGTCGCGGTCACACTCGCGTCGCGCCTTGGAGGAGGCCGCACTGATTCTCGAAGGGGCCCGGCTTCGATTGTCGACATCGGGCAACGGCGTTATCCGTACGTCCTTATTCGCCTGCTAATGCGCAACCCGTTCGAGTCGATCCTGCGCATCGACAAGATCGGCTCATGAAGTGGCACGCCGCACTCGGGAGCGTCGTCTGATTCACATCGCCCTCTTCGTCGAGGAGCCCAGTTCTTTTCGCAAGGAGGTTCATCGGACGCTTGCGTTTGCGCTGCCGGATCGTTTCATCGTGACGTTTGGCGCTTCGGGTCGAGACCAGCCAATTGAGGGCTGCGCGCGGGACGGCACCTTATCGCGAATGACGTGCGGGTACCGCTTTGCGCAGGGCCGTTGAGCAGTGGCGGGGCCGGGAAGACTGCGCCGTTTGCCTTGGTCTCGGGTGAAGTTCCTGCTCCATTTCTGCTCCATTAACAGGAGTCTTGAAACAGGCCGTTGAAAACAGAGGACTTGCTATCGCTTCAAGTTGACGCCATAGACGCTAAAGTCTTTATTTTCAATCTACCGTCGATTTCCCAAGCTGAACGTCGCGGGTTCGATCCCCGTCTCCCGCTCCAACATTTTCAACAGTTTACCGCCGAAATCGGGATACTCTCCGGTACGACGAATACTCCGCAAGCCTCAAGTGGAGTCGCTGGTGGGTCGCTGTTCAAGCAGCGACCCGGCTCCTAAAGTTTATCCTGACTGGCCGAAACCACTGCTCAACGGCCTGCTCCAAAATGCTCCACTAAGCGCTTCAGCTTGCTTTCAGCGCGATTTCCAGTGAATCCACGGCCAAACCAGACCGCTTCAGTGAACTTTGCGTATACACGTTCTGATTCACGTCCAGTCCGTGGCCCAACTGATCCGCGCCGACGCGCGGTACATATAGGAGTATTCGACATTTGGGTGTTCCGCATGTTTATGTTGCAGATTAACAAATGTTAATAAAATAGGTTGGGCGCATTGCTCCATAGGGTACCGGTGGCACATAGGGTCGACAGCGGCCTTTCCGCGAAGGTGGCGCCAACACTGGCAGAAATGCAGAAATACCAATTGACGCTTTCGGCATTTTAGGCGTAGCTCAAAGTCACTTTCCGAGATTTTCGTTTCTGGAAGATCGGGCCGACAGTTTCGTGTATTCATACCGCGTCACTGTTCCATTCAATACGGCAGATCCGGAGCCATCACTTCGAGGGTTAGTCAATGTTGACCGCGATTCCTACACCCGGATAGCTGGGGTTGTACATGTAGTAGCCATCGTCTTCGTAATCGACATAGACATCGTGGAAGTCATACCAGCCTGGTCGCGGTAGTTCTGGTTGCGGTAGTTCTGGTTGCGGTTGTTCCGGTTGCGGTTGTTCTGACCACTATAGTCCCGAAGCGGCGACCATTCTTTGGCCGGGTAAAGCTGGTTGTGTGGTGGTAATGAGCCAGGGAATCCGGACCGGCAGTGGGGTAGTGTTGGGGAACATGTCGTGGATTTGCGCCCGGCGTGCGAACCAAGGCGGAAGTGGCAGCGTGGCAGCGGATAGTAAAGACCACTACAATTGGGCGTGAGGACAATATGACCCCAAGATTGCTGATCCTGATTGCTGCCTGCACTCCGATTGCCTTCGGGCAGGCGCTGACGATGACAACGACCGCCTTTGCGCCGGGCGTAGCAGGGGTTCCCTATTCATTCACGCTGGCTGCAACCGGGGGCACATCGCCTTACAAATGGGAGGTGCTGCCGACGCTGGCAATATTTGGTGGGGTGGGGCAGGTGGCACCCGGTCTGACGCTTGACTCGGCGACGGGTCAGGTGACGGGAGTTCCGACATCCGCAGGGTCATTCAACTTCACGATCACGCTGACCGATAGGGCGAATGGCTCAGTATCGAAACAGTTCAGCGTGCCGGTTTCGGCAGCCGGTCCGCTGGGGATTACGACAGCGTCGCTGCCGGACGGAACCGTCGGGGCGCAGTACTCGCAAACGCTGGGTGCAAAGGGCGGCATCCCTCCGTATACGTGGGCCGTAGTGGCTGGTACGCTGCCGAATGGCCTGGCGCTGGACGCGAAGACGGGTGTGATCTCGGGTGCGCCACTCGCCGCGGTGACCGCATCATTCACCGTAGGTCTGACGGACAGCGCGGCGACGCCGGGAACCGTGAGGCAGGCATTGTCCGTGAGGGTGGCGGCTCCTCCGGCGCTCACCGTGACGACATCCTCGCTGGCAGGCGGGATTCAGAACGCGCCCTATTCCCAGACACTGGGGGCAAGTGGTGGTGTACCGCCCTACGCCTGGAGCATCTCGGCGGGAACCCTGCCTGCGGGCCTGAAGCTGAATCCGGCCACAGGAGGGATCGACGGGACGCCTTCGACGCCGGGAACAAGTTCGTTTACCGTTCAGGTGGCCGACAGCGCGGCCGGAACCCAGGCGAAAGCCACCAGGGTCTTCACGCTCGATGTGGCAAAGCTCACACAGATCTCGTTTAGCGGTGCAACGCTGGCCGACGGCACGGTGAGCAGGCCATATTCTCAGAGTCTGGTGGCAAGCGGTGGTGCGCCTCCCTATGCGTGGAGCGTGATTGCCGGAGCGTTACCTCCAGGTTTGCTGTTGAGCGCTTCCGGAGTACTTGGCGGGGTGCCATCCGCTGCGGCCACGTTTGGGTTCACGGCTCGGGTGACCGATGCGGCAGGTGGTTCCGCGATTGGTACGGTTTCGGTACCGGTGGCGACTGCAGGCCTGACGCTGGCTCCGGTGACGCTGCCGTCGGGAATGGGCGGGGTGGCATACCCGCTTCAGGTCCTGAGCGCGGCAGGTGGCACGCCACCCTACGTATTCTCCATTCAGGGGGTTCTGCCGGCGGGTATGAGCCTGACGAACGGCCTGATTGGCGGGACACCGACTGTGACCGGGGCATTCAGCTTCACGCTTAAGGTGACGGATGCGGCGCAAAACTCAGCGACTTCGCCGGCGCAATTAACGGTGCGGCTACAGGCAGTTGATTTGGTGCTCTCGGCGGCTTCGTTTGGGTTTGCGATCGCAGAAGGCGCTACGGACGTTCCGGAACCGCAGATACTTGCGATTACCTCGAGCGCCGTGGCGACTCCGGTCACTTACCAGGTTTCGGTTAGTCCAGCAGCCCCGTGGCTGAGCATTACGGGTGCGCTGAACGGATCGGCAAGTACCCCGGGCGGGATCAGCGTGTCGCTGACGAGCGCGGCATTGTCGCTGGCGGCGACCGGATCACCGTACTCCACTTCCATCACGGTGGCTTGTCTTACACCGAGTCCTTGTGCGGGGAGTTCGCCGAAGGTGAATGTGTCGGTGGCAGTGTCGGCTCGACCGCCTCAACTCAGTCTCACGGCGGCTTCTCTGTCGCTGACCTCGTCCATCGCGACAGGAATTTTCGGATTGCAGAACACGGGTGGGGGATCCATTACGGTTCAGTCCGTCACTCCAGCGGATGGATGGCTTTCGGTGGAGGGTTCGCCCTCAAAACTTTCACCGGGTGCACCGAGTTATATAAAGGTAACAGCGAATCCGGGCGGGCTGACACCTGGTAAGCTGTATCGCAGCTCGATCCAGGTGGCGACCAGCGCCGGGGCGACCAGCCTGCCGGTGACACTGCTGGTGTCCTCGGACATCAGCATGACGCTGAACCCGACCGGCCAACAGTTTCAGATGGCGGCAGGGGGGGCAGTGGGCAACCCCTCGGGAACGATTCAGGTCCTCGTGGATGGTGGAGCCAACGTAAACTGGACGGCTGCTGTCCTGCCTGGTTCCGGTTGGCTCACTGTCAGGACGACGACGGGAACTTCCACGTCGGCAACACCGGGCACGCTCGGCTATGCGGTAGATCCGGCGGCAGCCGCGGCACTGCAGGGGGGGACGTACTACGGGCGGATTCGAGTGACATCGGGGCAGGCAACGAACACGCCGGTGGACTTCCTTGTGGTGCTCAACGTAGCAACGGGCGGCACGGCTCCCGATCCCGACCTGCAGCCTGCGGGACTCGTATTTGTTGCGGCGGGAGGTTCTTCGACGCCCGCGCAGACGGTGCAGGTCTTTGCCTCTTCCACTACGCCGGTGCTCTATCAGGCTTCGGCACTCACGGCTACGGGAGCGCAGTGGTTGTCGGTGACGCCAACGGTGGGGGCGGCGTCGGCGAGTGCGCCGGGACGCGCGTCGGTCACAGTGAATCCTGCTGGTCTGGCTCCGGGGATTTATCGGGGAGTGGTGACGTATCAATATTCCTCGGCCGCTTTGCGGAGCGTCAACGTTACGTATATTGTGCCGGGGGGCGGTCTATCCATCTTCGGCTTTGCCAATGCGGGTTTTGCCAATACGAACGAGTTGGGGTCGCGGGCGGTGTGTACTGCAACAAAAGTGGTAGTGACGGCGAACGGGCTGCCGACGAATTTCGCGCAGCCGGCTTCCTGGCCGGTGCCGGTGTCGGTCCTGGTTTCGGACGATTGCGGGGTGTCGGTAGGGAACGGCACGGTGGATGTGACATTCAGCAATGGCGATCCGCCCATTCGGCTGGCTGCGGATGCCGGGAGCGGCGGGCGCTATTCGGGTACATGGACTCCCCGGAGCACGGCTTCCCAGGTAACGGTGACGGCCTTTGCGGTGGCCTCGGGACTGGCTGCGGCAAAGACACAAATAGCGGGGAAGGTGACACCGAATATTGCGCCCGCTCTGACACCGGGGGGCATGCTGAATGTCTTCAACCCCAGCGTGGGGGCCGGGATTGCCCCAGGCACAGCGGTGCAGATCTATGGTACGAATCTGGCGGGGCCGGGCGTGAGTGCGCTCGCGACTTCGCTGCCGTTCCCGACCTCGCTGAGCGGGACGTCGGTGCTGATCGGCGGAACTTTGGCGCCGCTGTATTTCGTGAGTCCGGGGCAGATCAATGCGCTGGCTCCGTTTGAACTGCAGCCGGGGATTCCGTATCAGGTCCTGGTGACGGTCAACGGCGCTCTCACCACGCCGGATCTGTTCACGACCACGGCGGGTGCGCCTGGAATTGCAGCGTTTGCGAACGGCGGGCTGATCGCGCAGCATGTGGATGCGACATTTTCGCTGGTGACGGATGTGTCGCCTGCGAAGCCTGGGGAGATTATCGTGCTGTATCTGGCTGGTTTGGGGAGTACGGTGAACCAGCCGGCTACGGGTAGCGGGGCGCCGCTGCCGCCAACGGCTCCGCTGGCGGCAGTTACGATGACGATCGGCGGGAAGGCGACACCACTGGAGTTTGTGGGTCTGACACCAGGTTCGGTTGGGCTTTATCAGATTGCCGTGAAGGTGCCGGAGGATACTCCGGATGGGAATCAGACGCTGGTTGTGAGCCAGGCTGGCGCGGCCAGTAATGTGACGATCCTTCCGGTTCGGAAGTAGCGTGTTAACCGACGTTCGAAAAAGTTGTTAAGAATTCCAGGGCGTGCCGTCGCCCTGGCAGGACAGGAACGTGCCGCGTGCAACGGATTTGTTGAGGTGATCGCCCAATCCCGAAGGCATCAGGTTCCAGCCTGACCATCGACTTCGACGGTCGCCCGTTCAAGATCGTATTTGCAAGAGATGTATTGGCTTTCGTCCGAGACCATATCGGTCCGGATTCACCGCTGCCGCCGGAACACGTTTGGGCATATGACGAGGCGCAGCGAGCCTGGGATGCGGACAAGGTTGCCGAGAAGCATCAATACCAGATGTCGGAGTCGGAAATGTTCCTCAGACTGGGGGAACGCATGCCCGAATGGGCCGTAATGATTGGTCTGATCGGCTCGGGGCAAGAGCTATTCCGGGGCGAAGAACAGGGTATGGAGCAATGGAATCAGGCATTGACAAAGATGCCGAGCCACTTGAACCGTTCACTGCCCATCGCTTGATGCACAGAAACGATCTCTTTCGCAGCTGTTTACTTCGGCCGCGCGGGTTGAAATTGACGAGACGCTCAGCCTCGATCACTCCCGGACTGGGTCTTCTCTCCCCCCCCCCGTGGTTCATTACGGCCTCGCACATGAGGCCATTCAACAGTGCCGCGCCGTCCTTGACGCTGCTTTACCGGCCCCAGCAGCTTCGTGATATCCCAACTCCAGAGCTGGTTGGGTCCTGTAGCCAGCAGTTCCGGCTTCGAGTAAGCAGGATGAACGAGCTGGTCACGCCGTTCAATGTCTTGGATTCTATCCGCAGTGTTCCGGCAAATCAACAGCCGGGGAACGGCCCCGTGCTTTTGGCCGGAGCATTGCGGATAGAATGCGTTGAACTGAGCCGGACCGTAATCTATGGGGATTGAATGGTTTTCCTGATG
>CAIYVZ010000188.1 GCA_903929755.1 uncultured Acidobacteriia bacterium
CACGTACTCAGTTGCTATCTGATGTGCTTCCGCCCGACTTCGACGCCGCTGCTTCTGTCGTCCTGATTCAGAGTAGTTCACCCTCCTACTTCAGCAGTTAAACAGTCCCTTTCATAGATGGGGTTGCTCTAACGCTTACAACTGAGATGTCAGTTAGTCACGAGTTAGTCACTTCGAAAGAAGCAGGAGTGGCCGTTCAGATGGCTCCGTCGCTTACCTTCAAACATGCAGGAAGTGAATTCCGGGCTAACGCAGGGTCGGTTGGTCAGTCGGGCAAGGACACGCAGGGCCAGAAGATGTCTTTTTCATATGTTGAGACCCCGGTCACCATGAGCAATCTCGGGGATTCGGTTGAATGGCAGATTGACAGCCCACGCGGGGCGAAGGCAGTACGCGACTACTACGTAGGGAATGTCACCTTGTCGGCGACACTCCAGTGGTCCTGGCAAGTTGCTGGGAGCGCAACTGCGATTCCTGCAAAATTGAAATCATCCCGGATATTGATCGCTTTCGATCCTTCCTTGCGCAAGAGGGACTAGAGCGGGACCAGTCCGCTCTTGAACTATTAGCCGAGGTCCAAAAACACAGTCCAAGTTTCATCACGGCGACAATCCTTGAGCCCGGGATGATCTTTAAGTCTGGCAGGCAGGTTTTCCTGACGTTGAAGGTGGATAAAGAATCGCCAGGCAGTGAGGCCTTTGTGAGCGCAAGTCTCCTGAGGCTGCAGGATAGGGAGGTGCGCGTTTATGGGGCGATATAGTACGCATCACGACAGCAGACAGAACCTTTCAATGCTGTATATCGGCGGGGCGAATGGCTGCAGGTGCCTAAGGGTGATGGTGTTGCTGCTGTCTCAGTGCGCAGGGGCTTGCCGTCTATCGTTGTCGTGACAGTGCGGCGTAATGCACACACGGGCCATCCCACCATCAGGAAGACAGCGGTCAAGCCGGAGAACAGCGCCATCGGGTTCGGAGTCGGCTCGCAAATCAGCGCAGTGGATTTAAATAAGGACGGAGCCATCGACATCCTGACCGCTACTGATCGCGGAACCTTCATCTTCTGGGGCAGACCCAGACGGTGAAGCCGTGTAGAATTACCAGGGTTACCTTATGAAGCCAATTCTGTTCGCGGTGCTCCTCGGGGCTGCCAGCCTGGTCGCTCAACCGCCCAAACCGTCCAACCCTCTTGGTGACGCGCCCGCCGTCGCCGAATCGGGCCGCCTCCTCTACAATCGTTCCTGTACCAGTTGCCACGGTCCCGATGGCGGAGAAGGTGCCCGCGGTCCCGCGCTCGATTTCGCAGGTCGCCGCTACTTCCGCGTGAGCGAAGCCGCCATCTTCGATGTAATCAAGAACGGTATTCCGGGTACCGCGATGCCCGCCTCCGGCCTGGCCGATAACGACGCCTGGCGCGTTGTCGCCTTCATCCGCAACATCCGCGCCACGGCATCAGACCTGGTTGTCCCGGGCGAGGAACAGAACGGCATGGCCGTCTTTACGGGCGTCGGCGGCTGCTCCAGATGCCACATGATTCGCGGCCAGGGAGGCGTCCTCGGTCCCGACCTCTCCAGCATCGGCGCACAGGCCAGCCTCAACCGCCTCCGCGACGCGCTGACCAAAGAACGGTCGATTCCCAACGGCTATCGCCCCGTCACCGTGACAACGCTGAAGGGCGAAATCTTCACCGGAGTCGCCCGCAACAGCGACGCTTTCTCCCTGCAACTCCTCGAAGAAAGCAGCAAGCTCCGCCTCTTTGACTTGTCCGAAGTCCGCAGCGCCGTATTCTCCAAACAGTCGCTCATGCCGCACGGTTACGATAAATCCCTCTCCAAAACCCAATTCCAGGACCTTCTCGCCATGCTCAGCCGCCAGACCCGCACGAAAGTTAAGGCCACCCTGCAGGGTGAGAACGAGGTGGGCCGATGACGGTCTGTGGCATCTTCAGAGCAATGACGCTCCGCGGCATCTTCACGGCAGCTTGTCTCACGGCTGCGCTCACCGCTCAGGTCACCGACCGCCAGCTCCACGAGGCCAACTCCGCCAACTGGCTCACCTATAACGGTTCTTACGACAGCCGCCGCCATAGCGCCCTCAAACAGGTCAACGTCTCCACTGTCGATTCGCTCGTCGCGAAGTGGGTCTTCCACGTCCCGAACGCCACCGCACTGCAGACCGTCCCCATCGTCGCCGACGGCGTCATGTACGTCACGCAGCCCAACGAAGTATACGCTGTCGACGCCCGCACCGGTCGCCAGATCTGGGAGTATCACCGTGTCCCCGCCCGTCAAAAAGGGCCTAATCGTGGCGTTGCTATCTGGCGCGACAAAGTTTACTTCACGACGCCGGACGCCTTTCTGGTGGCGCTCAATGCGGCCAGCGGTAACGTCGTCTGGGAAGCCAAACTTGCTGAGGCCAGTGACGGCTACTGGTCCCCGGCTGCCCCCATGATCGTCAACGGCAAAGTCATCGCAGGCTCAGCGCCAGGAGACCACGGCCTCAACGGCTTCCTCGACGCTTACGACGCCACTACCGGGGAACGGCTCTGGCGCTTCAACCCCATTCCCAAACCCGGCGAACCCGGTTCAGAAACCTGGGCCGGCGAGTCCTGGAAGGCGGGGGGAGGCAACACCTGGCTTACGGGCAGCTATGACCCTGACCTTAACCTGCTCTACTGGGGCATCGGCAACCCCGCACCCGACTTCAACGGCGACGTCCGCAAAGGCGACAACCTGTACACCGAATCTGTCGTTGCCCTCGATCCGGACACGGGCCGCCTGAAGTGGTATTTCCAGTTCACCCCTCACGACCTTATGGATTGGGATGCCGTGGAAATCCCGGTGCTTGTTGACGCCACTTATGAAGGCAAGCCCCGCAAGCTGATGGCCCACGCCGACCGCAACGGCTTCTACTACCTGCTCGACCGGGCCACCGGCAAATTCCTCCATGGCTCGCCGTTCGTTAAACAATTGAACTGGGCCAGTGGCCTCACGGCGGCAGGCCGGCCCATCCTCGTGCCTGGCGTAGAGCCTACGCTCATGGGGACAAAGGTTTGCCCCGCCGCTATCGGAGCAGCCAACTGGATGTCTCCGGCCTTCAGCCCGGATACGGGCCTCTTCTACGTGGTGGCACAGGAGGGCTGCGGAATCGCCAATAAATCCACCGAGACCTTCCGCCCCGGCGGCTTCCAGTACCGGGCTACCGGCGACGTGGAAGTCCGCGACGACACCTGGAAAGTCTATGTCCGCGCGCTCGATCTCACCACAGGCAAGCTGATGTGGGAGCAGGAACGCATCGGCTCAACGGGCTTCGGCGGCGGTTTGCTCTCCACCGCCGGGGGCCTGCTCTTTTCCGGAGAACTGAACGGCGAATTCGTTGCGCTTGAAGCCAAAAACGGCAAGGCGCTCTGGCACTTCTACACCGGACAACGGATTACCGCTTCCCCCATCACGTACGCGGTGAACGGCAGGCAGTTCGTGGCTATCGCCGCCGGTTCCGACATCATGTCCTTTGGCCTCCTGAAATGAGATTGCTCCTAATACTTCTGTGCGCCACCGGGCTCTTCGCGCAGTCCCGCTACACCGTAACCGATGAACTCGCGGCCGGCCCCGGGACACCCCGCGTCGTCGTTCTCCGGGACACGGTCGCCGGAGTGGAAGTCGCAGTGGCACCCGCCGAAGGCGGGGAACTCAGCAGCTTCCGTGCGAAGGTTAAGGCCGAGTGGGTCGAGTTCCTGTACCATGCTCGCGACTATTCTCCGGGCCAGAGTTTCACTGGCAAAGGCCCCCTCCTCTGGCCAGCCGTTGGAGGCCAGTACCCCGTGGGCAGCGTGCCTGCCGGCAGTTGCGCCCCCGGAACCTACGTGGTCGCAGGAAAGACCTGGCCCATGCCCTGCCATGGTTTCGCCCGAACCCTCCCGTGGCAGGAAGTCTCCCGCTCCGCCGACCCGTCCGGAGCCCGTGTCACGGTTCGACTTACGGACTCGGAACGCACCCGCCCGTTCTACCCCTTTGCCTTTCAGCTCGACGCCAGCTACGAGCTTTCCGGCGGCCACCTTACGCTCGACTACGTCGTCACCTCCGGCTCTTCGAATACCGCCGAAATGATCTTCTCCATCGGCAACCACATTGCCTTCAACGTCCCGTTCCTGAAGGGCACAGACCCGAAGAAGATGACGCTCGAAACCGCCGCCACCACCCAGCTTCTGCGAAACGCGCAGGGCCTCCTGAACGGTGAGGCGAAGGAGCGCTCGTTCCAGGCACCCGAAGCTCTGGGCGATTTTGACGCGCGCGTAGCCCTCCCCATGGCCGGTTATAAGAGTCAGCCGTATGCGCGGCTCGTTGACCCCCAGGGCGTCTCGCTCCGGCTCACCCAGCAGGCCAGCACCGCATTGCCCGAACAACTTGTCCGCTTTAATCTATATGGCGGACCCCAGGCCGGATACTTCTGCCCCGAACCCATCTTCGGGGTCCAGAACTCCCTCAATTCCGGTAAAGGTCTGGTCAAGATAGCTCCCGGCAAGAACTGGAAATGGCGGCTGGAACTCCAGGTGGATACCCCGCTGCCACCTGTCGCAGCTACTTTCGCCGGCATCCGGCGAGTCGCCGCCGACTACGCTTTCGTAGAGGGGCCAGCTTGGTCAAAGGCCGCCGGTTCAAAGCCCGGCTTCCTCGTCTTCAGTGACATCTACGCCTCAAAGATCACCCGCCTCACCGGCCAGGGCGAAGTCACTATCTACCGCAACTACACCAACGCTGCTAATGGCAATGCGTTCGATACGCAGGGTCGCCTCTACACTGCTGAGCGCGACGGCCGTCGCATCTCCAGGCTCGAACCCGGCGGCAAAATCACGGTGATTGCTGAGGACTGGCAGGCCAAGCGTCTCAACTCCCCCAATGACGTCACGGTCCGCCGCGACGGCCACGTCTACTTCACCGATCCCGCCTCAAAAGCCGTCCTCGAACCGCAGGAGCTGGGCTTCAACGGCGTCTTCCACGTCACGCCGGATGGCAAACTCTCGCTCGTCACCGATAAGCTCGCCCGGCCGAATGGCGTGGCGCTCACCCCGGACGGCAAAACGCTCTACGTTGCCGACTCGCAGGATCGGAAGATCTTCGCATGGGACCTGGACAAAGCCGGCAACGCGACGCGCCAGCGCACCTTCCTCCAGAACGTGGACGGTTCCCCGGACGGTCTCCGCGTTGCAGCCAACGGCAATCTTTACATTGCGGCCAAAGGCGTCGCTGTCTACTCCCCCGCCGGCAAGCTGCTTCGCACCCTCGACTTCCCGGAAACGCCCGCAAACCTCACCTTCGGCGGACCCGACCTGAAGACCCTCTACGTCACGGCCCGAACTTCGGTTTACACCGTCCGCGTCGCCGATCAGGGCATTCTTCGCTAGCGATTTACTCGGAACGCCTCAATACAAACCAAGATTCCGCTGGCTCAAGCGCCGCCCCCGCCCGTTTTCGCCTCATTTTATATTGCCCGCTGGCCTGCAAACGTTTAACGACATTCCAGTCGTTGCCCGCGATATTGCTGCTGGACCTTTCGCGAATGCCCGCGCCACCTATCGCCGGAATACCAAAATATGCTGCCGGGGCAAGATCTCAAGCGACTCCACGAACCCGAATCCTTCCGGTTCCAGCTCGGCCCGAACCTGCTTCACCGTCATCTTATGTTCCGGCCGAATCGGCACTGTAGGGTCCTCCCCGCGATACTCAATCAGCACCAATCGCCCGCCCGGCTTCAAGCTCTCCCGAATCCCCCGCAGCATCTTCTGGGGTTCGGAAAACTCGTGGTAGACATCCACCATCAGCACCAGATCCAAAGCCCCCACTGGCAGCTTCGGATCGCTGAACCCGCCCAGCACGGTCTTCACATTTGTGATCCCGCGCTCCTTCATGTTCTTCTGCAACTGCTCCAGCATGTATGGCTGAACATCCTGCCCGTAGACCAAACCTTGTGGACCGACGCGCTTCGCCATGCGCCACGTCATGTAGCCCACGCCGGCGCCCAGATCCGCCACCGTTTGTCCTGCCTGAATCGCAATGGCATCCAGAGCCTTATCCGGCTCCTCTTCCTCGATCCGCTCCGGACGAACCAGCCAGTCCGCGCCCCCCGGCCCCATCACCTGAGCGAACCGTCGCCCGGAAACCGGGTGAACTCCCGGCTGTTGCCCGAGGCAGACAAACGCCGCGACTAAAAACGCGCCTACAACCCTGCTTTGCGCCATAACTCGTCCACTTTCTGCTTCACCTCAGCGCTCATCTTCAAAACATCCGGCCACTCCCGCGTGAACCCTTCACCCGGCCACTTCTTCGTCGCGTCAACGCCCACCTTGCTGCCGTAATTGACCAGCCGACTTGCGTGGTCCAGCGAATCAATCGGCCCCATCGTGAACTGCATGTCGCGCTCCGGGTCAATATTGTTCAAAGCCCGCCACGCCACTTCACTCACGTTCTGGACGTCCACGTCCTCATCCACCACCACGATGACCTTGGTGAACATCGCCTGCCCCAGGCCCCAGATCGCGTTCATCACCTTCCGGGCATGCCCCGGGTAGCTCTTCCGAATGGAAACCAGCATAATGTTGTGGAAGATACCCTCCGCCGGCATACACATATCCCGAACTTCCGGCAGCTGGAGCCGCATCAGGGGCAGGAAGATCCGCTCAATCGCCTTGCCCATGTAGAAGTCCTCCATCGGCGGCGGCCCCACAATCGTCGTCGCATAAATCGGATCCCGTCGATGCGTCACACACTTTACATGGAACACGGGATACTGGTCCGCCAGCGAATAATACCCCGTATGGTCGCCAAACGGACCTTCCCGCCGCGATTCCGTCACATCCACATACCCTTCCAGCACGAACTCCGCATTCGCCGGAACCTCAATGTCATTCGTGACGCACTTCACCATCTCCACGGGACTCCCGCGCAGGAAGCCCGAGATCATCATTTCGTCCAGGTCCGGCGGCAGCGGCAGAATTGCCGAATACATCGTCGCCGGGTCCGACCCAATCGCCACCGACACGTCCATCCGCGTCTGCCCCGCCGCCAGACGCCGCCGCTGGTGCTCCGCGCCCTGTTTATGCGTCTGCCAGTGCATGCCCGTCGTCCGGTCGTCGTAAACCTGCATCCGGTACATGCCGCAGTTCCGCTTGCCCGTTTCCGGATTCTTCGTGAACACCATCGGCAGCGTAATGAACGGCCCGCCATCCTCCGGCCAGCAAGTCAAGACGGGGATCTCGCTCAGCTTCGGATCATGATTTACCACTTCCTGGCAAGCGCCCTTCGACACGATCTTCGGGAAAAAGGCGCCCATCTCGGCGAGTTTCGGCAGCATCTTGAGCTTGTTCAGCAGCCCCTCAGGCATCCGCATCTCCAGATACTCGGAGATCCGCTTCGCCACCTCGTCCACCGACCCCACCTGGAGTGCAATCTCCATCCGCTTCATGGAAGCAAAGCTGTTGATCAGCACCGGGAACTTCGAGCCCTTCACCTTCTCGAACAGCAGCGCCGGACCGCCGCCCTTCACCGCGCGATCCGCAAACTCCGTGATCTCCAGCTTCGGATCCACCTCAAACGGAATCCGCTTCAACTCGTTGTTTTTTTCAAGGGCGCGAATGAACTCGCGCAGATCTTCGTATGCCATGGGGAACCGTTTACTATGATTGCAAGTTCGGAACAAAAGAACTATGAATCGCATCGCATTAGTCACCGGCGCAAGCCGCGGCATCGGTCGCGCCTGTGCCCTCGAACTCGCCAAAGCCGGTTATAAGGTAGCCCTGGCCGCCCGCCAGACCGACAAACTCGAAGAAGTCGCCGCCGAAATCCGCGCTGCCGGGCCTGAAAATGGGAGCGCCGAAGCGTATGTCGTAGCGCTCGACCTGGCCTCCCAGGAGTCCATCAAGGCTGGCTTCGCCAAAGTGGCCGCCGAGTTCGGTCGCATCGAAGTCCTGGTGAACAACGCCGGCATGACGAAGGACAACCTCGCCCTCCGCATGAAGGCCGACGACTGGAACCTGGTCCTCCAGACCAACCTCACCGGGGCCTTCTTCTGCATCCAGCAGGTCATTTCGCCCATGATGAAGGAGCGCTGGGGCCGCATCATCAACATCGCGTCCGTAGTGGGGCAGTCGGGCAATGCTGGCCAAGCCAACTATGTCGCCTCCAAAGCCGGTCTCCTGGGCCTCACGAAGTCCCTGGCGCAGGAACTTGCCTCCCGCAATATCACCGTCAATGCGGTGGCCCCCGGCTTCATTGAAACGGATATGACCAAGGTTTTGAAGGACGAGCAGAAGGCTCGTATCACCCAGGCGATTCCGATGGGACGCATTGGTCGCGCCGAGGAAGTTGCTGCCGCCGTGCGCTTTCTGGCCAGCGACGAAGCTTCCTACATCACGGGAAATGTGATTGACGTAAATGGTGGCATGTACATGAGATAACAGGCCTCTTTGAGTTGGGGCTGGGGCATCAGGAACACAGTCAATCGCCGTGCGCCCGTCCACCGGCGCAGGCGGTCGGAAACGTGATTCTGGCTGCTTGCAGGGTCTGGATAAACTGGCTCGTGTCCCTGACCTGATCAATGAACAACAGCCAGCTTAATTACGAGCCAACCTTGTTTGGAGTTGTTTCAGATACGCCTGCATCCTTCTGCGTCGATAATGCGACCGCCGCGGCGTAAATCCGTGGCGTCTCCCACGGTTGGCGCTGAAGTATCACGCCTTGATGTGCAACTTCCATCTCGTTATTTTTCATCGAGTTTGATCTCCATCTGTTTTGGTTCAGCGGAAAAGTGAGCCGGGAGGTGAGCCGGGAGGTGAGCCGGGAGGTGAGCCGGGAGGTGAGCCGGGAGGTGAGCC
>CAIYVZ010000189.1 GCA_903929755.1 uncultured Acidobacteriia bacterium
CCCCCATTGGCGTCGCAGGGGCAGAACCGTTTGTCGTTGCTGTCGTGAACATACCGAGTCTTCTCTTTCCCGCCCTGCTCTCTAATTGCGGTTAGTCAAGATGTCTCAGTCATGTTGGCACAGAGGGCTCGCCACGCCTCACAAGTTGAATAGTGCCAGTAACGACGGTACAATCCTTCTGGGACTGCTTCATGCTCATAAATCCAAGAACAAAACATCTCCTCGCTGTAACACTCTTTGCCGGAGCCACCGGTTTCCTGGCCGCTCAGGGCCCTCCGGCCGGACCACCAGCCGGGCCCGGCCGTGCTGGCAGGGGAGGCGGAGGGGGGCTCACTCGCGGGCCCGATGACCAGCCGCAGGTCGATCCGGCCATCGCCAACCGTGGCCGCAGCGTCTACGTCGCCGAATGCGTCAACTGCCATGGCCCCAAGGCTCGCGGGGGCGATAAGGGTGCCGATCTGGTGCGCTCGCAGGTTATGCTGCATGACCGTTATGGCAGCCAGCTGGGACCGTTCCTGCAGAAGGGACATACCCTCCAAAGCGGCAAGCCGGTCACCTCGGTTACCGCGGCGCAGACCACCGAACTCGCCCATTTCCTTCGCCAGCGCCTTCTCGATACCTTCAACCGCGGTGCTGGGAACTCCGGCAATCCCGCGCCGAACGTTCTCACCGGCGATGCAAAGGCGGGCGAAACCTTTTTCAACGGAGCAGGGAAGTGCAACACCTGCCACAAGCCGGATGGCGATCTGAAAGGCATCGGCGCTAAATTCGAACCTGCCGATCTGCAGCAGCGCTTCTTGTTTCCCGGTGGCGGGGGAGGGCGGGGTCGTGGTCCTGTGGTTAGCACCGCGCGTGCCCGCGTCACCATCACCGTAACGCCGCCCAATGGCCCCGCCGTCACCGGCGTTCCGGATCGTATTGACGACTTCAACGTTACCCTTCGTGACAGTGACGGCGTCTTCCATTCCTTCACCCGCACGCCTGCGATGAAGCTGGAGAAACACGATCCGCTGGCGGCCCACGTCGCTCTGTTGCCGGTTTACACCGACAAAAATATGCACGACATTGTTGCTTATCTTGACAGCCTGAAGTAAGTACGGAGACCCTACATGAAAATTCTGAAAACCCTCCTCATCTCCGGCCTGCTGGCCGTCGGCGTCGTCGCCCAGGTTCCCTTCGACAACGCAAAGCTTCTGCAACTTCCCACCGACTCATGGCCGATGTTCAACGGTGATTACTCGGGGCGCCGCTTCAGTCCTCTGAAGAAGGTGAATTCCACCAATATCAATTCGCTTACGCTGGCGTGGATGTATCGCGCGACGGCAGGCGCGGGACAAGCTCCGCAGCTGAAGTCCACACCGCTGCAGATTAATGGTGTCCTGTACTTCTCCGCTCCCGACCAGTAACAGTTCAGCCCCCTACTTGAAGGTTTCCGGCACGTCGAAAGGGTACTCGAAGAAATCTTTAAGAATCTTCACTTTAGACCTGGCGCTTTGGAACAAGACCTGGCAAGCTGGATAGTTGGGTGCTTCGAACGGCCAG
>CAIYVZ010000190.1 GCA_903929755.1 uncultured Acidobacteriia bacterium
TCGACGTGCTGGCGGTCGCGTTGACGGTGTTCCCGTGGAAGATAACTGCACCGGCGTCCGGCGCAACGGTGCTCACCATCACCGGGTTCGGCTACATCGTCAAAAAGGAAACCGGGCCGTTCGAACCCAACAAGAAGAACGACTTCAAGGTCGGCGTTCGTGTGAGCGGTGCCATCTCGTACACGGTTGCGTAATCCCATGCCCAAAAAACCCATCGCTGAAAAACTGATCCGTAAGGTCGAGCTCAAGCTCGATGGCAAGACCTGGCCCCTCGCGGTCACGCACAACGTGCTGATCGAGTGCGAGGAACTCACCGGGCTAAATCTGATCGCGGGAGAGGTTAACCTACTGCGCCCCTCCGCCAAACTGGTTCGCGCGCTGCTCTACGTTGTACTGCGGCGCGCGGGCGCGAAGTACACGCTCGAACAGGTAGGCGACCTGATCCATCCCGAGAACATCGTGATGGTTCAGGAAGGATTGCTCACGGCATGGGCCGCGTCGATGCCCGCGCCCGATGACGCGGAACGCCCTACCCCAGCGGTGCCGTAAGAGCACCGCTGACATGGCTTGAGGCCTGGTCGATTGCCCGCTACGATCTGCGCCTCACCGACGACGAATGGCTCGACATGACGCCGCGACAGCTTCATGCGCTGCGGCTTCGGCAGATCGAGCAGCTTCAGCATTCGGAACTGATGACCGGGATCATCGCGTCCGTCACGGCGAACTTCAGCATGATGAAACCTGAACCACCCTTCAGCGCGGAATCGTTCATGATCCACAAGCTGCCGACTTCCCAGCAAGACGAACAGAACCCGGAGGACGAGATGGACGGCGACAAGCTTCTCAGAATTCTTGGCGGTCTTCCTGCCGGGGCGGCCATTCAAGTCGATTGCGAAAGGCTGGGGCCGAGACTCTCTTCGCGGCGCTAGTCGACACGCCGCTTGCTTCCCGCGACGAAGTCAGCGAGGTCTTTTCTTATCAGGGCATCTCTCGTTTGTACCGCTTTCTTGATCTCGCCAAGGGTCGACCCGTTCGGGGCGGTTAGCGATTCGGACAGGGACAGGGCAGCCTCCCACACCGCACGCTGCCTAGTCCCGTTCTTGAATTCCTCAACATCTTGAATAAAACTCCACATCGGCTCGTCGCTTTTCGAGATGTTGAACGATTTGTCGAGAAGAGAGCAGTTCCCCAACACGTTGGCAAGAGCCAGCGCGTCCGCCCTGGATTCAAAGTCGTCCGGCGCGAGCAATGCTCGTTCCTCATCGGAGCCGTTGAAACTGGTCTGCTTTGTTTTGATTTCTTGATCCACCATCCTGGTCCACCAAGCGTCCGCAACAGTGTGATCAACTTCGAGTTTGGTGGTACGCTTCCTGCCCGTCCGCAATTGGACCGAAGACTGCTCCCAGCGGGCCTCGTCCAGCCGATGCCATACCCACAAGAACGGGTAATAAACATGAACGCGCCTCCTGTCTCTAACTACCACTGTGTTGATTTGCTGGGTGGCCTTCTCCGCGACGCGGCCCATCAGTTGGCCGATTCCTTCGTCGGCCGCGGCGATTATACTGCCCGGATTGGATCCTCTGAGCTTCAAATGCAAGCCGTTCAGATCCGTGGCGAAGTTCTGAAAATTCAGGACGGCACCATCACCCCAGACGTTTGCCCACTGCGAGCCAAACACCCAGCGATCCAGAAAATGGGCTGCTTGACGGTCCAGTTTCTTTTCGAGGCTATCTCGCTCAACCACCGTCAGACCGCTAGCGATCGCTTCAAACTGATCAAAGACCAGTCGGTGCCACGTCAGCCAGACGATGACGGCGTTGAACGATCCTTGATTCTCTACAAGTTTTTTCCCGTCGATGAGATCTGCACCGCGCTCAAGCAGCAGCTTCAGTCGTTTCCATGTCGAGGCGACCGACGCCGCCATGGAGCGGATAATGTCCCCTTTCAGCAGATCTTTTGAATCCAGCAGATTTCCACCGCGATGTTGAACGGACCACATGAAGGAAATCAGGCGAACTATGTCGTCAATTTCCAGATTAAACCCGCGATCCGCCAGTATGGCCCTAATTTCCTCAAGGCATTGTCCAGCAGTTTTACCATCCGTGTCCGCCTGCACCCACCCGATTTTTAACCATGCGAGAGTAATTTCCTCTCTCGTCAATGTTCGGCCAGCGGTGTTGAGGCGAGTGAAAATAGTGACGATCGCATCGCTGTAGTCGTCCTTGCTCCACTGCGGCGTCAACTGAAACGATTCGATTTGCAGAGCGTGAACAAAACTGTTCGTTCTGACGTTCTCGACAACTTTCATAAACTCCGCAAGAGGATCGAGCAGATTGTTCAGATTGGCTTCAACTACGCCGTGCTCCCTCAGAACCGGCTCCAGAAGCTTCTTGTACTCGCGTTCCGACAAATCCTTCTGGACTAGATCCCAGAAGCGGGACAGCCGAATGAATCGCCCTGGATTCTCTTTTCCGGTTTGCAGCGGGTAGATGTAGTTGATCGGTCGTTTCTCCGCAGACTGGCCGGAGACCGCGTCGAGAATCGCCCATTCCAGGATCTTGCCCGCTTCGATTTTTCGAACGGTGTCGTTTTTCGCGGTCAGTTCCGCTACAAAGCTCTGTAAATCGATGCAGAGAGATGCTTTAGACCAGTGGCTGCTTGGCCGAACACGGCGATCTTGCAAATCCAGTGCCCAGTCCGCATCATAAAGCTGAAACCCCCACTGGTCGCCTCCCAGCGCAAGAATCAAACTCTGTACTCGCTGTTGCCCGTCCAGAACCATTTGGTAGGTAGCTGGCTGGCCAAGTGCCGAAGTCGTCGTACCCTTGTCATTCCCCGTACGGTCAATGACTTGCCAGAACGGCCGATGGGGGATCCCCTCGTTTTGCTGAAAGCAATCGGGCTTCACCTCCCAGAGCAAGAGAGAACCAAACGGCCAGCCGCGGAACAGCGAGTCGATCAGCATCGTTACCTGTCTCGGAGACCAGACATACGGGCGCTGCAAATCAGGGATGACGTAAGTGGCATTGCTCGTTGCTTTCTTGATGATTTCTGCGAGAGGCTCCCGTTTGGAGTCGTACTTGATGCTCATGTGTTCTTCCTCGACTGTGGCCAGTGTTGCATAGCCGCGTTCGCGCAGTCGGAGCCCGTTGAATGAAGCCGAACCAGCCGAATTACTGAAGCTATTCCACTACCACTATGAGCGTCACTGTCGGCACACTCACCATCGACCTGAAGGCGAACACCGCGTCCTTCTCCGGGAGCATGGACAAGATGAGCCATCTCTCCGCGAAGACGGCGAGCGACATCAAACGTTCGCTTGAAAAGATCGCCGCCGCCGGGATTGCCATGGGCGCGGCGATCGCAACCGGCACGGCTGCGCTCATCACTCATTCGCTCGATTCCGCCGACGCGCTCTATAAGCTTGCCCAATCGGCCGGCACGACAACCGAGACCCTGTCGGTCCTGAATTATGCGGCGGGGCTGAGCAACGTGTCGAGCGAGACATTGGGCAAAGGGCTGGAGAAACTCAGCAAGAGCGCTTTCTCGGCGCAGAACGGCAACCAGGCGCTGACCAATGTCTTCACGCGTCTGAAGGTTTCCGCCATCGATGCCACCGGGCATCTGAAGGACTCCGGCGTACTCTTCGGCGAGATCGCCACGAAATTTGCGGGCATGGCGGACGGTGCTGGAAAGACTGCGCTCGCTATGACTCTCTTCGGCAAGGCAGGTGCCGGGCTGATCCCGCTGCTCAATCAATACGGCGAAGAACAACAGAAAGTGAATGACGAGGCCCATCGGTTCGGCCTCGTGCTCAGTTCATCAACCGCAAAGGTGGCTTCCGATGCTCATGACAATCTGGACCGTCTCAAACTGGTGTTTCAGGGACTTGGTTATTCGCTTCTGGGCGCGACGCTCCCGGCGATCTCGAATCTCGTCGAACGGCTGATCGACGTCGCCAAAAACGCGAATATCCCGCAACTCGCGGCATCGTTCGGCGCGACGGTTACGACCGCGGTCAACGCCACCGCGGAAGCCCTCAAGTTCGCCGCGACGCATGCGCACGCCCTCAAAGTGGCTCTTGAGGCGATTGCCGCTCTCCAACTGGCGAAGATCGCGATCCCGCTGCTGGCCGATCTCGCAAACGGAGGCCTCGAAAAAGCGGCCGCCGGGGTCGGCAAGTTTCTGATTGGCTTCGCGGGCCTCGGGCGGGTCATTCCCGCGCTCACCCAGTTTGCCGGCTGGCTTGCAACTTCCGTGTGGTTCATCGGGCAGCTTGCGGCGGAAGAAGGAATCGCGGCTGCTGCCGGGTACGTTCTCAGCGGCGCGGTAGCGGCCCTCGGCGGGCCTATTGGCATCGCCATCGCGGCTATCGCAGGCATTGCCATCGTGCTGTACAAGTTTCGCGACGCGACCTTCTCCCTCAAGGGCTCGACCTATGAGCTGCGCGATGTCTGGAACGCCGCGTGGATTCTCATGGGCAAAGGGCTGACGTGGATCGGGGCGCAGTTCGGCACGCTGATCGGCTACATGCGGAAGCTGTGGACGGGCTTTTCGTCCTGGTTCTCCTCGTTCACAATTGTCGCGACGTTTAAGAAGTACTTCAACGAGGCGCTCGACTGGGCCAGAGGAGTTCTGGGAAAGCTGACGCCCGATTGGGTCGTATCGGCATTGGACGAAGCGAAACGCCAGCGCGAGTCCTCGGCCAAACCGGGTGACGTACCGAAGTTGCCCGCGGTCCCGAAACTTCCCGCGGCCGAGACCGAAGGAATCGCGAAGAAGAAAGATCAATTCGGTGAAGAAATCGCCAAGCTGGATCTCGCGATCCAGGCACAACAGGCCTACATCGCGGCGCTCGACGCCACTCCCGAAGCAATCGCCAGCGTGGCGAGCGCGGAAAAGGCTGCGGCAATCGTTCTCGAACTGAACAACAAACTGACCGATGCAGGTCATGCAAAGCTGACTGCGCAGCAGGAAGCAATCATCGGCCAGAAGGTAGCGTTGGGCGAATCGCTGAAGGCGCTCGACGAGTACGGCAAGGAACTCGTGGGACAGCAGCATTCCTCCCAGTTGGCCACCGATCAGGCGCGCGCGCTGGGAGCCGCGATCTCGGGCGGCGAGGAAGCGACCCGCCGGGCGGCGGTGGACAACGCCATTCTCGGCCTAACCTATAACCGGACCGCCGAGCAGATCGCGAAGATGAGACCTGAGCTTGAGAAGCTTCGGACTCTGATGCAGGCGAAGTCCGATGTGGAATCGCTGAACGAATTCCGCAAAGCGCTGGACGAACAGCAAAGGTCGGCGGCGCTCGCGACCACGGAGACGCGCGCACTGGCTGCCGCGAGCCTTGAGGACGATGAAGCAACCCGCCGAGCCGCCGTGTCGAATGCCATTCTTGCGCTGACCTACAACAAAACCGCGGACCAGCTTCGTATGCTCGCCCCCGAGATCGCGAAACTCCGGGAGGCGCTGACCGGCAAATCGAACGCCGATGTCGTCGATGGCACGAACCGCGAGATTTTTGCCATCCGCCAGGAGATCGCCAGCCGACGCGGCCTCGTGCCTGCGATTCTCGCCGGAGAGGAAGCATACCGCCGGGCTGCGCTCGCAGTGAAGCTTTATGCTCTCGACCAGCAGATCGCCGCTGCGACCGATGCCGACGTTATAAAAGCGCTTCAACTGAAGCGGCAGGCAACCGTCGATCTGACTGAGGCCGAGTGGAACGAAACCGACGCACGCGCGGCGAAGGCGCTCGACTCGCCGCTCGACCGGTACGAGGACGAGACGGCCGCACTCAAGCGGCAGATCAACGTACTGACCGATAACGGCAAGCAGACGCTCAGTTACGGGCAGGCGGTTATGGTCGCGGCAAAGCAACAGGAGAACTTCAACAAGCTCACCGATGAGACCGTCGCCATTCTGCTTCGCTCAGGCAAGGCACAAGACGGAGTTGCCGCCTTTTTCCTCGACATGCAGAAGCAGGCCAAAACGACGGCCAGCATCATCTACGATGCCCTGCACTCCGCTTTCGACAAACTCTCCGACAACCTGACGCAACTGATCACCGGAGGCAAGACGAATTTCGCGGCCATGTTCCAGGACATCGGCAAGCAAATCCTCAATTCGACCATCAAGCAAGGTTTGCAGAAGGGCCTCGGAGCGCTGGGAGCGAAGCTCGGCATCAATCTGGGCGGCATCACCAAACCCGATGGATCGTCCGAACCGCTCGCGCTCTGGGTGCGGTTGGCGAAGTCTTCGGGAGGTGCGGCAACGGTCCCGCCTGTGGGAACCGGCCCCGCAGCGAGCATCGGAAAGATCTTCGGCGGATCGGCAGGCGGCATGATCTTCAACGCACTGGGCACCGCCGCGGGTTTGTTAGGCACCCTGTTCGCAGGAGGAGCCGGTGGCGGCGGGTTGACGCCGAGCGTGAGCAGTTCGATTTCGTATCGGGCCAGCGGCGGACCCGTATCGCCGGATACCGCCTATCTTGTGGGAGAAAGCGGCCCGGAGATCCTCTATGGCGCGTCTGGAAATATCGCGAGCAATTCTGCATCGCGCCGCATGCTCGGCAGCGGCGGGTCGAACCATTACTACACGATCGACGCCCGCGGCACCGATCCGGTACTGACCGAGCAGCGCACACGATCCGCGATCATTGCGGCGCACCAGTCGGCGGTCGTAACGTCGCTGCAAGCTGTCAACGAGCGGGCGAAGCGGACGCCAGCGCGGTAACCATGCCGACTACCTTCAACGGCTGGCCAATTATTCCGATGCCATCCGTACCAGCCGCTCCCGCGTCCGTCGAATTCACACTGATGGACTCGGTCGCGGTCAGCGTGTCGCCATTCACCGGTGCGCAGCAGATCCAGAACTGGCAGTCCTCGTGGCTCGAAGCATCCGTATCGATGCCGCCTCTGACGCACGCGCAGGCGCAGGCCTGGATCGCGTGGCTGATGGGAGTGCAGGGGCAGGCCAACGTATTTCAACTCGGCGATCCGCTGGCACGAGCCCCGCTGGCCGGAGTTGGTTCCGGAACTATGGCCGTCAATGGAGCA
>CAIYVZ010000191.1 GCA_903929755.1 uncultured Acidobacteriia bacterium
CATCATCGCCTTGCGATGCTGCTATCTCAACAACCGCTTTGAGGACTATTGGGATGCGCGACGGGCCGCCTAATCTCCACTTTCATGTCGCCCGCCCCTAATGAGGCCAGGAACCACTATGCCCGTCGCCGCCGTTCTGTTGCCGTTCGCCCTCCTGTTTGCGCCCGTTTCCCCCGAGTTTGCCAGCCCCTGCGCCAGTCATATTCCTGCAGGCTGGACGGGTGCTGTACGAGCTGCTGCGCTGGCCGATTGTGCCTTCTCCACGGAGTCCCAAACTACAGGTGCGGAAGCCTGGGCAAAGTACGCGGCAGACGATGCGGCGTCCGGGACTTTGCGGGGGCGGTCTGAGATTCAGGCAGCCCAGGAAAAAACTTACTCAAGGCCCGGCTACAAGCTCTTCTGGTATCCCACGGAGGCTAAACAGATGGGTGGTTTCGTGGTCACTACGGGCCGCTGGGAGCGCCATATACCCGACCCGCAGGGCGGGGACGCACAGGTCGTCCACGGGCGCTACGTCACCATGTGGCAGCTGCAGAAAGACGGGTCTTACCTGTGGGTTTGGGATGGAGGTGAGCAGGACGGAGCGCCAAAGTAAAATCAGGCGACAGAAAGCCGCTGGCGAAAAGATTAAAGTGGACACGGTGATTGCCAACGGAGAGAGCAAAACCGGGGAAGCGTTCACCCTTGCGGCCGTTCCCGCCTGACCAAGTTCAGCCCCGCGCTGACAGGGAGTAGGGTGGACGTAAGACTACGGGAAGGGTGTTCGAAATAGCTGAAGCAGCTATTTCTTGGAGTTGGGTTCGAGGATGTAAATTTTCTCGCCCGGTTTGGCCAGCTTCAGACGCTGGCGGATCTCGAACTCCTGCTCGGTCGGGCTCTGGTCGAGGCGCTGGATGCGGTCCTCTTGTTGCTGGATTTCCCGGTTGAGCGTTTGGTTCTCGATCTCGTACTGGTGCACAAGGCCGCGACGCTGCAACAGAGCCCCGATTCCGCTGGGCCCGCGCAACTCAACGAAAGCATAAGCCACCCCCGCCACGAGGACTACCGCATACGCCACTTTAAGAGCTTGATTTCGCATTTGTCGTGAAAGAATATCGTAGCATCGGTTTTTTAAAAATGCACCAGAATTTTTAGACAGGATCGACATCGTGACAGACAAGATTGTAGTGCTCACCACGTGTAGTTCGGCCTCCGAAGCGGAGGCGCTTGCGCGACGTGTTGTAGGGGCTGGAATGGCCGCCTGCGTCAGCGTAATTCCGCAGATTCGGAGTTTCTACAGGTGGAAAGGTGAGATAGAAAACGCCGAGGAGTGGCAGTTAGTCATCAAGACTTCACGGGAAAAGTTCGACGCGCTCCGCACCTTGCTGGAAACCGCCCACAGCTATGACCTGCCCGAGTTGCTGGCGCTGCCCATCATCGACGGTTCGCCCAACTACCTGGCGTGGCTCGACAACGAACTCAAGCCTGCCGATGACGCTTAGAAAGGGGCGGTGGCCTGGTTGGAGTACAGCGCCTTGCCCCCGGCTCGCGCCACCGTATGCAGGCGGCCTTCTCCCACCAGTTCCTTCAGGTGAGCCACCTTCACGTCCTCGCTGACCACGTACCAAAGGTCGCCGCCCTGCCACTTCTCTATAAAGTCACGGTCCCCGATGAACACCTGCTTTGCGCCGGGAGCGTAGGCTCCATACTCCAGATTATTCTTGCGCCCGTTCAGGATCAGCGCCGTTCGGTTGGTGTAGAAGAAGATCGACGAGAACTCGTAGTAAGGGTTATCGACGATCAGCCCGCCCTTCGGTGAATGTTGCAGCGCCTCGGCCAGAGGGAAAGAACCCAGATAGGGATCGAAGGCGATCAGCGCCACTCGCGCAGCCTGAAAAAACAGGACCATCATGCAGGCGAGCGCAATGGCCGCCCGCTGGCCGTTCGCCAGCCACACGCCCAGCGCCCCGATTAACGTCGCCACGCCCGCTATCACCAAAGGTAGTCGCAGGTACGCGAAGGACTTGATGGTCAGGTCCCCCATGTGGCCCATCGACAGCGTGTAGGCTTCTGGATTCGAGCTGAGGGCCTGAGAGATATCGCCTGGCGCGGCAAACCCGTAGCTGGCCCATAACAGGCCGGCAATGGCACAGAAGGCGAGCGCTGAAATCACGCCCACGCTGCGGATGCACCAGTTCCAGGCACGGGTGCCGGAGTCCGCCATTGCGGAGCCCAGCAGGATGGCGAACGCGGGATACGCGGGCATGGAATAGTACTCCTGCGTGGTGGAAAGCAGAAAGAAGCCCATCACCATGCCGACCCAGCAAAGGCACAGCTGGCGCAGCCGCGACGCCCGGTCGTTGCCCCGGTAGCGAAGGCCAAAGGCGCGGATGAAGAACGCGCTCCAGGGGAAGAACCAGGCGAAGTGCAGCAACCAGAACAAGGGGCGCGGCACCGTGTCGTAGTCACGGGGATACCGCAGGTTCAGAAACCGCAGAATATGCTCGTTGAAGAAGTAGAACCAGAAGAAGCCGCGGTAACTGCCCGATTCGCTGTGCATAGTGAAGTCGAGATACGGCGGATTTCGCAGTGTGGCGATCACGTGCCAGGGTCCGGCGATCACCAGCATGGTGGCCACCCCGGGAAGAATCGCCAGCCGACGCCACGTCTCCCGCTTGTTCCAAAGCCCGGTGATGATCAGATAGAAAAATGCCGTGCCCAGGGGAAAAACCAAACCGATCAGACCCTTCAGCAGCAGGCCCACGCCCATTGACGCCCAGGCCAGCACGGACCACTGCCGCGGCTTCAGTTCATCGGGCTCCAGCGCGCGGAACATCGCCCCCATCGCGAGCGCAATGGTCAGTGTGAGAATTACATCCGGAATCAGGATTCGAGTGAAGAGCCAGAGCCCCAGCGAAGTCGCCAGCGCCAGGCCGGAAAAGACCGCGGCCTTCTCGCCCAGCGCATGCCGCGCGATCCACCAAACCGCACAGCAAAGCAGGATCGCCGCCAGTGAAATGGGAACCCGAGCGGCCCAGTCATGCGGCCCAAACACCTGGAACGACACCGCCATCATCCAGTAAACGAGGGGCGATTTCTCCAGATAGGCCACGCCGTCCAGCCGGGCCGTTACCCAGTCACCCGAATCCAGCATGTTCCGGGCGATCTGTGCCTGAACCGCGTCCACGTCATCCATCAGGCGCGGGGGACTGATGATGGAAGCCAGGTAGATGGCCGCGGCAAATGCGGCAACAATCAGCCAGCCGAAGCGAAGGCCTGGCGCGGAGGCCCCGCGTCGTGAGTGCTCGAGGTCGCCGTCAGGTCCGCCGGATGGGGTGCTTCGATGTCCCACTTTTTCATCCAAAGGAAAAGGGTTAGAAGGCCCCATAGTTGGTAGCCGTTGTTGCGGCGTCTGCTTTCATGATCATGGATTAACCGTTCTACCGCCCCGGCCTGGAACATCGGCATCCGTTGCAGAGCGGCTGACGTTACAGTATCGCGCAACAGGGGCAGCAGCGGCCCCCGGAACCACTCGTGCGCCGGAATATCCAGCCCCGACTTCTTCCGGTTCAGGATCGCGTCGGGGAGTTTCCCCTGCATCGTTTTGCGCAGCACGATCTTCTGTCTTGCTCCGTCCATCTTCAGTTTCATGGGCAAACGCGCGGCGAATTCCACCAGACGGTGATCGAGCAGCGGAGGTCGCACCTCCAGCGAATGCGCCATGCTCATCCGGTCAACTTTGGCCAGCAGATTGTCCTGCAGGTAGAAGTTCTGGTCCAGTTGCAGGTGGCGATTCACCCGCCCGATCTCGGAAGTGGCCTGCAGACCACCATAAAGACGCCCCACAGGAAGGCCCACAGTACCCAGCAACGCCTTTTTCTGGGCATAAGAAAACGCCCCGTTCCAGTACAGGTGGGCTTCATCGGCGGAGAGCAGCGAACCCTCCAGGAAGCGTTTTACCTTGTACTCAAACCCAATCTTTTCGTCGGAAACGGCCAGCAGGGAATGGGCTCCGGCCAGGCCAAGCTGCAGGGCCGCCCGGGGAATCAGCCGCATCCGGCGGGCCAGTTCGTCGGCCCGGTACGTCATGTAGCCGGCGAACAGTTCGTCGCCGCCTTCGCCGGAGAGTGCCACCGTCACATGCTCGCGCGTCATCTTCGAAAGAAACCAGACCGGCAAAGCTCCTGCATCGGCACCGGGCTCGTCGGCGTAGAATGCAAAGTCTTCAATCGCGGAGCGGACGTCGGAACCACGATTCAGCTCAAACTCATAATGCTCCGTGCCGTAGAGCCGCGCAATCTGGCGGAACCAGGGGCTTTCGTCGCATGACTTCGATTCGAACGCAATGGAGAACGTCTTCAGGGGCCGCGCGCCCAGCTCAGCGGCGTAGTGAATCAGCGTAGAGGAATCGATGCCGCCGCTGGCCCAGATGCCCAGCGGCACGTCGCTGACCAGTTGCTCTTTTACCGCTGACCGCAGCAGTTCATCCAGTTCGGCTGCCGCGTCTTCTTCCGTGATGCGCGAATCCGGCCGGAACTCCAGCTTCCAGTAAGGTGTTACCGAATGTCGCCCCCCGCGCCATTCCAGGAAATGGCCGGCCGGCAGCTTCTCGATACCCGCAATCAGGGTTCGGGGCGCCGGGACGTAGTTGAGCGAGAGAAAGTCCTCCAGTGCGACGGGATCGAGGACCCGGGTGGTTCGCGGGTGTGCCAGCAGCGCCTTCAGTTCCGAACCGAAAATAATGTCGGAGCCGTCCTGTCGGAGGTACAGCGGCTTAATCCCCAGCCGGTCCCGGCACAGCACCAGACGTTGCTGCCGCGCATCCCAGATTGCCAGCGCGAACATCCCGCGAAAGCGGCGGAAGCAGGCCGTATCCCACTGGACAAATGCCCGTAATGCCACTTCTGTGTCGCATGCAGACCGAAACTTGTGCCCCAGACCTTCCAGTTCCGTGCGCACTTCGGCGAAGTTGTAGATCTCACCGTTATAGACGATAGTGAACACACCGTCGTCCGTGCGGATCGGCTGCTCCCCTCCGTCCAGATCGATCACCTGCAGCCGGACAGCCCCCAGCCCAATCTGCGGGGCATAGTAGACACCCTGCTGGTCCGGGCCACGGTGATGCAACGATGCCGTCATCCGGCGCAGCACGCCTTCGTCGGTACTACGCGAGTAATGAGTAAATCCGGCTATCCCGCACATCGGCTATTCGAAGGTTAGCAAGCCGAACGCGAACACGACGACAAACGCAAAAAAGGCGCGGCACCGTTTTCGGCCCCGCGCCCCTCAATTTTCGCTCAGCAGCTGAAGCTTAGTTGCCTTCGCCGCCGCCACCGCCGCCGCCAACGCTCCACGCGCCGGCCAGCGGATCGGCGCCGTTGCTGGGTGCCGCACGCAGGATGGGTTCCACACCCGCAATCAGCGCGGTTGCGATTAGCTTTGCCGAATCCACACCCGTCGCGCCCGTCACGATGAGGGCGTCGCCCGGCTTTAGTTCGGAGAGCTGGATGGTCGGCTGCTGTTCAATGATGGCGCCGATGTCCATCCCGCCGCGACCACGGCCCCCGCGACCGCCCGGGCCCCCGGGGCCACCCTGTCCAAAGCCGCCACGGCCTTCGCCGCCAGCCGGAGGACCACCAGCCGGAGGACCACCAACCGGAGGACCGCCAACCGGAGGGCCACCAGCCGGACGGCCTTCACCGCCACGCCCGCCGCCTGCCGCCGCATCGGGAGCGCCACCGCCAGGCGCGCCACCGCCCCGACCGCCACGCCCACCAGCATTCTGCATGGTCGGGTTCAGCATCCGGGCCACCATAGCAGCCGAGGTATCGCTAAATTTCTTCACCGATGTGTCAGCGCGCAACGCGACCGTGATGGGCTTCTTCGACGCAGCTTCCAACGCGGTAATCGTATTGTTTGCCGTGTCAATTGACTTAATCACCACACCAATCGTCTTAAATGACCCGAACCCAATGCTGTCGGCCTTAATGCCCTCCGGCCCTCGCTGGCCCAGCACCAGAATCTGGTCGCCTGTCCGCACGGACGTCAGTTGACCCGCTTCATACTGCCCGGACTCCGGGTTGTAGTGCCGGAAATCCACCTTGCCCGAAATATCGAGTACGGTGTCCCGCGAAGTCGCGCCCATTTTGGAGGTGATGGTGATGGTTTTTGCGCCGGGGTCAATTGCCGCTGCCAGACCACGCGTCGCGTTCTTCCACTGTGCCTGGGTGTCCTGCACGCGCTTCGTCACATCGGCCGCTTTGGTGATGTAGATGGTGCGAGCGGGCTTGCCCGTGGGGTCCGTCGTTTGCACCCGGGCGATTACGCGGTCGCCGACTTCCAGATCGACCGCCTTCGCGTCGGCCGCCTTCTTCATATCCGTTTCGCCGGCCGCGATCCGCAGGAACGAAGTGCGATCGTCGAATTTTACCGTGGTGTCATCGCCCTTATCTGGCTTCACCGTCAGGACCTTGCCGGCCGCATCAGCCTTGCTGACTGTGCCGATCACACTTGTATAGGGGGACGCCTTGGCGGCCGCCGCCGCGTCCTGCGCGAAGAGGCTGCCTGTGGCTCCAAACACCACAAGGCAAACCGAAGCAACAACAGTTCTCATGACATACAGTATGGCTGGAATTCGGCCCGAAAGGTATCCTGCAGCGGAGTCTGCCGGGTAAGAATTGGTAAACAGATGCGCACCGGAACCAGGTTACGATACGGCTATGCTGCTTCTCCAGCCCGTTCCCCACGCCTCCGTCCGCCTCCTTCAGCACGCTCTCGATACCTACCAGAGCGAGACCAACAAGACCTCGTCCGTTTGGTCCGGCTTCTCCGATACCGACCTCGACTGGCGTCCCGCAGTGAAGTCCATGACGGTTCTTGAGGTCATGAAGCACCACATTCTGAGCGAACGCCGCTTCTTTGAGGCCTTTCTCGGGTCTGCGGAACCCCCGGCCACCGAAGTCCTCCCGGAACTGCCGTCCGTGGAGATCTATCGGAAGCGGATGGTGGAACTGGCCGCACCGCGCCTGCCCCATCTCGCGGCCCAGCCAGAACCCTGGTGGCTGGAACAGGTGAATTTCTTCGATGTGGAGCGCGAGCGCGTGTGGATCCTCTGGCGCAGAATCCTGCATTCCGCGCACCACCGGACTCAATTGACGGTCTGCCTCCGCCTGCTTGGATATGCGGTTCCGTCCGTTTACGGGCCCACCGCTGATGTCACCTGGTCCGGAGCGACCCCCACCACCAACACCACGGCGGGTAATATCTCGGCTGCCGCACGGTAGTACCTCCTTTACTTTTCGTGCCTATCTCATTTCTTTACAACGGCAATCTACAGTTCTTCTGACGGCAGGCCGATCAAACCAGTGCAGGATACAACGGGTATCGGAGGGTCGAGAACCTGTGGCCAGGCATGAAGTCTGGTTAGGTATCTGCAAGGACGCATACAAATGGCGCTGTCTATTCAAACGAACGTTGCCTCGCTCAACGCGCAGAACAATATTCGAGTCAATACTGCCTTTCAGGCAAATACCATCAATCAGTTATCGTCTGGCTACCGTATTAATTCTTCTGCGGATGATGCTGCTGGCCTGGCGGTAGCGAACAGGTTCCGTGGCGATACGGCCGAACTGAGCCAGGGCGTACAGAACGCAACGAGTGGCATCTCTTCTCTACAGATTGTCGACGGTGGTTTGAACAACATCTCAAACATCCTGGATCGTCTTCGGACTCTGGCGACTGAATCGGCATCCGCCACCTTTACCGGGGATCGCGGCACGCTGAACACCGAATACCAAGGGCTGCTGACGGAAATCAATCGGCAGGCCGCCAACGTGAAGCTCAATACTGGTGGTGATTACAATACGAATCTCGTCACTTATGTGGGCGGGGGCAGCAACACGGCGAATGCGCAGGTTTCGGTCGATTTGAGCGGCTCGAATAACGCTGTCGATTCCTCGGCTCTGGGCATTTCCAATTCCAGTATCGCGGGTGGTGGAACGTTGATCAGCGGTAATACCGTTCGTCTCGACAATTCCGCCGTTTTGTTCCTGACCGGTACGTCACAGAGCTTCACTTTCCATCTCAACACGGGTACCGGCAACCAGGACGTCACTGTTGCGGTGGCTGGCGGCAGCGGTGGAAAGAGCGGCACACAGGTGATCTCGGACCTGAACAACAGCCTGCAGGCTTACGGCATTACTGCGGCTATTTCCAGTTCCGGAACCCTCGAATTCGGCGGCGCGACTGCCTTTACCACCACCACTACGGCAGCCGGCACGGGGCCCATCTCCGGCACCGGTACGGCAGTGAACGGAGCGAACTATTCCATCGGAAGCGGCACGTTTGCGGCTTTTGCCGCCGGCGGCGGTGCGGCGGCAACCGAAGCGTTCACTGTGCAAAACGGAGGTGGTGCGTACTCGGTCAGCCTCACGTCGGTCAACGCTGCTTCGCTCGCCGCAGCGCTCACCACCATCAATACCGCTCTGTCCGGGTCCGGCGTCTACGCGGTTACCGCTGCGAACGGCACGGATGTGTCCCTGCAGAGCACTGGCACCTTCAGCGTGGACGAAACTGCTTTCACCGCCGGTTCCGGTGGTGGTACCGGTAGCTTCTTCGGTGCGGTCGGGGCCCAGGCGGTGACGGCTGCTTCGAATACGGCAGCCAACACCGGCAATGCCATTGCGGCACTTACTTCGCTGCAAACGGCGGTTACCAATCTCGGTCTGGTTCAGGGCAAAGTCGGCGCCGGCGAAAATAAACTCGCTTACGCCGTGAACCTTGCCCAATCTCAGATCACCAACTATTCGGCGGCGCAGGCAGGTATTCGCGACGCCGATGTCGCGGCCCAGGCGGCCAACCTCACCAAAGCGCAGGTGCTCCAACAGGCATCCCTCGCAGCTTTGGCGCAGGCGAATTCGGCGCCTCAGGCCGTTTTGGCACTGCTCCGCGGTTAATCGGCGGGCAGGCTTAAAGCAGTAAAACCTTTACCGGCGTGATGTGCGCCGGGCCGCCAAAACGGTCCGTAGCCATCACGCCGGCTTTTCTTCTTTCCAGGATTCCAGCGCCTAAAATCTTACGCCGGAACCGCCGATTTGTTGCAGGACGACGTCATGCGCTTCTATTCCATCAGGTCGGAAATCTCGGAACTGGATCGCTGCACCCGCGATCTTGACCTGGCAGTTAACTCCTATCGAGGGACCTTCAGCAATGTTGCCGAGAGCGCCCTGTTCTCCTATCCTGCCCAACTCAACCCTTCCAGCCCTGCCGACCCATCTAGCTCTGGTTCAGCCAATCAATCCGCCGCGTCCGGCCTTACCGATCGCCTCCGCACCCTGGCCGAATCCGTTTCTACCTCTCCGCCGACTCGTTTTCCCGAGTGTACCGAGCAACTTCGTGAAATCCTCCGCGAGTGCGGCGAACGCACTTCCGCCCACATCGCCCATCTGGAAAACGAACGTGCCAGTATCGAAAAAGCGCTTCTCGAACTCGCCAATACGCTTGAAAAGTCGCATGTCGGCTCCGACAATCCCATCAAGTCAGCCATCGAGCGTCTGCGCACCCTGGCGCTGTCCGCGGAAGGCAGGTCTCTAAAGCCTTTTCTTCAGTCCACCGCAGATTCCGTAGAGCGAGGCGTCCAGCAAATCCAGCGCCAGCATTGCTTGTCAGTGGCCAATTTTCAGCGTGAGATCCGCTCCCTTCACCATCACGCGTACCCGCTATCCATCGTGCCTGCCTCCCTCCAGAGCGGCACGCTCCTTGATCGGCCTGCCATCGAAACCCTGCTGGGCCAGACCAGCCCGGCCCGAGCCCGGATAGCGCTCCTCCACCTCCGTGGCTTTCGGATGCTTTGCAATCAGCCCGGCAGCGATGCCGCGAACCAGGTCCTCAATTCCTTCGTTTCCCGATCCCAAAACACCTTTCCGCATCACACCTCTCTCGGGCGCTGGAGCCACGACGAGTTTGTGGCCGTGTTCCCCCCTCCCGACGCGGGCATCTCCACGATGGCCTTCTGCCGCAGCGTCCTCGAAGGGCTCTCTGATCCGTACACTTGCACCGTGGAGGGCCGCACCTTCCGCTCCCTCATTGAAGTCAGCGCCTGCGTTGTCGATATCCGCGCTCACGAAACTCCTGCTCAGCTTCTGGAGAAAGTCGAAACCGCATTCCTGCGGATGTGACTCGGCTGTCCGCAAACGGACACTGCTTTCCCGTCACGGTCAAGCTCGAGGCCCCTGCTCCGCCAGGTTCATGGCCGCGCCTCTCTCGCCCCCGAAGAAGTCGCCTGGGTCTCTGCCACTACCGAAGGCCGCGTCGAGAAAATCTCCGTCCAGACCTGGACCCCGGTCCTGCCCGCCAAAGCCGTCGCCGCCGAGGTCAATTCCGACTAAAACGACGCCCAACTCGCCGCCGACCGCGACCAACAGCTCGCCAAACTCGGCCTCATCCCCGAACTCGACGTCAAAGCCAGCAGCTCGGCAATCCCCTCCGGAGCCGCCCCCTCGAAACCGGACAAAACGTCCAGGCCGGAGCTGTTCTCGCCAAAATTGCCCGGCAGGACCACCTCAAAGCCGCGGTCCGCATCGCCGAAACCGAAGCCAAAGACGTCGCGCTTGGCCAACCCGCGTCCATCGATACCCGCAACGGCATCATCCCCGGACCTGTGGGTAGATGGCACCATCGATATCAACCTGGCCTCCGTCAACGCCATTGAAATCCCTTGTGGTCTCGAGGCGGGTGACCGTGTCAGCCTCTCCGCCATGAGCGCGCAGGACCAGCCACCACAGCCACGTCAGAAGTTGCGGTCGCCTCATGCCGAAAATTGCGCGGTAATCTTAGGTTTCTGCTGCCCTTCCCGGTAAGGCGTCAGCGTGATATTCAGGTCGATCTCCGTCACCTTCTCCAGCAGGCGAACCACCAGCCTTTGGAACCTCGAGTTCTGCGCCTGCGGAGCGGGAACCCGCACGCTGGTCACATCAAACACCGCATGTCGGGGCGATCGGATTTCCGCCGACAGTATCCACCCGTTCTTTCGCAGCGTGGCGGTGGACCCGTTCGTTGCTACTTCTGCATCGGTCGTCATGCCCCAGATCACATCCACGGGCTGATCGCTGCGTACCGAATCCTCAATCAGCACCGCCTGCCGATGAGCCAGACCAATCCTTCGCGTCCAGCGCTTCAGCTTCAGGCTGGCCTTGCTCAGATCCAACTGAACAAAGTTCAAATCCGGCATCGATTCCAGCCGCCCGATCCGCCCTTCCGCCCGCGGATCCTGGCCCTCGCCGTCCACCACCAGCGTGTTGTGCGCATCGGTCCGAACCCGGAAGAATGAATTGCGGGGCAAACTCGACACAGTGTAATCGTCAGGCCCAAGATCGGACGCCCAGCGCACCCCCCCTGCATCCATCACAAAGCTCCCCAGGTCCAGATGCCCGTGCGAGGCCTTGTTATCGCCGGCCTTTACCGCAAGATAGAGCGACGCGGGGTCTTCCCACGAATTCCGGAACGTCGCCACGCCTGCTGTCGAAAACACCGTGTCCATCGGCCAATTCGGACCCTGTGGCACCTTCGTATCCCGCTCGAACCATGCCAGGTGGAGCGGGTCAGGCTTAATCCGGTCCAGCAGTCGAGTCTCACTCCAGGCCAGTCCCGGCATATTGAAACGCCGCGCCAGCAGGAACATCTCGGGCGCGGCCACAGGCTCTTCCGGCGTATCCGAATGATTGAATACCCGGTTCGTTGGCCCCAGCGTGCACACCCGGAACTTCCCGCTTCGTTCAATCCCGCGCATCCCGGCCGGAATCATATCGCCACCTAACGCCGAGTCCAGCGAAGCCAGCAGCAGACACGCATACCTCGTCGTGTATGCCCCGTAGAACGGCCCTTCCGGCCAGCTGCCGTCGCTGCCAAACGTGTTCAGGCCATACGGCGCCGATTCCGACATCGCATGCAGAACCTCCACCGCCTTCTCACGCGACTCATCCGCCACCGCCAGCGCCGCCATCGTCATCGCGGAGTTGCAGGCAACATTCCAGTTGAACCGCTCCCGCGTCCACCAGCTGCGTTGCCGATAGTAAGGCAGTGCCTGATCGATCCCCTTGGCCAGCAGCGCTTCCCGAATCCAGCCCTTCTCGTCGTCGCTCAGCGCGTTGTAGAGCCAGTCGTAGCCGATGGCGAACGCGTGCGTCATCTCGGCCGTATCCACAAACCGGCCTGGATTCCAGTCGCGGAAGTTGGAAGCCGCGTTCAGCTCCATAATTGCGCGCCGGAGCCACGCGTCTCTGCCAGTCAGCCTGAACACCAGCGACAACGTCGTGATCCGGTCCACGGCCCGCCGGGTCTGCGTCTGCAGCCTGCCGCCGTTCAGCTTGTACTCCACGGGGGGCACCGAAAGCAGCCGGTCACACTCTTTTTCCAGATCCGCGAGCAGCTTTCTGGCTACCGGACTTTCCCGAACCGCCAGGCGTATGCGCTCCAGATCTGTGTCAAGCAACAGCAGGCGCGGATGCCCGGCGTGCAGATGGCGCAGAGGGTCGTCGGGGGTGGTGGACGGTGGCGCGGAAGGTGGTGCCGAAGGCGAGCTCGCCGGTACTTGCAACGCCGCAGACGCACCCGACCGCGAAGCAACCGGAGCCTGCCCGAACGCAGCCTGCCCCAGCAGCACCTGTCCCAGCAGCGTGCGTCTTGAAATACCCCTCACAACAAGACAGTTTGGCACAGAGCTGGGACGCCGGACACCCGGTTGGAAAAAGCCCGGTGGGAAAATAACTTCTTGATCGAACGCATAACCTCTCGCCCCGCCCATCCTGCCCGCGCAATCGTCTTCGACTTCGACGGCACCATCGGCATGGTTCGTGCCGGGTGGATGCCCCTCATGCTCGACATGATGATGGAAACGCTCTCCCCCCTCGGTCCCGACCCCGAGGCCCTCCGCGCCGAGGCCGAGGTCTACGTGGCCCACTTAACCGGGCGCGACACAGTGGAACAGACCAACGCTTTCGCGGCCCACGTGGCCCGTCTCGGAGGCCATCCTCTCACCGGCGCCGAGTATAAAGCTGAATTTCTCGCCCGCCTGGAACACCGCCGCGCCGCCCGCCTCACCGCGCTCCGCAGCGGGGAAATCTCGCCGGAAGACCTCATGATTCCCGGCGCCAGAGCTTTTCTCGAAGGTCTTCGGACCCTCGGCCTGCCCGTCTATCTCGCCAGCGGCAGCCACCATGACGACATCTGTCTCGAAGCCGGCCTTCTCCATATCGAGCACTATTTCGACGGAATCTTCGGCTCCGCCCCCGGAATCCTTAACAAGAAGGAACTCCTCGACGACATCGTCGCCCGCGGGATTCCGCCCGAAGCGATCCTCACCTTCGGCGACGGTCGTACCGAAATTGAACTCACCCAAATCCTCGGTGGCCGCACCGTCGGCGTCGCGTCCGACGAACCCGAATGCGTCGCGGTTGACCGCAAAAAACGCCAGTGGCTGATCGACGCCGGTGCCGACTGTATCATCCCCAACTACCTGGAACCCGACCTCCTCGACCTGGTCACCGCCGGGTACTAGACCCGCTTCGTCCCGCGGTCCACCTGGAATCCCGGTTTCGGCTCCCGGAAATGCTAACCTGATACTACGTTTATGGCCCCGGCCACCCCCGATACCCGTCCGCCCGTTGCCGCGTTGCCATGGAAGACCGTTGTTACGGTTGCGGCCCTGCTTCTCGCCTGCTACGCCCCCGTGGTCAGGGCTCTTGTCATGCAGTGGTACGACGATCCCGATATGGGCCATGGTTTCTTCGTGCCCGTAATCGCCGCCTACATTGCCTGGCAGCTGAAAGACGAGATATCCAACGTTCCGGCGGAACCCAATATGTGGGGTTTGCTGGTGGTTCTTTGGGGCGGTTTCCAGCTCTATATCGCCACCCTCGGCGCAGAGCTTTTTCTGGCCCGAACCGCCATCGTTTTCTCAATCATTGGCGCTGTGCTGCTGTTAGGGGGCTCAAAATACGTCCGAATTTTCGCCTTTCCCCTATTCTTGCTTTTCTTCATGGTGCCCATCCCGGCGGTCATTTACAACCAAATCACTTTCCCGCTGCAGCTGATTGCCAGCCAGGTGGCTGAGAACGCCATCAGCCTCATTGGAATTCCTATCATTCGTGAAGGGAACGTGCTGGAACTCGCCGAGCAGAAGCTGAACGTGGTGGAAGCCTGCAGCGGCATACGTTCGCTGCTCACCCTCACTTTCCTGTCGCTTGTCTACGGCTACTTCGCTGAAAAGCGCATCTGGATCCGCGTGGCCCTGTTCTTCTCCACCATTCCCATCGCCATCACCGCCAACGCGGGCCGCGTCACCATGACCGGCATCATCGCCGATTTCAAACCCGAACTCGCCGAAGGTCTCTTCCACGAAGCCCAGGGCTGGGTGATTTTCATGATCGCCTTCGCGCTTCTCGCGGTCGTCCATCAGGTGCTCGTCCGGATTGACAAAATGTTCTTCAACAAGGTGGCGTCGCAACCGCCCGCACCGCGGCAACAGGTGGCCTAACCCAAATGCTCAGGAAAAACGCCCTCGGAATTTTCATGGTTGTTCTGGCTATCCAGGCCACTCTGTTCTATTCGGCCTCCCACGGTGATGCCACTGCGCTGAACGCCCCACTGTTGGCTTTCCCTCAGCAACTTGGGGATTTCCGTATGATCCAGGAAGGTGTCGTCGAACCCGAAGTCCTGGAGGTCCTCAAGGCTGACGATACGCTCACTCGTTTCTACGCCGAGCCCTCCGGCGCAGCTGCCAACCTCTTCATCGCTTATTTCAAGACGCAGCGCACCGGTCAGTCCCCCCACTCTCCCAAGAACTGCCTCCCTGGGTCCGGTTTCCAGCCCGTTGAGAGCGGTCGTATCGACGTTCCCATCGGCTCCGAGACGATTCGCATCAACCGGTATCTTGTCGCCCGTGGCGATAACGAAAGCCTGGTCATGTACTGGTATCAGTCCCAGGGCCGGGTCATCGCCGATGAATTTGCGGCCAAGTTCTACCTGATTGCCGATTCCATTCGACGCCACCGCAGTGATACGGCGCTGGTCCGCATCGTGGTTCCCGTTCGCAATGGAGCTGCAGGCCGCGATGCCGCCAATAAAACGGCCATGGCTTTCCTGCGGGCTGCCTACCCCAACGTCAAAACCTTCCTTCCCCAGTAAAACGTCTGGCGCTGCGGACCCTGCGTCGCTCGCCCGGTTTTACCACCGCAGCCATTTTCTCTTTTACGCTCGCCATCGGTACTCTGGTTCGCAGCGGCGTGTCGCTCCACAACGTCATCGACACAAGGGCCTGCAATACCGTCTCTACCGGAGTCACCCTTCGAAGGTACGGGCACCCCTGAAACGGTTTTGAGTCACGGACTGGCGCGCCCCCAAATCAACCCCGGCTAACCAGGGGATTGCGCACAGTCAGGGCAGGGAATCGGGAAAAATCCCGATCCGCTGACAGTAGCGCCGAAACACCATGCGCCAGGCATACCGCCGCAACTCTGGCATCGTGAACCAATGGCCCGGCCACCGCTCCAGCCCGAATCACATTGCTAAAGCCCCTCCAGTAGGCTGGCGGTTCTCCGATTAGTCTCAGACTTGGTGAAGCGAACCAACTCTCCAGATCGTGGATTGCCACCTCAAGAGGCGTAGGTGGTTTATAGATGCGGGGATGGGTCACGATCCCGATAAATTCGTGGACACAATGCCATGGAATTGCCCACGGCGCCGCGCCCTCGGCCAGTCGCTGCAATATCACCGAGGCCTCCCGATGCCACGGCGAATCCTTCCTGTGGGCGTAAACCAGCATATTCGTGTCCAGTGCGATCATTGTTCGCCGGACCCGTCGCTTCCGTGTCCTGCATAGATCAGGCTCCGGATTTCCGCCCACTCGTGGACTTGTTGGCCCTCGCCTCCGAACCCAAACGCACCCAGGCGGAACGGCGCCGCTGTCGCTGGTTTCTCAAGCACCTCGCGAAGGCCACGCTCTATCAGTTCGCGGAACGTAATGCCATGCGCCGCACAATGGGTGCGAGCCGCCTGAAACAGCGAGTCCGGAACCTCTACAGTGGTCTTCATAATCAAGATGTACCATATTTATGGGTACTTTATATGGTTACCCATACTCGTCCCGTTTCCAGCCCCGCGCTAACCTAACCCCCATGAGCTATTGCGTCGCCGTCCGCTCCCCCACCATCGACCCCTGCCATCTCCCCTATCACGACACCGAATACGGCTTCCCGCTCCAAAACGACAACGACCTCTTCGAACGCCTCATCCTGGAAATTAATCAGGCCGGCCTCTCCTGGACCACCATCCTCAAGAAACGTGCCGGTTTCCGCGAAGCCTACGCCCAGTTCGACATCCCCACCATCGCAGCCTTTTCTGAAGACGACCACGCCCGCCTCATGGCTGACGCCCGCATTATCCGCAACCGCCTGAAAATAAAAGCGGCCACCCGCAACGCGCAGGTGGCCCTTGAACTCATCAGCCAGCACGGCTCCTTCGCCGCCTGGCTCAATCTTCATCGCGGCTCCGACCTCACCGCCTGGACGAAACTCTTCCGGAAAACCTTCGCCTTCACTGGCGGAGAAATCGTGCGCGAGTTTCTCGTGAGCACCGGCTACCTGCCCGGCGCCCACGATCCCGATTGCCCCATCTACTTCTTAATGCCAAAGGAGTAAAGAATATTGTCGAAAGTGCCGATATAAACCCGGCCATTGGCCACCGTCAACCCGCCATAGTGGATCCAGGTCTTAATCTGATCCCCGCTCGACCACAGCTCTTTCCCTGACTGCGCGTCGAACGCGTAAACCGTCGCATGCGTCGACTGCGGAATCCGACGCTCCGCCGTATCTTCCAGACCCACATCCGGATACGCCTGATCCGTATTCTCACCGCTGGCAAAGCTGTAAACCACGCCATTCGCAATCACCGGGGGCTCGGCATGGTTCATATCCCTTGAAATCCAGGCCGGAACCAGCTCAATCTTGCCGTTCTTCTCTTCCACCTTAAACGCGGCGACGGCGCCATACTTCGTGTCGCCGTTCTCAAGCGGAGCTTTGAACTTCGGGTGCTTCGGGCCCCAGAACGGAGTCAGAACCCACCGTGTCCCCTTCGCGTCTTCCCACGTCGCCAGCGAGCCCCAGATGCCTGCCGATGCGAAATTCACATCTTCATTGCAGATCAGCGGCGTCCGGTAAACAGGAGTCCGGTGGTCATTGCCGCCCACCGACTTCGTATCCATCAGATACAGCCGGCACTCCTTGCTCGCGTCCACCATCAGTTCCCGACCCTTGTAATTGAAGATCACCGGCGTAACCTGCATATCCAGATCCCGCTTGTACAGCCACTCCGCATTCGAAGGCCCGTAGTAATCAATCAAGTCCAAAGACTTCGTCGTCGGATTCTGCTTCACGCCAATAATGCCGTTGCCGAAAACGCCGTTCTCCGGATCCCACCGGCCATCGCCCGTCCCGGTAAACATCACGCCGTCTTCCGAGATCGCCGGACCCTGCCGACCCCACATACCGCCACCCGCCGGACCCCACGTCCCCACCTTCTTCGTCGCCAGGTCATACGCGTAGACAATGTTCGGATTTCCGCCGCAACCCTGCGCCGTGTGCGTGTACAACACATTTTTATACAAATTCAGCGCGTAAGGCTTACCATTCGACGGCATCCACTTCGAAGGAGGCGCAACGTCCTCGCCATCGGACGCATTCACCTGATGCAACCTGCCATCCCACGATGCCGCATAAACCGTGTACTTACCCGGAGTGCCCGCCACCGGAGCCACCACCGGAGTCGCCGTCTGGCCACCCGGACACAGAATCCCGGCGCCACGCCCTCCCGACGCAGCCGGAGGATTCGTATTTTCAAAGTGCTTCCGCCAGATCTGCTCGCCCTTCTGCACGTCAATCGCAAACAGGTTGTCGTCCACGCCCGCCACAATCGCCACTTCGCGCATTTGGCCCTTCACGTTCAGGCTGTTCACAATCAGTGGCGGAAACAGGGCGTGCATCACCTTCGGCTGGTTATCCAGCTTCAGGCTCCAGATCAGTTTCATGTCCTTAGCCGTTGCGGGCGAAAGGATCTTCTCATCGCGCTGCCAGTTCGTGCGCTTCACGTCATAGCCGTCGGTGAGCCAGTCTGCGGCGGGCAGCAGCCCCGCTCCGAGGTAAAGAATGGCGGTCAGGATTTTTTTCCGGGACATGATCTGTAATACTCCGATGTTCTATTTGCAGCGCTTGAAACGATTCACCGCGTCTGGTAGTATACACCAGAACGAAGGACTCGCCTAATGACTTTCAAATCGCCCGTCACCCTCCTCGGCCTTGTCGCCGTCTCTGCAATTCCCGCCCTCTCCCAGGGCCGTGGCGGTGGCGATTGGGCCACTGCAGGTGGTGACGCGCAGCGCACCGCCTGGGTCCGTACCGACCCCAAGCTCTCCCCCGACACTCTGAAATCGGCCAACTTCTCGTTCCTCTGGAAGAAGAAATTCGACAACGCGCCCCGCCAGGGCAACGGCCTAACCGCCCCCACCCTCATGGACCGTTTCATCGGCCATCGCGGTTTCCGTTCCTACGCCTTCACCGGAGGCAGTTCGGATAACGTCATCGTCATGGACACGGACCTCGCCCGCATCGAATGGCAGAAGCATTTCACCGGCGGGACCGGATCTGCAGCAAACAATACCCAGGGGACTGCTGCCTGTCCCGGAGGTCTTTCCGCGGCCGTCACCCGGCCCGTCGGCACCGCCTTCCCGAATACCGCCAACGCGGGCGGCCTCGGCGGTGGCGGTCGCGGCGGCCCGGCAAAGTCCGGAGTAGGTGACCCCGACGAAGGTGCCGTCATCCTAAGGGAAATGGCAGCGCAGGCTGCCGGTCGCGCCGGTCAGGCTGGTCGTGGTGGCGCTCAGGCAGGGCGTGGTCCCGCAGGTCCCGCCGGCCCACCCCGTGGTCGCCAGCCCCAGTATGTGTACGCCATCTCGTCTGACGGCACCCTCCACTCCATGTATCTCTCGAACGGTGAAGAACCCAAGGCCTCCGTCAAGTTCCTGCCCGCCGGAGCAAACGTGACCGGCGTCGCCGTGGTCGATGGCGTCGCCTACGCCTCCACCGCCGACGCCTGCAACGGAACACAGGACGGCATCTGGGCCCTGAACCTCGAAACCGGCGCAGTCACCAGCGCCAAAGCCACCCCCATCGGGACCGACGGTTTCTCCTTCGGTCCCGACGGCACCCTCTACGTCGCCAACGGGGACGAAGTCGCGGCCCTCGAAGCGAAAACCCTCGCCTCGAAAGCTTCCTACAAAGCCGGTAGCCCGCTCTCCTCCTCGCCAATCCTCTTTGAAAACAAGGGCAAGACCCTGATCGCAGTCGGCGCGAAGGACGGCAGCATCCACATCATCGACGCAGCCTCCCCTTCAGTTGCGGTCTCCAAAGCGACCGGCGGAGCCGCCGTCGAAGCCCTCTCCACCTACATCGCCGGCGGTGCCCGCTACATTCTGGCCGCGCGCGGCAAGACCATCACGAACCACAAAGTCACCGACGCCGGCTCTCTCGAAGCCGGCTGGATCTCCCCCGCTCTCCAGGGAGCCGCCAAGCCGATGATCCTGAACGGCATCGTTTTCGCCCTCTCCGCGGGTGACAAGTCCACCCCCGCCGTCCTTTACGCCCTCAACTCCGCCACCGGCAAGGAGATCTGGAACAGTGGCAAAACGGTCACCTCCTGGGTTCCCCACAACGGCGGCCTCGCAGCGGGTGGGAGTACCGTCTACTTCGGAACCCACGACGGTACCCTCTGGGCCTTCGGCGCGCCAATCGAGCACTAAACCACCTTTATCCGGAAGCGACAGGCCGATTCCCCCCCCGGGAGTCGGCCTGTTTTCTTTGGTGTGCCCGGCGCGATTTGCGGACGTATGACAATGGCTGCATGAGCATGAACGCTTTGGACGAGCAGGCGCGAATCGCGCATATGCGGCACCTGGTGGAGAATCTGCGGCATTTGGAGGAGCGGGTTCGTGCCGGCGGTGGGGCGGAGCGGGTTGCGAAGCAGCACAAAGCGGGGAAGCTGACGGCGCGGGAGCGGATTGCGGGGCTGCTGGACCGGGGCTCGCGGTTTCTGGAGATTGGGCTGCTGGTGGCCTATGACCGATATGACGGGGCGGCTCCGGCGGCGGGGGTGGTGACGGGTGTGGGGTGGGTGGAGGGTCGTCCGATAGTGGTGGTCGCGAACGACGCGACGGTGAAGGCCGGGGCGTGGTGGCCGGAGACGATTACGAAGATTCTGCGGGCTCAGGAAGTGGCGATGCGGAACCGGATCCCGATTGTGTATCTGGTGGATTCGGCGGGGGTGAATCTGCCGTATCAGGACGGGATTTTCCCAGGGCAGTATGGCGCGGGGCGGATTTTCTACTACAACTCGCTAATGCGGCGGAAGTTGCGGCTTCCTCAAATTGCGGCCGTGATGGGGCCCTGCATCGCGGGCGGGGCGTATCTGCCGGCATTGAGCGATGTGATCATTATGGTGGCGGGGACGAGCTTTATGGGGCTTGGGGGTCCGAACCTGGTGAAGGGTGCCACGGGGCAGACAGTTGATACGGAATCTTTGGGTGGGGCTCATTTGCATACGGCTACCAGCGGCGTGGCGCATTACGTGGCTAAGGACGATGCGGCTTGTCTGGAGATGATTCGGGGGCGGGTACGTCAGTTGCCGCCGTGGGGTGTTGTGCGGGGGAAGGGGCGGGATCCGGAGAAGCCTGAGGCTGGTTTGTACGGGGCGTTACCGGCGGATCATCGGTTGCCTTACAGCGTGGAAGATGTGCTGGACCGGGTGTTTGATGGCGGGGATTTTGTGGAGTTTCAGCCGGAGTATGCTCCGGAGATGCTGTGTGCGGAGGCCAGGTTGTGCGGCCATCCGGTGGCGGTAATTGCGAATCGGCGCGGGTTCCTGAAGCCAGGCACTTCAAAACCAACGATCGGCGGCATCATTTACACGGAGTCGGCGCGGAAGGTGGCATATTTCGTGGAGACGGCGGAGCGGCTGGGGACTCCGATCATCTATGTACAAGATGTCTCGGGCTTTATGGTGGGTTCTCAGTCGGAGGCGGAGGGGATTATTCGTGCCGGGGCGGAGATGGTGGAGGCGATGTCCTGCGCGACGGTGCCCCGGATTGTGCTGACGACGAACCATGCGAGCGGGGCGGGTTATTACGCGATGGCGGGGCAGGGATTTGATCCGAACTTCACGTTTAGCTGGCCGACGGCCCGGATTGGGGTGATGGAGGGCGAGTCGGCGGTGAAGGCGCTGTATTCGGTGGAGCTGGAGAGGTTGCGGGAGACCGGCGAGACGATGGGGGATGAGTTGAAGGCGCAAATTGCGCAGACGCAGGCGGATTATGAGCGGTGGCTGGACGCGAAGTATGCGGCGGCGCGGGGGCATTGCGATGCGGTGATTGATCCGGCAGAGACCAGGGAGGTTTTGGCGATGGCGCTGGAGGTTTGTTTATCTCGTCCGAGGGGCACGGCGTTGGCGCTGGAGGTGGTTGGATGAGCGGGGTTTTAGAAGCCCAAGTCACGGGGCGGGTTCTGCGGCTGGCTTTGAATCGGCCAGAGAAGCGAAATGCGCTGAATGAGGAGTTGTCGCGGGCGCTGCTGGAGGCTTTGGAAGCGGCGGATACGGATGCAGGCGTGGGCGCGATTTTGCTGACCGGCAATGGCGGGGCGTTCTGCGCGGGGATGGATTTGCGGGAAGCTTTGTATGGAGAAATTGCGGTCCGGATGGCTCCTTTGCATGAGCGACTGTTTACGGTGATTGGGCGGATGCGGAAGCCCGTGGTGGCGGCGATTCGCGGGGCCGCGATTGCGGGCGGGACGGGGTTGGCGGCGAATGCGCATATCGTGGTGGCCTCGGACGATGCGCAGTTTGGGCTGACGGAGATTCGGATTGGGCTGTGGCCTGTGCTGATCTTTCCGGCTTGCGCGTTGGCGATGGGGGAGCGGCGGACAACGGAACTGGCGTTGACCGGGCGGCTGTTTGGGGCGGCGGAGGCGAAGGAATTTGGGCTGGTGACGGAGATTGTGGAGGATCCGCTGGCGCGGGCGACGGAGCTGGCGGAGAGGCTGGCGGCCTGGAGTCCGGAGGCGATGCGGGAGGGGATGGCGTATATCTCGCGGATCCGGGGGATGAGTTGGGATGCGGCGGGGGCGGCGGGACTGGCGGTTCGGGGCCGGATGATGGCAGGGGCGGATTTTGCGGAGGGGGTGACGGCGTTTCTGGAGAAACGGCGGGCGGTTTGGCCGTCGTTGGGGGTGACGGGGAGGCAGAGATAACGGTATGTACATGGATAGCGTACGGGGTGTACGTTTCGTGCTAGCCTGTGGGTATGAAGGTTACCAGCACGGAGTTTCGGCAGAACCTCTTCCAGATTGTGGAGCGGGCCTTACAGGGTGAATTTGTAGAGGTGGCGCACAAGGGGCGGGTGGTTCGCCTGGTTCCGGCTGAAAAGCAGAGCAAGCTTTCCAGACTGGTGCAGCGAGACACGATTTGCGGTAGTTTGGACGATCTGGAGAAGGCTCAGCAGGAACTGGACGCCGAGATGCGGGCGTCGTGGGATGAAAAATGGGCACCACGACCGTAGTTTCCTACATTGATACGAATATCGCGATATTCCTGCATTCTGGCGATGTGGGGCGATTAACGCAGCGGGCCGTTTCCCAGTTGGATCGGTCGGACCTATTGGCTTCCGCGATGGTGATGCTCGAACTGGAAATGCTTTACGAGAAGGGCGTGCTGAGGTATGCGGCGGCACAGATCCTTTCGGATCTGAATCAGCAGATTGGGTTAGCTGTTTGTCAGTTTCCAATGGCGTTGGTGATGGGCAGCGCGCTGCGCGTGAAATGGACTCGCGACCCAGGTGATCGCATCATTGTCGCTAACGCGATGGCGAACAACGAGGCCCCGCTGATTACGTCGGATCGACGCATTCACGCGGAATACCCGAACGCGATCTGGTAGGGTGCCTGTCTCACTGGAACGCGTTAGAATCATCCGAAGGTGGGACAGGTTATCGCTCAAGTGGATTTTTCTTTAACGACTCGCACGGTAAGCGACGTCCTGATCATTGAGGCGGTTGGCCGGCTGACCTTGGGCGTGGCGGCGACATCGTTTGGTGACGCCGTTTCAGCCGGGTTTGCGGGCGAGCGGAAGTGCGTCCTGGTCAACCTGGAAGGCGTTACGTATATCGACAGCTCCGGGATTGGCGAACTGCTGAGTGGTTTGAAGAAGGCAGTGGCGGCCGGTGGCGGTTTCAAGGTATTAAGGGTGAGCCCCCGCGTCGAGGGCCTGATGCGGCTGACCGGGGTGTACCCGCACTTCTCGTTCTTCAGGGATGAGGCTGCCGCGCTGGCGAGTTTTGCCTTCGTGAGTTAGTTAGCGGGCTTGGGTCGGGGGCGCTCAGAGAGCATGCAGATGGCGGTCCCGGTGGCGCAGACGTTGCCCTGCATATCGACGATTCTGCCTTCGGCGGTTGCGATCTGGCGGCGGAGCGAGATGAGCTTTCCGGTGGCCATTACCTCGCCGGTGTGCTCGTACACAGCTTTCAGGAAGGTGATGTTGATGGAGACGGTGAGGTAGCCGGAGCCTGACGGCAGCGCGGTGTGGACGGCGGCGGACATGACGGAATCGAGAAGCGTGCTGAGGATGCCACCGTGGACGCAGCCCATGGGGTTGTAGTGGAACTCTCGCGGGACGAGGGTCATGGAAAATTCGCCGCTTCCGGAGTCGAAAACTTCGAGCCCGAGAAGTTTGGCGTAGGGTGGCTGCGGGACTTCTCCGAGGCGCATTTTTTCGAAGAGCTCGGAGCCGGAGATCTTACGACCGGCCTGGAGGGCTTCTTCGGGATCTTCCCAGGTAAAGGTGTGGCTGCGTTCCGTTTTTTGGTCTTCGTCCATAGCTATTTGGCGGGCAGGTTTGAGTTCCAGGTGTCGAGATTCTTGCCCTGGTCGGCGACAGATTTGCGGATCGCGGCGTCGGCGTCGGCTCGGATGTCGGGCGGGGTCGGGTTGCAGGCGCTCAACAGCAGCGTCGCGGCGGGGTCCGTGGAGTGGCGAATCGATTTCATTTGTAGCTTTTCTGCAGCGTCGCGCGGCAGCTAGGCGACGAAGGTTTCATAGGCGAGGAGGGTGACTCCGGCCTGGGCGAAGTTGGCGAGGTCGGCCGCCGTGGCCTGGCCTTCGGGCGACGCAAGACCGGCTTGCAGATCGGCCATGGTGGCGAAGTCGAGTTGGGCGACGAGGTATGGGGCTGGGTTCCCGGCGAGGTGCGCTACGGCTCCGCTGCTGATGGTGAGCGAGAGCAGGCCGGGGATGGTTTTCGCGAGGGGTGTGTGGACATCGAGGTAATAGTTGTCGAAAGCTGCCGAGTCGGCGGGTTGATTGTACTGGACGAGGATACGAGCCATGGCAACCATCATACGTGGGTTAGTTCAGGCGCTTCAACCTGGGCTTGCTGGTCCAGCTTGCGGACGTCCTGTTCAAGTTCGGCGTAGATGAGACGTGACAGTTCCGATAGCATTTTCCAATCGTCGGATGATCCTGAAACGCGGTAGTGTTTCCAATACAAGGTGATCCTGAAAAAGATCATGGAGGGGAGGTCGCGAAGCGACCGACTTCCTTTCTTTGGTTTTGTCTTCTTCCGGACAGGGAACCGCAGCAGTCGTGGCTGTGGGAATGTGGGAATCCGGCGTGTTTGGCGGGATTCCCAAGGAGCTGAGGGAACAGGGGGAAACCCGCCTCTGGTTTTCCG
>CAIYVZ010000192.1 GCA_903929755.1 uncultured Acidobacteriia bacterium
CTGGCCGTTCGAAGCACCCAACTATCCAGCTTGCCAGGTCTTGTTCCAAAGCGCCAGGTCTAAAGTGAAGATTCTTAAAGATTTCTTCGAGTACCCTTTCGACGTGCCGGAAACCTTCAAGTAGGGGGCTGAACTGTTACGTTTCTTCAGCTTGGCCCACTTGTCAATCAGGGCGAGCACTTGTGGTGCGGTCTGCACGTTCCCTGCCCCGGTATCTTCGAGCAGCGCGAAGTTATCTCCAAAGATGAGATACAGAAACGGCTTTTCATAGTTGATACAGCCGGATTCGCGGAGGATATAGAAGTCCTCGTTATACGCGTGTACCTGCCAGTCCGGCACATCCACACAGTTGGGCCCGCCGGTACGAAACGCAGACGGGAGGGTGCCTGGCTCCAGCGCGAACATGGACCCGGCGATGAGGAGCGCTGAGAGGAAGCGCATTACGCGATCAGATCGTGCAGGACATTGCCTGCCACGTCCGTGAGGCGGAAGTCACGGCCACTGTAGCGATAGCTCAGCTTCTGGTGATCGATGCCCAGGAGATACAGAATCGTCGCATGGATGTCGTGGACGTGAGTCGGCTTTTCAATGGCTTTGAAACCGAAGTCGTCGGTTGCGCCGTAGATGGTGCCGCCCTTGACGGCACCGCCAGCCAGCCACATAGTGAAGCCGTGGGGATTGTGGTCGCGACCACGCTTCACGCCCGCGCCCATGCCGCCAACTTCACGAACCGGGGTGCGACCGAATTCGGAGCCGCACACGATCAGCGTATCTTTCCAGAGGCCGCGCTGCTTCAGATCGGTGATGACGGCAGAGAAGGCCTGGTCGGAATTCTTAGCGTTGACCTTATGCGCGAAGATATCAGCGTGGGCGTCCCACGGGTCACCCTTCGAATAATACAGTTGGGTCATGCGGACGCCCTTTTCGGCCAACCGCACAGCCATCAGCGCGCCACGCGCCACGTCTCCCGGGCCATACATATCCAGCGTCGCCTGAGACTCCTTGCGGATATCGAAGACATCGGGCGCTTCGGTCTGCATGCGGTAGCCGACTTCCATCGACTTGATTACCGCTTCCACTCCGGGATCGGTACCGAAGCTTTCGGCCCGCATCTTTTCGAGCTTGCCGAGGAGGTCGAGTTCGCGGCGCTGTTCCGTGAGCGAGAACTTGGGATTATTGACATAATTGAGAATCTTCTTCGGGTCGAAGTTCTTCTCCACTACTATCTTCTTGAGCTTCTCTTTGCCGTCCTTGTCCTTCTCCACAGGCATGTCGGGCATGGCTTCCATTTCCATGTCCATATCCATGCCATCGGCACCAGCTGTGGCTACTTTGTTCGCGATGAAGGTTCCCTGATTGATGGCGGGAAGGAAGCCATTGCTCCAGAGCGGCGAACCGACGGTAGTGGGTACATCGGGACAGAGGACGACGTAGCCCGGCAGGTTCTGATTTTCAGTGCCAAGACCATAGGTGAGCCAGGCGCCCATCGACGGCCGGCCGGCCTGGTTGGCGCCAGTGTTCATCATCAGGCAGGAGGGTTCGTGGTTAGGGATCTCTGTAAACACAGACCGGACCCAGCAAATGTCATCGGCGTGGGACGACAAATGGGGCCAGAGTTCGCTGATATCCATGCCTGACTGCCCGTACTTCTTGAATGAAAACGGCGACTGCATCAGCGCGCCCGTACGACGTTCCGTGGCGATGGAGCCACCCGGCATGGGCTGGCCATCATACTTGGCGAGCGCGGGCTTTGGATCAAAGGCGTCGATGGTGGAAAGCCCACCATTCATGAACAGGAAGATGACCCGCTTGACCTTCTGCGGATAGTCCAGTTTGGCGACACCGGAAGTTAGTTCGCTGCCCACTCCGGCGCGGGCCATGGACTGGCCTAACATCCCGGCGAATGCCGCCATGCCGAAGCCATTGCCAACTTTGCGGAGAGCTTCTCGTCTGGTAAGTGGATTTCTGGATTTATGCATATCGGGTCTCCGTTAGTTGATGAAGATGAATTCCGTCGAGCTGAGAAGAACCTTGGCGTAACGTCCCCATGCCGAGGCTTCATACTTCACCTCAACGGGACGCGCTCCACCGCGGCCACGTCCGCCACCACCGGCGCCGCCAAAACCACCCATGCCACCCATCATGCCCATGCCTCCACCACCGGCACCACCGGCACCGGCACCACCACCGGCACCACCGGCACCACCACCGGCACCAACAGCGTCGGCACCACCAGCGTCGGTAACTTCAGGCTTTGGCATGGCGGGTTTCGCGGCCTCGCTCACCACAGTGGCATCGGCAGTTGGCGCAGCAGCATCGGGCGCAGCCGCACCGCCGCGACCACGTCCGCCCCGTCCCGGACCCGCCTCTTCCTTCGGCTTATTCTTGTTCTCTGTGTACTGCTTCATCGGCTCCGTCTTCAGGTAGTCGATGGCGAGGGTAACTTCCTGCTCATTCGGATCGCGACCGTAGACCAGGTTGTACATTTTCTTCACGCGAGCCCGGTTGTTCGCTTCGGGAGCCACACGCTTGGCCAACTCCTCGGCTTCCAGCTGGACAAAGTCGCTGTTCATCAGAAACAGCCGCTGCAGGGGTACCGTTGTGGTGAACCGCTTCTCCGCGCTGATATTGGGCGACGGGAAATCAAACAACTGGAGGAAGGCATCCAGCTTGTAACGGCTGACCTTTCCATAGATGGTGCGGCGCTTGTAATCTGGCGTCAGGTCCTGAGAAGGGCCACCCAGGCCGTCATCCAGGTTGCCCGAAACCTGCAGGATGGAATCGCGAACCTGCTCGGCTTCCATGCGCTTGCGGTTGGCGCGCCAGTAGAGGCGATTGCCGGAGTCTTTATCCGAAGCCATTTTGTCATCCGCAGTGGAAAGCTGATAGACGGAGCTCAGCATGATTTCGCGATGCAGCTTCTTTACTGACATCCCGTTCTTCCGAAAACTCGCGGCCAGATATTCCAGCAGTTCCGGATCAGAGGGGCGTTCCCCGCCGAAGCCAAAGTTGCTCGGGGTATCTACAATGCCGCTGCCGAAGTGGCCTTTCCAGATGCGATTGACGATGACGCGCATCGCGAGCGGCTGCGCCAGGATCAGGTCCGCCATCTGGAGACGGCCACTGCCCTGATTGAGCGGCACGGGCTCGCCTTCGCAGAATACACTCAGGAAGTGGCGCGGCACTTCATCGCCCAACATCTCAGGGTTCCCGCGCAATGCCAGCTGGATATTGACCGGCTTCTCCGCGTCCTTCACGCCGTGAATGAAGGGATAAGACGGGTCGAGCTTCTTGCGCGCGGCCTCCAGATCAGTCTGCAAAACCTTGATGCGAGCCTGCGACTCCGGGCCGATCCGGGACTCCAGGCCCCAGCCGCGGAACAACAACACGCCGGGGTTACCCTGCCGCGCACCGGCTGCCATCATGGCGTTCGGATCTTCCGCATCCTTGAGTTCGCGCTGAAAGATTTCGATCCAGAAGCTGTTCCGGTCGTCCGCCATGCTCTTGAACTGGAGCAGCGCGCCGGGGTTAAAGTCCTTGTTCGACGTAAAGTTACTGGGTTTGTCGGTACGTTTCTTCGGCTTGGTACCGTCCACGTCCTTATCGGCGATGATCTTGTTCTCAATATCCAGTTCGCTCTTTTCGAGCATTACGGAGACAATATCTTCCTGAAGCTTCTCGGCCAGTTTCTTCGCTTCCTCTGCCGTGCCGCCACGCTTCATCATGGCCTGCCAGGCGTCCTTAAACTTGTATTTGTCGGTCGGCTTGGCCATGTACTTCACCCAGCGATCGAGAAGCTCATAATCGAGGCGGCGGGATTCCACAACCTGCGCCGCCTCCTTCTTCGTTTTTCCGGAGACGTCAAACACGCCCTGCAGGTAGTTCGAGGTCTGGTAAACCAGCGTGCGGGAGAGTTCGGTGGCAAGGTTGGTGTTCATCTCGCCGAGCATTTTCTGCTTCACATCCACAGCATCCTGAAGCTTTATAAACTCGTCCACAACCTTCTTCGGGGCCCGCGGATACTCTTCGTAGATGGTGTTGTAGAAGACACCGGCCAGAGCGTAGTAATCGGTCTGCGGAATGGGATCGTATTTATGGTCGTGGCAACGAGCGCACTGAACGGTAAGGCCGAGGAAGCCGCGCGTTACCGCGTCTACGCGGTCATGCCGTTCATCGGCTCGCGTCACTTCATTGGAACCGTTGTCGTAGTACCACGGGCCGAGGCCGAGGAAGCCGGTAGCGGGCAACATCTTTGTCCGGACTTTCTGATCCATCAGATCGCCAGCCAGCTGCGCTTTCACAAACTGGTCGTAGGGGAGATCATCATTGAATGCCTGAACCACCCAGTCGCGATAGGCCCACGCATTGGGGTAGGGCCGGTAACCGCGGGGATTCTGATTCAGGCTGCGATAGTCATCTTCGCCGTAGCGGGCGACATCGAGCCAGACGCGGCCCCAGCGCTCGCCATAGTGAGGTGAAGCGAGCAGGCGGTCCACTACTTTGGGGAAGGCATCGGAAGTGGTGTCTTTATCGAAGGCGGCATACTCCTCGTTGCTCGGCAGAAGACCGGTCAGATCGAGAGTAGCCCGGCGAAGCAAGTCATGTTTGCTGGCGGCAGCCACCGGATGCAGGCCTTCTTTTTCGAGTCTGGCCAGCACAAAATGGTCAAGCTCTGACTTTGCCCACTTACTATCCTTCGTCGAGGGAGAGGCAGGAGCGGCCAGCGGCTTGAAAGACCAGAACTGGCGGCGCTCAGGAGTAATTACGTACTTACCGGGAATGCTGGCCACTACGGACGCGGTGCTCTTCGGCCAGGCGGCACCGCCCTTGATCCACGCTTCCAGGTCCGCGATTTCGGAATCCTTCAGCTTGTTACCGGAGGGCATTTTCAGATCAGGATCACCCTGCTTCACCGCCTTAATGAGCAGGCTGCTCGCGGGATCGCCAACCACGATTGCGGCGCCGCGCTTGCCGCCCTTCTTCATGAACTCCAGGCTGTCGAGGCGCAGTCCGCTCAACGCCGAATTCGTGTGACACCCGTAGCAGTTATTGGCCAGAATGGGCCGAATTTTGTTTTCGAAGAAGTCAGGGCTCGAGGCGTTTATAGTCTGCGCGTGCAGGGTGGAAAACAGCGCGAGAGCCGAACCGGCGAGGACGAAGTTCAATCTGGACATAGACCCTTCAAACGAAAAGTAGAAAAACAGGGAACGACAGGAGACAGAGTTTGAGAGGCAGGACAGGAGGCCGGGCTTACAGAGCCAGGAGTTCGCAGTGCCGGGGAGTCAAAATGGGCACTCGGGGAACTAATGGAAACGTAGCACATATCTTTACGAAAAGTCAACGCAAAGGCTTGTAAGCACGCTATACTGTGAATGTCCCGTCCCCTTGCGATTCCACGTCGGAATCACACGATCCCTCCCCTGTCCGGCTTTCTCATCCACTATCTTTTTGAGGTGCAGGAAACGCCATGCGTGTCTTCATTGGTTTACTATCTGTTGGTCTACTGTCGGGCGGCCTGACTGCCGCTACTAATGGCAAGCCGGTTACAAAGGCTGCCCCGCTCGCGCCCAAACAGGGCGTTAAGACGCCGGGTGTGCAGATGCCGTTTGCGCAGATCCAGGCCGAAGCGACCCTCACTACGCCGGAGAAGCCAGCGTGGGTCTACTTTGCTGCCGGCGGCGCGGGAGCGCTCTATGCGCCCGCAACCGACAAAGTTCTGAAGTTCGAAGCGAAGGGTAACAAGTCTGCGGACCCAATCCCTTCAGTGAAGAAGCCCTGTGGTGGCATCGTCAACGCGTTCACCAGCATGTGGGTTCTCTCGTGCGGCGACGGTTCGCTGCTGCGCCTCGATCCCCGCTCTTTGAAGGTAAAGGCCACGATTCAGACTGGCGCTGCGGACCTGCGCGGCGCGATCGCGGCCAGCACCGACAGCGTCTGGATTATTGCCGACGGGAAGCAGACCATTCTGCGGATCGATCCGGATCAGGACGCTGTAGTGGGTGAACTTCGCGTCCCTCCGGGATGCAACGGCCTTATATTCGCCGAAACGTCACTGTGGCTGGCCTGCCCGCAACAAAATAAGGTTCTGCGGATTAACCCGGCCACCAATCTCATCGACAAACGCATTGATGTGGGCGCGAAACCGGTGGCACTCGCCAGCGGTCAGGGTTCCATCTGGGTTCTTTGCGGTAAGGAAGGCAAGCTCGACCGCATCGACCCAAAGACAGATAAAGTGGCGAAGACTATCGAACTGCTGACTCCGGATACTACGGGCGCGCTGACTTTTGGTGAAGGTTTCCTCTGGGTGACGCAACCGGGCTTCCCCCTCACCCGCATTGATGTCGCAGACGAGAAGGTGGTGCAGCAGTTCTGGGGTGAAGGCGGCGGCGGGATTCTCACCTCAGCGGGCGCCATCTGGGTCTCGAATCTCAACAACGGCACCGTCTCGCGCATCGACCCCAAGCTTGTCCTGGCAACTCTTGCTGAATAACTGAACCTACGGAGGTATTCCAATGAACAAAACGCGCTTTCTCCAGGTATCGACCTGTCTCGTTCTGGGCATCTATGCGCCCCTGCTGGTGTTGCAGGCGCAGCAACCCTCCGAGTCAGGCACGTCGCAAGCTCAGGCTCCCGCGCCAACGACAGACGCTCCCCAGGCACAGCGAAAGAAGGGACCGCCACGCCCCCCCAAGCCCGGCGTCAGCACGCCTGGAGTGAAACGCGAGATGACGACCATCACGCCCGCAACCGTGTTCACCACAGGGGGGACACCCGACTGGCAGGTGGTGACGGAAGATGCGGTTTGGGTCTCCAACGGCCCCACCAACATGGTGCATCGCCTGGATATCAAGACGAACCAGGTGGCCGCCAATATTGAGGTGGGGAAGAAGCCGTGCTCGGGCCTTACCTCAGGCTTCGGCAGCGTCTGGGTTCCGAACTGCGGCGACAAGACGTTGTCCCGGATCGATATGAAGACGAATACCGTTACGGCCACACTGCCCGTTCCACCGGCGGAAAGCGAAGGTGGCATTGCGGCAAGTGATGACGCGATCTGGCTGGTGACGGACGCCGCAGGCAAGCTCTCACGCGTGGACCCGAAGACCAATACGGTCGCCGCCACTATCGATATCCCGGCTGGCTCGGCGTCGGTTGTTTATGGTGAAGGCGCGGTGTGGATCACCACGCCCAAGGCGAACATGCTGACGCGGGTGGATGCGAAGACCAATAAGGTAACAGACTCTATTGAAACCGGGCCGGGCCCACGCTTCGTGACCTTCGGCGGAGGGGCTGTGTGGACCCTGAATCAGGGCGATGGAACTGTCTCCCGCGTGGATGTGAAAACGCGCAAAGTTGTGGCGAACATCGAAGTGGGCGTCCCCGGTACAGGGGGTGAAATCGCGTTTGGTTTCGGCCACGTCTGGGCCACGGTGTTCCAGATCCCGATCTCTGAGATCGACCCCGCCACGAATACGGTGATCCGCCAGTGGACCGGTAATGGGGGCGATTCGATCCGCGCCGCTCATGGCTCGGTCTGGCTCTCCAATCTGCGCGATCACAACGTCTGGCGGATTGATCCCTCGAAGTTCTGAGCGGCCCACTACCCCGGCACCGTACCGTAAACAAGCACACGATTTCAGTTCCACTCCACCAACTCAACGGTCTCACGCCTCGCAGTGTCGTCAAATAGCGGCTTCTCCGCCCTGACGGACTGAACTTACGGAGCAAACCCCAAATGAGACCAGCACCCAAAAACGGCTTCACCCTCGCCATCGCGGCCCTCGCCCTGGCGATACCCGCGATGGCCCAAAGCACACCCGCGTTCGCACCACCCACCACCTGGGCAGCGGCGGGCACTTCCGCTATTGCAGCCGGAGACATGAACGGTGACGGCAGACTCGACGTGATCACAGCCCATGGCGCGGGCGGCAGCCACGGCGTGAGCGTGCTGCTTTCGAATGGCGATGGCACCTTTCAACCGGCTGCGAACTTTATTACCAACACGGACCCGACCGGCATTGTGGCGGGTGATTTCAATGGCGATGGCAAACTCGATATAGCGGTAGCCAACAAAGCCAATAACACCCTGAACATTCTTCTCGGCAACGGCGACGGTACGCTCCAGCAAGCCACCATCATCCCTCTTTCCACCGCGCCTTACACGCTCATGACGTCCGATATCAACAGCGACGGCAAAGCGGATCTCGTTGTGGTTCAGGTATCCATTAACCCCGCCACCGGAGCGGCGACAATTCTGGGTAACATCCTGCTGAGCAATGGCGACGGCAGCTTCAACCAGGCCACCTTTCCCATGAACGGCGGCATGCTCGTACTGGGCGATTTTAATGGCGACGGCAAGACGGATTTCTTTACATACGCCACCAATCCGGTCCAGGCGGTCCCCACCATTCGCTTCGGCAATGGCGACGGCACGTTTACCAATTCGCCACTACCGTTTGCGACAAATGGCCTGAACTTCCTCGGGACGAACATGGTCACCGGCGACTTCAATGGCGATGGCTTCCTGGACATATACACCGAATACGTCGTCAGCAGCGCGACTCGTTCGCCCGCCGGGTTCTCGGAAACGATGGCCCTTGGTCACGGTGACGGAACATTCACGGTGGTGAACCTGCCGGGTAATACGGGTCTGGACGGCCAGAACATGATTGTGGGCGACTTCAATCGCGATGGCAAGCTCGACGTGGCCGGAATCTTCCCCGGCCCCCTGCATTTCAGTGCAGTCTATCCCCCGCCCTACCAGGTGAAAGTGCTCTACGGCAACGGTGACGGAACCCTGGCAGCGCCAGTTAGCTTCCCGGCCGGCAGTTCCGCATCTGTCTTTACCGGCAATCCACTGGTGAGTGCCGATTTTGACGGCAACGGCACCCCGGACTTTGCGCTCGCTACCACCAGCGGCGTCAATCTGGTCCGCAACGCCAACGGAAACCCGCCCCTCCTCTCAAAACTGACGCTCAATACCAACTGGGTTGTGGGCGGCGCAACGAATGCAACTGCCACGCTGACGCTGGGCGATCCCGCCCCGGCAACGGGAGTACAGGTAACTCTGAGCAGCAGCAATCCCGCAGCCGCCAGTTTCCCCGGCGGCGCAATTCTCACCATCCCGGCCGGTGCAACTTCAGCCACATTCACGGTATCGACGAGTGTTGTCGCCGCAGCGGGCCTGGTGACAGTGACGGCCTCGGCCAACGGAGTAAACCAACTGGCTAGCTTCAATGTGGTTCCCGCCTATGTGCTGTCATCAGTTGCCACCGACAGCCCCAGTGCTTTCGGCTGGTTTGGCGGTGGCAACGGAAGTTCCGGCACCATTAACCTGAGCACCGTGGCTATTGATGGAGTAGTGGTTACGCTGACCTCCTCGAACCCGGGTCTGGTTGCTGTCACCCCCAGCGTGACAATTCCAGCCGGGACCACCTCGGCCTCGTTTGCGGCCCTGATCTCGAACCGCGTTCTGGCAAATACCCCGGTCACCATCACGGCAACTCTCGACGGGGTTTCGAAGACCTATATCTTTACGGTCCTCACGGCCAGCGACACGATCACCATTACAAAAGCGCAATATCTGGTCAAGAATAACACCTGGACCATTGAAGGCACCGCCAGTAATCCAGCTGCACTTATCCGGGTTTTGACGACGGCGGGTGGTGGTACCGCCTCCCCGTTCGGTGGTCAGGTGACGATAACACCTTCGCCTAACGGGTCATTCAAGGGCCAGGGCGTGACACCTCCACCGTTTACAGCGGTGGTCCTGCAGAGCACGCTCGGCGGTTACACCACTGGGCCGGTGTCCCAGAAGTAGGTCTGCCGACGCAACATGGGCCTCGCCGCGAGATCTTCGCAGCGGGGCCTTTTTGCGTTAGCCCGACTTAACACACTTTTCCAGTTCCAAATCCCTGCCTCACCTGTCTTTATCTCCGCATAGTCCCAGGGCAGCGCTTTCCGGCGCTGTTACCTGCCTCCACGGAGAAATGAATGAGACGATCCTCAAGAAACATATTCACACTTGCTGTGGCCGTACTGGCCATGGCCCTTCCAGTCGCGGCGCAAAGCACACCCGCTTTTGCGCCCCCCATCACCTGGGCCGCCCCGGGCGCTTCCGCCGTAGCCTCCGGCGACATGAATGGTGACGGCCGCATCGACGTCATCACCGCCAACGGCACCACGCCGGGCAGCCATGGGGTCAGCGTCCTGCTTTCCAATGGCGACGGCACTTTTCAAACTGGCGCCAACTTCGTCACCAACACAGACCCGACCGATATTGTGGTCGCGGACTTCAATGGCGACGGCAAACTCGATGTCGCAACCGCCAACAAGACGGCCGGCACACTCAGCATTCTGCTCGGCAACGGGGATGGTACCTTGCAGCAGGCCACGCTGATCCCCCTCCCCGCGCTGCCGGGTTCCATACAGAGTGCGGACTTCAACGGCGATGGTAAAGCGGACTTGGCTGTGGTTCAACTGACCATCAACCCGGCCACCGGAGCCACTACCTACCTCGGCAACATCCTGATGAGCAATGGCGACGGGACCTTCAGTCAGGCAACGTTCCCCCTGTATTCCCCGGCGCTGGCGCTGGGTGACTTCAATGGAGACGGCAAGACCGATATGTTCGTCTACCTGGCGCCGCAGACGCTTCTTTCCGGAACGCCGGGCATCCGGTTTGGCATGGGTGACGGAACCTTCATCGATTCAGCCTTGCCGTTCGCTCCGAATGCCGGCAGTTTCAACGCCACCGCGTTTGTCACCGGCGACTTCAATGGTGACGGCAAGCTGGACATCTATGGCGAGATCTCCTTTGGCATTATTGCCCGCAGTGGCGGCGGACTCTCGGAAGTGATGGCTCTCGGCAACGGCGATGGCACCTTTACCGTCACGGTTCTGCCGTCGAATACGGGTACAGACGGCCAAAACCTGATCACGGGAGACTTCAACAGGGACGGTAAGCTCGACGTGGCAGGACTCTTCCCCGGCCCGCTGCGCTTCAACCCTGTCCCTCCCGCACCTTACCAGGTAAGAATTCTCTATGGCAATGGCGACGGAACCTTCGCGCCGCGGACCAACTTCCCGGCTGGTAGTGCGATGTCGGTATTTACGGGCACGCCCCTCGTCGCCGTGGATTTCGACGGCAACGGAGCTCTCGACTTCGCGCTGCCCCTCCCCACGGGCGTGAGCGTTGTTCGCAATGCGAACGGCAATCCGCCGCTGATCGCCAGCCTGAAGATCAATGCGACCTGGATGGTCGGTGGAAACAATGTGCTCGGTACCGTGACGCTGGGTGATGTGGCTCCCGCCGCTGGCTACCAGGTCGCGCTCTCGAGCAGCGATCCCGCCGCCAGCTTCCCCGGAGGTGCAATACTCACTATCCCGACCGGGGCGACCTCGGCTACGTTCACTATCTCAACGGGCGTGGTGGCTGCCAGCACTTTGGTGAATATCACGGCCTCCGCATTTGGGGCCAGTCAGGTGGCGACTTTCAATGCAGTTCCGCAGTATGTGCTGGCTTCAATGACAACAGTGAACTCGTCGGCTCCGGGGCTGGTCGGCGGGACCCTGGGGACTTCCGGAACCCTTACGCTGAGCAGTCCGGCAACAGATGGCGGCGTGGTGATTAACCTGACGTGCTCAAATCCGGCAATACTGGCGGTTACCCCCAGTGTCACAGTTTTGCCTGGCGTGACTACGGTATCATTCACGGCACTTACAATTGCTGCGGTTCCGGTAAATACGCCGGTCACCATAACTGCCACGCTGAACGGCGTCACCAAGACCGTGGTGTACACGGTGACGGCGGTCACAGACGTCCTCAAGATCACCAAAGCGGAATACGTGGTGAAGACCGCCACCTGGACAATTGAGGGCATCGCGTTTAACCCCGGGGCGGTCATCTCGGTCCTGACGGCTGCGGGCCTGGGTACCGGTCCCGGGGGTGGAATCATCACCATAAAGCCGTCTTCCAATGGCTCGTTCAAAGGCCAGGGAACGGCGCCGCCGCCCTTTACCTCAGTGCTGCTGAGGAGCAGCGGTGGTGGTACCGCAACCAGCGCGGTGGCGCAGAAGTAATTAACCCAAACGCAGAAAGGCCCCGCCGCGACAACTTCGCGGCGGGGCCTTTCCGTTGGCACTTATGCTCCGAATCAGAATTCGTAGCGCAGAGCGAACTGCATCACGCGGGCATCCGCCGCGCTGGTGATCTGCCCGAAGGTATTGGGCGTCGCCAGGCTCAGCTGCGGAGCTCCCGTGAAGTTCACATTATTGAAGCCGTTGAAGGCCTCGCCGCGAACCTGCAGCCGGTGTCCTTCAATCGGCATCTTGAAGTACTTGCTGATGGAGATGTCCGTATTGAAGTAAGCGGGCCGCCGCACGATAGCGCGGTTGCCCACCGTTCCGGGATACTGGCCGACGAAAGCCGTCACCGCCGTGGTGGAGGTGAAGATGCTGGGAGCGCCCGTCTGGTCATAACGGCCAGGCAGGGGCATGGTGGCGCCCGGCTTCATGATGGCGATGGCCGAATTGAGGTAGTTGGTGGGATAGACGCCGCCGTTCGAGATGTTGAGCGGAGTCCCGGAGCGATAGGTGCCGAGCGATGAAATCTGCCAGCCGCCGAGAGCGCCTTCCACGAACTTGTTGCTGTTCGCAAGAAGCTTCTTACCCTTACCCACAGGCAACTCGATGACGAAGTTGGTGGTCACGTTGTGGCGAATATCGAAGTCCGAAGAGCCCTTGTAGGAGTTGGGGTCGAAGGCATCCTGAATACCCAGACCGCCACCACCTTCAGTACCCGACGCGTTGTCGATAGAGTGCGAGAGCGTGTAGTTGAAATCAAAACCCCAGCCCTTCGAAACAGCGCGGCGGAGGACCAGATTCATGCCGTGGAAAGCGCCCTTACCTGCGTTGACGTAAGAACTGATACCGGCGGCCTGGTTGGCAAAGAAGGTATTGCAGCCATAAAGAGAGATACAGGTTCCGTCGGCCTGGCGCAGACGATCCATGTCGTTCAGGCCATCCAGATCGCTGCCGGCGTAAGTGCCATACACCGTGTAGAAATAGTTGGCGGTGGCGCTGCCGGGGATGGCGTAATTCTTCGCTTTACCAAACATGTTCTCCACAAAAGGAACCAGCGGCAGAATGCCTGGGTTCGCTTTCACCTGTCCCGGAGTAATACCGGAGTCATAGGCGGCACGAAGGACGCCGCTGGCCTGTGTCCAGGTAGTGCCGGACTTCAGATCCTTATAGTTCGTCAGCGGCTGACCGATGTCCTGGGTCAACAGCGACTTGTGGCTGAGGCGTCCCACATAACCAACTTCCAGACTGAGGTTCTTCGGCAGGGGCCGGGCATAGCTCAGATTCAGAAGATAAGAGTACGGCGCCGCCAGGTTGCTGGAGATGCCAGTGAGAGCGTTGAAGCCGCCAACGATGGTGGGAGGCGTGAAGGGGAAACCGCCTGTGGGAGCCGCGGGAATAGTGGGCAAACCGCCACCGGTGTAGCGGAAGCCAGTGCTGAAGTCGGTATTCACCGGCTGAGAGACAGTGGTGGCCAGACCAGGCGAACCGGAACTGGCGAAGTTGACCGCCATGTTTCCGCCGTAGTGATCAAACACCACGCCGGCACCGCCACGAATCACACTGCCCTTGCCCAGAATCTTTGCGGCAAGGCCCGTTTCCGGAGCCCACGCAAGGCCTAAGCGGGGCGCAAAGTTGTTCTTGTCCAGAGGATAGTAACCCAAACCATTGTTCACCGGGCCACCCAGTTTGTAGGAGATGGAAGCGGTGGAATTCGCGTAGCTGGGCACGCCCAGAGCCTGGCCACCCGCACGATCCGCAAAGTACTGGCTGAGCGAGGTGACCGGCGTAACCTGCACGCCGTTCATTTCGTACGGCACTCCGAACAGGCTGTAGCGAACGCCGTAGGTGAGCGTCAGGGCCGGACGAATCCGGTAGGTATCGGTGACGTAGAATTCATACTCGTTATTTTTGAACGCACGAGTCAGCGGAGTGCCAAACGGAATAGCCTTGCCATCGATACCAAAGTTGTAGGTAGCGCCGAACTGGTTCAACAAGCCGAACAGAGTCCCCATGGCATTGGTGACGTTGGTACCGGAAGAGAGCGTACCGCCACCATAGTTGGAGGCGAGGTAGCTGGTGACCGCGCCCGTAATATCCGCGCCCAGACCCTTCAGCGTGTTGCGGCTGAAGCTGTAGTTGGGCAGGTTATTGAACGAGAGTCTGTCATTTTCGATGAAGCGGAAGTTCATGCCCGCCTGTACGGTGTGGCGACCCTTTGACCAGGTCACGTCGTCCACGATGTTGGTGGTGGGTGAGACGCGCTGAGAAGCTCTGGAGGTTCCGAGGGGAGTCGCAGTGAAGAAGCTGGGAATCACCGTATCAGTGCCGGTAGCGGCATTGCCGATTCTGGTGTACCCCCAGCTGGCTACGTTGACGATGGAGGGCGTGAGCACCGAGGTGACACGCGCTGCCAGACCGCGCGAGTTATCAACCTGCTTGGAGGCTGCGTCCTGACCCGGGAACTGGGCCAGCGTGAGATCCTGCGCCGCCTTGTTCAGCGTGCCGCGGAGCATCAGCTGATGCTTGCCTGCTTTATCGATATTGAAGTCCATGCGGCCAACATAAGCGCGGTTGTTGATGGTCTTCGGAGCGTTGAAACGGAGCACCGAATAGTTGAGACCCTTATCGACGGAGGACAACGGATCGTTACCGGCAGGATAAGCCTTCAGATAATTCAGCATGTACGAACTTGCCCCGACATGCAGCGGGTCGATGGCCTTAATGTCACTGGGCGTCAGCGCGATCGTTTTGCCGTTGGTCAGCGCCACATTCACAATACCCTGCTTAAAGCTCTCCGATGGCACCACGCGAGTAGTTGCACTGGCGGTGCGATCTTTGCGATCTTCCCAGTTCAGGAAGAAGAACGCGCGGTCGCGAATCATGCGGCCGCCGACAGAAGCACCGTACTGATTACGAATCAGATTTTCACGAGCCACACCGGCGCGGTTGCTGAACCAGTTATTGGCCGCAGTCTTGACGTTGCGCGTATATTCGTAAGCGGAACCGTGGAACTGGTTGGAGCCGCCTTTGGTAACGAGTGAGACCTGCCCGCCGGATGACCGGCCCTGATCGGCACCCTGCCCCGCAACCGTGGTCCGAAATTCCTGCACGGAATCGAGCGGCACCGGAAGCGCGGCATTGAAGCCGCTGGTGACTGTGGTGGTAAGTCCCGCCGTCTGGCTGTCATTCACGTCCACCCCGTCCAGGGTAATGTTGTTCTGATCTTTTTTACCACCCAGAACCTCGCCCGTGGGCGAGACACCCGGCTGCAGGCTCAGCAGGTCAACAACGTTGCGCGTCTGCAGCGGTAATTGCCGGACCTGCATTTCCGTGAACGGATTACCCACGGTGGCATTCTGCGTGTTTACCTGGCTGGCTTCGGCCATCACGTTGACGGTTTCTGTAGTCTGGCCAAGTTCAAGCTGAATATTGAGCGTCGCGGGGGTACTAACCTGCAGACGGACATCTGACTGATAGCTGGAGAAACCCGGTTTCTGGACACCTACCTTGTACGTGCCGGGGGCAAGCTGAACGAAGGCATACTTACCCCCGTCGTCGCTGAGAGCACTGCGGGCTGCTGCTGTATCCTGATTCGTGATGCTGACAACAGCTCCCGTAATGGTTGCCTGCTGTGGATCTGTCACGATTCCCTGAAGTGAAGTTGTCTGCGCTGCCAGCGGTAGCAGGCATGCAAGAAAGGCTATGGTAATCCGCCTCATTGAGTAAGGACTCCTTGTTTTTAGTTTTTTGATTTGGACTAGTGCGTACGAGGCTGGAACAGGGCTCGTGGCTCTCTACAAGGAGAAGGTGAAAGACGGGTCGGCATTGCGCCGACAGCTCGATCTGCTGAAGCTATATCGAGTTACTTATTCTTTATGGTAGTTGGCGCTGAAGCCTGGCGTCCAATAGAAATGGCCAATCGGGCGAATAACGAAAATCGGTGCGGCACGTGACGGTTCTCTATTTGGAGGCGGCCTGCTGCATGATGAACGGCTTCCAGCCACCCAGATGGGTTATTTCTGTAGCCTCTGCGATGGCGTAAGGTTCGCAGACGAAGGACTTCACCACGCGTCCCGATTCCAGCGTTGCACTACCGATGGCGAGAGGGGGGGGGACGGCGGCCACGAAGCGGCCAAATGTGCTCTCGGGCACAGCCCAGACTTCCACGTGGATAGCAGCCCCGTTACCCGGCGCGTAAACCAGACCAGGCTTCAGCGGCACGGTGCCGCGCAGAGCATAGAAACGATACGAGGGGGTGGTTCTGCAGGCCTCAAGCAGGAAAGCCCCGGCATCCTGCAGTTGATAGTTCAGGGGCATGCCGGTGAGATGCGCGCCGCAGACTGCGAGCGGGACGTAGCCAGCGGGGCAGTAAGGCATTTTTTGCCCAGCGGTTGCCAGCAACGCCTCATCCGACCATGCAGGGCCAATCAGCGTGACCCCGAAAGGCATGCCGTTCGCGCGGAACCCAGCCGGCACCGCCAGCGCCGCCAGATCGAGCAGATTTACGAAGTTCGTATAGTAGCCGAGGTTGGTATTCAGCGTTATCGGCTCAGCGGCGACTTCCGCGTGGGTGTAGGCGGCCCCGTTGGTGGGCAGCAACATGAAGTCGAATGTTGCCAGTTCGCCTGCGGCGACGCGGCGCAAATCGGCCAGTTTGTAAGTGGCTTCAAAGGCATCAACGGCAGAGAAAGCGGCGGCTTTCAGAATAATGGCAGCGGTGACCGGATGAAGGGCTTCGGGGCTGGCGGCTGCGAACTCTTTAATCGCCGCCAGTCTCTCCCCCACCCAGGGGCCGGAGTACAACAACTGAGCCACATCGCGGAACGGCGTGAAATCGAACTCCACACGCACTCCGCCGCGGGCTTCGTACTCCGCGACCGCCTTATAATAAAGCTCGCGGGCCGATTCATCGCCGAAAAATTCAAGTTGCGATGCGGCAGGAACTCCGAACCGGAAACCCTGCGCAGGCCAGGCTTTTCGTTGCCCCGCGGGCCGCGAATACGCGTCACCCGGATCAAAGCCACGCGCCACTTCCAGTACCTTCGCCGCAGTTACTAAATCCCGCGAGAAGATCGACACACAATCGAGGGTCCGGCAGGCCGGCACAACGCCCTTCGTGCTCAAGGCTCCGCAAGTCGGCTTCACCCCGATCAGGTTATTGAGGGAAGCCGGTACGCGCCCGGAACCCGCGGTATCCGTACCCAGCGAAAAGTCGACCAGTTCCGCAGCCACAGCTACGGCGGAACCGGAACTTGAACCTCCTGAAATGTAAGCCTGATTAAAAACGCTGGAGGGGGCACCATAAGGCGACCGGGTCCCTACCAGCCCTGTGGCAAACTGATCCAGATTCGTCTTGCCGATGGGGATGGCGCCGGCAGACATCAGGCGTGCCACCACGGTGGCCGATTCTCCCGGCACGTACGCAAAGCCGGGGCAACCGGCGGTGGTCGCAATGCCGACCAGGTCGATGTTGTCCTTAATAGCGAACAGCATCCCGGCCAGAGGCAGGTTCAGGTCCAGATCTTCAGCCCGACCGACGGTGATCTCTTCGGGTACCAGCGAAATCCAGACAGGGCACTCCTCGTGCGCCCGAATCTTCGCGTAGGTCTCCCGAATCCGCGCAACTAAACGCTCCATTACGCCGTCTCCGGGCGGAGGAATACCAGGCTCTGTCCCGCCGACACACGAACGCCCTGCACACAGAGAATTTCCACTACGGTCCCCGAGGTGGGCGCCGCGATCGCGATCTCCATCTTCATTGATTCCACAATCACCAGCCTGTCACCAGCCTTTACCTGATCGCCTGCCTTCACTGAAATATTCCATACGCTGGCGTGCGCCGGAGATTTTAGTGCCCGGCACCCCAGGGGTGTCGGCTGACTTGCTGTTACCACCTCTGCTTCCGGAGCCTCAATTTCCCGATCCAGATTTGCCGCGCGCCAGCGTTCCCTCTCCGCATCGAATGCCGCCTGCTGGGTCTGCTTAAACGCCTGCGCTTCCGGCCGAATCCCGTCGAGAAATTTATGGTACTCGCCCAGGCGGAACCGCTCCTGCTCGATCTTTAGTTCGAACTTCCCATGCGGGAAACGGTCGCGCATATCGAGCAACTCATCGGCTTCCACCGGGTAGAAACGGATTTGGTCAAAAAACCGCAGCAGCCACGGGTTCCCGGGCGTAAACTCCTTCGTGGTTCGGAACGTATTCCACATCTGGACCGTCCGCCCCACGAACTGATAGCCCCCCGGACCTTCCATGCCGTACACGCACATGTACGCACCACCGATACCGACGGAATTCTCAGCTGTCCAGGTACGTGCGGGGTTGTATTTTGTGGTGACCAGGCGATGCCTCGGGTCCAGCGGCGTGGCCACCGGAGCGCCCAGGTAGACGTCGCCCAAACCCATCACCAGATAGCTGGCACCAAACACGATCTTCTTCACATCTTCAATCGAGCCCAGCCCGTTAATGCGGCGGATGAATTCGATGTTACTGGGGCACCACGGGGCATCCGGGCGCACTGACTTCATATATTTTTCAATAGCGAGACGAGTGGCCGGATCGTCCCACGAAAGCGGCAGATGAATCACGCGGGTCGGGATCTCCAGATTCTCCAGATCCGGCAATTCGCCCTCAGCCCGATCCAGCAGGGTGAGCAGTTCCGCCCTGGACAGAATTCCCGAATTGTAATGGACCTGGAGAGACCGAATGCCGGGCGTAAGATCGATAATCCCCTTCGGCTTTTCGCGCTCAAACCACGCCAGCAGTTCCTGCACGCGGAAGCGCAAATTCAGATCCAGAATTGCTTCACCATACTCGATCAGCAAATACCGGTCACCGGCGCCGCGCGCCACCACACCGGGCGCGATTACCTTCACAATTGCAGGCTCAGCATTCAGGCGTAGAAACTGAATCGTATCCCCGGGCCGCAACTGCCCCATCTTCCACAATTCATCATGTGCAATGACCGCGGGACAAACGAAACCTCCCAGACTCGGACCATCCGGCCCCAGAATCACGGGCATATCACCGGTGAAATCGATGGCGCCGATCGCGTACGCGTTGTCGTGAATGTTGGAAGGATGCAGACCCGCTTCGCCTCCATCATGACGAGCCCATTTCGGCTTCGGCCCAATCAGCCGAACTCCCGTTCGGCTGGAGTTGTAATGCACCTTCCACTGCGCGTCAAAGAAAGTGGCGATGTCGTCATCAGTGAAAAAATCCGGTGCCCCGTGCGGCCCGTAACAGACCCCGATCTTCCAGGAATTTGTTATCGGTTCCGCTACCGGCAGCGGCGAAGACTCTTCCACCTCCGCAGCCCTGGCCAGATGCAGGATGTCGCCGGTCTGCAGGGCCCGGCCACCGTGTCCGCCGAACTTGCCGAGCGTGAAGGTGCTGGCGCTGCCCAGGTACTTCGGGATATCCAGACCGCCGCGGAACAAAACGTACGCGCGAGCGCCCGTTTCACCGCACTGGGGGAGTTCCAGAATATCGCCGGCAATAACGTCCATCACGGTAGAGCTGCAAGCCTGCTTTCCGTTCAGGAGGGCGCCGAAGTCCGCACCGGTAATCACCACCGACGTGGAGGTATCGAATTTCAGCGTGGGCCCGGTGACCGTACACTCCAGCCCTGGCGCACCTTCCGTATTCCCCAGCAGCCGGTTGCCCAACCGGAAGGACAACGCGTCCATGGGCCCTGAAGGCGGCACACCCACGTGCCAGTAGCCGAGCCTGGCAGGGTAATCCTGCACAGTCGTCATGGTCCCGCCGTCCAGAACTTCCAGCGTGTGGGGACGGTAGGGGAACGTCTTCAGATAGCTGGTAGTGACACCACCTGCGCGGAAGCCATCGCTCGCGGCCACCTCCTGCAGATACTCCAGATTCGTTTCAATGCCCGAGAAATACGTTTCGCTGAGCGCCGTTTCCAGCTTCGCCAGAGCCTCACTGCGAGACTCGCCCTTTACGATCACTTTCGCCAGCAACGGATCATAGAACGGTGTGACTTCCGTACCGTTCTCCACCCAGGTCTCCACCCGCGAAAGCGGCGAGAAATGCACCTCTGTCAACAGACCGGCACTGGGCTGGAAATTGCGCGCCGGATCCTCGGCATACACACGAACCTGAATAGAGTGCCCCACATTGCGGGGCTTCGCAGGCAGAGACTCCCCGGCGGCAATCCGCACCATCCACTCCACCAAATCCACACCCGTCACCTCTTCGGTAACGCCATGTTCCACCTGCAGCCTCGTGTTCACTTCCAGGAAGTAGAATTCATTCGCGTCGGCATCAAAAACGAACTCCACCGTACCGGCCGACCGGTACCGCACCGCTTCGCCTAACCGCACTGAGCACTCCAGCAACTTCTCGCGAAGCTTCGCCGGCAGCCCTGGGGCCGGAGTCTCTTCAATTACCTTCTGGTTACGACGCTGAACCGAACAATCGCGCTCGCCCAGCTCGATAACATTGCCATGTCCGTCGCCAAAAATCTGCACCTCGATATGGCGCGCCCGGCTGACGAACTTCTCCAGAAACATTCCACCGTCTTTAAAGCTGGCCTTACTCGTGCGCTCTACAGACGCATAAGCTTCCGCCACTTCCGAAGCCTCCTGGCAGAGCCGCATGCCGATCCCGCCGCCGCCCGCCGTGCTTTTCAGCATCACTGGCAAGCCGATACGCAGGGCCTTCATGGTGGCATGTTCGGCGGAATGCAGCAGCGCGGTGCCGGGCAGCAGAGGCACACCATTCGCGCCCGCAATTTCACGCGCCGTATGCTTCAGGCCGAACGCCCGCATTTGCGATGGGGTGGGCCCGATGAACGCGAGCCCCGCACTCTCACATGCCTGCGCGAAACCCGCATTCTCACTCAGAAAACCATAGCCCGGATGTATCGCCTGAGCCCCTGTCTTCTTCGCCGCTCCAATCACCTTCTCCATGTCGAGGTAGCTTTGGGCTGCGGGAGCCGGCCCCAACAGCACCGCCTCCCCCGCCCTGGCTACGTGCATCGAGTGCCGGTCGGCTTCCGAACACACAGCCACCGACCCGATTCCCATTTTGTCCAGAGTTCGAATCACGCGACACGCAATGGCGCCACGATTGGCAATCAGAACTTTGCGGAACATCTTAGTCCACCTCTGGATTCCAGATCATAACCTGCACCGGCGTCGGGTTATAGCCATTGCAGGGATTGTTCAGCTGCGGGCAATTGCTGATCACACAGATAACGTCTGTCAGGGCCCGCATCTCCACGTACTTCAGCGCGTCGGAAATACCATCTTCGAACGTCAGCTTCCCTTCCGGCGTCACCGGAACATTCATGAAAAAGTTGATGTTCGCGGTAATATCCCGCTTCGTGATATCCCACAGGGGATCGGCCACGGCCAGAAGAAAACTGTTTCGGCAGGCATGCATGTGACGCTTTTCAAGCGCATACCGAACCTGATTACTCTCCACCGCACAAGCCCCGCCCAGCGTGTCGTGCCTTCCACACGTATCCGCCGTGATGGTCAGCAGGGGGTTCCGCAGATTGGAATACAGCACCGTGCCTGTGGTCAGGTAAATATTCCCTTGCGCCACAATTGTGTCGGTTGCACTGTATCTTTCAGACGTGTCCGTGGCGCTGTAGAACAAAGTATCAACCGCCTGATTCCCGCCCAGATCCACAATGCGAAACGTCTGCCCGGCCGCAAGCTCTTGGATCCAGTAATCGCCCGCGCCCACTACCGCGTCGTAGCAGGCGTCTTCCACGCGTAGTGTGCTTTCAGTAAGTGTCGGCATTACGCGAAGTACCTCTCCGTATTGATGAAGCCGCGGGCATTTTCGGGTCTGGAATGCCGGCACGGATCATTTTCGCCGGCAGGCTGACCCTTCGATACCACAATCCGCACCGGCTTCGGGGCGTACACCGGATTCGGATCGAGGGGATGCTGCCCCGTATCCAGAACCACCAGCAGATTCATTTCGGCCCGCAACTCCACCGAGTCTCCGGCTTTCGAGTTCCCTGGAACGTAACGCATGGCGCCATCGAGCTCCACCTGAACCTTGGAGAAGAAGTTCACTGTCGGGCCCAGATCCCGCAAACTCAGGCCGTACTTTGCCACTTCCTGGATGAAGTTGTCATGGCTGTTTCGGTGCCACGCGTTCCGCTTGTTCTGATAGGTATCGGCCCCATATTTGGAGGCGACAGCGGCGGCATTGTTGAAGCCAGCCAGGGGATCATGCCACCCGCAGGAATCCTCGGTGACCGACGCCAGCACGCGCCCCATATCGGAATACAGCACGAACCCAGTCGTCAAATGCGCAATGTGCTGCGCCTTCAGCGTGTCGGGCATGTTGTACCGCTCCACGTAACAGTCGGAGTTGTACAGCAGGGTGGCCACATTCGCCCCACCGTCAATATCTTCAAGTCGCAGCGTGTTGCCCCGTCTCAGGTGTAGAGCCCAACTGGCTCCGCCCTGCACAATGTCGTTCCACAAAAGCACAGACCTCTCCTCACACCGCCCGCAGGCGGTCCATTTGTATGTCTATCGGGTTGTATGTCTATCGGGTGCGAATTACGCTGTTCTCGGAATAAGAGGAATTACCTGCGGGGCGGGCCGCAGCATACATCCATGGCAGTCAGGCGAAGCATCACTGCAAGCGAAATTTTCCGTTCGGCCTGCAGACGTAGGGAGAACATACTACGAACTATCGCAGATATTTTCCAATAGCAACAATCGAAAAAATCAATAGCCGCTATACGCGATTCCCCCCCTGGTCCCGCGCTACAATCGTACTTTCCTGGGTGGCCCCGTACGCCCCCTTTTCGTCTACACAGTTTGTGGACACAGAGGGCATTGACTTGACCACGCGAATCGCTTCAACACTCGTATCCACCGCACTTTTGCTCACTTCTCTCCTGTCGCCGGCGGCTGCTGCCGACAAGCCCTCTTTCGTTGTGGGCTGGTCTGTTTACGTCGGCTGGAATCCCTGGCAGTATATGTCCAAATCCGGGATTCTGAAGAAATGGGCCGACAAATACGGGATCAACATCCGCGTTCAAAGGTTCGATTACGCACCTTCTCTGGACGCTTTCGTAGGAAAAAACATTGACGCCTGCGCAATGACCAACATGGAAGCGCTCGATATGCCCGCCGCCGCCGGCATCGACACCACCGCCGTCATTACTGGTGATTATTCGAACGGTAACGATGCCCTGCTGGCCCGCAACGGCCTCACCCTGCAGCAGTTACCCGGCAAGAAGACGCTCCTGGTCCAGAAGACCGTTTCCGAGTATCTCTTCGAGCGCGCCTTCACCCTGAATGGCCTTGAATCTCAGATTAAGAAGGTGAAGCTGGTCAACACGTCGGATTCCGACATCGCGACGGCCTTCATCGCCGACACCAATCAGGACGCGGTCGTTACATGGAAGCCCATGGTCTCCCAAATCGCCAGAACGAAAGGTGTGAAAATGCTGTTCAACTCGTCTCAGATTCCAGGGGAGATCGTTGACCTGATGGTGGTCCGGACTGACATTATCAACCGCCCCGACGGCTCCGGCCAGAAGTTTGCCAAAGCTCTGGCCGGAGCCTGGTATGAGACCACGCAGCTGATGACCGGCAAGGGCCCGCAAGCCGATGCCGTGCTCCGAGCCATCGCTTCAGCGTCGGAAGACACGCTGGAATCTTACAAGGAACAGCTCTCCACCACGAATCTCTTCGGCACCCCCCAGTCCGCCGTGGCATTCACCTCGGCCCCGGATTTCAAGACGAAGATGAACCTGGTCCGCCAGTTCTGTTTCTCGCACGGCCTGCTCGGAGCCTCTACCAAGTCTGTGGACGATGTCGCCATTAAGTTCCCCGATGGCTCAGTACTGGGCAAGGCAGACCGCGTCCGCCTCCGCTTCGATACAACGTACATGCAACTCGCGTCCCAGGGGAAACTCTGATGCTCTGGCGAATCGATGCCTCCCCCGGTAAAGCCACCACATGGACCCTCTCGTGGTTCCTGTTTATCGCCGGCATTGCGGGGTATTTCTACGCCTCGCATAACCGCCATCTGGAGAATCCGGATGACAAGGTAATTCCCACGCTCAACCAGCTCGCCGAGGGTCTGAGCAATGCCTTCCTGAAACCGGACAGCGAAGAAGCGGCCCCGGAAGACCTCGCCAACGCCTCGCTCGCCACAAAATTCTTCACCAGCATGCTCTGGACGGATACGCTCGCCTCCGCGAAACGCTTCCTCTGGGCCATGCTTCTGCTCATCCCGGCCGTTTTCCTTGGGCTCCATATGGGCATGTTTCCGGTTATTGGACAACTCTTCCTGCGCTTCATCCTCTTCTTTGACAAGATCGTCGCGCTGTCCGTGTTGCCGATTCTCTTCATCGCTTTCGGCATCGATGAACTGTCGAAAGTCATGCTGATCGTGATCGGCGTTACCCCCACCATCATCCTCGACACCTTCAATCTGACCAAGAGCGTCCCGCGCGAGCAAATCGTGAAGGGCTTCACCCTGGGCGCGCACGATTTCGGCGTCACTTACCGCATCGTGATGAAGCAGATTCTGCCCCGCGTCCTGAACAGCATCCGGCTCAATCTGAAGGCCGTGATGCTCTTCCTGTTCGCCGGAGAAATGATCGCCTCGCAGGACGGCCTCGCCTTCCGCATCGCGCTGCTCCGCCGCCACATGGGCATGAACGTCATCATCCCCTACGTGCTCTGGGTGGCACTGCTGCTCTTCCTGGTGGATCTGGGGATGAAGGTCGCCAACAAGCGTCTGCATCCCTGGTTCCGAGAGGCTTAGCCACCCATGTCCAAACTGATCGAACTTGAAGACATCTGCGTCATTTACCCTGTTCATGGCCAGGCCCCGAAGACGGTGCTGGCTGGCCTCCACCTGGATATTCAGCGGGGTGAGTTCATTGCCGTCTGCGGCCAGACCGGCTGCGGCAAATCGACCATGCTCCGCCTGATCCTGGGAGCCGAAGCGCCCACTTCCGGCCGGGTTCTGATCGAAGGTGAGGTTCTCCCCCGCCCCGACCGCAACCGCGGCTACGTCCCTCAAAAATACTCTCTGTTCCCCGATAAGACAGTCCTCGACAACATCACCTTCGGGCCGGAAATGGAAGAGTTCAATATTCTGGGACGCCTCACCCCACGCTTCTTCAAACGACGCACGGAACTCCGCGAAACCGCCCATGCGCTCCTGCAACAAATGGGGCTGGACCCCTCAGACGCTCACAAATACCCGGACCAGCTTTCCGGCGGCATGCAGCAGCGCGTCGCCATCGCCCAGGCCCTCATCATGCGCCCAAAAATCCTGCTGATGGATGAAGCTTTCTCCGCGCTCGATCCCACAACCCGCAGCGGCATGCAGCGCCTGCTCCGCACCCTCTGGGCCGAGACCGGAACAACCATCCTGTTTGTGACGCACAACCTGAACGAAGCCCTGTATCTGGGTACCCGTGTCGTGGTCCTCGGCAAACAAAACTCCCAGGGCAGTTCCAGAGTCATCGCCGACCTCTCCGTCCCCGCCGATGCCCGCACTGACGACGGTCAACTGCGCCGCGACGTACTCGACCGCCTGATCCATCAGGTGGAGCAAGCCGGGGAACCGCAGTTAGCCGAGGCTTACTCCTGAGGCAACAGACGCCGCAGAAAACCGCGCAAACGCAATCCGCTCGTAAGGCCCGGCAGCACCACATTCATACAGGCAGCCCAACTGCTTTCCTTTGAGTGCGGCCAGACACGAATAGGCGGCAGGCCCTGAATGCAGTACGCTTCCTCCGGACCACGTGCGGCCCTCGTCGCGCGAAACTCGCACCGTCAGACGTTCCCGTTTATCCAGCGTGGCCGGATTCGAGAAATACAGCAGCCCGTCCCTGGCAATCAGACTCGCCTGGCAAACCGGCTCCATCAGCGTTGCGTCCCACTCCACCGGGCCCCACGTCTTCCCGCCGTCCGTGCTCCGCGAAACACCGCGCCGGTTCTTCCCGCGAAAACTCCGCATGTTCAGCATCAGCGAGCCATCGCGCAACTCCACCACCTGGCTTTCGTTCGTGCCCTCCGGGGCATCGCCGCCCAACTGCCATGTCGCCCCGTGGTCGTCGCTGAAGAACACATGGGATATCGAGCCCGCAGTTCCCTCCGCGTAATGATCACAGGGAATCACCATGCGCCCCCTGTGCGTCTGAATGCCCACACCCGGCCCGGTCGCATACCAGGTCCAGTGCGGCTTTCGGACCGACGCGGTGATCTCCTGCAACGGAGCCCATGTCCGCCCGTCGTCATCGCTCCACGTAAGAAAAACCGCCCGCCGAGCCTCCACCTGACGCGCAATCATCTGCGCTTCCGTCACGTTCCCCGGATTGAAAGTCAGAGGCAGAAAGATTCGCCCGGTCTTCCTGTCCTGCACCGGACAAGGGTTTCCGATGGTGTCCGCGCCCCGCTCCGCCACCACCTGCAGCGCCGACCATGTCCGCCCGCCATCGGCAGACCGCTTCAGCACCAGGTCAATGTTCCCCGAATCACTGCGCGCCCCGCGAGCCTCCGCAAAGGCCAGCAAAGTACCTTTTCTGGTCGCCAGCAAAGCCGGAATCCGGAAGTTGTTATACCCGTTGTCCCCGGCACGGAAAACGTCGGTCGTCTCAACCGGCTCACGCCTTACCGCACCTGCGGCAACCGCCCCAACAAAATTCCGCCGAGTCATCCTACTGCCGCATCGCCCAATCCAGCTTGTAGTAAAACGCGCGCTCCAGAAGCTGGATGTGCGCCTTATACCCGGTCGGATCGATAAACGGATTCACCCCGCCCTTCGCCAGCTTCGGGTATTTGTCATTCAGCCCGTACATCTTCCCGTGTGAAGCCAGATAGATATCACATGGCAGCGCCTTCAATACCTTGAATGATTTCTGGTAGTCCTCAACCATGTTGGGGTAAGCGGCATTATTCACCAGCGACGAAGCGCTGTTCACGCCGATGCTGCCAATCACCACCACGTTGTAGGTCTTGCCCGCTTCCGTCGTCTGAAACGCCCAGGAAGTATTGCCCTTCGTGTGCCCCGGCGTCAGGTACGCCGTCAACTTATTCCCGCACAGCGTCACCTCATCTTTGTCATGCAGGATTCGGCTCACCGGCACTGAAGGATACGCACCCCGACCCGTCGGCGGATGCTCAATCGCCGGCACATCCGCGTCCATCACCATCACCTGTGCGCCCGTCATTTCTTTCGCCTTCGCCAGCCCGGCGCAATGGTCGCCGTGCGCATGGCTGATCAGCAGAATTTTGATATCCCGGAACTGAAACCCCAGCTTCTCCACGCTGGCTTTTATCAGATCCACCGAATCCTCAAAATCCGGGTTGATCAGAATATGGCCCTGCGCGGAAGTGATCAGAAATGAAGCGTAATCCGCCGTCCCGACGTAGTACACGTTCCCGATCACTTTGTGCCCCGGAAACGGAGCATTATCGTTCACGGTGGGCGTAATCTCCCAGGGTGTCAGCACGGGAGGGAGCGACTCTTTCGGAACAGCCCGATTCGCCTGCGCAAACCCAGGCACCGCAGCCGCCATCAGACCGGCAACAACATAACAGCATGAACGAAGCATGCGCACGATTCTATAACAGTCCCCAGAGGCGCAAGTCTTCCTGTTCGGGCGATGCCAAACTCCACTGGTACGCCGCCTCAATCTCCTTCGCGCCCGCCGCCGACAAATACCTCGCGGCGGGCTTGATCCCGACGCGTCCCAAATCCAGACGATCCGCGTCCCAGCAAGTCTGAATCGTCGGGTCGGGGTGCTTTCCCCCGTCGCTGTGGTGCCGGATCGCAAAACACAGCTTTTCCAGTTGCTCCGCCGTCAGCTCAAATCGCACACCATTGAGCGAAGTCGCATAATCGGCAGCCCGCGGCCCGTGCAGTGGATCTTCATTCTCGTTCCGCCGCTGGCTGTCATGCAGAAACGCGAACAATTCCACCACCAGCAGGTCCGCCCCCGTCGACGCCCCCACCGTCAAAGCGTGCTTCCGCACCCGCGCCCAGTGGTTCGGACCATGTTCCCCATGCCGGTTGATCCGAAACTGCCCCACGATGAGCCCCAGCAGCGCAATGCGATCAAAGTCACCAGTTACCGTCATGTGAGATAGATTTTATACGCACCCCACGCAACAGACAGCCGGAACCGGAGTGAGGGGCGAAGTCCGCAAGATCCGATAGTTCCCCAGGGCATCCGACAACGGTCGAACCTCACCATCGTCACCCCCGGGGGCCTCGCCAAACCCGGCCTGCTCCGCTACAAAACTCGCGGCCAGATTCGCGGAACCAGCCCGGCTGGAAGGTTGCACTCGCAGTGCCTGCAGCGTCGGCATCATCTCCACTGTAATTACGCTCAGCGGCGAATCCTCCGGTAACCCCAGACTTCGAAGCGCTGCCAGAATCTCGTCTGACGTCCAGCTCATGGCAGCCCTTGCCGGAGAATCGCTGTTCTCGAACCCCGCCAGCTGAAGCCCGAGTTTGGTCTGGAACCTTCCCGCCAGCCGCGGCCGTAACGTCAGCTTCCTGTCATCCAGCAGAATGTTGCGAGAGTCCTTCCCGTCGGCCTGCCGAACCTGCGCATACAACAACGCCCAAAGCTCCGTACGCGGCGGATGATGCGTTACGTTCTTTCCGTTCAGCACCGCCATTGCAAAGGGGGCTTCCACCACCAGTTCCACCTCATTGCGTTCGCAGGTACAGAACAACGTCGGCGCCGGGTGCTGCACGCCGGTCACGCGGAGAGGCCGCCCCCACCGCCCCTGCGCCGTTGACCAGATCCCCGCATGCCCCACCCGCAATTCGTACGTGAAGAAACCGAACAGTTCCCCACTGTCCGCATGGAGACCCGGTGGCAGCGGAGTCAGATAGTGGACTTCACTGTTGCCTGCCTTTTCCAGCTTCACCAGCGCGCCCAGGCCCGCGTGATCATCGGTTGCCCCGGGTGAAAAAGTTCGAATCCATTCCGGATCAATCGGCAGCGCCGGTTCCTCCGGCGGGGTGAACGTCTCCAGCCTGTTGTCCGACAGCAACGGGTCAGGGGAATACCCCAGAAACCGAATGAAGTACGCATCGTGCGGATCTCGAATCGGCTGGTCGAATTCCAGCCACAAAAACTTGCGGCGGGCCTCCGTGGAAGAGTAGTCCGGACTCCGCTGATACTTCGACAGTGCCATCCCGGCAGACGCGATCTTCGGTATCTGCGCGGGCGGCGTAGTCACCGGCAAATCCACATGCAACAGGAATGCCTCCGAACCGTCCGCCGCCACCGGCGCGGCACTAAATCTTGGCCTCAGTTCGTAATCCACCGCGATCACATCCGGGAACCTTGTTTCTCCGGGGTGCAACGCCTGCATGAGTTCAGACTTCGGCTCTACGGCATCCAGCCAGATCAGCGTGGTGCTCCCCCTCTGCGGTTCCTGCAAGGCCAGCATGGAAGCAGTCTGAATCATCTCCAGGTCCCCCACCGGCCTGCCTCCGCCGTCGTCCACTTCCACGTCGCTGCTGAATCGCCGCTTCCTGAAAATATCGAAGCTGACCGGCTCCAGGTTGTCCCAGGTCCAGTCCCGGCCCAGCTCAAACTTCAGCGCCACAATCCAGTGGTTGGTCAGATCTTCCTTCGCTGCGAACGTTAGTGAGGAATGATCGGGAGCCAGCGAGTGCCGGATCCGCTTGGAACACCCAAACACTACCCTCTCGCCCATTTTCCCCGCCAGACTCAACCCGTGATGCTCCACCCCGATCTCGTTCGCCAGCCTGTCGATCATGGTTGGAGTCTGCCCCGTGGTCCGCTGCAGCAGCAATGACTGTAGCTTTCCGTCCCACACCGGGGCTGGATCCGGTTGCAGCCAGATACCCCGAATCCGGCTCGAGGCCAGCAACTGGCGTTCGTCTGCCGACTCATGCCGGACCTTAAGCTGCACCGGCCTGCCGAGGTTCGCCCCGTCTGCAAAATATGTCGCATTCTCCGGCGCAACCGCGCGCAGCGTGAGACGAATGTTGCGTGCCGTCGGCAACGGCAAGCTGTCCATCGCATCTATAGCCGCCTGCGTTAAACCACCACCCAGATCTCCGGCGTTCCCGAAGGTCAGCACCGGAATGTCCAGGTAGTCCAGCGGAATCTCACGTACCTCGTCAAGGACGGCGGAATAATCGCGATAGGTTGTGTAGTAGTGGATGTAGGGTTCGCGGCCTGAGATGGAAGCCAGGTTATCCATCCGCAAGGAGCCCACCTCCACGTCAATCCGCACCTGTGTCACATCCGGGTCGGGAATACCGAAGCTTCTCCGGGTTTCTTTCGTGGTTGCGGCCTCAGTTGCCGCAGCCCGCAACAGCGGCATCGGGTCAGCGTATTTGCCGGTAAACAGTACGGCCGGATACCCGAGCAGCGGTCGTCCGACCCGCAAAGTATCCCCGGCGAACAGGGCATTGTTGAGGGGAAGTCTTTCCACAGGCACGGGCGACGGCGGTACATGCCGACGAAACGGAATCGTCGCCCATGAAGGCTTCGTTTTGGGGATTGGCGGCAGGTCACCAGCAGGCCCTCCGCCCGTAGGGTCCATCAGCCTGACACGGAAGTCATAGGTCTCGCCGTAATGCAGAGGAATCGCCTTCAGACCCACTGCATGGTACTGGCGGCCCAGCGTTCCCGTCCCGCGAGGGTCATCTTCCGTTCGATATAACTCTGCCGCGTCCTCATTCGGAAGAACCAGCGACGTACCCGTCCACTGGCAGAAGTACGAAGGCAGCCAGAACCGGCTTGTGTCCTGATAACCATCCAGTTGCATCGGGTGCACTTCCACAGGCAGTTCCCCGGCAACGCGACCGAGTGACACTTCGTCCAGCTTCAGTTCGCCTTTACTCTTCACGCGGACCAGGCTGTGCCAAACGGTCTCCGGATGCCGCCGCGCATCCACCCGGTATCCGAACACGCCCATCGGAGCGTCCAGTCGCTGCGGTACGCCTGGAACCTTGGGCAGCACCGTGGGATCCTCTTTCAACTGACGGTTCTGCCAGATCAGGATCTGCTCGTCATCCCACCCGAGGCGAATCCCGATGTCGTTTGAGGGAGGGTTGCCATCCGGCTCTTCCGCCAGCAGATTCTGGCTGACAGGTTGCGTGCCGTGGACGATCTTTGCAAACCCGTCGTCGTATTCCGCCGCTTCAATAAACGCCTCGTCGTAATTGCCCCGCAGCCCCAGGGGATCAGCCACATTCACTACCGGAAACAGCACCGCCGCAAATAACTGGCGCGCCTCGCCCGCCCGCAGAGCGGGAATTCGCGCCGCGTAGCGCTTCACAAAATCGAAACTGCCCGTGGCCTCCGCCGCGTAGTCGCTCCCCGCCGCCAGATCCGCATAAACGAACCCACCATGCGCGAACAAGTCCGCGTCAACCGCGAAAGACGCGTGGCGGATCAGGCCAAGCTTCTGGGCCAGCACCGGATTCCGCAAACAAAACGCGTAGATGTTGCCCCAGCTCACTTCATTCTTCGAAGGCACAAACGCCGGATTCACGTCCTTTTTCGCCTTCACCGAACAGTGGTAGCTGTCATCCGTCTTCGCATCCCCGGTCCTCGGACCGGTAAACAAAAAGGAATTCCTGTAGCTTTGCGGCAAATATTTTTGAATGAAAAGATTCGGGTTCACCGGCGCGGCCAGTTGCGGAGGATCCGACGTTAGCTGAAAGCGCCCGGTCCCTGGAACAATCATGGCTTCAAACGAAGCTCGCGCATCCGCCCTGGCTCCGCCTGCCTCCGGAAGCGCCTTCACCACGCTCCCCGGGCCGTTATTCGGAAAGGCGCCCAGACCATCCATCGCCCGCGCTTCAAACTGCAGGTTGGCGTCGGCAAACGCGGGCGAGCCCGGCGTCAGCGGCAATAGCGGGTCGCCATTCCACGCCGCGCTCAGCCGCGGGACTACCAGAAGGTTCACGTGCAGGCGAGTGCCGTCAAACGCCTGCGGAAAGGTAAGAATACTGATTCGTGTGTCCATTTTGATCCTCCGCAAATCAGGCGATTTGGCGGCTCTCCTCCCAACTCTTCGAGAAATGCAGATTGATCACCAGGAAGATACTCACATCGAGCCCAAAGGTAATCTGCGCGGCCATCTCCGTCGCGTCTCCTGTTCGATCCTTGACAATGCCTTTCGCCTCAATCTGGATCTGCACCGTCACCAGCCCGGCCAGCAGTTCGGCGCGGCCCTGATAAAGCAGGAACGCAGCCACCACAACGCCCGTCTTGTCCAGGTCAATCTGGATGCCTACCGCATACAGAACCGACACGGTCCCCACTACAGGTAACCCCACCGCGATCTGTGCTCCGAACCCAAACTTCATGTGCAGCGACGGGCCCGTCTTCAGATCCGCCGCCAGCCGCAGGTCTACTTGCCCTACCGCATAAATAGTGGCTGCCGCCAAACTGAAGCACATGACCGAAAGGCTGCCGCCAAACTCCAGAAAGGCACCTGCCGAGGGAATCAACTGGGCAGGAGCACTCGGTATCGCCAGCGCCTCGTTGAAGTACACGCCGATCGCCATGTGAGCTTCGAGGCGCAGCGGAGCCGCCGGCGAATCCAGTTCAGGGGGAGGAAAACGCATCAGCGGGATCTCCTGCTTCGCGTGCAAGGCATAGTTCCAGCTGTCCGCCGAATTGCTCATGGCAACCTGCAAACCCTTGCCGAAAGCCTCCCCGTAATGGCCAGCATTCAGGCTGGCCAGAATTTGCAGGATGTCCACTACCGGCTGCAGTTCCTTGCTGAACTTCATCTGCGGATCGCGGAAGGCCGGCGTCGTGCCTTTTTCCGTATCGAACTTGCCGGTAATCGTCATCAGGCGCTTCAGGGGCCCCAGATCCACCACCATCGCCACTTCGCTCATCTTTGACAACCACTGCTTCGCCGCGGCCACGGAAGTTGAATCAAAGCCGTACTTCAAGGACCCCGCGCCCGTTCCGTACTCGATGTAGATCTTCAGGAACGACTCGTTGATAATCGATAACGGCCCTTTCTGCATGGCGTGCTCGAAGCCCGTCCCGGGAAGCGCCGGATTCCCAAGCTTGTAGCCTGAGGCCAGAATCTCCGTCTGAAACGCCCCCAGGTTCAGGACCTCGGTGTCCTGTACTTTGGGGAAAATTCCCTTCGTGTTCACCAGGCGGTAGGCGTCCGCAAAATTCGGGGGCTCCGACTTTAGCTGCTTCACTCCCTTCTCAAAACGAGGTAACCGGAAGAGCACTTTCTGGGTGTTGGTCGATTGCAGCAGGCCGAAGTTCCGTGTGTTCGCGTCAGGAGCCTTCACCAGGTCCAGCGGATTGGCGATCCTGCAGGCGTCCGTCGGCGTGGTGTCCGTTCCCTTTGCGTCCGGCAAGAGCTTGCCCCGTCGAATCACCGGCGTAGTGGCGTGCTGCTCCAGGGGCGACACCTCGCCCGTCCCCTGATTGTGCTGGACTACGCTCCAGGCGCCATCCTTCGGCAGCAGCAAAGCGCCGCGCGCCGCAGTCACAAAGAGGGGGGAGGAGCCTGTGGTGGAAGCATTCACGTCGACGCGGCTCAGACGCATCTGCTGCCCCGTGGCACTTATATCAATGACGCAATCCACGGGCCCGCCCAGCGAGCCAAACTGCGTGTTCAGTAACGCAATGAAGATATGGGGAGGAATGGGTTCACCACGTGGGGCGAGCTGAACGTAGCCCACCATGCCCTTCGAAGGCACGCGCCCGTTGACAGCGCCGCTTACCACGCCCTCAATCGCCACATCAGCATCGAAGTAGACGGGCTGCAGGAACACGTCCGGATTCGCATCCTTCGGGTCCGAACCCGGCAGGTTTCTGGCGATGCCCTCGGAATCCAGATACTCGCTGCCGGGGGCCTTGTTCCAGGTCCCGCTGAAGGGTTTGATGGCGGAGGTCTCAACAATATTCCGGACGTTGAAGACGCCTTTCACAATCCCAGGATGGAAAACATAGGGGTTGCCCCGGTCCAGAGGTTTATACGCGGTATCGAAGACCCGGTAGCGGAAGTCACAGATGCCCTCCGATTCGGCCTGCCAACCTGTGTCGAAGCGGAAGACATAGCCATCGCTGGCACGTGTCAGCGTAATGGTCCGCACCACCCGGACGCCCCATGGATAGAGCAAGCTCCGAACCTGAATCACCTCCTGCGCGGTCCGTCCCAGAATCACATCGAAGTACGCCTTGCTCGTGGCCGCCACCGCCGCCGAGGGATCTTCCCAGTGGCTGAACATGCTGGCGCCGTAGCCGCAAAAGTCAATCCGGCTGAGCGGCACCCCGGAGGGCTTCACGGGCGGCCCGTCGATGAAAAACTCCTTATTGAAAATTCGGGAGACGCTGGCCCCCAGGGTCGTCGTAAACGTCGGGATACCATTTTCAGTCAGGACGTTGTTGAGCTGGAAGGTAGCGCCTTCGAAGGTGGGACTCTTCACCGGGTGCTTCGGCGCATCGGCCCGCAATTGAAGCGCGCCGGTTAGGTCCCCGCCTTCGTAACTGGGACGAAACAGCCGCAGGTGTCCGGGTTCAGCGCCGGGCGTGAAGGGATTCTCCCGGCTGAACTTCGCAAAGGCCCGCAGGCCAAACGGCAGCGTGAACAAAGCCGCCGTGACACCGTCCTTACCGTGGCGAAAATCTTTTTCCAGAAATTCGGTCACCGGAATTGGCGCAACAGGAACCAGTTCCACGCTGTTATTGAAAAGCCGCGTTGGCCCTCCATCGTCCTGATACAGGTTCCAGCCGCCAGGGGGGTCGGCAATTCCGGGATCGGGCGGAGGCGTCAGGTTAAATACGGGCTCCCAGCTAATCTGCGGCAACGTGAGCGCCCGCACAAAGCGGCTCTCCGCCGATAAGTCCAGGTCTCGAACCTGCAGCGGAAATGCCGCCTGGTGTCCGGTCGCTGTCGGCTTGTACATCTGATAAAAGACCAGGTCTTGGTCAGCCAGCGCGCGCTCATTGAACCAGGAGAAACCAACCCCCATCTGGTCGGCATTCGTGGAAACATCCAGCAGCGTGAACTGGTCATGGTCGAACCTTCCGAAGGGGCGGTTCCATTCGCCTTCGTTGGAGTGCCCCCCCACGGAACGCGAGAACAGAGTGGGGGGCTCAGCCATAACGTTGGCGGCGGAAAATACGGAACCCTGCGCAGCAAGAGCGTTCAGCCTGCCCGCTTCACCCCACGCCGCCAGCGCCTGCGACTGGGTCCCGAGCGGCGCAAAATGGAAAGCGGTAGAGACCGCGTCCGCGCCTTCTCCGGCGGCCTTCGTCCACGTCACCTGGCCCACCAGCAACATGTCCGGACGCGCGTTCCGCCTGCTCGCCAGCATCTCGGCCTGCAGCGGTGCCACGTTAGCTGCGTAAGGATCGGGCAGGGATGGCAGGATCCCGTACAGGCCCATCCCCAGAGTCAGCGTGGCGCGCCGAACCATCTCCGCGTCTTCCAGTTCAGCAAACAGGAAGAAACTATTCACCGGCGTAATGGTGAACAGCGCGTTCCGGATGGCGAGCGAAATTGTCTTCCCACGCTCCACGGGCCACGTTGCAGAGGGATCCAGACTATCCACCAGAATGTTGTCGTCATAAATGAACGCGAACTGCGCGGCGTCCGTGTAAACGAGCGATAACACCGACTTCAAAGTATGAACAGGAAACGGAGTCCCCTTCACGTCCACTGGCCGGTCCAGTTTCGCCGCCAAATCGGCCTGCGCCAGCACCAGTTCGCTGCCCGTCGCCGCGCTCAGGTATGTCAGTTGAAACGGGCCCGCGTAGCGGGCCTGCACTTCAGAACGAAACCGGGAGTCCGAATCCATCCAGAGCAGAAATCGCTGGTTCGCGTAGATATTCACGGCCGCCGGATCAATCACTGCAATCAGGCCGGGGCCACCCGCGATCCACGGCCCCGGAAGCCTTACCGGACCTTCGCGCAAGCCGCGCCAGTTGAGAGTCAGGCCCTTGCCTGTATGAATGGCCAGGCCACCGCTGCCCGCCGCCCCGGTGGGGTTCTGGATGTCGAGGGTGGATACGGGCAGGGTCCACGCCGCCTGGAGGATTCTCGCCGCACCTTCCGGTTCGGCAAAGGGAGACAGCGCGCCACTCGGCTGAAACGTCTTCTGCGCGGTTCGCATGGGAATCAGAACCGATTGCAGCAGCGGCTCAAACGCCGGAGCCGTCTTCCCGTCCCAGTCGAACTCCATCGCCACGTCATACACTTGCCAGGCGGCCCCGCCCACTTCCTTCGGCGTGGCGTGCCCTGCCGCAAGGTCGAACACGAAATTTTCCGGCGTGCTGATCTCAGCCACCGAAGCGTCCTTGCCCGCCTCGCCTGGAGCCACCGCAGCTTTCAGTGCGGGCGATACGGTCAGCGTCACGTGGCATGTGGAACCTGCCGACATCGTCAGCCGCCCTCCGGAAGCCACCGGATCCACGCTGAAATGCAGTTTTCCACCTTCGATCTGCAGCCCAACGTACCCGCCCCCTGGCGCACCCGCCGCCAACAGGTTTGCCCGAACCCAAACGCTCGACTTCACCAGCGTGTGCACGTGGGTCAGCCGTGACAGGAACGACAGATGGTCACGCTCGAAAAACAGCATCGCCGGCTGCGGATCGCCGTCAAAATAAAGCGGGATCATTCGAATAATCGGAAAGAAATCAAACCAAAACTGCCTGCCGTCCAGCGCCTGAAACGGGCCCAGCGTTTTCGAAGCCTGTGCACCACGGCCCCAGGCGGGCGCGGCCAGCCCCACCATGGGAGCCGCCATCGGCGTCTCCCGCCGGAACACCCGATACTCCGGGGTTGCACCGTCCGGCAGGCTGTCCACCAGCTGGCTGAGCCGCAGCCCGCGCTCGTCCGGCAGAAACGCGGGCATCTCCCGCAACGCTCTGTCGATGGATAGTTCCCGGGGGAGCGCCGCCGCCGGATCGTCCAGGTGAGAAACGAGCAGCAGTTTTTCCAGTTCAGCCAGCCCCTGATCCAGGCCCCCCGTAATTGCTTCGAGGCCGCCCGACAATGTGGTGAGCCTCACCTGCAAATCTCTTCGACGGTGCATTCAGATCTCCTGACGTCTCCCTGTCCGGAACCAGCCCACGCCACTCCACAGAGGGATTAGGCTTCCACAGTACCGCACATTTACCGCCTGCGCGCCCGCTTTTTCACGGGATGCCTGGAGCCTATACCTGAATAAGTGATTAAAAGATGATCAACGTTTCGAATTTTATTTCGATATTACCAGGGAAAGCAAAACCTGATACGGTTACCGCGCCCGGTTCCGCTCCGCAACCGCCGCCACGATCCGCTCACTCAACCCTGCGTCCCGGCGGTGAATGGTCAGCGCCTCGTGCACTTCCGCAAAAGTAGCTGAATCGGCGGTCTGCACCAGCCCCAGCAGGTAGTCCAAAGCCGCTTCCGTCCGCGAACTCGACAACGCCAGAAGCATGCACGGCCGGGCAGGCCCCGGCATCCGGGACCGCACTATCAGCCACTCCACGGCATCTGCACGCCGGCTCCCACCCAACGCCAGAATCGCCGCCTCGCGCGCTTCCTCATCCCGGCCCGACGCAATGGAGGTCGCCAGTTCCAGCGCCCCTTCGCCTCCCCCCGTTAGCAAGGCTTCCAGGCACTGGGAAACCACTTCCGGATGCGCATCGCCCACCCGCGCTTTGAAGTAAAGCAGCAACAGGGCGGGCTCGGTGCCCACCGCCGCCAGGGCCCGAATCGCGCCCACGCGGGCACCCCACTCTTTATCCACCAGAAGGTCCGTCAGCGCCTTCAGCTTGCCGGGATACAGGCTGTTCACCAGCCCCATCGCGCAGGTAGCCCGCAGGTCCGCCGCCACGTCCACAGCAGGCCCCCAGGAAGCCTCCATCTGGATATACTTCATGCCGCGCAGATACAGTTCCGCGTCGTCATGGTCCAGATTCACCAGCGCCCGTGCCAGTGCCAACATGGCGGTGCAACCCTTGTCCGCTCCATTGTCCCGAGCCAGCAAGCCTGCCAAAACCTCGGCCATCTGTGGACAAAACGAAGCAGCCTGGAAGCCCTCTGCCAGCCGCGCAGCCTTCGTCACCAGCCGCAGCTGTTTCGCCCCCAGCGCGGAAGCAAAAACCTTCCGGCCTTCGGGACTTTCCGGACTCACCGCAGCCAGTCGCTCCAGCGCCGCGTCTACGGGGTCGGGCTTCATCTACGGGGCTTCGCCTACTGCACTTCGGTGACTTCGATGAGCGTGCCCCACGGATCGGTCAGGAAGGCCGTCGGAACTTTCGCGCCCGACACCATTTCCAACTGGATACCCGCAGCCGTCAGCGTCTTCGTTAAAGTAGCCAGATCCCGAGTCTCTACCGAAATATGATCCACCGCCCGGCCCTTCGTCGGCGTCACCTGCGCGGCCGCGGAAAATACCACCGTCGCCCCACCCAAACGGCTGGTAAGCTCTTCGCCCGCCCGCGCACCTAAGTTCTTCGCATACCAGGCCTGTATCTCCGCCGGCTTCGGACCCTGCAAATGAACATGTCCGAACTCCAGCGACGTGTACATGTCGCTGTTCTCCGCCACCTCAATCTGCACGCCATCCGGCCCCTCGATCAGCAACGTATCGCCGGTCGGCGCACTCTGGATCTTGCCCTTATAAGATGTCTTCGCCACTTTGGCTGCAAACGGCTGAACATCCGGTGCGCGCAGCCCGATGTGGAGAAGGGCGGACCCGTCGCTGGGCCCCGAAACCGTGCCCTTCGAAAACAGGATTACCCCGCCCAGCATGGAAACACCGTGCTGTTCGCCCTGAGTATAGGTGGAAGTCCCCAGCACGTCGGTCCAAAACCGGATAGCCGCTTCAGGCTCCGCCGAATTTACATGGATATGCGTTAGCGCCACCCCGCGTGGACCCTGCTGCGCCAGCACCGGCAGCGCCATCAGCAAACAAACGAGGTGAACACGGAATAGGACCATAGCTGGTGATTATGGTATCAGGCGGAAACGGCCTGGCTTACGCGAAACTGCGCACCGCGTGAGCTTCGTCCTCATGCACGTCAAACACCGTGTAGAGCTTGGTGATCTGCAACAGGTCTTTCGTGCGTTTGGTGAGACCCAGCAGCTTCAAGTCGCCCCCGGCATTCGCCAGCGTGGTGTAACCCGACACCAGTTCGCCGATCCCGGTACTGTCGATGTAGGTAACATCTCCCAGATTGAGCAGGATTTTCTTTTGGCCCTGCGCAATAAGGCTGTGCATCTGTTCGCGAATCAGGCTGGACCCCTCGCCGAGGGTAATTCTGCCCGAAACATCAACTACCGTCACTTCACCAACCTGCCGGGTATTCAACTTTGCGCTCATACGTTCACTCTCCTGAGGAAGTAGCTAGATTGTACCCGATGGCGCTTAAACCAGGAAACGTCTGGCTCCAGAAAATTTGCCAACAAATGAGAAAAGTTCGCCTCGTCCGGTGCGCCGTCATCGGCATCACGGCGCAACAAACAGCGGCAAAAGCCCTGCTCGACTACCCGGAATCCCCCGGAGCCGCCCCCGCCTCTCCCTCTCCGACATTAATTTACCAGGCCAAATTCCTGAAAACGCTAAAATCACTACCAGCACGATCGCTGTGGCAGCTGTAACAGTCTTCTCCACAACGGTCTAGCCTCCACAACGGTCTTTCAGGAGTAATGAATGTTTCAAGCAAGAGCGATGCGCTTCGCAGCGCATCTGTTTACAAGAGCGACGCGCCTCGCAGCGCCTCTGTTTACGAGAACAACGCGCCTCGCAGCGCCTCTGTTTATAGCCGCCGTTGCATGTTCAACGGCTTTCGGCCAGGGTTTCGGAACCATTGTCGGTACGGTCTCCGATCCTTCGGGAGCAGTCATCCCAGGCGCCAAAGTAACCATCACGAACGAAGCGACTTCCACCGCTCGTGACACCAAAACCAACGGCCAGGGCTACTACGTAGTGCCCTCCCTTCGCCCGGCCACCTACACCCTCTCGGTTGATACGCAGGGCTTCGCCCCCGCCACCCGCAAGGGCATCCAACTCCAGGCCGACGAAAGCGCCACCATCAACGTCGTCGTCTCCGTCCAGCAGTCCACCCAGGCCGTCGAAATCAACGCCCAGGCCGCTACCGTCAACACCACCACCTCCACCGTGAGCGATGTGGTCGACCAGCGCCGCGTGGTCGACCTTCCCCTGAACGGCCGCAACGCCGCCTCGCTGCTCCTCGTAGTCGCGGGTGCAACCCCGGCCCCAGGCAGTGACGTCGATCAGGGCAACACCAAGACCTTCCCCTCCGCCGTTACCGTTTCCACCAACGGCTCCCGGCAAAACCAGGTCAGCTTCCGCCTCGATGGCGCGAATAACAATGATCTGTACACCAACTCCAACCAGCCTTTCCCGTTCCCCGACGCCCTGCAGGAATTCAGCGTTCAGACCTCCAACTACTCGGCTCGCTACGGTGGCAACGCCGGTGGCGTCGTCAACGTCGTTACCCGCTCGGGCAGCAATGAACTCCACGGCAGCGTCCTCGAATTTGATCGCAACGCCGTCTTCAACGCCCGCAATTTCTTCGCCGCCAAGCGCGACCAGCTGAAGCGCAACCAATACGGTGGCACCATCGGCGGCCCCATCGTCATCCCCCACGTCTATAACGGCAAGAACAAAGACTTCTTCTTCTTCGGCTATCAGGGCACCAAGATCCGCAACATCGGCGGCACTTCCAGCGCCATCGCGCCGCTGGCCCAGAACCTCACCGGCGACTTCTCCAATGTCCTCGCCGCGGCCGACCCGAACAACCCGTTCGCCAAAGCCACGCTCGTCGTCGATCCCACCACCAACCAGCAATTCCCGGGCAACAAGATCCCGCTCACCCGCCTCGACCCCGCCGCGCTGGCCTTCACCAAGTACCTCCCCGTCGCCGCCAGCGGCACCGGCCGTTACTTCTACTCCATCCCGCTCGCGCAGGACTTCAATGAATTCCTCGCTCGCGGCGACCATTCGTTCTCAGAAAAAGATCGCCTGTCACTTCGTTATTTCAACGACAAGTTCCACAACACGGGCTTCCTCGATAAGACAAACTACCTCAGCAACTCCAACTACTCCACCATCATTTCCCAGAACGCGCTCATCAGCGAAACCCACATCGTCGGCCCCAACGCCCTCAATGAATTCCGCTTCAGCTTCTCCCGCGAAACCTCCAACCGCGGCCCCGCTCCCGGCTCACTCTCGCTCGGCGACCTCGGCGTGAAGCTCTACCAGCCCGGCGGCCTCAAGACGCTGGAAGGCATCAACGTCTCCGGCTTCTTCAACCCCAGCCAGACCGACCCCGCCGACTTCATCCGCAGCCAGTACAACCTGAGCGACGACTTCAACCTTGTTAAGGGCAAGCACAGCATCTCCTTCGGCTTCTCTGCCATCCGCGCCCAGGTCCTGCTCCGCAACCAGTTCCGCACCTCCGGGTCTTATAGCTTCACGGCAGATGTCACCAACGACGCGCTCGCCAGCTACATGCTCGGCTACGTCCGGACCTTCACCCAGGGTTTCGGTGAATTTAAAGACAACCTGATCAATTCCTACAGCACGTACGTGCAGGATGACTGGCACGTCTCGCGCAACCTGACATTCAACCTGGGGCTGCGCTACGACCCGCAGTTCCCCTGGAAGGAAACCAAGAAGCGCATCGAGCAGTTCAGCGTCAGCGGCTACAATGCCAACGTCCGCTCCACCGTCTTCACCAACGCCCCCGCCGGCCTGCTCTTCCCCGGCGATGCCGGCGTCCCGGAGTGGGGCACCAAAGGCAGCTATAAGAACTTCGCGCCCCGCCTGGGCTTCGCCTACGCCGTCGGTAACGACGGCAAGACCAGTATTCGTGGCGGTGCCGGCATGTTCCATGACGCACTACAGGACGGTATCTTTAACAACCGTTTCGTCGACGTCACGCCCTTCAGCCCCCAGTTCGCGCTCACCCAGCCGCAGGGAACTTTCTCCAACCCCTACCTGGGCCTGACCAATCCGTACCCCTCGCCCTTCCCGCCCCCGAAGGATTCCCCCTTCCCCGGCCCGGTGCTCGTCATTACCTACGATCCGGCTAACAACCAACGCCAAATCACCCCCGTCAGCTACAACTGGAATCTCATCATGGAACGCCAGTTGCCCGGTGACTGGATTTTGCGCGGCGCTTACGTCGGTTCGCACGCCAGCCACCTGCTGGAATCGCTGGAACTGAACCCTGCCGTCTACAAAGCCGGCGATGCTCGCGGTGCTGATGCCCGCCGTGCCTTCCAGCCCTACGGCTCCATCTCACAGGCCACCCAGGACGTGAACTCCGGGTACAACTCACTCCAGCTCACCGCCCAGAAGCGTCTGTCACATTCGTTCTCGGTTCTGGCCAACTACACCTGGTCGAAGTCCATCGACACGCTGCCCTACAACCAGGGCATCACCGGCGTCGCAGCCGGCAGCAACTCGCCGGTGCCGTGGAACTTCCCGGGCCGCCACCAGTATGACCGTGGCCCCTCGGAATTCGACCATACCCAGCGCTTCGTCACTTCTTACATCTATGAACTGCCCGCCCTCAAGGCCGCCAACAAGGCCCTGCGCCTGGTGGCCGGCGGCTGGCAGCTGAACGGTATCTTCACCATCCAGACCGGTGGGCCTCTCACCATCCTGGCCGGCAAGGACCAGTCCCAAACCGGTATCGGTTCCGACCGTGCCAACTACCTCGGTGGCGCAGCCTACGGCGGCGGTGCCTGCGGCGCCACGGGAACCTGCATCAATTATCTCGTGCCCTCCGCCTTTGGTCTCCCCGCAACCGGAACCTTCGGCAGCGTGGGGAAAGGTCTCCTCCGGGGCCCGAACCTCATCGGCTGGGATTCCGGCCTCTTCAAGGAATTCGCCGTCTGGCGTGAAAGAACCAAACTGCAGTTCCGTGCCGAATTCTTCAATACCGCCAACCGCGTGAACCGCAACAACCCGAACGTCACCCAAAGTGCCGCCGGTTTCGGCAGCATCACCAGCGCGC